>NZ_JASBQE010000084.1 GCF_029960785.1 Polyangium sp. 15x6
GGCCGCGCCCGGCGGCGCAGGGAAGGGCGCGGCGGCGGGCGGCTCCGCGAACGGGGCGCTGAGCGGCGCGGCCGAGGCGTCCGCGGGCGGCTGCGGCGCGCCCGCCTCCGGGAACGTCGGCATCGAGACGGGCGGCGCGGTGGGGCCTCCGGGCACGAGCGGCGGAGGTACATCCGGACCAACCACGGGCACGGGCGGCGTCGTCGTGGAGGCCAAGGTCTGCGGCGCGGACAAACCTGGTGAGGACGTTGGCGCCGCAGGCGCGAACTGCGGCGCCGAAGGACTTCGCGAGGAGTTCGGTGCAGCAGCAGGGACCCCTGGGGGGTGTGGGGGGCGCAGGGCAGCCTCCGGCTGCGCGAGCCCCCCACCGAGGCCTGGGGGGTGTGGGGGGCGCAGTGCAGCCTCCGGCTGCGCGAGCCCCCCACCATGGGAAGACAAACCTCGCGAGGAGTTCGGTGCAGGGGACGCGAACTGCGGCGCCGACAGACCCGGTGACGAGGACGGCGCCGGCGGCACGGCGCCCATCGGCGGCGCGATCGGCAGCGGCGTCCCCAGGGCGTTCACGCTCGGGAGCGAGCCGCGCGCGGCGTCCGGCGGGCTCGGGGGCGCGGGCGCCGCCGGCATGCCGCGGCCGCTCGCGACCGACTGGAACGCCTCGGCGAGCTCGCGCATCGACTGGAACCGGTCGTCGGGGTTCCTCGCCAGCGCCCGCTGGAAGAACGCGTCGAGCGCGGGCGGCAGATCCGGCGCGAGCGAGGTCGCTGGCGGCAGGCGCGCGGAAAAGACCTGCACCATCACCTCGGCGAGCGTGTCGCCGGGGAAGGGGATCTTGCCCGTCAGCGCGCGGTAGAGCACGACGCCGACGGACCAGAGATCGCTGCGAACGTCGGTCTTCTTCGAGCTCCGGAGCTGCTCGGGGCTCATGTAATGCGGCGAGCCCATGAGCTCGCTGGTCTTCGTCGCCTCGCCGAGGGACATGTCCGTCTCCTTGGCGATGCCGAAGTCGAGGATCTTCACGACCTCGACCTCGTCGTCGTCGTCGCGCGCGAGGAAGACGTTGCCCGGCTTGAGATCGCGATGGATGACGCCCCCCTCGTGCGCCTTGCGCAGGCCGCGGCTCATCTGCTGCACGATCGGCGCGAGCGCCGCGAGCGAGAGCCGACCCTGCGCGAGGATGCGCTCCTCCAGGCTCTCGCCGCGCAAGAGCTCCATCACGAGGTACGGCGTCTCGTCCTCGATGCCGTAGTCCTGGACGGCGACGACGTTCGGGTGGCGCAGGTGCGCCGCCGAGCGCGCCTCACGCTCGAAGCGCGCGCGCGCGGCCTGGGACGCGGCCGACTCGGTGGAGATGAACTTGATCGCGACGTCGGTCTGGAGCGTCACGTGCCGCCCGATCCACACCGAGCCCATGCCCCCGGACGCGAGCGGCCGCTCCAGGCGGTATCGCCCCGCGATCACGGTCCCCGGCGCAAGTAGCATCGAACTCTCCGGCCCTCCTCGACGCGGTGGCCCCGGAGCCTATCACAGGAGGTTCGTGATCACGCCGTAGATCGATCCGATGAGCAGGCCCATGTTGCCGAGCATCGTGATCCCGAAGCCCGGCCCACGCTTGTCCGCGGCCTGGTAGTAGCCCCACGCGAAGACGATCCGGCCGAGGATCCAGACCGCGCCGAGCCCCGCGGCGACCTTCGGGCTCGTGAACAGGGCGCACATCCACAGGCTCGGGAGAAACAGGATGATCTGCTCGACGGTGTTCTGCTGCACCCGGAGCACGCGCTCGAAATCGGGGTTCCCGGAGGTCTGGGGCGCCGGGACGTTGAATTTCGTGCGGGCACGGCCGACGTTGATCGTGAGCACGAAATACGTCACGAGGGCGACGATCGTCACCAATGCGGGCAGGGCGAGGTCTTTGGACATGGCGCGTTGTACCGCTGCGCGGGCCTCGGGGGAAAGTCCCGCGTGGCCCGCTCAGCCCGTGCCGCCTTGTCCCTTCGGGGGCTCCTCCCCGCCGGACTTCCTTTTGGCGCGCCGCGCGGAGAGCTCGTCGAAGAGCCCGAACACCCGGCTCTCGAGGTCGCGCGGCAGACCCGCGTGGAGCTCGATCTCGTCGCGCGCGGCCTCGCGGAACCGATGGAGGAGCTTGATCGTCGATTTGCGGAGCTGGTTGTTCTTCCCGTCGTTCTGGGCGTCCGCCTCCGCGGAGGCGCGCGCGGAGAGGAGCTTTCCGATCGTATCGCCCGCGCCGACGAAGCCCATGGCCCAGTCATGGAGCGTCTTGCCATCCGGAAGCGGGAGCGATTTCAGATCGGGCTCGAGCTCGGCGAGCTTGGATCGGTTCTTTTTCGCGGCGGCGGCTTCTCGGTGAAGGTGGACGAGGAGGGCCGCGTGGTCGACGTGGCGTCGAAGGGCGTGCCCCATGCGGATCTCGCGGCGTGCACGCGGGTCGCGCTGCGAGGCATGACCGTGCCGGAGGAGCTGCTCGGGCTGCGCAAGCTGCGTCTATCCGAGTCGACCGCTCCGGAGAACGGACAAACGCCGGCCGAGCGTGGGCTCGTCGGGCACCCTGCACTCGTGGCCGTGGCGATCGCCCTCGCCGATCTCATCATCGAAGCAGGCCCCATCATCACCGTGTGCGCCGCTTCGCTGGAGATCAGCAAGGCGGATATTGTGGAGACGATTCAGAAGAGGCCAAGGTGGGAGGAGATGTGTAATAAGAAGAGAACGGAGTGTCTCGGGACCCCTCTCGCGGATCAGCCCGGTGACGTCGAGGGCTCTTCGATGTGCGAGTATTGTCGTCGAATCTGCTTCCAAGACAAGGGCAAATGGCCAAAGCAAGCCGGCGGTAGGTCATGTGAGTTTTGACTGCAAATGGAATCAATCGAATGAGTATGAGTAAGCAAGAAGAGGCGCGTGCGCAGTTCATGGCTCTCGCCAAAGCCATCGATCGAGTTTGGCTCGATACGCGACGCAGTGGCTTCACCGACGTTGTGCGCGAATACCGACGGGTCGAGGCGGAGTTCGTGGCGCGATTGAACGACGATGCGCATTTCGTGCTCGAAACGAGGCGACGCATCGCGGAGGCCATTTTGTGTGCAGCACACGACCATCATCCACCCTTGGAGGTCTGCCGCGAGGCCTGGAACGATCTCGTTCGCCTCGGCTTCACGGACCTCTTCACGAGGCGTACGATGACTTGGTTCTACGCAGACTGCTGCAGGTACGACGAGCAGTTCGAAGAGGGGCTCGCCGTGCTCGCCCCCCTCATCGCCGAGCTCGAGCGCGCGCTCGAAGAGAACAAAGTGGCACAGAAATCCACCGGGTCCTACGAGCAGGAGCTGGAGACCCTGTGCGACCTGAAGGGCGCGCTCCTCGCCCAGCAAAGGGGCCTGATCGATCCGGAGCGAAGCACCCGGCGGCTCGACGAGGCCAACCCTCCCACCCCGGAAGAAGAGAGGAGCGATGCGCTTTGGGACGAGTTCTCCGAAGCGTGTCTCGCCGTCTGGAAGACCTTCGCGCGGACACGGGAGCGGAGCTTCGCCGACGTCGCCGCCCACTACAGGCGGGTCGAGGCGGACTTCACGGCGCGCGCCCGGGAGGACGAAGCCGCCCAGGACCTTCTGCTCAGCGTGAAGAAGGACATCGCCGACGCGCTGCTCAAGGCAGCCACCATGCTCGAACAGCCCTTCGAGGTATGCCGCGAGGCTTGGGACGAGGTGGTCCGCCTGGGCTTTCCGGACCTCTGGGAACAATGCCAGATGGCAGGTATGTACGCGGGAGCCTGCTTGCGCACGCACAAGCCCGACGAGGGCCTCGCCGTGCTCGAACCCCTCATCGCGGAGCTCGAGCATGGGCTCGAAGCGGAGCTTCGGCGACGGAGCGAGGCGCGGGCGAAGGGCGAAGTTCCCATGCAGGCAGGCCTGACCCCGAAGTATTACCGAGACATGCTCCGTTCTTTCGTCGAGCTCAGGGACAAGCTCGAAGCGCAGCGCAGAGGCGCGTGAAGAACCCTCTCACGGGCCGAAGGCGGCGCCGATCTTCTCCCAGACGGCTGGCGCGACGCCGACCTCGAGGTGCCCGAATGGGACGCCCTCCTGCTTCGAGCGGGAGGCCTTCGCATCGGCTGTCCAGCCCTGCGTGAGCTGATCCCGGGCGGCGATGCTCACGTCGAAGAGCACGCCGTCGCCTTTCGGATCGCAGGTGGGGCACTCCATGCCGTCGATCTCGAAGATCGTGCCGGGCGCGCCGGGCTTCTGGCCGTGCACCACGTAGAGAGATTCGAGGTCGGGGCTCAGGCCGTGGTTCTTCAATCGCTCGATGAAATTGCCGCCCATTTCCATGACGGCCTCGATGCCGACGCCGTCCATGAGCGTGTACGTCGCGTACCCGAACGAATAATCCTCGGCGTGCGTCGTGTCGTAATACGCGTGCTTCGCCTTGCAGGGCGAGGTTTGCGGCTCGTAGGCGGTGGCGCGGCAGGTGATGTGCGCGTCGTCGTCGTCGATCCACCCGCCGGTGCCCCACGCCCCGGCCGGGTTGTAGCCGAGCTTGTAGACGCTCACCCAGTCGCGCCACTTCGTTTCGTCGGTGTCGAGCTCGGACCAATCGTACGAGGCAGGATCATCCTGCCGGTTCGGCAAGGGGTAGAAGCTGCGCAGGTCGTAGGCCGTCTGGAGCTGCCCGAGGTAGGCCGAGACGTATGCGCCGGACGCGTCGATCGAGCCCCACATCGCGTGGTTGTACTGATCGAAATCGAAGTCCGCGCCGCTCACGCCCTCCGCCACGTTGAGGGCCTCGAGGCTCTTCTCGGAGACGGGTTTGCCCTCGGCGTCGAGGCCCGTGATGTTGGAGCTGTAGATCCGATTGAAGTAATCGGGCCACGTCGCGCCGCGGTTCTCGCAGGCCGAGTAGGCGTAAGGGTTCGGGAAGATCGAGTTCGGCCCGGAGGCATATCCGAACGTCACGCATTGCACGGCGCTCATGAAGCCCCAGGTCACCGGGCCCTGGCCGATCGGCGCGGCGTCGGGCGTGCTGTAGATGATGAGGTTGTTGAACGGGTGGCGGAAGTTCAGGTCGATGCCGAGGTGAGGGCCGGAGAGCGCGACGTACGTGCGCACGTCCTTGCGGAAGGCGGGCACGTTCTTCGCGGAGTCCGCGGCGACGCGCTCGAAATGTTTCGAGCCCCAATCCTTCCAGCTCGAAACGTTCGAGAGGTAGAGGTCGGCCGAGAGGACGCCCTTGCTCCAGGCCACGATGTCGACCTTGGGCTGTCCCACGAGCGAAGCGACGCGGCGGATCACGTTCGCCAGGTTCGTCGCCTGGTTGAAGTTGTCGCCGTGGAACGTGCCGAACGTGAGCGCGTACGTGCAATGCCCGCGCTCCTCGAGCCATTGCACGAAGCCCGTCTTCTGCGTCGTGCCCGGGTACGCGTTGCCCGCGCCGTCGTCGCCGCCGGGCAAGAGCCAGACGTTGCCGTTCTGCATGGCGCCGTGCACGAGCAGCACGGGCGTCTTCGTCTTGTCACAGGAGAGCGACGCCGTCTTCGGGCCGTGGTGCAAAAGGACGAACCGCGCCTCGGGGCGCATCGGCCCCTTCTTGCCGCAGGCCGGCGCGCCCGATTTCCCCACCTCGCCGGCGCACGCGTCCTTGTAATGGATGTTGAAGCCGTCGACGAGCTCCTGGTTGAGCGCGCCGAAATACGTCTTCAGCTTGTACGTGTCGTCCTCGAACGTGTCCTCCCAGCGGAGCTTCTGCGTGCGGACGTTGTAGCCCTCCGTGCGGTAGCGCTGGAGCCCCTCGACGAGCTCGATCTTGCCCCACGACCAGGACGGCGGGGTGATCTCGCCGACGACGCGGTAATCGTCGACGTATTCGCCGGCCGCGGGCGGATCGAAATAGGCGTCGTAGGCCGGGTCGAACGCATCCGCAGGGGGATACGGCGCGCTGCCGCCCTCTCCGCCCGAGCCGCCCGCGCCCGAGCCGCCGGGCCCATTCCCGCCCGAGGCGCCCTGGCCTCCCTGGCCGCCGGTCGCCTCGGGATCCGGGGTCGGGCCGCAGGCCGCCGCCAGAAGCAAAACAAGCACGCCCACGGAAACCTCACGCAATGCCATGGCAAACCTCCACCGTAATCGTGTCGAGGGTAGGCGCGTGGGGGCAGGAAGGCAAGCGTCGTCTGCGGCGGTGCAACACGCGCCGCAGACACGGAAATGAAGGTTACGATGCGAGAGAGGTGAGAGGATTGCTGCGGTGCAGCAAGGACGCCGGGCGGGGGTTTACTTGGCGTCGGGGAGCGGAATGCGCACGACGCCGGGGATGCCGCCCGTGTTGTACGTCGTGTGCGCCGAGTTCGTGATGTAGAGGAAGCGGCCCTTGCTCGTCTTGCCGATCGCAATGGCGGAGGGCTCGTAGAAGCCGTCGCCCTCGGAGAGGACCTGGGTTTCTCCGGTGAACTGCACGCGGACGATCTTGTGCGCGGCGCGCGCGACGACGAGCAGGCTCACGTCCACCGGATCCTCGATCAGGCTCTCGACGCCGCCGAGCAGCGCGCAATCGGGGCCCGCGACCGGGCCGCCGGGCTCGAACGAGACCGCGCCGCCCCCGGCGGGTACGAACCCGCCCTGGTAAATCGTCGCCCGGTCGGCGTTGGTCCAGAAGAACGAGGCATCGACCATGCTGGTGCCAGAGGCGACGACGCTCGTGATTCCCCTCGGTACACCCTCGCCGTACGCGCAAGCGGACATCTGATCGCCCGAGAGGTCCTTGCTCGGTCCAATCGTCGTGCCCACGGCGCCGCCCGGCTCGATCACGGTGAACGTCGCGGCGACAGGGGCCGTCACGAAGCCCGAACCGAAGTTCGCGAACGAGATCGTGCGCGGGTAGGTCAACGTCTCGGTCCCCGGGACCCACGTGGCCTCGCCGCCGCCCGGCGGGAACTTGTAGACCCCCGCCTGGAACTGCTGCGGATTTTCGCTCTTCACCACGACGTACACGTTCTTGTTCGCGTCGATGCCGACGCCCTGCGGGAACGCGAGGCCGACCGGCCCCGGAATCGTGCCGTAATCGGTGACGGCGCCGGTCTCCAGGTCGAGCTTCACGACCTTGGGGTTCACCGAGTAACTCACGTACGCCGTGGTCCCGTCGATCGCGATGCCCTCCGGCAGCTCGCCTTGCACGGGGTCGAACTTCACGACCTGCTCGGGGGCCACGGGGTAGACGATCGCGCCGCCGCCCTTGCCGCCTTCGCCGCCTTCGCCGCCCGATCCTCCCGCCGCGCCGGAGCCGCCGTCGCCGCCTTCGCCGCCTCCGCCGGTCGGGTTGTTGTTCGAGCCGTCCGCGCAGGCCACGGCGAGCGAGGCGAGCGCGACGCCGAGGAACGAGAGAACCACGCGCCCGAGCGGGCGCTCGATCGATTGCCGATCGTTCTTCGATTTCATGAAAAGACCCTCCAGCCGGGGGAGGCTACCAGCCGGCCAGGTCGGGCCGCAAGCCGCGTGTCGGGAGCCCTGGATCAGGCGAGCTCGAGCTTGCCGTGATCGTCGCAATGCCCGCCGTGCGGGTGATGCAGGTGCCCTCCGACGAGGTAATCGAGGTGATCTCCGTGCGGGACCCCCTCGTGCCCGCACGCAGGCCCGTGCACGTGGCTCTGCTGGTGCTCGCCGCAGGCGTGCGAGGGCGTGCATTCCGCGCGGTTCGCCCCGTTCACCGCAATGACGTGCTCGTCCGTGTGATCGCCGTGCGCGTGGTGCAGGTGCCCGTCGTGCAGGTAATCGGTGTGCCCCTGGTGCCGGATCGCCGTGTGTCCGCAGCCTTCGCCGTGTTCGTGAGCGTGGCTGCCGTGCGTGGGGTGATCGTGCATCGCTTTCCTCCTTCACACTGCCTGGCGCTTTCGATCGGAGGACGGTACCCCCGCGTTCGCCGAGGCCCCATCGCGGGAATTTCCTGCGCTCGTCCAGGCGCGACCATTGATGTCCGGCGCCGTGTTGCGGTGGCCCGTTCGGTCGTGCAGAGTGCGCGCCGCACGTGCCCGGCGTCGTCGCGCTCCGCCTCTACTACCTCGCGAACTTCGCGGTGCTCGGCGTATATTTGCCGTTTTTCCCGCCCTGGCTCGCCGCGCGTGGCATCGAGGGCGTGTCCTTCGGCCTGCTCATGGCCGTGCTTCCGGCGATGAGCGTGATCGGACCGCCCGCGTTCGGGCTCGTGGCCGACGCGCTCGGCCTGCGGGGCCACCTCCTGCGTATCGCGTGCGCCGGGGCGTTCGCCGGGTTTGCCGGGGTCGCGGCGCTCGCGGCGGGCGGGGGCGGGAGCTTCGCCGCGCTGCTCCTGCCGGTCGTCGTTTTCGGGTTTTTCCGCTCCCCCATGACCATGATGGGCGACGTCGTGGCCCTCGAAGCGGCCCGCGAGCGGCAGGTGCCCTACGGCTCGACGCGCCTCTTCGGCTCGATGGGGTTTCTCGTCGCGGCGGTCCTCGCCGGCGAGCTCGAGCCGACGTCCGCCGTCGAGATCCCGCTCGCCATCGCTGCGCTCCTCCTCGTCACGCTCGGCGCCACCTTCGCGCTCCCCTCCCGCGTGCCCGTCCCCGCGCGGCCCTCGGCGGCGCAGATCCGCGCCCTGCTCGCGAGCGCCGACGTGCGCCTCTTCCTCGCCGCCACGTTCTTCGCGCACGCCGCCTTCGCCTGTTACGACCAGTGCTTCTCGCTGCACCTGCTCGCGCGGGGCGCCACGCCGCGGAGCATCGGCGTGGCCTGGGCCGTCGGCGTGTTCGCCGAGGTCGTGCTCATGGCGAACGCGCACGCCCTCGCCGCGCGCGTCCGCGCCCCGGTCCTGCTCGCCGTCGCGCACGGGGTCGCGGCGCTCCGCTGGATCCTCATCGCGTTCGTCCCGGGCTTCTGGCCGCTCCTCGCGCTCCAGCCCCTCCACGGCATCGCCTTCGGCCTCGCGTGGGTCTCGGCCCTCGCTTACGTGAAAGATCGGGCACCCAAGCACCTTCTCGGAACGGCGCAGGGTGTGTTCGTGGCCACGGTCTCGTCGGGCTCCGTCACCGGCATGCTGGGCTGGATCCACGTCTATCGCCGCGGGGGCGGGGCCCTCGCGTTCGGGGGCGCCGCGCTCGTGTCTGCGATCGCATGCGGGATCGCGATCGCCTTCGCGCGCCGCACGCATGCGGGGCGGAACGCGGAGTCCTGACGCACCGAACCGCGGCCGGCGTCGAAGTTTTTTCGCTCGGAGCCACGGCTCGGGTTACACCTCGGCAGCGGCGCGCGTGCCGCTCTCCGAAGCGAGGCATCCGATGTGCGGGATCGTGGGATACGTCGGGACGCGGCATGCGGCCCCCATCATCGTCGACGGGTTGCGGAAGCTCGAGTACCGGGGGTACGACTCGGCCGGCGTCGCCATCCATGACGGTCGTTCCATCGAGATTGTGCGGACGCTGGGCAAGCTCGTGCGTTTGTCCGAGGCGCTGGAGAAGCGGCCCCTCGCGGGCTCGACGGGCATCGGGCACACGCGATGGGCGACGCATGGGCGCCCGAGCGAGGCGAACGCGCACCCGCACTCGGCCGGGCCGGTCGCCGTCGTGCACAACGGCATCATCGAGAACCACGTGGCCGTGCGGCAGGAGCTCGAAGCCGAGGGCGTGAAGTTCCTCTCGGACACGGACACGGAGATCGTCGCGCACCTCATCCACCGCGAGCTCTCGCGCGGGAAGAAGCCGCTGTTTTCCGCGGTGCAGGCGGCGCTCCGGCACGTCGTGGGCGCTTACGCGATCGCGGTGGTGTCGCGCGAGGAGCCGGACGTGGTGGTCGCGGCGCGGCATGGTTCGCCGCTCGTCGTGGGCCTCGGCGAGGGCGAGATGCTCTGCGGCAGCGACATCCCGGCGCTGCTTTCGCACACGCGCTCGATGATCTTCCTCGAGGACGGGGACGTGGTGGAGCTGCGCGCCTCGGGGGTGCGCTGCGAGACCGTCGCCGGCGAGGTCGTGACGCGCAAGGCGAAGCACATCGACTGGAGCCCGGTGCAGGCCGAGCGCGGGGGCTACAAGCACTTCATGCGCAAGGAGATCCACGAGCAGCCGGAGGTCGTGGAGGCGACCCTGCGCGGCCGGATCGACCTCGCCGAGGGCGACGTCTACGCGGCCGAGATGGGCGTGCCGCCGGAGGTGGCGCAGACGATCCGGCGGGTGTACTTCGTGGCCTGCGGGACGAGCCACCACGCGGCGATCGCCGGTCGTTACTGGATGGAGCAGCTCGCGAAGGTGCCCTCGGTCGTGGAGCTCGCGAGCGAGGTGCGCTACCGCGAGCCGCTGTTCTACCCGGACGATCTGGTGATCGCGGTGAGCCAGTCGGGCGAGACGGCCGATACGCTGGCGGCGGTGAAGGCGGCGAAGGCGGGCGGCGCGCGGGTCCTCGCGGTGGCGAACGTGCTCGACAGCGCGATCCCGCGGGCGGCCGACGGCGCGCTCTACACGCACGCGGGCCCCGAGATTGGCGTGGCCTCGACGAAATGCTTCACGACGCAGCTCGCGGCGCTCCTCCTGCTCGCGGTGTACATGGGCCGTCGGCGCGGCGCGCTGCCGCAGGAGCGCGCGCAGAAGGTGCTGCAGGCGCTCTGGGAGATCCCGAGCCACCAGCGCGAGATCCTCGGCGACGCCGATTACGTGCACGCCATGGCGAAGAAGCTCGTGCACGCGAAGGACGTGCTCTTCCTCGGCCGCGGGCTCGGCTTCCCGATCGCGCTCGAAGGCGCGCTCAAGCTGAAAGAGATCTCCTACGCGCACGCCGAGGGCTACGCGGCCGGCGAGATGAAGCACGGCCCGATCGCGCTGATCGACGAGCAGCTCCCGGTCGTCGCGGTTTGCCCGCGCGACGCGCAATACGAGAAGATGCTCTCGAACCTGCAGGAGGTCCGCGCGCGCGAGGGTCAGGTCATCGCCATTGCGACGAAGGGCGACGAGCCGATGCTGGAGCTCGCGCAGCACATCGTGTGGATCCCGAAAGCGCCGGACGAGGTGCTCCCGCTCCTCACGGTGCTGCCGCTCCAGCTCATTGCGTATTTCGTCGCGAACCTGAAGGGCAACGACGTCGACCAGCCGCGCAACCTCGCGAAGACGGTCACGGTCGAATGAACACGAGGGGGCACCCCTCTCGCGAGGTGCCCCCGGCCGGCCTCAGGCCGCTTTCTCCTCTTTCTCGCCGCCGCTGAGCCCCTCTTCCTTGAGGGCGCCGCTCACCGCCTGCACGATGTTCGCCATCGAGGGGAACTCCTCGTCTTCGAGATCCTCGATGATCTGGCGAAGCGCGACGGGCTGCCCCTTGCGATACTCGATCTCCTGGTTGCCCGCCCGCGCGAGCAGGTCCTGCTTCGTCACGGGGAACTCCAGACCGGCGAGCGCCTGCGTGATCGCGCCGATGCCGAACGCCGTCCCCTCGGGCGGTCCCGGCTTGTCGTACGCCTGCCCGCGGACCTCCTTCCGGTCGCGGAGATCCCGCTGATGTTGAACCTCCTTGCCGCCGAGGTGCCCCGCCTCCTGGACGGTCATCGTGCCCTTGCTCTCGTCCTTGTTTTTTTCGGCCATGGTCTGTCTCCTCGTGTGGCGTTCGGCCAGCCGGATGCGGCGCGACTCGGCCTCGCCGCTTTCGTTGGGCACCAAAAGACCCGCGTCCAGGGTTTGGCCGAGTGATCCATTGAGGATGCGCTCGGCGCGTCGCATGACGGCGGCCCGGTTCGTTCCTCGCCCCTCTTGCGGTCCGCCCCGAGGCGGGCATGAGACCCGTGGAGGAACCTCATGGCCCAGACGTGGAACCCCGGGGAACGAAACGAGCGAACGTCCCAGCCCGAGAAGCCGAGCGGATGCACGCCGGCCGACGAGCCCGAGCACGGCAGACCGCCGGTCGCATGGGAAGGGGAGACCCGGGTGCTCGAACCGAAAACGGCCGCCGACGAGCTCGTGGACGAGGCGTCCGAGGAGTCCTTCCCCGCCAGTGATCCGCCCGCCTGGACGCCCACGAAATCCGCCGGCATCAAGTGAGCGACCATCCCGATTCCATCCCGCTCCAAAACCACCCACCCCCCCGACGTGGAACTTGCTGCCCACGTAAAGGTCGGCAAAATGTTGCGCTTGCGCGCGGACACGACCCGTGTGCCCGCGTGACGCTTCCATCCCCTCCGCTGACGAAGAATCTCCCTTCTTATGGGCAAGTTCACGTCCTCCCTCGATCGCCGCCGACTTCTCCAAGGTGTCGGGTCTCTGCTGCTCGCCTCGGCGTGCTGCCCGGAGCCTGCGTCGCGCGGCGCGGACACGCCGAAGCCGCTCGCGTTTTCCACGGGGCCGCTCGCGCTGGACGCGCCCGAGAACGTCGGTATGTCGTTCGATCGGCTCGAGGACGTGTTCGCGCGCCTCGAGCGCCGCGTGAACGACGAGGCTTTCCCGGGATTTGCGGCCCTCGTGGCGCGACACGGCAAGGTCGTCGCGCAGCACGCCTATGGCAAGAAGGTCCGCGGGAGCGTCGACCCCGTGACGCTCGACACTTTGTTTGACCTCGAATCAATGACGAAGGTCATGTCGACGGCCATTTCGACGCTCGTCCTCGTCGACCGGGGCAAGCTCGGCCTCGACGATCCAGTCGTCAAGTACCTGGCGGCGTTTCAGGGGTCGGGCAAGGAGCGGGTGACGGTACGTGACATGCTCCGGTATTCGTCGGGGCTGCCGCTCGACAACCATTTCTTCGACGAGAAGCCGGACGAGATATGGCGGAAAATGGCAGCGACACCGCTCGAGTATCCTCCGGGGACGAAGGTCGGATACAGTGACCTCACGTATCGCCTGCTCGGCAAACTCGTGGAGGCGGCGTCGGGCACGACGCTCGACGTGTTCGCCCGCGACGCCGTGTGGAGGCCGCTTGGAATGGTCGACACGACATACAATCCCGCGGCGGCGCTGCACCCTCGGATCGCGGCGACGGGCGCCACGCAGCGGCGCACCGCGGTCGTGCGGGGCGCGGTGCAGGACGATCAGGATTTCTTGCTCGGCGGGGTGTGCGGCTGCGACGGCGTGTTTTCCACGGTGAAGGACGTAGCGACGTTCTGCCAGATGGTGCTCGGCGGTGGCATGTACGATGGGACGCGTATCCTCGGGCCGGAGCTCGCGGCCGCGATGGTCGCGAATCAGACGCCGTTCGTGGACGTGCGGAAGACGGACACGTCGCCGCTCGAAAACCTGGTATCGACGCCGAAGGGGTATGGCTGGGAGCTCTTCACGCCGCGGTTCTCGCCCGGCGGGACGCGCTTATCGCCGGGGGCGTATGGCAAGTCGGGGGGCGCGGGCACGTACATGTGGATCGATCCGTCGCGGCAGCTGTTCGCCGTCCTGCTCACGAACCACGGGCTACCGGTGCCATTCGACGAGCGTGGATGGAATCGGCTCCTCGATGATACGAGCTGCGTGGAGTTTTTCGATGGTGTCGTCGGAGCGGTGACCGACGAAGCGTGACGAGGTTTCCGCGACCGCGCGGGGGGCGAAACAGGGATGGTGCGCCGCGCGCGGAGGTCGTTCGGGCGATCGGGAGAAGCGAGCGTTTGGTTCCCGTCGCCGTGAGGGCGCCGGGCTCGTCGGCAACGGCTGGGGGCTTCGTCGAGATGCTCGCTGCGCTCGTCGGCAACGGCTGGGGTGGTTGTCGAGATGCTCGCTGCGCTCGTCGGCAACGGCTGGGGTGGTTGTCGAGATACTCGCCGCGGTTGTCGGCAACGGCCGGGGTGGTTGTCGAGATGCTCGCCGCGGTTGTCGGCAACGGCTGGGGTGGTTGTCGAGATGCTCGCCGTGCTCGTCGGCAACGGCTGGGGTGGTTGTCGAGATGCTCGCCGCGCTTGTCGGCAACGGCTGGGGTGGTTGTCGAGATGCTCGCCGTGCTCGTCGGCAACGCCCGGGGCTTCGTCGACGGGCTCGCTGCGGTTGTCGGCAACGGCCAGGGGCTTCGTCGACACAGATCGTGGAGGTCGGAGGCGCGCCGGTCGGTGGTCGGATACGACGCGGGCCCGTCGCGCACGGACATTGTGTGTCTCACTAGCCTGTGAATTCTCTTGCGCGGCTCCGCCCTCGCCGTGCACAAGGATCGCCAGGAACAACGCAGGCCCGCGCACAGCGCCACGGGGGTGGCTCGGTATGGCCTGCGGGAACGGAAGGGTCCTCCCATGGCCTGGCTTCCCTCGACGCGTCCGATCGGCCGGACGTGCGATGCGTCATGTCGTCATCGCAATGCATTGACCATTGGGTTCATCGCCGCGCTCGTCGCGCTGTCGCTCGTTTCGTCCGGGTGCGCCTCTTCGCGAGACGCCGCCATGGCCAGATCTTCGAGGCGCCGAACGTCATCCACGTCTGCGTGCGTCCGCCGAGCGTGCCGGAAAACCAGCGCTCCTGGGCGATCACCTCCAACGGCTCGCCCATCTTCGAGGCGCGGAAGGTGGACCTCGCGCGACGCGAAGGCAGCCCCGTCTATGTATTCGATATCGGAGCCCCTCGAAAAAATCGCGCAATTATTACCGATTCCGTACCATCGACTCGAATGCCCGGCGCCGCCGAAGCCCCGCGTCGTCGCGCCTGCTCGGGCGCGACCAGACTTTCGAGGCGTCGCCATGCCGTGATGAAGATTTCTTGCACCACATCCTCCACGTCGCGGGGAGGGATGGCCTGGCCGAGAAGGAGGCGACGCAAGCAATCGCGATGTTCGAGGTAAAGGCGCCCGAGGAGGGCGTGCGCAGCCGTAAAGTTTGCCGGCGGCGGATGGAGGGGTATCGTAGCCATACTCATGACTCCGGTCTGGTCGGGGTTGTGGGGAGACGCCGGTCGGTGTTGCAGCGCCGGCTGGCGTCGCTTGTTTTGTCTCACGGCTCGGTGCGGAAGACAATCCCCAAAACGCGGAGATTGGTTCGTCGCCGGAGGACCCGCGCTCCACCGCGAATGGCGCGATGTGCGGTGTCATGGGCGCTGAGATCCAGGCCGTTCGTGCGGGCCGCCCTGGGGGAGGACGGCCCGCACGAACCATTATCGCCGCGTGAGCCGATGCAGGGTACCGACGAGATGGTCCAGCTTGTTGCGCAGCTCCTCGTCCACTCTATCCACGTATCCGAGTGCTTCCGCCACATCGAGGCACGCGCGCACCTCTGCCGCCGAGCCCATGGCCGTGTGCCACCGAGCCCGCTCGTTCCTTCCCTGTGAATACGCGCCCTCGCTCAAGTTCAACGGGACACTCGTCGCAGCCCGCCGCAACTGGTCCCCCAGGTTTGGATCCTTCGACCCGACCCGCTCCATCACTGGCCGCAACATCCTGAGCATCTCGATCGCCACGCCATAGATCCTGAGCACCATTGTTTCCTCCGAATCCCCGACCGGGGACCCCTGCCCCCGGCCCGCGCGCGGAGGAAGGCGAAAGGCTGCGAGGCGAAGCCTCGCACCGCGCGGAGCCGCGCGGAGCCGCGCGCAGCGAAGCGAGCACGGCGAGCACGGCGAGCACGGCTTGGCCTTTCGCCTTCCGAGCACGCGGGCACAATCGCCCCCCCCGGACGAGAAGAAAGGAGAAGCGCTCCAGCAGCAGCAGCAGCAGCAGCAGCAGCAGCAGCGGCAGCAGCAGCAGCAGCAGCAGCAGCAGCAGCGGCAGCAGCAGCAGCAGCAGCAGCAGCAGCAGCGGCAGCAGCAGCAGCAGCAGCAGCAGCGGCAGCAGCAGCAGCAGCAGCAGCAGCGTCAGGATTCATCAATGCGTCAAACGGCTGGACCGAGCCCGCTCTCTTCGACGTCGACCCGTGGGAGTCGGAGAACGACTTTGGCGGCGCGGGCAATGTGGCGGGGGATCTCGTCGATCCGGCGTTCGTCCTGCCGGCGTGCTCCTGACAGGCCTTTTACGGGCACGGCTGGAGCGTGCACGACGTCGCCGTCGTACAGTCCCAGCACTTCGTCGACGGCAGGAAGGGATCGTTGTATTCGGGGCAATCGTAACGGAACTCCTTGTAGTAAGCGGAGAAATCGCCGTCGGAAGAGTCGTACCGCCAATCACATTCGCGGTTTTCCCAGCCCACCACCACCGTGAACGTGTTGTCGCTGTAGAAGGTCCGAACGCGACCCGAAGGCCGCACCGCCTGCTCCGCGGTGGCGACGGGGCCTTCGTCCACGGCCGCACCTTCCTCGGGCGCACCCAGACAGGCCATGAGAGAAAGCGAGAGACCCAGACCAGCGAGAATTTTCTTGAGCATGACGATTCCCCTTCCGTCACCCGACACGCGGTCGGGTGGGATACGAGCGGCGAACGCAGGCACGAGAGGCAGCCGATCCGGCGCGCCCCGCGCTCTTTGCGTTCATCGATGCAATCGAGGATGCCTGCCCTCCCAGGATCCCGCCAGTGTCCGCCTGCGACAATGTTGTTGCGTCCGCCGACATCGCGGCAAGAAATCAACGCCGACACCCGTCGCGCTGGTGTTATGGACAGACGTGATGGATCCGTACACGACCGCGGAAGAGGCGCCCAGCCAGACAGAGCCGCGCGAGCGCGCCCGATCGCTCCGCGCGCCGGAGGTGACGAGCACGGTGCACGCAGGCGCCTTCCGGCACGTCGTGAGCGTCCTCGAGGGCGCTGGCCTCGACCCACGGCCGCTCCTCGCCGCGGCGGGCGCCTCCGAGGCCGAGCTCGCGGATCCCGATCAGCGCGTCCCCATGGCTCGGTACGTGGCCTTGTGGCGAATCGCGGCGCCACGCTTCCCGAAGGGCTCGCTCGGCCTGACCTTCGGCGCCAGCTTCGAGCTCGATCACGGCAATTTGCTCACGTACATGGCGGCGCACGCTGCCACGCTCGGCGAGGCCGTGCTGCAAGCCGACCGCTATCGGCATCTCGTTCATGAGATGCTGCTCCCTGCCCTCGACCTTTCGGGCGGCGACGCCCGTCTCCGCCGAGCGCTGCACCCATCCATCGGCCGGATCGGCGCGATGGCGGAGTCGATCGCAGCCACCTGGGTGAAGAGCCTCAGCATCTACGTCGGCGAGGCCTTTCGGCCGCGCGAGGTCTGGTTCCAGCACGCGGCCCCGCGTGATCTCCGCCCTTACGACGATGCATTCCGCTGTCCGGTGCGCTTCGAGATGCCCGAGACCCGGATGATCGCCGATCGCGAGGAGCTCGATCGGCCCCTTCGCCTCGCCAATCCGCGCCTCCGCGCCTATCTCGAGGAGCAGGCCCGGATCCAGCTCGATGGCCTCCCGCACGACAGCGGGCTCGCCGATCGCGTGCGCCGCCTCCTCATCGAGGAGCTGCGCGGCGGCGCCCCCTCGCAGGATCATATCGCGCGGCGCCTCGCGCTCAGCCCGCGCACCTTGCAGCGCCGCCTCAAGGAGGAGGGCGTCGTCTTCAACGATCTCCTCGACGAGCAGCGCCGCGCTCTTTGCGACCGCTATTTGCAGGATCGATCCCTCTCGATTCAAGAGATCGCCTTCCTCCTCGGCTACACGGAGCGCAGCAGCTTTTATCGCGCCTTCCGCCGCTGGACGGGGGGCACCCCACAGGAGCTGCGCAAAACGGACCTCTGAGCGCCCCGCGACGGACACGAGGGCCTTCCCTCCGGCGCCCGTTCGCACTATGGACGGACGTCGGAGAGCCTGATGGACCTGTCCTTCACCCCCGAGCAGATCGCCTTCCGCGACGAGGTCCGCGCGTGGATCCGGGAGGCCATGCCTCCGCGCATCCGCGAGAAAGCGGACGTCGACGGGCATTTCGAGCACGATGAAATCATGGAGTGGCACCGGATCCTTTACGCGAAGGGCTGGGTCGCTCCCCATTGGCCCGCGGAATGGGGCGGCGCCGGGCTCGACGTCACCCGCCGCTTCATCCTGACCGAGGAGCTCGAGCTCGCCGGCGCCCCGGCGCTCTCTCCGTTCGGACTCACGATGGTTGGACCGCTCATCCTCCAGTTCGGGAGCGACGCGCAGCGCAGGCGCTTCTTGCCGAAGATCCTCGCGGGCGAGGAGGTCTGGTGCCAGGGGTATTCGGAGCCGAACGCCGGAAGCGACCTCGCCTCGCTCAAGCTCTCGGCCGAGCCCGACGGTAAGGGCAACTATATCTTGAATGGGCAAAAGACCTGGACGACGTACGCGCAGTACGCCGACTGGATCTTCGTGCTCGCGCGGACCGACAAGACCGCGAAGAAACAATCGGGCATCAGCTTTTTCCTCGTCGACATGAAGACGCCCGGCGTCACGGCGCGGCCGACGCTCACGATCGCCGGGACGCCCGCGTTCTGCGACACGTTCTTCGAGAACGTCGTCGTGCCCGCGGAGAACCTCGTCGGCCCGCTGCACGGCGGCTGGACGCTCGCGAAGGCGCTGCTCGGCCACGAGCGCACGTACATCGCGGCCGTGGGTTTGTCGACGCGCACGCTCCGGCGTGTCAAGCGCATCGCGGCGGCGACGAAGGAGAAGGGCGTGCCGCTGATCGACGTGCCGGCGTGGCGCGCGCGCATTGCCCGGATGGAAATCGAGCTCTGGGCGCTCAAGATGGCGAATTACCGGGCGATCGCCTCGGCCGAGCTCGGACACGCGCCGGGGGCCGAGTCGAGCATCCTGAAGATTCGCGGCAGCGAGATCATGCAGCAGATGTACGAGCTCGCGATGGACCTGATGGGGCACGATTCGCTCTCCTGGCACAACGAGCCGGGCACGATCCCCGAGGCCGAGGCCTCGATTCCCCCGCAGTTCAATTACGCGCGCGCGGCCAGCATCTACGGCGGCAGCAACGAGATCCAGAAGAACGTCATCGCCAAAGCCATCCTCGGCCTGCCGAGCTGACGGGGACTCGCCATGAACTTCGACCTCACGCCCGATCAGAAGCTCCTCGAAAGCACCGTGGCCTCCTTCGTCAAGAAGGAGTCCCCCGTCACGCGATTCCGCGCCCTCCGGGAAGACCCCGTCGGCTACAGCAAATCGCTCTGGAAGACGATGGCCGAGCTCGGCTGGATCGGCCTCGCCTTCCCCGAATCCGCGGGCGGCCTCGGCGGCTCGTTCGTCGACGTCGCGATCCTCCTCGAACAGTTCGGCGCGGGGCTCCTGCCCGAGCCGTACGTCGCGTCCGTGCTCTCGGCGGGCACGGCCATCCTGCGCGCAGGCAGCGCGGAGCAACACGAGGCCTTCCTCGCGCCGCTCCTCGCCGGCGACACGAGCCTCGCGCTCGCCTGGGCCGAGCGCGGCGGTCGTTATGACCCGACCTGGGTCGAGACGGCCGCCACGAAAAAAGGCGACGATTACGTGCTCCAGGGCGAGAAGATTTTCGTCCAGAATGGCCACGCCGCGGATGTGATCGTCGTCTCGGCCCGCACCGCGGGCGCTCCGGGCGATAGCGACGGCATCTCACTCTTCGTGCTCCCGCGGGAGACCGAGGGCCTCCGCATCACGCCGGTGAAGACGATGGACGGGCAACGGGCCGCGATGATCAAGCTCGACGGCGTGATCGTCCCGGGCGCGAGCCGCCTCGGGCCCGAGGGCGCGGCGGCGCCCGTGCTCGACGAAATCATGGATCTCGGCGCCGCGGCCGCGTGCGCGGAGGGGCTCGGCGTCATGCGCGCGGCCCTCGCCATGACCGTCGACTACCTGAAGACGCGTGAGCAATTCGGCATGAAGATCGGCACGTTCCAGGCCTTGCAGCACCGCGCGGTCGACATGTTCATCCGCACGGAGCTCGCGAAGAGCACCTCGATCCTCGCGAGTATCAAGGTCTCGGACCCGGATCCGGCCGCGCGCCGCTTCGCCGTCAGCGCGGCGAAGGTCGAGCTCGCCATTTGCGGACGTTACGTCACGCAACAGGCCATCCAGCTCCACGGCGGAATCGGGATCACGGACGAGCACGATATCGGCTTGTATTTCAAGCGCATGCACGTCCTGAACGCCCTCTTCGGCGACGAGGAGCATCACCTCGCCCGATTCGCGGCGCAGCCCGCGTTCTGAGCCCATACGCGCGCGCCCCGGCGCGCTTGGGCACGTCCCGGTCCCCTCATTCAGGATTGGCCCGAGCAGCCGAGCGCGTTCCGGACGCGTATCGTGCAGCATTCACCGGGGGGTGATCATGACGGACGTTCTTTTCTCGGGGGGCCAAGTCCCTGATCGACAGAACCGTGATTCCATTGTCGCCTGCGAGGTCGGCGGCGTGTCCGTGTCCTTCGACATGCAAAAAGGCATGGTGTCATGTGGCGGCCATCCGTCCGTGATCATGTGGACCGAGACGACCGTCGCTGGCCTCATGCTCGGCCTTTCACGGATGGTGGGCGTCGAGCGATTCAACCTCGCGTTGCAGAGCGGCGGGCGCGACAGCGTCGAAGGAGATTGGGCGCACATCGCCGGTTTCGCCACGTTCGAAGAAGGGTTTGCCTCCCTCTCGGTCATCGCGGCGGCGGCGGGCTGGGGGCTCTGGGAGGTCGTCTCGCTCGATCGCGCCGCCGAGGTGGGCCGATTCCGCTGCAAGAACGGCTGGGAGGCCAGTTACCAGCGCGCTCTCTCCGCGTGCTGGGGCTCGGGCATGATGGGCGGCAAGTTCGCCGGGCTTTGCACGCGCCTCTTCGGCAAGAATTGCTGGGCGCAGCAGGTCATGTTCCAGGCCCGGGGCGACGAGGCGGACGAGTTCATCGTGCGCCCCTCGGATCGCACGGTGGAAGGGGATCTCGAGCATCTGCTCGCCGCGGACGCCGCCACGCGCGCGGACCTCGCGGTCGCGCTGGAGCGGCTCCGGCGGGAGGTCGAGGAGCGCCGCGTCACCGAGGACGCGCTCCGCCGCACCGAAAAAGAGAATGCCTTCCTGATCGAGCAGCAGGCGAGGACCATCGCGGCGCTCTCGACTCCCATCATCCAGATATGGGAGGGCATCTTGACGTTGCCCATCGTCGGGCAAGTGAGCGCGGCGCGCGCGACGACCATCATGCAGGCCTTGCTCCACGAGATCGTCCAGCGCGGCGCGCACTATGCGATCCTCGATCTGACGGGCGTCGATACGCTCGACGCCGAGACGGCCGACCACCTCCTTCGTATCGTGCGCGCCGCGGAGCTGCTCGGGGCGCGCGCGATCGTGAGCGGCATCCGGCCGAAGGTCGCGCAGACCATGGTGGAGCTCGGCGTCGATCTCTCGGGGCTCACGACGGTCGCGGACCTCGAAGAGGGCCTCAAGGCCGCGCTCCGTTCGATGGGCGTACGCGCGCCGGGGCCGCGCGTGGCCTCTTCGCAGCGGTAAAACCTCGTGGTACCATGCGTTTCGCATGGACCCGACCCGAGACACCGAAGGCAAGCGTGACCTGCGCGAGCGGGCGCGAGCGTTTTTCCGTGACAACCGCCCGTCCGATCCGGGCTTCAAGCTCCCGCAGACGTTCCTGGAGGTCGAGTCCGAAGAGCAATTCCTCTGGCTCGAGGCCTGGCAAAAGCAGGTGTATGGCGCGGGCCTGCTCGGCGTCGAGTGGCCCGTGGCGTATGGCGGAAAGGGTTTGCCGGCCGGGTCGCAGCGCGTCGTCGCCGAGGAGATGGGGCGCGCCGGCGTCCCGTTCATCGTGAACCGCATCGGCCTCGACTGGGCGGGCCCGACGATCCTCGCGGTGGGCACGGAGGAGCAGAAGCAAAGGTACCTGCGGAACATTCTCTCCTGCGACGAGGTCTGGTGCCAGGGCTTCAGCGAGCCCGGCGCGGGCAGCGACCTCGCGAGCCTGCGCACGAGCGCCGTTCGGAAGGGCGATCATTACATCGTCAATGGCCACAAGGTCTGGACGACGCAGGCGCTCTGGGCCGATTTCATGATCCTCCTCGCGCGCACGGACTCGAACGCGCCCAAGCACGCGGGGATCAGTTATTTCCTGTTCCCCATGAAATCGAAGGGCGTGTCGGTGCGGCCGCTCGTGAAAATGACGGGCGAGGGCGGGTTCAATCAGGTGCTCTTCGAGGACGTCGAGGTCCCGGCCTCGTGCCTGCTCGCCGGGGAAGGCGACGGCTGGCGCCTCGCGGTCATGACGCTCGCGTTCGAGCGCGGCGCGTCCGAGGGCAGCGCCACGGGCGGGGCGCTCGCGTCGGGCGGCGAGGTCGCGCGGCTCGTCGCGCTCGCGAAAGAAGTATCGCGCGACGGTCGTCCTTCGAGCGAGGATCCCGTGATGCGGGATCGCATTGCGGAGCTCGCGATCGAAGAGGAAGCGCTGCTCGCATCGGCGCTCCGGGCGCGTGTCCCCGGGCTCGTCGAGGAGCGCCCGCTCGCGCTGCCGTTCCTGAGCAAATTGGTGGCGACCGAGTTCGGGCAAAAGCTCGCGGCGGTCGGCCAGGAGCTCGAAGGGCCGCTCGCGCAATATGCATTCGGCGCCGAGCGCGCGGCGGACGGAGGCCATTTCCAGCGGGCCTACATGAACAGCTTCGGCTTCACCATCGGCGGCGGGACGAGCGAGATTCAGCGGAACCTGGTGGGCGAGCGGATCCTCGGCCTGCCGAAGAGCACCTGAGGAGAGGGACCATGCAAACGACCGCTCGGATCCCCGACGATTTCGGTTATGGCGAGGAGCAGGCGCTCCTCCGGCGCGAGGCGCGCAAGCTGCTCGAATCCTCCTGCAAGACGGAGGACGTGCGTCGATGGATGGAGACGCCCGCGGGCTTCGACGAGGGGCTCTGGGCGCGGGCCGCCGAGGCGGGCTGGCTCGGGCTCGTGGTGCCCGCGGCGTACGGCGGGAGCGAGATGTCGATGACGAGCCTCGCGGTCCTGATGGAAGAAATGGGCCGCGTGCTCTCGCCCTTGCCGTTCGTCGGGACGCTCTTCGCGACGCTCGTCCTCCGAGAGGCGGCGGGCGAGGCGGAGAAGGCGCGGTGGCTCCCGCGGATCGCGGAGGGCAAGGTCCGCGGGGCCGTGGGGTTGGAGGAGCGGCGCGGGGGTTATCACTTCGGGCACGTCGAGGCCACGGCGCGCCGCGAGGGAGAGCGCATTCTGCTCTCCGGCGAGAAGGAGCTCGTCGTGGACGCGCCGAGCGCGGAGCTCCTGCTCGTGACGGCGACCGAGCCCGAAGGGCCGAGCCTGTTTGCCCTGCCGGCCGCGTCGCCGGGCGTGACGGTGTCGCCGGACAAACTCGTCGACGCCACGCGGCGGAGCGGGGCCGTGCGATTCGAGAACGTGGCGGTGAGCGACGCCGATCGGATCGGTGAAAAAGGCGCGGCGGTGTCGATCCTCGGCCGCGTGATGCCGCGGATCTGGACGGCGCTCGCGGCGGAGATGGTGGGCGGCGCGGATCGGCTGCTCGGCATGACGACCGAATACGCGAAGATCCGGCAGCAATTCGGCCGGCCGATCGGCGCCTTCCAGGCCGTGAAGTTCCCGCTCGTGGATCTGCTCGCCAAGATCGAGCTCTCGCGCTCGCTCGTGTATCGCGCGGCCGCGGCGATCGACCACGCGCCCGCGCAGGCCGAGAAGCTCGCGCGTATGGCGAAGGCGCACGCGTCGGATACGTACGCGTTCGCGGCGGCGAAGTCCGTGCAGCTCCACGGCGGCATCGGTTTTACCTGGGAGTGCGACGTCCAGCTTTATTTCAAGCGCGCGCAGTGGAGCCGCGCGGCGTTCGGGGACGCGGCGCACCACCGCAAGCGCATCGCGGAGATGGTGATCGACGGCTAGGAGGTGCGTTTGTCCGAGGACGGCTTCCGATTGCCGGAGACGCGCGTTCTTTTTTCCACGGTGGAGCGCCGGCGAAGGCGCGCCCGTGCCGTCGTGCGCGGCGCGCTCGCCGTTGCGGTCGTCGGCGCCGCTCTTTTCCCCAGGAGCGGCTTTCCCCTCTTCGCGAACCTGACCGTCGCGGGCATCGCGGCGATCGTCGCCGGGGATCCGGCGACGCGTCGCGACCCTCTGTCTCCCGGCTCGATTTCGATCGACGCGCGACGCGTCGTGGTGCGCGCCGAGCCCTCGGACGAGCGGTCGTTTCCACTCGACGACGTAGCCGAGGGCTGGCTGGAGGCCCCAGGCCGCGCGACGCTGCGCTTGCGCGATGGAACGGATATCGTCGTCGCCGTGCCGGACGACGAGATCGGCCATCGGCTCCTCGTGGCCGCGGGCGTCGAGGCCCGCGCGCGCGCAGTACGCGTCGCGCTCGCCAGCGCGGCGCAGCGCATACCTTGCGGCGAGATCGCGGGGGTGGTCGGCTTGCTCTGCATCACGCCGATCGCCGTGGTGCTCGCGTCGAGCGTGCTCATCACGTCGACGAAGAATCCCCGCGCATGGCAAGAGGCGCCGTTGTTCGAGTTCGGCATGTTGTGCGCGTCGATCGTGTTCTTCGCGGTCGCTGCCGCGCTCTTCCGCTTCATGCGTGGCCGGCAGGTCGTCGTCGGGACCGACGGCATCGTCTTTCACGGCTTCTTTGGTCGCAAGCTCGTCCCTTCGACCGAAATCGAGAGCGTGCAGCGCCATGCCTTTGGCGTCTTGCTCGGGCTGCGACGCGGAAAAACCCTCTTGCTTCCCGTGCGCGCCCGGGTCCGGGGCCCCCTGCCGCTCACGCCGCCTCCCGCGGTCGCGTACGATTCGAACGTCCTCGAGCTCGACGAAAACATCATCCGCCGCGAGATCCTCTTCCGGCGCCTCGAGGAGGCCAGCCTCGCGCGCGGGCAGAGCAACGCCGTGCGGCTCGACCTGGAAAAGCTCGATCAGCGGGACAAACCTTTTTCCGTGTGGCTCGACGAGGTGCGCCGTCTGCTCGCGGAGCGCGGCGGCTATCGCGAGAGCCGCATCGTGCCCGAGGATCTCGCCGTAGTCGTGGAGGATCCGGCCGCCTCGCCCGAGCGCCGCATCGGCGCGGCGATCGCGCTCTCGCAATCGAACGACGAGGGCACGAAGCGACGCATCCGGATCGCCGTGAAGGCGTGCGCGGATCTGGAGCTGCGCGCGGCGCTGGAAGAGGCGGCGCACGGGGAGATCATCCAGGCGCGCGTGGAAAAACTCCGGCAACGCTTCCGCGATTGAATCGATGAAATCAGCTGCCCGCTTCCGGGCATGACCGCTGCTAGGTGCGTCCCATGACCGTCTCCACTTCTGTTCTCGTTCGTCCGGCCAAGCCCGAGGACATCACCGCCCTCGGTCGCATGGGCACGGCGCTCGTCCGGTTTCATCATTCGCTCGACCCGCTCCGATTTTTCCTGGTGAGCGACGAGCGAGGATACGGGGCCTTTCTCGCCGGCGAGATGCGTCGGCAGGGCTCGATCGTGCTCGTGGCGGAGGCGCGGGGCGAGGATGGCGCGGGGCGGGTCGTCGGGTATGCCTGGGGTCGCCTCGAAGGGCGCGACTGGGCGCTTCTGCTCGACGCGTACGGCGCCCTGCACGACCTCTACGTCGAGCCGGAGGCGCGAGGGCTCGGCGCGGGGCGCGCGCTTTGCGAGGGGATGATTCAGAGGCTTTCGGAGCTCGGCGCGCCGCGCGTCGTGCTCTCGACGGCTTCGCAGAATGAAGCGGCGCAGAAGCTTTTTGCGTCGCTCGGGTTTCGCGCGACGATGATCGAGATGACGCGCGAGCGTTCGACTTGAGGAATCGCCGCGCCCCGAGGCTGGGGAGGAGGGGGCCTCGGGGCGCGGCGTGTTTTTCTCAGAGACCGCCGCAGTAGTCGTAGGGTTGGGCCGGCTGGGGCAGGGCGATGGAGGAGACGATCGTCTCGGGGCTGGTCACGTCGCTCGCGGTGACGCCGCCGTACGAGATCGCGTAGATGTAATCGTCGATGAACACGCCGCGGCGAACGTCGACGCCGTAGTAGCCACCGCAGTAGCCGTACGGATCGGCCTGGAAGAAGCTCGTGTGGTCGATCGAGCCGCGCTTCACGATGCCGCCGTCGATCGTCACGTCGAAGAGCTCGAGCGAGCTCTTCAGGTTGCCCGTGTTCGGGTTCCAGCCGCTGAAGGGGAACGCGAGCAGGTTCTTCGGGGCATAATAGTTGAACGCCTTGTGGTTGTACAAGGCCTCGGAATAACCCGTATCCGCGCCCGAGAACGTGTACTTGTGCTTCAGCGCCGGCGCCGTCGGATCCGTCACGTCGAAGACCTGCAGCGCGAGGCCGATGATCTGGCCCTCATTCGTGGCATCCTGGCCGATCGTGAGCAGGTGATTGTCGTCGATCGGGTGCATGTACTCGCTGAAGCCCGGGATCTTGAGCTCGGCGAGGACGGCTGGGGCCGTGGGCGTCGAGAGGTCGATCACGAAGAGCGGGTCGACCTGGCGGAACGTCACGACATAACCACGGTTGCCAATGAACCGCGTCGAATAGATCTGCTCGCCGGGGGCGAGGCCCGTGACGGCGCCGACCTGCACGAGCTCGTCATCGTTCTGGCCGAGGACGTACACGTCGTTCGAGGTCGTCCAGTCCGTCTGCGAAGCGAGCTGGCGCGTCGTCGCGATGCGGAGCTGACCGTCCTTTTCGTCGAGCGAGAACTGGTTCTTCACCTGGCCGGGCACCGTGCCCGACGCGACGTAGGCCGGCAGCGCCGGGTTCGCCGCGAGGTCGAATTTGTGGACGAACGTCTCGGTGGTGTCGACCGCCTCGACGGGCAGGCTCCAGTTGAGCCCCGGGTCCTTCCAGGAGCGCGCCGCCAGGTAGAGCGAATCCGCGTTCGAATACACGGTGTCCACGCCGCCGACGATGCTCGTCTCGGCGAGGGGCGCGTGGAGGTCGTCGAGGGCGAACGATTGCACCTGCGTGAGGCCGTACGCCGTCGAGCCCGCGCTCGGCATGTAATACGAGCTGCAGCTCGGCGCGATGAGCGAGACCGCGCCGTTGCTCTTCTCGAAGCGGTAGGGCAGCCAGTCGTTGAGCGTCGAGCCGAAGATGGCGAGCGAGTTCTTGAAGCGCAGATCCTCGAATGCCGTCTTCCACTCCTCGACCGTCTGCGGGTAATCGGACTCGCTGGCGAACTCGGGGTAGTAGCTCAGCACCGGGCCGTGCTGGCCGCCGGAGAGCACCGTGCGCACGTGCTTGCCCACGCGGCGCGAGGAGGCGTAGTTGCCCTCGAAATAGACCTCCTTCTGCACGCCCGTCGTCTGCCCGGCCTCGAGGCCGAGGACCGTGATCTTCGTGAGCGGCGCGTAGTACGGGTTGTAATACCCGTCGTAGGCCACGCCGCCGCCATAATAATCGTAGTAGGGCGAGCGCGGATCGACGCCCGCGTCCTTGTAGAGCTGCGTGCCGTCGACCTGCGAGTAGATGACGAGCTGGTCGTCGGTCACGAACATCTCGATCGGGTTGCCCTCGACGGCCGTGGTCGTGTTGATCGCGAGATCCGAGGCGGGGAAGGACTTCAGGACCTCGAGGCTCTGGCCGTGGAGCAGGTAGATGTAATTGCCGTCCGTCTTGAGGATGTCGGCCTCGTCGACGCCCGCGACCTGCGTGTTCGTTTCGGAATGTTCCGGGGGCTCGCCGCTCCCGTCACCGCCGTTGCTCGGATCGCCGCTGGCGCCGCCCGTGCCGCTGCTGCCGCCCGATCCGCCCGCGCCGCCAGGGGGCGGGAAAGGCTGGCCGCCGTTGCCCGTGGAGGAGCCCACGACGGGGCCGCCGCCGTCTTCCCAGCCGTAATCGGGGTAGCCCCAGTAACCGCCGTTGGCCTCGATCTCGGCGATGATCGCGTCGATCTGCGCATTCATCTTCGCGACCGCGTCCTGCTTGAGCATCTGCTCGAGATCGGCGCAGCTCTGGGCCTGCGTCAGCGTGCCGCGTGCCTCGGCCGTCGGCGGCGTGGGCGCGTCGACCGAGCCGCTGCAGCCATAACCGGCCGCGGTGAGGGGGAGAAGCGAAGCGAAGAGCCACCAGGCGGAGCGAGCGTGTTTCATCATGCCCCGCCATTGAGCAAGCGCCGGGCCACCGAGCGCTCGGACCCCGCCCCTCGAAATTCCTCACGAAAAGGCTCTGTGTCGGGGTGCCGGAGTGTGCCATCGAGGCGCTGCTGCCAGGAGGGACGGCGGATGGGTGGCACAGGCGGCATCTATTGAGGAGCGACGGCGGGCGCAGTAGGGTGTGCCGCATGCACGTCGTCACCGTCCCCTGTTTGAGCGATAACTATGCGTATCTCGTGGCCGCCGAGGGGCGGCGTGAGGCGGTGGTCGTGGACCCCTCGGACGCGGAGCCCGTGCTCGCGGCCCTCGCGCGCGAGGGGCTCGAGCTCGTGGCCATTCTGAACACGCACCATCACTGGGACCACGTGGGCGCGAACGAGGCGCTGCGCGGCCGTTTTGGAGACGTGCCCGTGTACGGGCACGCGAGCGATTTGGCACAGGGGCGGATTCCGGCGCAGACGGTCGGGGTGGAGGAGGGGACGCCGTTCGAGGCGGCAGGTCTGACGTTCCGGCCACTGCACGTGCCCGGACACACGCTCGGCGCGGTGGCGTACGTCGTGAACGACGCGGTTTTCACCGGGGACACGATGTTCGTCGCGGGCTGCGGGCGGCTCTTCGAGGGCACACCCGCGCAGATGTATGCCTCTTTGTGCCAGAAGCTCGGACGGCTCCCGGGCGAGACGAAGCTCTATTGCGGGCACGAGTATACCGTGAGCAACCTGCGATTCGCCGCGTCCGCGGAGCCCGAGAACGAGGACGTGAAGCGCGCGCTCGAAGCGGCCCAGGACAAACGCAGCCGCGGCGAGCCCACGGTTCCCTCGACGATGGCGGAGGAGCACCGGACGAATCCGTTCTTGCGGGCGGACGAGCCGAGCCTGCGCGCGAAGTTTGGCGGGGCGAACGGGGCCGAGACGCTCGGGAAGGTGCGGGCGGCGAAGGACGGGTTCCGTTAAGCCGTCGGGTTCGCGTGTGTGTCGCCCAGGGCGCCGAGCACGGCGTCGGCGAGCTCCTGCGCGACGACGAGCCCGCCCTCGCGCAGGGCGCGCGCGTGCGTGAGCGCCTGGGCGCGGTGCACCGGGTCTTCGTCGAGCCTGTGGCGGAGTTGCCGGACGTCCGTCTCCTGGAGCAGGTATTGCGCGAAGAAACGGCTCACGGTGTTTCGAGGTTCGGAGGCGAGGAGCTCATCCTTGACGTACACGTCCGAGAGGCCATCGTCGTACTCGCCTTCCGGCGTTACCGCGCGGAAGACTGGCGCGAGCCGGATGAGGAGGGATCGGTTTTTCGTGCGGGTGAACGGGAGCGGGCCGTTTCGTCGGGCGCGCGGGCGGGCTCCGCCTTCGGGTTTGTCGCCGAGGAGAAAGTCGTAAGTCGTCACGTCCGCGAGACGCACGATGCCCGCGGCGTCGAGGGTCGCGACCATTTCCGCAAATTCGATGTCGCCCGGCGATACCCGATACCCGCCCTCGCTCCTCGGGGAGGGCGAGAGCGGCGAGACCACACGCCCACGGCCCGAGAGCCAGATGAGCTTACCCCACGAGGCCGAGCCCGATCCGCTCGCACGCCACTCCGTGCCGGTGACGGTGTACTGGAGGGTCGACTCGCCCCCGAGCCCGTTCCACAACACGAGGATCGCGCCGACGAGGCCCGCGCCGCCCACGGCGAGCAGGAGCAATCCGAGCGCGCCGCAAGCGAGCAGCACCCAGACGCGGCGCTCGCCGTCGTGATAAGGGCCGATGAGGACGAAGAGGCCGAGGCAGGCCATGGAGCCGAAGAGGGCGGCGCCGAAGGCCGAGCCGACCAAGCCCGGTCGGTTGACGTGAAAGAAGTGAGACCGGTCGCAAGGCGGCTCGCCACAGACGGGGCAAACGGCGTCGTTCGGGGTGCGCTCACCACACGTGAGGCAATGGGCGAGCGCCTCGTCGGGCACGTCCCGGGTCTTTGCGCGCGTACCCGTGAGGGTCTGCATGGCGAGGGGCAGGAGGACGCCGCCGATCGAGCCGAGGAGGAGCACGATGAACCCCTTGAGCAGCGCGGCGAGGACGGGATGCATGTGGAACGGCGCCGAGAGGATGCCGAACCCGATCGCGAGCAAAAAGAGCGCGAGCGCGAAGGCGCAGATCGCGCCGAGGGCCCGGGAGCGCGTGCCGAAATCGAGGTCACCCTGCACGGCGTGAGCTTACCAGCCGGAGGCGAGGCCGCGCCACCCTCGTCGCGGGCTCAATCCTTTACCCAGAGCCGCAGGAACGGAACGCCGCGCGTTTCCTCGGGCAGGTGCGCGAATCCTTTGGGGATCGCTCCGCCGAATCCGTGAAAGGTCACGACACAGGTGCCGCGCCGAGCCCGCGCGAGCGCGGCCTCGACCCGGGCGATGTCCTCCGTGGCGCGCTCCTCGGAGAGCGGGATCGTTCGGTCGACCCATTGCGAGGACGCGAACGTGCCCTCCTCGAAGGGGTTGAACAGGTAAAACCCGTCGTACGCGTCGAAATCGACGTCATCGAGCATGCCGTGGATCAAGGTGACGCGCGGAATGTCGTACGCCGCGAGGACCTCCCGGCCGGCGGTGACGAGGCTCTCCCGTTGCTCGATACCCGAGAGCTCGAGGTCCGTCGTGATCGCGGCGATGACGCAGAACTTCCCCATGCCGGCGCCGATGTCGAGCACGCGGCGCGCGCCGTGTTTCGCGAACAGGCTCGCGGCGCGGCATGCCACCTGGACCGGGGTCCAGTATCGATTCGAGAGTTTGCGAATGCGCTCGGGGTAGAGCCGGTCGAAGGCGAGGTCGGAGACGACGCGGCCCGCGGCGAGGTCCGCGAGCAGGGCCCTGCGCGCTTCGTTGCGGGAGATCGAGCCGGCCGCGCGCGACACCGAGCGTCCTTTCTACGAGACGTCACCCGCGTCGCTCGCCCGCGTGGGGCGCGGGGACGCGGGCTTCTGCGCGCGCGCGGCGCGTTTTTCGACCTTCGGCGGCGGGACGGGCTTCTTGCCGAATTGCCGCTTGAACGCGAGCACGATGCAGACGACGCCGAGCAGCCCGCAGGCGAGCGCTGCGGCGATCCGCGTCCACTCCGGCGCCTTGATCCCGTACGCCATGCCGGCGACGTTGAAGAGCGCGAAGCCTCCCATGAGCAGGATCCACGGGTTCGGTTGATTCATGTCGCGGTAGGTCCTCGGAGGCTCGTCGTCGGCGCCCGAAGGTAAGACCGCCGCGCGGGGATGTCTATACCTCGACCACGCGGAGGAGCACCTCCTCGGCCTCGGGAGACGCGTCGCCGCGCGCCGCTTCGGCGAGGATGCGCACGGAGGAGCCGTCCCTCGCGAGGATCTGCGAGCGGCCGTCGAAGTGGCTGTCGAAGACCCGGCCGAGGAGCTGCGCGGTCACGCCGTAGCGCACGGCACGGAGCGGGGCGCTTTCCATCTGCGAGAAGAGCCCCTCGTCGAGCCATTGCTCCTTGCGGGCCTTTCGTCCGTCCATTCCGCCGAAGGTCCAAGGCGTCTCCCAGGGCCAGAAATTCGCGGCGGGGTGGGCGACGACGCCGCAGCCGTGATCGTCGTAATGGGAGAGGAGCGGGCAGAAGTCGGGCTCGCGCGGGGTGTGCGGGACGGCAAAGCCGTCGTAGCAGATGAGCGTCCCGACCTGGCCGAACGGCGTGGAGAACGGCATGAGCTCGCCGCGCCGGCCCGGCGAGAGGCCGAGCGTGTCCTCGACCGTGGGGACGAGGTTCACCTTGCGCGAGACGGAGACGTGCCGGCCCGAGGGATTGAAGGTGTAGGAGGTGTTGTAGACGCGTCCCTCGGCCGGCGAAAAGGAGTCGGAGAGGTTTCCGTGGGCATTGCGAGGCAAGAGCGCGCTGCCGGCCACGGTCCAGACCTCGTAGCGGCGCGCGAAGCGGGAGAAGGCCTCGCGATAGATGCGCCGCACCTCCGGGGCGACCGCGAGGAGAAAGCCCACGCTCGTGCGGATCGTCTTGCCGCGGAGCATCGCGGACGCCATGCGAAACGGCGAGCGGAGCGCGACCTTCGTGAGCGCCTCGTCGATGGTGCGCGCCTCGCGGACGGTGTCGAGTCGGCCGGCGAGCGGCAAGAAGCCGCCGATCATCTCGGGGAAGACCGCGAGGCAAGGATGCTCGTAGGCGCCGCTCGCGAGCCGCGCGCGGGCTTTCGAGAGTTTGTTTCCGATGCGATCCAGCATCGCCTCGAACGCCTCGGCGGACGCGTAATCGTCGGGCGTGACGTGGACCTGACAGGCAACGAGCTCGACCTTCTGGGGCATCTCGGGCCTCTTATTTCCGGTCTTCTTGCCGCTCCACGCGGATGGCAGGCACGCCCTTCGGCACGAGGATGACGTTCGACGCGCGATAACCGCCGGGCGCCGCCGGGTCCGCCTCGCGCTCGAGCTCGCCGAAGACACGCACCCGATCGCCCGGACGAACCACGATCTCGTCGACGGTGTCGAACGGGAACGGGTCGAGCCCGGCGTCCTCGGGGTCGTCCTCGTGCGAGATTGTCTGGACGAACTCGTCGACGGGGGACGCGTCCGATCGATCGACCCGTTCTTTCGGGCCTTCGATGCGAATGCGGCCGCCGGGGACACGCAGGGTGGTGCCGTCGTCGAGCTTCACCTCGAAGCCCGAGGTCTCGGCGTCGTGCAGCATGAGGTCGGTCCCGAGGAACCGCTTGTTGCGCAGGTCGAGGGACCAGGCGACGCACGACGTGCCCGTCGCCGGCGCGAGCATGCCGGTTTGTCCGAGCACGACCCCGCTCGGCCCCGCTCGGCGCCCGAGCGACGGGGGCCTCGTGATTCCGCCGTTCGGCCGAGGCCGGTTCTGGTAGGCGCGGATGGCCTCGACGATCTTGGCGATGATCCAGTACATCGCGACGCCGGCCGCCGCGATGAGCGCGATCACCGCGACGATGACGACGAACTCGCCCTCGAGCGCGGCGGTGCCGCAGTCGCTGCAGCCGCTACACCCCTCGAAGATCGAGCCTGCGCCGAGGCTCGTGCCGCCGGCCTTCGCGAGCTGTTTGGCGCGCCTGCGCACGGACGGCGGGCCCCACACCTCCGTGCGCAGCGCGTTGCGTCCCGTGGGAGTCTCGATCGAAACGACGCGGTGCTTGGATCCGCCGTCACACGTCTCCTTGGGGCCGAGGAGCGTGCGGCAGTCGACGCACACGCGGGCGCGGGGGAATGCAGCGCGTGGGGCGAGCGACGTCTGCTTCGTTTTGGAGACGGTGAGGGACGTGGACGACATCGAGAGGCGCATCGTACTACGGGGCCTCGTCGAGGCATCGCCGGAGCAGCATCCGAGCCTGCTTGACACGAATCCCCCCTCGCTTCGATCCTGCCGCCCCGGCCCTCGCCCGGGGGGAAGCCTTGTTCATGACGCCGAGACTCGCCACGGTTCTGCGCTCCATCGTCCTCGTCCTCGTCGTGCTCGTCGCCGCGGCCTGCGGTAACCGCAGCAAGGACGGGCCCGCCGCCTCCTCGGACAAACCCCGCGTCGCGGTCTCGATCTTCCCGCTCTGGGACATCGCGCGGCGCGTCGCGGGCGACGGCCTCGACGTCGTGCTCGTGCTCCCGCCGGGCCGCTCCGAGCACAGCTACGACCCGACGCCGAAGGAGATGGCGCAGGTCGCGAAGAGCAAGCTCGGCGTGTCGGTCGGCCTCGGGATGGATGGATGGCTCGAGAAGATCGTGCGCGGCGCGGCGGGCACGGACGTGCCGATCGTGCAGCTCGGCCCGAAGGCGAACCCGCGGCGCATGACGGCCGAGGAGGTCGGCGCCGAGGCCGCGGAGGAGGGCGAGGACCACGACGATCACGGAGATGACAAGGCGAAACACGAGCACGAGCACGACAAACACGCCGACGGTCGCGAGCACGACGACGGCGATCACGCGCCGAAGCCCGAGCCCAAGGGCGCGGCGAAGGGCGAGCACGACCACCACGGCCACAACCACGCGCACGGCGCCGAGGACCCGCATTTCTGGCTGGATCCGGTGCGCATGAAGTCGGTCGTGCCCGAGCTCGTGGAGGCGTTCTCGAAGCTCGATCCGAAGGGCGCCGAGGGCTACAAGGCGCGCGGCAAGTCCGTGGAGGCCGAGCTCGACAAGCTGCACGCGGACCTCGATGCGCGCGCGAAGGGCTGGACGAAGAAGACGATCGTCACGTTCCACGGCTCGATGGGATATTTCGCCGAGCGTTACGGCCTCTCGATCGCAGCCGTGATCGAGCCCTTCCCCGGCAAGGAGCCGACGGCGCGGTACGTGAAGGACGTGCTCGGCGCGATCGAGAAGAGCAAGGCCGCGGCGCTCTTCTCCGAGCCGCAGCTCGATCGCAGGCCCGCGCAGGTGATCGCCGATCAGGCGAAGCTTCCGCTCTTCGAGCTCGATCCGATCGGCGGCAGCGCCGGCGCCGAGACCTACGAGAAGCTGCTCCAGAAGAACGCCGACGTCCTCGACAAGGCCCTGAAATGAGCGCCGTGCACGCCGAAGCGGACGGGATGCCGCAAGGCCATTTCACGCTCCCCGATCCGTCGCTACCGCGGGTCTTGGAGGTGGAGAACCTCATCGTCGACGTGCCCGGGCGGAGGCTGCTCGACGGGATCTCGTTCTGGGTGCCGAAGGGCGAGTTCGTGTGCCTCTGCGGCCCGAACGGCGCGGGCAAGAGCACGTTCCTGAAGACGGTGCTCGGCCTGATGCCGCCGACGAGCGGCTCGATCCGGATCATGGGCAAACCCGCGCAAAAAGCGCTGCGGGAAGTGGGCTACGTGCCGCAACGCAAGACGAGCGACATGACGTTCCCGGCCCGCTCGATCGACCTCATCGTGGCGAGCATGCGCGGGAGCTGGCCGCTCCGCATCCGCGAGGAGGAGCGCGCCCGCGCGATCGAGATCCTGCGGCACGTGGGCGGGGAGAAGCTGCTCGAGAAGGAGATCGCGCGGCTCTCGGGCGGTGAGACGCAGCGGGTCTTTCTGGCGCGGGCGCTCGTGAACCAGCCGTCGCTCGTGATCCTGGACGAGCCGACGGCGGGCGTCGACGTGAAGGGCCGGGCGGAGTTTCTCGATTTGCTGGCGGAGATCTCGGCGAGCGACGAGCTCGCGGCGATCCTCGTGACGCACAACCTGGCGGCGGTCGCGCGGTGCGCCGAGCGGGTCGTGTACCTCGACGCAGGGAGGGTCTCGGCGTGGGGACTGCCGAGCGAGCTGCTCGGCCAGGCGTCGCTCTCGGCGATCTCGGCCGTGGCGGGCGGCGATCACGCGGCGCATTCACATCAGCATCATTTGCCGGACGAGGAGTGAACGTTCGTGAACGCGTTGCTCGAGCCCTTGCAGGTGGCCTTCATGCAGCGGGCGATGATCGCCGGCGCGGTGGTGGGTGGTCTCTGCGCGATGATCGGCGTCTTCGTGGTGCAGCGGGGCCTGTCGTTCATCGGCGACGGCCTGGCGCACGCGGCGTTCGGGGGCATCGCCCTCGGCCTTTTGCTCGGCGTGTCGCTCGAGCGAATGACGTGGGTGGCGCTGCCGTTCACGGTGATGATCGCGCTCGGAATCGGCTACGTCCTGCGGCGCGGGAACATGCGCGGGGACGTGGCGACGGGCGTGTTTTCGGCGGTCTCGTTCGCGCTCGGCGTGCTGCTCCTGGGGCTCCGGTCCACGGACGGGCCGCAGGTGAACGTGGAGACGGTGCTCTTCGGGAGCATTCTGGCGATATCACCGGACGATCTGATCACGGTGGGCGTGGTCGGCGTGGCGACGACGCTCTTGCTCGCATTCACGTGGACGAAGCTCGCCTATGCGACGTTCGATCCGGAGCTCGCGGCGCTGTCGGGCGTGAAGGTGGCCGCGCTCGATTACATGCTGCTCGCGCTGACGGCGGTGGTCATCGTGGTGGCGGTGAAGACGGTGGGGATCGCGCTGGTGAGCTCGTTCGTGGTGATCCCGGCCGCGACGGCGAAAATGGTGGGCCGGAGCATCGGGCGCGTGGCGCTGCTCGCGATTGCCATCGGCGTCATCGGCTCGTCGATTGGATTGATGCTTTCGTACCACGCGGACGTGGCCAGCGGGGCGACGATCATCCTGACGCTGGGGGCGGTGTTCGGGCTCGCGCTGCTGTTCAAGAAGAAGTGAGCGTCGCTCACGCCTCCTCGAACCAAATCCGCGCGAACACCCGCGGCCGCGCCTTCTCGATCGGCCCCTCCGCCTCCTCGTCCGACACCAGGATCGCCGCCACCCCGGCCGCGTCGTCCCGCGCGAATGCGCGCAGCGCGACGCGCACCCGTTCGCCGGCGAAGCTCGGCTTGCGGTAGGCGACCTCCGCGGCGCGCGCGAGCTTGGGGTTTTTCCGGCCGAGGTCCCATAACCGGCGCAGCGCGGCGTCCACGAACAGGCGCGGATAGACCAGCGAATTGACGTGTTGGTTCGAATCCGTATGGTCGAGCCCGAAGATCACCGGCGTCGGGTCGAGCGTGAATGCGTCGTCGAGCCAGCGCGCGCCCGGCGGCAGCTCGATCGAGGCCTCGGGCGGTCGCCACGTGTAACGATCGGGCGGCACCTCGGGCAAACCCGGCACCGAGATGCGCGTGACCTTGCGCGCGTCGGGCGGACCGAACGGGCGCGTGATCACGTGCTCCGCGAAGACACGACCCGCGAGCAGGCGTTCGCCCGCGTTCGCCGGCCGAGGCCCGTGCGTGCGGCCCGCTTCGCCGTACACGCTGCACCACATGTTGAGCACCAGCCGCTCGACCGCTCCATTCTCTCCCGCGGTGTGGGCAAGCTGGAACTTTCCTTCCCCCTCGACCGCCGACATCACCGACAGCGGGCCGTCGCCGCCCTCGATCACGAAGCGGCTCAGGATCGGCAGGATCCCTTCCGCTGCGAGCGCAGCCGTCGCGCCGTGCTGCCACACCGCTCGCCATACCGATGGCCCGAGCACCACGGGCATCGCATCGAGCAGTAGTTTTCCGTTCTGGCCAATGTCCTCGTAACGTAGGACCAGCGGCCCCGATGCACGTTGCGCGGCCGGGACCTCGGGTTCCGCGGGGATGAACGTCATGCGCGGCGAGATGTAGCAACCTTTGGTCGTCTCGCCCGCGACAATTGTCGATCGAGGTCGTTCCTGGTGAGCCAGGGCTCATGTAGAATGATCTTCGTGGGAGGGTCGCCATGCGCGCTCGTCTGACTCGATCGCCTGTCTTGCGTCGCGTTCTTCGTTCCTTTGGCCTCGCCGCGACGGTCGCTCTGGCCGCGTCGTGCCACGAAGGTATCGATACTACCCGGATTGCCCCGCCGAAGGCCACGCTCGGCGACGATCTGTACGGTGTGCTCTGCGATCGTATCGGCGCGAGTTCGCTGACCGAGGATCTCACGGGCGGCTCGTACCACGCGATCTGCCACTACTCGAACCAGGGCATCTACGCGGACGAGGTCGATACGAGCTTCCTGCCGCCCGTGAGCGGGCCCGAGCAGGAGAAGGCGCGCGCGCTCGGCATCGCGAAGGTCGAGGCCATGGCGCGGCGGCGCAGCGACCTCGTGCAGGCCTTCAACGCGATCTTCCCCGACGTCGAGATCGACGACGTCACGACCGAGGCCGAGGGCGACAAGGTGCGGCTGCACGACGCGCTCCTCTCGTTCAGCCAGAACCTCTCGCGCCTCTACGAGTCGAATCCGTTCGAGCCCCAAGGAACGCCGACGGTGCCCGCGTCGACGCGCGCGCTCGGCGAGGTCTTCGCCTCGTTCATGCAGAGCGAGCCCGCGCGTCAGGCTTTCTCGAAGATATGGGGGCGGCAAGGCTACAGGCCGACGGGCGCGTCGCTCGGCGCGGTGCGGCCGCTCCTCTCGTATCCGCGCCTGCGCCCGCTGCTCGGGAGCGCGCTCGACGTGCTCGCGCCGGACGGCGTGATGGCGCCCGAGCTCACGCAGATCCTGCGCGTCGTGGAGCGTGATCTCGCGACCGCGAAGCCGACGCTCGCGCCGCTCGCGCCCCTCACGGTGGACGCGGCGACGGCGCAGCCGAGCCGGCCGATGGAGACGCTCGAGATGCTCTCGCGGATCCTGCTCGATCAGAATGATCGGTACGCCAAGGATCAAGACGCGGCGCCGACGTGGATCGCGCGGCGCGATCGGCGCGGATTCGTGGTGCCGTTCGGCAACGTGCCAGGGCAGGCGGGCACGGTGGCCGCGCCGTTCGCGGACACGAACGGCGACGGGCTCGCGGACACGGACGAGTTCGGGCAGTTCGTGACGAACATCAACGTGCCCGTCGCCGCGCTGCCGCCGTTCAGCCCGCAAGGGACGCCGAGCACGGACGCGTTCGGCCGGCCTGAGCCGCAGATGTACGAATACGTCGACACGTCGCGCACGTTGATCGGCGCGGTGGCGCAGGACCTCGCGCCGCTCGTGGACGCGACCGAGTACGCGCCGAGCGAGGGCGAGGACGCGTGGCAGAGCGAGCACGAGACCCTGATGTACGCGGTCGCGGGGGCGACGATGCTTCTCGGCGATCGCGAGGACGCGGTCTACGACCTCGAGACCGAGGAGGTCAAACCCGCGGGGACCGAGTGTGCGAGCTGTGTGCCGTACCGGCGCTTCAAGGCGGATACCTCGCCGTTGCCGGATCTCGCGCATGCGCTCGGGCAGATCCTCGCGGATCCGGAGTCGGACGCGCTCGTGCTCGGGCTCATCGACCTCGTGGAGAACCACGAGCAGGAGCTCGCGCGATTGCTCGGCGCGGCCCTGAAGATCCGGAAGATCGCGCTCGACCACGACGCGCTCGCGGCGCAGGGCAAGGAGAAATTCGCGCAGCTACCGTACGAGGCGCCGATCTGGGACGAGATTGCCCAGGTGATGGGGCGGATCACGCAGCGGCCGGGGCTCACGGCGAAGCTCATCGGATCGTTCGGCGATCCGGCGTTCGTGACGCCGACGGGAGGCGTCTCGCACATGGGCGAGTCGCTCATGCGGCTCATGACGAACCGCGACGGGATGACGTATTACGACGACGACCTCAATGGTCCGGCGTGGAACGTCACGACGAACAACACGCTCGACCCGTCGACGCCCGTGGATCGGACGAAGCCGCTCGCGGGGGAGAACCGTTCGTGCTGGGAGCGGACGCTCGACATCATTCACCACGCGAACAACGTGAAGGCGTGTAACAAGCAGGGCGCGAAGGTGAAGGCGGCGCTCGGCAGCCTCACGGTGTCGTGGCCGCTCATCGGCAGCTACGACGAATGCGAGCTGCTCTCGTTCGAGAATCTCGCGGTGTTTTACATCGACTCGGTCCTGCCGGCCGATCACCCGAAGCGAGCCGAGTTCAAGATCAAATCGGGCACGCTCGAGGGCATCCTGAACTTCCTCGGCGTCTTCACGGACAAGGGCGCGCTCTTCGAGCAGTCCTCGGGGATCACGGGCCTCACGCTCAAGCCGGAGCCGAGCGCGCTGAACCGGCTCGTCTTCTTCGGCGCGACGTCGGATCAGTTCAGCGTAATGCCGGACCTCGACCTCTACATCCTCGGCGGCAATGCCAAGAACAAGAAGACGAACGATTTCGTCTCCAACCTGATCGAGCCCGTCCCCACCGTGGTTTGTCCGCAGACGCAGCTCGAGACGCGCAAGTGTCAGACGTCGTCGGACCTCCTTCGGCTGCGCGGGGAAAACACGCTGTTCGTCCTCGAACGGTTCGGCTTCTACGATTACCTGCGGCCGCTCGTGACCACGTTCGCGGACGTCTCGCCGAACGCCGACGGCGAGGTCATGCTGCTCGACCTCATCGAGATCCTGAAGCGCAACTGGCCGGGCCCCGATCACGGCGAGGAGTGTGATACGAGCGGTAATGCCCAGACGAACCCGATCTATTGCTCGGGCGCGGGCGTGAACACGTACGAGCCGATCCTCGCCGACGCGTTCATGACCGACATCGTGCCGGCGCTCCACGAGTTCTCGAAGGCGATGCGCGACGTCTCGAAGATCACGGTGGCGCGCGGGCCGAACGCGGGCAAGGTGCTCACGGGCGCCGACGTGCTCGAGAAGACCGCGAAGATCCTGTTCGACCCGACGTACGCCGAGGCCGCGGGGATGACGGATCGGAAGGGGAACAAGGGCACGACGTGGGTGGACGGGACGCCGCAGGCGCAGCACACGGGGTTCACGCTGTTCGCCGATGGGCTCCACGCCATGGATCTGCGCTTCGACAACGCGTGCGGCTGCTCCGGGAAGACGGGGCAGGAGCTCTCCGATTGCCAGGCGGCATACGACACGTGCAAGGCGGACGCGGATCGGCGCAAGGGGCAATGGAAGCGGGCGCGCTCGCAGCTCGTGGATCAGTTCCTCGCCGTGGAGGGCGAGGGCGAGGCGGCGAAGTTCGCGAACCCAGCCATTCCGCGGGCGCTCTCGACGACGCTGCGTGTGTTCCGCGAGCAGGTGAACGCGCATTGTCCGGATCGCGAGAATGGGACGCCGTGCACCTGGGCAAAGGAGGAGCTCGGCAAATCGCTGGCCGATGGGCTCGATAGCCCGATGGTGGCCGCGCTCGTGGATCTCCTCGAAAAGATCCGGCAAGACGAGACGGCGCGGCGTGAGCTCGAGCGGCTCCTCGATCATCTCACGTCGGCCGCGAGCGACGGGCAGGCGCTCGAAGCGACACTGTCGTCGCTCGCCGACGCCTTGCAAGCGCTGCTCGCCGATACCGAGATCGCGCCGCTCCTCAACGCGGCGGCCCCGGGCGCGCGGCCCGAGGACGAGGCGGGGAACAAGGGCGCATTGCCGGCGGTGCTGCAGCTTCTGAAGGCGCTCAATTCGGACACGTACGACAGGTACCACGTGATGGATTACATCCTGCCGAACCTCGTGACGCCGATGGAGCCGGTGAACGGCGTGGCGAGGCTCTCGCCGCTGGAGATCATCATGGACACGGTGGCCGAGGTGAGCCGCATCGACGCGGCGGCGAACCCGGGGCCGCTCGCGCCAAACGATTACGAGACGATCTTCGGCTCCGCGCGTGATTTCCTGACGAGCCCGACCCGCGGCCTCGAGCAGATCTACACCATCGTCCAGAAGCGGCCCCGCGAATGACAAGACAAACCTCCCCGCGGAAGCGCGCCCTCGCCGTGGGCGCGCTCTCCGCCGTTTCCCTCGGGCTCTTCGCCGAATCCGCCGGAGCGGCGGGGCTTTATCTGTCGGAGCGCGGCGTGCGCCCGCTCGGCCGCGGTGGGGCGTTCGTCGCGGGCGCCGACGATCTCGGCTCCGTCGTCTACAACCCGGCGGGGCTCTACGACGCCGGAATGAGCGTGCTCCTCGACGCGAGTTACGTTCATTTCTCGAGCGAATACACGCGCCGCACGGTCGTTCGGCAGACGGATCCGAACACGGGCGCGACCGTGAACGAGGGCGTGCAGACGTTCGATCCGGTGAAGGGGAGCGCGCCGTTTCTGCCGATCCCGACGCTCGGATTCTCGTTCGTCCCGCACGATCAATGGGTCGTCGGCGTCGGGGTCTGGGCGCCGTACGCGGGCATCGCGACGTACCCGGAGATGTCGAACGGGCAGCCCGCGCCGCAGCGGTATTCGCTCCTGTCGCTCGAAGGCTCGATCCTCGCGGTGGGCGGCGCGTACGCGGCGTACGCGCCGACGCCGAAGCTCCGGATCGGCGCGGGGATCGAGGTGCTCGCGGGGACGTTCCAGAGCACGGTGGTCTTCTCGGGCTGCGTGCCGGACAGGTTTTTCTGCGCGCCGGAGCAGCCGGCGTGGGACGTGCTCGCGGAGCTCGCCGTCGGGCCGATCGTGGCGCCATCGGCGAACGCGGGCGTGATTTACATCCCGCACCCGAAGGTGCGGGTGGGTTTGTCCGGGCATTTACCGTTCTGGGTGCGGTCGAGCGGGACGATCCGGACGCGGCTGCCGTCGGCGGCGCCGTTCGCGACGGCGCGGCAGGAAGGCGAGGAGGCGGACGTGGCCTTCGAACTGCCCTGGAACGTGCGGTTCGGCGTGGAGGCGCGGCCGACCGACAAGCTCCGGGCCGAGCTCGCGCTCGCGTACGAGGACTGGGGGGTCCACGATAGCATTCGCGTGGATCCGAACGGGGTCGCGCTGAAGAACGTGGTGGGTTTTCCCGAGACGTACCTCTTGCCGCCCGTGAACCTGCCGCGCAATTTCCGGGGCGCGTTCTCGGCGCAGGTGGGCGGCGAATACGCGATTCCCGTGGGGAAGATGCAGCTCGACGTGCGGGCGGGGCTGCGCTTCGAGACGAGCGCGGTGCCGAACGAGTACGTCTCGGTGCTGACGATCGATTCGAACAAGCTGACGCCGTCGATCGGCGCGGGCCTCCACATCGGGCCCGTTCGGCTCGACCTCGTGGTGGCGCACGCGATCATGTTCTCGCAGGACGTCGATCCACGCGAAGCGAAGATCCCGCAGGTGAGCCCGCTCGTGGCGAACCCGCCGCCGCAGCCGAACATCATCAACGGCGGGAGCTACGCGGCGAGCGCGACGATCGTCGGCCTCGGCGCGATGTACACGTTCGGGAAGGCGGCGCCGGCGAAGGCGAGCGCCGCGGGGAGCGGGACGTAGACGCCGCGCGGGCGCCCGTCAGCCGGGTCCGCTTCCTCCGACCTTCTGCGCGATCTTCTCCAGCCGTTCGAGCGACCTTCGCAAGTCGTCCCGGTACGCGTGGTCGTCCGTGTGGACGAGCTCGTTGCGCATCTCCCGCAGCCGGATGTCGAGCGCGATCCTGAGCTCCCGTGCTTCTTCGTCCGCGATCTCGAGGTTCATGCACGAACGCATGGAGCCGCGACTGTCCGGCGAAAAGCGGGGGGCGCGCGGGCCCGTGACGTCCGCGGGCGTGCGTGCTCAGATGGCGGCGCATGAGCGGGCGCGAGGACGAGGACGAGTTCGACGACAAGGTGGAGACGGAGCTCGTGCGCAGGCCCGATCGCGCGGCCGCGCCCGGGTTCTCGCTCGTGGTCGTCGCCGGCGCGAGCCGCGGACAGACGTTCACGATCGCGCCCGGTCACCCGTCGCGCGTGCTCGTCGGGCAGAGCCCGATGTGCGATCTGCGCATCGATGATCGGCTGGTCTCGCGCAGGCACGCGGCCTTCGAGATCCTGCGCGGCAAGCTGCGCGTGACGGATCTCGACTCGACGAACGGTACGTCGGTGCAAGGCGTGGCCGTGCTCGACGCGCTGCTCGCGGGCGGCGAGGTCGTCACGATGGGCGAGACGCAGATCCGCATCGACAGGCTCGCCGATCAGGCGCCCGCGGAGATCCCTTCGGCCGTGCGGTTCGGCGCGATGGTCGGCGCGAGTCCCGAGATGCGCGCGCTTTATCCGCTCTGCGAGCGGCTCGCGAGCGCGAACGTGCCCGTGCTCATCGAGGGCGAGACGGGCACGGGCAAGGAGGTCCTGGCCGAGTCGCTGCACGAGCTCGGGCCGCGCAAGCAGGGGCCGTTCGTGGTCTTCGATTGCACGGCCGTGCCGCCGAACCTCGTCGAGTCCGCGCTCTTCGGGCACGAGCGCGGGGCGTTCACGGGCGCGACCGAGTCACGCAAGGGCGTGTTCGAGGAGGCGCACGGCGGCACGCTCCTGCTCGACGAGATCGGTGATCTCGAGCTGCCGCTGCAAGCGAAGCTGCTCCGCGCGCTCGAGCGCTCGGAGGTGCAGCGCGTGGGATCGAACCGATGGATCCGCGTGGACGTGCGGATCCTGGCGGCGACGCGGCGCGATCTCGATCACGAGATCCAGGCGGGGAGGTTCCGCGACGATCTGTTCTACCGGCTCGCGGTGGCGCGGATCGAGCTGCCGCCGCTGCGAAGGCGAACGGGCGACGTGCTCGTGCTCGCGCAACATTTCTGGCGGCAGCTCGCGGGCAAGGATATGCCGTTTCCGCCCGATTTCGCGCGGCGGATCGCGGACTACGCGTGGCCGGGCAACGTGCGCGAGCTCTACAACGCGGTCGCGCGTCGCGTGGCCCTCGGCGAGCTCGCGCCCATCGCGACGCTGCGTCCGAACCCGCCGCGCGCGCCCGGCGTGCCGAGGCCGAGCTCGCCGCCGAGGCCTGCGTCGGGGGCGGGTTTCATCGAGGAGATCCTCGCGCTCGACTTGCCTTTGCCGCGGGCACGCGAGCGCGTGGTGGAGGAATTCGAGCGACGCTACGTACAGCGGGTGCTCGCGGCGCACGGCGGCAACGTGGGCGCGGCCGCGGCGGCGTCGGGAATTGCGCGGCGCTACTTTCAGCTCATCAAGGCGCGGCACAAGGGGTAATCTCGGGGCTTCATGGAAGCCGAACGCGGCTCGCCCCGGGCGCTCATTCTGGGCCGCTACCGCGTGTACGACGAGATCGCCGCGGGTGGCATGGCCACAGTGCACCTCGGGCGGCTCGTCGGGGACGAGGGATTTTTGCGGACGGTGGCGATCAAGCGCCTCCATCCGTGGCACGCGCGGATCGCCGAGGTCGTGGCGATGTTCACGGACGAGGCGCGGATCGCAGCGCGGATCCGGCATCCGAACGTGGTGGGTACGCTCGACGTGGTGTCGCAGGAAGGCGAGGTCTTCCTGGTGATGGAGTACGTGCACGGCGAGCCCTTGTCGCGGCTCATCAGCGTGGCGAGCAAGCGCAAGCAAAAGATCCCGCCGCGCATCGTGGCCGCGGTGCTGTCGAACGCGCTCCGGGGGCTGCACGCGGCGCATGAGGCGAGCGACGCGCGGGGCGAGCCGCTCGGCGTCGTGCATCGCGACGTGTCGCCGCAGAACGTGCTCGTCGGCGCGGACGGCGTCTCGCGCGTGCTCGACTTCGGCATTGCGCGCGCGGCCGGGCGGGCGCACGTGACGAGCGACCATACGATCAAGGGCAAACTCGCGTACATGTCGCCCGAGCAGCTCCGCGGCGAGGTGCTCGATCGGCGGGCGGACGTGTATGCGGCGGGCGTCGTGCTCTGGGAGGCGCTCACGTGCCGGCGGCTGTATGCGGGGGCGTCGGAGGACCTCGCGCTCGTGCGCCTGCTCGAAGCCGAGGTCGAGGCGCCGAGCAAACGCGTGGCCGATCTGCCGACGTGTTTCGACGAGGTCACGCTGCGCGCGCTGCGGCGGGACGCGGACGCGCGATACGCCACGGCGCTCGAAATGGCGACGGCGCTCGAGGCGTGCGGGCCGCTGGCGACGCCGTCGGAGATCGCCGCGTGGGTCGAGGAGATGGCGGGGGAGACGCTCGCCGAGCGGGCGCGATTGATTCAGGCGATCGAGAGCGAGGTGCGCCGCACGTCGTTGCCCCCGCTCGCCAAGGTGCCGGCGACGTCGGCGCCGAGCAGCGAGGAGGTGACGCTGCTCGACACGCCCGTGCCGCCGGCGCCGGTGGCGGTGGTGACGGCGGTCTCGGCGGCGAATACGGAATCGCAGAATGCGGCGCCGACGAATACGCCCGAGCGACGGCTGACGCCAGTGGTGCTCGGGCTCGTCGGGCTGGTCGGGATTCTCGTGGTGGCGTTGATCGTCGTTCTGCTGCGAGGGAGCCCCGAGAGCGCGGCGTCCGCGCAGGGCGCGTCTTCGATGGCGGCGAGCCTCGCCGCCGCGCCCGAATCCGTGGTCCCGAGCGCGTCTTCCGCCGCGCCCACGCCGGCGCCGTCCGCGACGACCGTGGTATCGGCGGCGCCCACCCTTTCACCCAGCGCGACCGCGCCGCCGCGCCCGACGACGCCGCGCGTGAAGCCGGCCTCGCCGAATGATGGGTGCGATCCGCCTTTTTTCATCGATGCGTCCGGTCGAAAAAAGTACAAGCGGCATTGCCTTTGATGGCCGAACGTTCGTCGAGAAGAACCGAGGGCCGTCGTTCGCGCGGGCTTTCCGCGGCGCTCGTGCTCGTGACGATCGGGCTCGGCTTGCTTTCGCGGAACATCCCGGGGCTGCCCGCGTGGCTCTCGAAGGGCGCGGGGGACGCGCTTTATGCCACGATGAGCTTCTGGCTCGCGGGGCTCGTCGCTCCTGCGTCCCGGACTGCGCAGGCGTCAACCGCCGCGCTGATCTTTTGTTACGCAATCGAAGTCAGTCAGCTCTATCACGCGCCGTGGATTGATGCGATCCGCGCGACGCGGCTTGGTGGGCTCGCGCTCGGACATGGATTCCATGCGATGGACCTCATTTATTACGCGGTCGGTGTGATCGCCGGGGCCGGGATCGAGCGCGCAGGGAAGCTGCGGAGGGAGCGGGCTCCGTGATACGTTGATAGAATGGATCCAGACATCGCCCCGCTTTCCACGAAGACTTCCGAGCAGGACAAACAGCGGAAGGAGCGTTGCCTCGCGTACGTGCGTGAGCATGCGGTGGGCCCGGTGGAGGGGCTCTTCGCGCAGGAAGGGATGGTGCGGCGAATCTGGCGGGAATGGGCGATGCTGGCCGCCATTCCGCCGGCGGTCGTCCTGGAGGTGCTCCTGCCCGAGGTGGCCGAGGGCGTGGGGCGGTTCAGCGATTATCAAACGAAGCTGATGGCGCGGACGCGGCGGACGGTGTACGCGACACATGCGCTGGTCTTCGGGGATGTTTCGATGTCGCTCGAGGTGGGGGCGCGGATCTTCCAGCTTCACGAGCGCGTCCGCGGGAGGATCTCCGCGCGTTCGAGCGAGGGAAGGGCGGGGCAGCGATATCGCGCGAACGATCCGGCCGCCATGCAATGGGTCTTCGCGACGCTCGTGCAGGGGGCGCTCACCACGTACGAGGCGGCCGTCGAGCCGCTCGATAGTGGTGAGCGGGCGCAATTTTACGAGGAGTCGAAGCGCTGGGGCGCCGCGGTGGGTTTGCTCCCGGAGCAATTGCCGCCGGATTTCGAGAGTTTCGAGCGGTATTTCGAGGGGATGGTGGAGGGACAGCTGGAACTCGGCGACATGGCGCGCGACATCCTGCGGGTGCTGTTCGGGCCGCCGTACATGCGCGGGGCCGCGAGGCTCTGCGCGGGGCTCTTGCCGGAGCGGTGGCGGAGCGCGGTGGGTTTGCCCTGGGACGCGGAGGCAAAACGCGCATACGAGCTCGCCCTCGGCGCGCTGCGCGCGGCGAGGCATTTGCCGCCGGCGTTGAGGTATGTCCCTGCATGGCATCAGGCGGCGGCGCGGATCGATGCGGCGCGGGGGGAGGAGATATCGAGGACGACGCGGTTTGTCCGGGCGCTCGACACGCGCGAGCTGATTCCCGGCGGGCTCGCCCCGCCCGAGCGGGTGATGCGGAAATGCCCGCGGGGTTAACCCGCGGCGATGGCCTGGAGGAAGGCGCGGGCGGCCATGGGCCCGGACAAACGGTAGGAAGCGCGGCTCGGGCGAGGGCCGACATGCATGGCGACATGCGGAGCGGGGAGCGCGGCGAACATTTCCTCGTCGACGAGGTCGTCGCCGAGCGCGACGAGGCGGGCGCCGGGGGGGGCGCCTTCGAGCAGCGAGGCGACGAGCGCGCCGTTCCCCGCGCCCATGGGGCGGATTTCGACGGTCTTGTCGCCGGGGAGGATCTCGACGGGCGTGTTCTTGAGCAGATCGCCGAGGTGGAGTCGTAGCTCCTTGGCCTGGAGCACGCCGAACTCGGGGTCGGCCATGCGATAATGGAAGGTGAGGGAGGCGCTCTTTTCTTCGAGCAATGCGCCCGGCGTGCGGGCGACGAACTGACGGAGCAAGGGCAGGAATTTCGCGCTCCACTCGGAGGGGATGTTCTTGCGGGCGCGCCATTCCCGCGCCGAGGCGTCGCGCGTCCAGAAGCTGTGCTCGGCCGCGAGCGCGATGGGCAGGTCGCCGAGCCAGCGTTCGAGGGCGTCGCGCGAGCGGCCGCTGACGACGTTTACGCGCGTGCCCGGGCGGCGCGCGAGGGCCGTGAGCAGGTGCCGGAGGTCCGGGTCGGGCGCGGCTTCGTCGGGAGCGCGCGCGAATCGGACGAGCGTGCCGTCGTAATCAAGGAGCAAGGTGAGGTGCGGCGCTTGGCGGAGCTCGGCCGTGAGGACTTCGAGGGCCGCGGACGTGGTCGCGCCGAGGGCGCGTCCGCTCGACGCATCGGATTGCTCTTCGAGCGTGGAAAGGAAGCTCTGCGCCCAGCCGTGGACGTCGTGCTCGAGGACGTGCTGCCGGAGGTTTTGCATGCGCTGGCGCCGCTCGTTTTCGGGCATGCCGAGGGCCCGCTTGAGGGTGGCCGCGACTTCGCCGATGTCGTACGGATTGACGAGCAAGGCGTCGGCGAGCTCGGAGGCGGCGCCGGCGAACTCGCTGAGGACGAGCACGCCATCCTCGTCGGTGCGGGACGCGACGAACTCCTTGGCGACGAGGTTCATGCCGTCGCGCAAGGGCGTGACGAGCATGACGTCGGCGGCGCGATAAAGCGAGGCGAGCTGGCGCTCGTTGAAGGAGCGATACATGGAGTGAATGGGCACCGAATGCACCGTGGCATAGGCGCCGTTGATGCGGCCCACGAGCTCGTCGACCCGGCTGCGGAATCCCTGATAGGCCTCGACGTTCGTGCGCGAAGGGACGGTGACCTGGACGAGGCGGACCTTGCCGCGCAAGGAGGGCTCGCGTTCGAGGAGGCGCTCGAGGGCGAGGAGGCGGCGCGGGATGCCTTTCGTGTAATCGAGGCGGTCGATGCCGAGCAGGATGCGCTGGCCCGGCTGGCGGAAGGCCTGCGCCTCGGCGGCGACCTCGGGCGAGCCGGCGAGGGCGGAGAGCGCGGCGGCGTCGATGCCCATGGGAAAGGCGCCGAGCCGGACCTCGCGGCCCTCGGTGAAGACGCGATCGACGTTGGCTTCGAGGCCGTTCACGAGGAGGAGCGCGGACGCGAAATGGCGCAGGTACGAGAGCGTGTGAAACCCGATGAGGTCGGCGCCGAGCAGGCCTTCGAGGATCTGCGTGCGCCAGGGGAGGATGCGGAAGACCTCCGAGGAGGGAAAGGGGATGTGGAGGAAAAAGCCGATCCGCGCGTTCGGGATTCTCTTTCGCAGGAGGCCGGGGACGAGCATGAGCTGATAGTCGTGGACCCAGACGAGGTCGCCTTCGCGGTGGTGGGCGGCGACGAGGTCGGCGAATCGCTCGTTCACGCGGCGGTAGCTCTCCCAGTCGCGCTCGCCGCCGAGGGGGACGCGATCGAGCATGTAATGGAAGAGGGGCCAGAGGACGCCATTGGAGAATCCCTCGTAAAACCTGGAGACCTCGCCCGAGGAGAGGTGGAGCGGGATGTAGCGGAGCTCTTCGAGGCGCGCTTCGAGGGCGGCGCGTTGCTCGGGCTGGAGGCGCGAGACGTCGCCCGGATAGCCGAGCCAGAGGCCTCCGGAGCGCTCGTGAGGCCCCTTCATGCCTGTCGCGAGGCCTCCCGCGCTGCGAGTGACGAGGACCTCGCCATGCTCGACCTTCACGGTGACGGGCAGGCGGTTCGAGACGAGGAGCAGGCGGGCCATCCGAGGAGAGTTGCACCGACGGAAAGATTTGTCTACGAACAATTTGACGACAAAACATTGCTGGCCTCGACGAACCACACGGGGAGATAAAGAATTTTCTTGCAAGGCCCGCGGGTGGTGGGTAAGGTGGCCGCGACGCTGACGAAGCGTCGTCTATGATCTCCACGCACTGAGTACGAAGCCCCGCCATTGCGACACCGCTGCTCCTCCCTATCCGTCCATCGTGGATGAGATGGGTGGAAGTCGAGCGCCGGTCGTCTGCTCGTGGCGGATTCGAAACCGTGGTGCTGCCTGCTCGGACGCCGGTGGGTTGGCCGGCGTGTGTCTGGAGATCGGTATGAGAAAACTCGTGTATCACGTCGCCACGACGGTGGACGGCTTCATTGCGCGCGAAGACCATTCGTTCGATTTTTTCGTGATGAATGGGGACCACGCCGCTGATTACCTCGCGGCCCTCGCCGGGTACGGCGTGGTGTTGATGGGCCGGCGCACGTACGAGCTCGGGCTGAAAGTCGGGGTCACCGATCCCTATCCGACGATGGAGACGTACGTCTTTTCGCGGACCCTGAAGGAGAGCCCGAATCCGCGCGTGAAGGTCATCGCGGAGGACGCCGTGGGCGTCATTCGCAAGCTGAAGGCCGAGGAAGGAAAGCCCATTTATCTATGCGGCGGCGGGGAGCTCGCGGCTTTGCTCCTCACCGAGGGGCTCGTCGACGAGGTGCTGCTGAAGCTGAATCCGGTGCTGCTCGGTGCGGGCATTCCGCTGGTTTCACGGCTGCCCACGCATGTGAACCTCACGCTTCTGTCGACGAAGGTGTACCGCAATGGCGTGTTGCTGCTGCAGTACGCGGTCGGTCCGTCGGCGCAAGCGGCCGGGAGCGCATGACCGCGCTTCGGCGCGAGCTCGCGTGAAGGGGGCGGGGGACCAGCGCCCCCGTCCCCGCAACGGCGTGGATCAGACGCGCTTCATCTGCGCCGGCGTGAGTCGCGCGAACCGGATGACGAGCGCCGTCGCGACCGCGAAGAGCGCCGCCGTGAGCCCCCACCAGATCCCGACCGCGCCCATCCGGACGGCGAACCCGAGCAGGAGCGCGAGCGGGATGCCGAACGCGTAATACCCGACCACGTTCGCATTCCGCGCCGACGTCGTGTCCCCCGCGCCCCGGAGCGCGCCCGCCGCGACCGCCTGCGCGCCGTCGGCGAGCTGGAAGATCGCCGCGATGCGGATGAGCGGGATCGCGGCCTCGATGACGTCGGGTTTGTCCGAGAGGATCCGCGCGCAGAACGCAGGAGCCGCGGCGAAGAGGAGGGCGGAGAGGGCCATCACGCCGGAGGTCGCGACGATGCCGACGAGGCCGACGTGGCGAGCCCCCGTGGGATCACCACGGCCAACGGCGCGGCCGACGAGGACCGAGGTCGCGTTCGACATGCCGAGCGCGATGGTGAACGAGAGGCTCGCGAGGGAGAGCGCGACCTGATGGCCCGCGGCCGCCTGGGGGCCAATCCAGCCAGCGAAGATGCCCGCGATCGAGAAGGCGCCGACCTCCGCGAGCAAGTGCGTGCCGATGGGCCAGCCGACGCGGACGATGGAGCGCGTGGTCTCGCGCTCGACGCGGAGCTCCTCGGCGCGGACCGCGCCCTCGCGCCGGACGATCTCGCGGAACACGACGCCGAACGAGACGACCGAAGCGAGGCTCGACGCGAGGCCCGAGCCGAGGACGCCGAGCGACGGCAAGCCGATACGCGGGAGGCCGACGGCGACGAGGCCCTCGTCGCCATAGATGAGGAGAATGTTGCCGATGATGTTCGTGACGTTCGCCCAGACGGCCGACCACACGAGCGCGCGCGTGTGCCCGCGGGCCTGGAGGTAGACGCGGCACGCCGTGACCAAAAGGAAAGGCACGACGTTGGGGAGGCGGCCGAGGAGGAAGTGCAGGACGTCGCGGGACGTCGCGGCGTCGATGCCCGCGCGGCCGACGAGCAGGCCCGCGAGGACGATGACCGCCATGCACGGGACCGACAGAAGGAAGCCGAGGCGCGCGGCCTGGCCGAGGACGGCACGGGCACGGCGGCGATCGCCCGCGCCCTCGGCCTGGGACACGAGCGGATCCATGCCCAGGATGAGGCCCATGAAGAGCACGGTGATCGAGAAGAAGATGCCGTTGCCGATGCCGACGGCGGCGAGCGGCGTGGCGCCGAGGCGGCCGACCATGGCGGTGTCGACGAACCCGAGGAGCTGATTGGCGACGAAGCTCAGCGTGATGGGTCCGCCGAGGGCGGCGATCATGCGGAGCTCCGCACGGAGGGTCCGCGGCCCATCGCTCGACGTCTCGTCCACGATGCGCGAAGCACTCAGATTCGGGGCCACGTCACTCATGGAGGGGCCCGGTATACCCTGGCCCGCGCGGCCGCGCCCGCCGATTCCGTGCCTGGATCTCAGGCGGCAATACGTTCGGCGATCGTACGCACGTCGAGCTGCGTGTAATCCTTCTCGTGGGAGGCGATGACGGCCTCGGCGACGTGGTTCGTGTGCGCCGCGAGGGTGCCGCGCAGGAGGCCGAGGAACTTGGGCGGCGCGGCGAGGACGAGCTCGTGGAAGGCGTGCGCGTCGTAGAGCGAGGCGATCCGGTCGGCGAGGCTACGCGCGAATTTCTGGGCCTCGACGTCCTTCGGGTCGGTGGCGTACTCCTTGGCGCTGCGACCTGCGACCTGGCCGCCGCCGGTGAAGGCACGGCCGGGTTTGTCCGCCATGAGGTCGCGGGCCATGGCGCGGCTCTCGGGGTGCTCGAACTCCTCGACGAGCTCGAGCGCGGCGTTCGCCTCGGCGCTGCGCTTGAACAGGCGAGCTCGGCTCGCATCGGCGATGAGGACGAACGTGATACGTTCCGTTTCTTGCACGCGTTCCTCTTGCACGCGTCCCTCCTCCTCGCGCCTCGTCGGCGCGGACGCGCGGAACATGGAGGGGGCAGGTGCATCCGGCAATGGAGTGCGGGCGCGCTTGACGTGGAGGGGCCGGGGGACTAGGCCGGCCGTCCCTCGACCGCGTCGGCCGAGAAAGAGGACCGCATGAGTCTGACAGGAAAGCAGCGCCGCCACCTGCGCGCGCTCGGCCATCACCTGGATCCCGTGGTCCAGCTCGGCAAGAACGGGCTGACCGACGGCATCGTCTCCGCCGTGAATGACGCCCTCGAGCAGCACGAGCTCGTCAAGGTGCGCGTGGGGACCGAGTGCCCCGACGAGCGCGGCGACCTCGCCGAGAAGATCCCGCCGGCCGTGCGCGCCGAGCTCGTCCAGGTGCTCGGCCGGACGATCCTGCTCTACCGGCGTCACCCGAAGGAGCCGAAGATCACGCTCCCGAAGGCCGGCTGAGCACGGCCGGTCGTCAGGGCTTGCCGCGGGTATTTTCCTGCGGAGCGGCCAGGCGGGCGAGGATGCGCTGCAGCTCCTCGACGCTCATGTCGATGTACTCGACGACGCGGCCGTAGAGCATCGCCGTGGGGACGTTGCGGCCCCGGCGTTCTTCCTGCGTCTGGTGGAGGACCCAGAGCACGATGCGCTCCTTGCGGGTCAAGCCATCTCGCACGTCGGGGAGGTTGTCGTAGGGGCCGGGCTGGTAGCGCTTCATGGTGGGGAGCGCGGGCGTCTCTCGCCCGGACGCACGCTCCTACCCCTCCCGCCGAGGGCATGCAAGAATGGGCGCGCGATCCGGTTCGCCGACAACGACGAGTCATGCGCTCCGCCAACGACATCCATCCCGGCGCCCTGATCGGCGGTAAGTACCGCGTTCGCGCCATCCTCGGGCGTAAACATGGCCTCACGATGGACGCGTTCCACACCGCGTTCGACCAGCGGGCCATCATCAAGCTGCTCCTGCCTCACCAGGCCGACGCGCGCGAGATCGAGCGCTTCCGCCGCGAGGCGCGCGCCCTCTCGAGGATCGCCTCCGAGCACGTCGCCCGCATCATCGACGTCGGCAACGAGGCCGACGGGACGTTCTACCTCGTCCGGCAGTACCTCGAAGGCACCGACCTCGAGCGCTACGTCCGCAAGACCGGCCCGCTGCCGCTGCACGACGCGATCCTGTTCGTGCTGCAAGCCTGCGAGGCCGTGGCCGAGGCGCACGCGAACAGCATCGTCGTGCGAGACCTCGAGCCGTCGCACCTCTTCGTGACGCAACGGACCGGCGGCGCGCCGATGATCAAGATCACGGACTTCGGTACGGCGAAGCTGCTCGGCGGCGCGCAGGACGCGACGGGCGAGATCACGGGGACCGCGATGTTCGGCCTGACGCCGTACGCGTCGCCGGAGCTCGTGCGCAAGGCGAAGGACGTCGACGCGCGCACGGACGTGTGGTCGCTCGGGACGATCCTCTACGAGATGCTCGCAGGTCGTCCGCCGTTCCAGGGCGAAGCCGCGTACCTGATGCTGCAGATCACGCGCGAGGAGCCGATGCGCGTGTCGCAGCTGCGCGGCGACGTGCCTGCGGAGCTCGACACGGTGCTCGGCTGGGCGCTCGCGAAGGACGTGGAGGCGCGCTTCCGGAGCGTGCACGCGTTCGCGCATGCGCTCTTGCCGTTCTCGCCGCCCGAGGGCCGGCTGCTCGTCGATCGGATCGGGCAGATCGCGCAGGCCGCGCGCGAGCGAAAGACGACCGGCTCGGTGCCGCCGCCCGCGCCGCCGCCCTCGGCCCCGGCCTCCGCGCCCGCGTGGCTCCCCGCGCCGAACCCGCCGCCGATGGCCGGGGGCGTCGTGCCGGCCGCCTTCGCGCACCTGCCCGCCGACGACGACGCCGAGACGGGCGTGCACCCGGGCTCGGGGAGCCAAGAGCCGCCGGTGATGCAACGGTACATGGCGACGGCGCTACAGGCTTCGTCCCCGCAGCCGCAGATGGACGAGCCGATGACGGAGGTGTTCTCCGGGCCCGTCATCCCTCCACCGGCTCCGTCCGCGCCCGCCGCCGCGCCTGCGCCCGCGGCTGCGCCTGCTGCTGCTCCTGCTCCCGCGCCCGCCGCCGCGCCTGCTGCTGCTCCTGCGCCCGCGGCTGTCGCCGCGCCCGCGCCCGCTGCTGCTGCGCCCG
>NZ_JASBQE010000085.1 GCF_029960785.1 Polyangium sp. 15x6
GCAGCGAAGGAGCCGCCACCCAGAGCGACGCCTGCTTCTCACGTGTTCGCCCCATCGACATGACGCGGACAAACTACCATCGTCGCCAGTTCTTGTCGATCCTCCTTCGGGATAAGTCCACGGGCTGCTAGCGACTCCACAGAAATGCAACCCGATCCGTGCGTTGGCGCATAACCCAAAGACGCCCGACCAGATCGTCGCCCTCGTCACCGTGGTTCCGATGGCTGTCGCCTCCAGGGAGGTGATCCCGCGCATCTCACCCAGGAGGGAGAACCTCGGCCACCTCAACGCCAGCGTCCCGGCCCCGCCAAACCCAACGGCGGGGAGCCCGTAGGGCACGACCAGAGCGGTCGCCCCGACCTCCAACGTTGGCCCTTGACTCTCACTCGGGTTTGTCGGAGGGGCGGGGACCGTCGTCACCTGGTAAAACGGATCCGGCGTACGCTGTCGAAGCGGGCCGTCATCGTCGTAGGCGACGAAGGGTCGCAGCGGGGGGGACGGGGCCGGCGAGCCCACCTCGATCTGCGGTCGCAGGAGCAGCCACTCCGGCGCGGGCTGCTTCCGCAGCTCCCACCGCCCGAGGTTCAGCGCGATCGCGTAGGCTGCATCCTGCACCAGCTCGCGACAATCGAGCTGCGTCGGGATGACGGCCTGCCACCGCTCGACCCCGTGCTCGTCCGAGGCAGAGACGTGCGCCTCGCTTTCGCGACCTTTGCGCGTAAGCTCGACACGGACGAGGGCGCGCGCATCATCCCGGACAACCGGATAACCGAACCCCGACGAGAGCCACATGATGAAGTCTTCGCGGCCCATGCAGCCGCGAATCGTGCGGGGCGGGGTGTATTCGAACCGGAACGCCACGCGGTTCGGCTCCTCGCCCGCGCTCACAGGCGCGAAGAGGAAGAGGGAAAGACAGAGGAGCGGGGCGAGGGCTGCGGCGCGCGGCATGGCAGGGAGAAGATACCGCAACCTGCACAGAAAAAGGCGGAGGCCAACGCGAACGTCTTGGTGCAACTCGGGTCAAGAGCGCACGCCCAACGTTGGCCTCCGAGGACAACCCTTACCGGCGACAAACGGGGCTGTCAAGTACCTTGACAAACTTTCGGTTCCGGGACGAACGGGGGGGCGGCAGTCCCTTGCCGCGTCGAAATCGATATCCGTGGAGAGCGAGCGGACCGTGATCGTCACCTCGAAGGGGGTGGACATCGCTTCGCGGCCCCGGACCCGGCGGACGTGGAAGGCGGCGTCCCACCCCCGAGGTTCAGGGCGAGTCATCGAGGCGACGTGCTCCCGCTTGCCAAGTCCGCTGAGCTCGTCGTACCGTCCGCTACATACGCGACGTCTCCGCCTTCCAGGCGCGGATCCGGCCCTCGTGGCCGCGGCCAAGCGTATTCGCGCCGCGTTGATTCCCGAGCTCGAAGAGCTCCGCGACAGCTACGCCGACGAGGCCGCCGCCGCCGTCCGGCGCAAGGACGACCTACCCGCACTCGAGGGCGATCTCGAGCTCTTCCCTACCGCCAAGGGCGGCACACTCCACGACTGGGCCAACGCATACGTCGGCGCAGGCGAAAAACTGTCGATACTCCTCAGCAAGCGAGCCGACGTGGAGACGGACGGTCGCAAGCACGCCTCGAAGCTCCGGTCGGAGATCGTGGCATTGCTGAACCGGGTGCGGAATGCCATCGCGGACGATGTCGCGGCGACGCCCGAATTGCCGCGGGATCTCGACGCGCAGATCTCCGGCTACCTCGACGAGCTCGAGCAACGACGCGAGGACGCAAATCGCGCGGCGAAGGCGACGAAAGAAGGACGCGGGGCCCAAGCCGGGCTGAACGTCACGCTCTCACGGACACGAACCCGCTCTGCGGGGAGGACGAGGCGGGCGGGTGAATTCGGCCGCTATCGGGTGAATCGGACCCGGATCGGCGGCGTCTTCGCCGCCATCGGCCGGCCCTGTTTGTCGAGCGCCGGCGAATACGTTCTCACCATCGCGCATTGCGCCGCGACCATGCCGAACCCGTGACCCGGATCGTTCAGGATCTGCACCCACTCCGGGGATCCATCGGCGGCGACCGCGACCGTCAGCGTGACCGTGGCCTCGTCGATCTCCGCCGCGTCGGCCGCTTTCGGGAATTCACAATCCCACGCGGTCTTCCCGGGCCCCGCCCCGGGTGGCGGCGGCGTGGCGTTGCTCGGAGCCGGCCCTTGTCGGTTCACGCCGAATGCGACTTTCGCGATTCCGCCTTGTTTCAAGAGATCCATCGTGTGCAAGACGTTTCTCCACGACGTCGACGAATCCGCCTGGATGATGGCCCTGACGTCCGGGACTCGTTCGTGCGCGCGCGCCGCTGCCGCGCGGATCTCCTCGTCGGTCTGGACCACGTTCCCGTCGATGATCGTCAAGCCGTTCGCGTTGAGCACGACGCTGAAGAGCATCAGGACGCCCGACCATTCCGCGGCCTGCGGCAGGTCCAACGGGATTGCCGGCACCGTCGGCGCGGCGTCGGGGGGCGCAGGCGCGGGTGGCGCCGGCGACGTCGGGGCGGCGGGCGGCGCGGCCGCCTGGCACGCGGCGAGCAGCGGGAGCAAGCCGAGGAGGGCGCGGCGGAAGGGCACGGGTTGTCGCATCGAACCCGCATCCTGCCACGAGATGGGCTCAGGGCGAGAGCTTCATCACGAAGATATCGTCATACCCGGCGCTCGAGAGCTCCGTGGCGCCGAAGCTGATCCTCCCGTCGAACGATCCCGCGAAGATCGTGTTCCCCTCGCGGTCGATGGCCATGGCTTCGGTCACCTGGGCAGCCCCGTCCCCGAACTGTTTGGCCCAGAGGAACGCTCCGTTCGGATCGAGCTTGAGCGCGAAGAGGTCGTAGCCTCCCTGGATGTTCACGAGCGGTTCGCCCACGCCGAACGAAAGAACGCCGAGGAAACTCCCCGTGACGATCACGTTGTCGGCCGCGTCCACGGCGATGGCCTTTCCCTCCTGCGAGGTGACGCTGCCGGATCGGAGGCTCCACAGGTGCTCGCCATTCGGGGCGAATTTCGCGACGAACAGGTCCGGGTCGCTGTTCGACGAGGTCGAGAGCGGCTCGCCGCCGAAGTTCACGGTGCCGGCCATGTCCCCCGTGAGGAGGATGTTGTTCTTGGAGTCGACGGCGAGCGCGCGGCTCCGCTGCTCCGTATACGCGGCCCCGAAGACCTTTTGCCAGAGCGGCGCCCCGTTCGTGTCGAACTTCGCGAGAAGAATGGCGCGGTTGCCGGGGCTCGCCTGGTCGGGGAGCGGCGCGCCAAGGCTCATCGTGCCCGAAAATGCTGTCTCCAGGACGATGTTGTCCAGGTGATCGACCACGACGCGGCACAGGAGGTGGTTCGGTGGGTCGCCCGGTGACCCATTGCCCAGGCGCTTGCTCCAGAGCGTATTGCCGTCCTTGTCGAGCTTGGCGAGGAAGATGTCTCGACCGCCCATCGCGTTGAGCGGCTGGCCCGGGATGAACTCCAGCGATCCGTCGAAATACCCGGCGATGATCGTATTGCCCTTCGAATCGACGGCGAGCGTCGTCGCGAGCTTCGGCATCGTGGAGCCGTCTCCGAATCCCTTCGCCCACACGGGCACGCCCTCCGGGGTGAGCCTCACGGCGAACACGTCGGACTTGCCGCCGGTGCTCATGAGCTTGACGCCGTTCAGCAGCGTGAGCTCCCCCTGGAATGAGCCGGCGAGGAAGATGTCTCGATCGGCGGAGACGGCGACGGCGTTGACGTACTGGGCATCCTGGTCGCCGGACCGAATGGCCCATTGAGCTGCGCCCGTCGCATCGAATTTGGCCAGGTAGATGTCCTCGAGCCCCGAATGCGGCAGCTCCTCGAGTCCATCGAACGAGAATTGGCCCTCGTAGTTCCCCACGAGGAAGATGGAGTCGTCCGTGGGATCGAGGGCGACGCCCGAGGCGTGCTGGTCGCCGAACTGGGCGCCGAACGCCTTTCCCCACAGAACATCCCCGGTCGCCGTGCCTCCGGTTCCGCCGGCGCCTCCCATCCCCCCGGCTCCACCGCTGCCACCCACGCTCGACGAGCTGGTGCTGCTCGTGCTGGCGCTCGGCGGTTTCGATGTGTCGAGCGAGAGGCATGCAGTGAGGATGGCCGCGGCCGTTCCTGCGAAGAGGATGGCACGAGAGGAGGCAGCCGCCGCGACCGAGCGTTGATGATGCGTTCGTTTCATGGCGGGCCTCTATTACTTTACGGCGAGAGCTTCACCACGAAAATATCGTCGTCCCCAGCGCTCGAGAGCTCCGTGTCGCCGAGGTTGATCTTCCCGTCGAACGCTCCCCCGAAGATCGTGTTCCCCTCGCGGTCGATGGCCATGGCTTCGGTCACCTGGACGTCCCCGTCCCCGAACCGCTTCGCCCACAGATACTTTCCATTCGGATCGAGCTTGAGCGCGAAGAGGTCGTATTGACCCCCATTGATTCCGCTGTTCACGAGCGCGTCGTCACCCGTGAACTGAAGGACGCCGGTATAACTGCCCGTGACGAGGACGTTGTCGCTTGCGTCCACGCCGATGGCCTTGCCCTCTTGCGCGCCGACGCTGCCCGCGCGGAAGCTCCAGAGGTGCGCTCCCTCGGGATCGAATTTCGCGACGAACAGGTCTGAATCGTCATTCGACGGGCTGGAGAGCTGCTCTCCGCCGAAGCTGATCGTGCCGGCGAGCTCGCCAGTCAGGAGGATGTTGTTGTTCGAATCGATCGCGAGGGCGTGGCTGCGTTGCTCGGTGTTGGCGGCGCCGAAGACCTTCTGCCAGAGCGGCGCGCCGTTCGTGTCGAGCTTCGCGAGCAGAATGGCGCGGTTGCCGGGGCTCGCCTGGTCGGGCAGCGGCGCGCCGAGGCTCATGGTGCCCGAGAAGGCCGTCTCCAGGACGATGTTGTCCTGGTGATCGAGCGCGACGCGGCAGAGGAGGGGGGTCGTCGAGCCGATCGCGGTTCCGTTGCCGAGGCGCTTGCTCCAGAGCGGATTGCCGTCCTTGTCGAGCTTCGCGAGGAAGACGTCTCGACTGCCCATCGCGTTGATCAGTTGGCCGTCGGCGAACTGGAGCGAACCCTCGAAATACCCCGCGATGATCGCATCGCCCTTCGAATCGAGGGCGATCGTCGTCGCGACCTTCGGCTGCATGCTGCCGTCTCCGAATCCCTTCGCCCACACGACCGCGCCTTTCGGGTCGAGCCTCACGGCGAACACGTCGGACTTGCCGCCGGTGCTCATGAGCTTGACGTCGTTCGGCAGGTTGAAGTCCCCCTCGAACGAGCCGGCGAGGAAGATGTGGCCATCGGCGGAGACGGCGATCCCATTGACGAACTGGGGAGAGAAGCCGCCGGCGTGGACGGACCATTGAAATGCGCCCATGGGGTCGAATTTGGCCAGGTAGATGTCCCCGCCCCCCGGATCCGTCAGGACGTCCATTCCATTGAACGAGAATTGGCCCTCGTAGTTCCCCGCGACGAAGATGGAATCGTCCGTGGGATCGAGGGCGACGGCCGAGGCGCGCTGGTCGCTGAACTGGGCGCCGAACGCCTTTCCCCAGAGGACCTCGCTCGTCGCCGCGCCGCCCGATCCGCCGGCCCCGCCGCCGCCCGTGCTCGACGAGCTGCCCGGCCCGCCCATCCCGCCCGCGCCCGCGTCGCGCTCGGGCGACGGGACGGCGTCGGGCGTGAGGCAAGCCGCGAGGAGGAGGACCGACGAGCCCAGAGCGACGATAGGTTTCATTGAAATCGACCCCCGATGGCAGCACCTGCGACATTCGGTCCGATCCAGGGGACGACCACGGGGCCCGCCGACGTCCCCCGAGAGGGCGAACGGGACCCGAGGACAAACCCCGTCACCGCCGCGCCGAGCGCCATCACGCCCCCGGCGCCGAGGCCCACGAAGAGCGCAAAATCCCGTTTCTTGCGGGCGTTGTCGTCCGCCGGATCGTATTCCGAGAGCGGCGGGCACCCGCGCTCGAGGTCGCCCCCGCAGAGCGCCTCTTGCCGCCCTTCGACGCGGGCCTGATCGACGCGGAAGGCCGCGGCCGCGACGCCGAGCGCGACGCCCCCGCCCGCGGCGACCCACGCCCAGGCCGGGATGCGCCCGCCGCCCGGCGTGGTCGCGTCGCCGCGCTCCGGTTCGAGCTTGATCGCAATCTCCTCCGTCTTGCCCTCGGCCGCGGTGAACGATTTGCGGATCGCGCGGAAGCCCGGCGCTTGCACGGCGATCGTCTGCGGGCCCGGGTCCACGGGAATGACGCTCCCGAGCATGGCCGCGGGCACCTCCTGGCCATTCCGCGTGATGTAAAGGCCGGCGGGCGGGTTCGCGACGGTGAGCTTCACGCGCGGCAGCTTCGGCTCGATCTGGGTGATGCCTTCCTTCGCGATCGTGTCGAGCGCGCTTTTCCGCTCCGCGCCGGGCGTCTCTTGATTGAGGACGAGCGCCCGCTTGTACGCGGACCAGGCTTTGGCGAGCTTGCCCTCGTGCTCGTAGCACTTCGCGAGGTTGAGCATCGTGCTCGGCGCTGAATACACCATCAGGCTCGCCTCGAACTTCGCGCAGCCGGCGGCCCAGTCGCCCTTCTCCACGAGCTCCCGCGCGCTCTCGAAGAGCGCGAGCGCCGCGGGATCCGGCACGGCGGGCTCCGCGGCGACCGCGGGGCGGGTCCACGCGGTCGCCGCGACGAGGCCGAGCCAGGCGGCGCGCCGGGAATGCCTAGAGAGTCTTGAGCTGATCATAAACAGAGGTCTTGCGGGCGGGCTTGGACGGTGCAGTCTGCGACGGAGGTTTCCCGCGAGGCGAAGCACTGGCGCTGGCTGTCGGCGCGGTCGGGAGCGCCGAAGCCGTCGTCGCGACCGGGACCAGCTCGGCTGTCGTGGGCGGCGCCTGCGCGGACGGCCGAGGCTCGGGCGGCGCAGCGTTCGTGCTCTCGGCCGGGGTCGCATTCGTGGCCCTGGTTTCCTCCTGCGCAGGCGGCCGCGCGAAAAGGACGACGAGCGACGCGCCCAGGAGCGAGGCCACGAGGGCAACGAGGATGGCCGCCACGCCGGTCTTCGATTTGGGTTTGTCCGAGGCGACCGCGTGCGCCGGGGCGAGGGCCAGAGGCCGGAGCTCGGCCTCCATGGGCCCCGGCAGCGCCACGCCGAGCGTCGTCGCGAGCGCGGCGATCTCCTCGGAAGCACGCTCGAACCTCACGGAAGGCACGATGTCGGTTGCCCGGGCAAACCACATGTCGAACGCGTCGGGGAGCGTCACGCCATATCGCTTCGCCCGCTGCGTCGGCGGCTCCTTCGCGCCCTGCATCATGGTCATCAGGAACGCATACACCGAGTCGCTCGTCTTCGACTCGTCCATCCAATACGGGTGCCCCACGAGCAGCGCATACGCGATGTGCCCGAGCGCATACAGATCGGAGCGCGGCCCGATCGTCCCGTCGCCCGTGATCTGCTCGGGCGACATGTACGGGGGCGTGCCGAGATTGCGGGTTTGTCGATCGGCGGCCTCGCTTTGCGCCACCATTTTGGCGATCCCGAAATCGAGCACCTTCACGCGCGGCGATCCGTCGTCGCGGTGCGTGACGAAGAGGTTCTCGGGCTTGAGATCGCGGTGCACGATGCCCGCGGCGTGGGTCTTGTCGAGGGCGCGCGCGACCTGCCAGAGCAGCGTCACGACCTCGGCCGGCGCGAACCGGCCGCGGTCGTGCAGGAGCGTCGCGAGGTCGTCGCCCTGGAGGAGCTCCATCGTGAGGAACGGCGCGCCCGTCTCGGGATCCACCCCGGCGTCGAACGTCTCGACGAGGTGCTCGCTCACGATGTCCGCGGTGATCGTGGCTTCGAGCTTGAACCGCTCGCGCATCTCGGCGTTCTGGATGATGGTCGGCAGCATCACCTTGAGCGCGCGCCGCCGCCGCGTCTTGAGGTCGACGACCTCGTAGACGACGCCCATCGCCCCGGCGTTGACGGAACGCACGATCTGGTAGTGACCGTGAAAAATCGTGCCTTCCGAGAGCTCCGTTCGCGAGGGGGCGTTCACGTGAACGCATCGTACCGCGGCCTCGCGCGGCGGTTCAAGAAGGAGGAGGCGCCGGGGGACTGCTCGTGATGGCGATTGCCGGCGCCCGCGGGGCGCGTTTCACTTGGGCGATTCCATGATGCATTTCTGATCGCATCCGTCGCCCGGCGTCTTGTTTCCGTCGTCGCACGACTCGAAGCCCGTCTGCACGATGCCGTCGCCGCAGCGCGGCCCGAGCGTGCAGCCCGCGGCGCATTCGCCGTAGCCGCCGTCGTTCGTCCCGTCGTCGCAGAGCTCGCCGAAGAGGCTGTCGATCTGGCCGTCGCCGCAGGACGCGGCCGTCTTGCAGCCCGGCGCGCACCCATTGCCGTACGGGGTCAAATTCACGCCGTCATCGCACTCCTCGTTGCCTTCCGGCTGCACGATGCCGTCGCCACAATACGGGCCCTTCTTGCAATCGGGCGTGCACGAGCCGTAGCTGCCGTCGTTCGTCCCGTCGTCGCAGGCCTCGTTCGGGGTGACGATGCCGTCGCCGCAGACGCTCTGGCAGGTCGATTTCGTGTTCACGAAGTTGGAGAGCGTCAGCCGGTAGTTCGATTGCGTCGTGTGCCGCTCGGCCTGGAGCACGACGGTCTCGTAGATCTTGCCGACCTCGAGCCCGAGCTCCACCGCCTTCGCCGCGTTCAGCAAGACGCTGCCGGAGAGCGCCCCGTGCACGCCGCCGAGGTTCACGGCGAGCCGCTTGTTCACGAAGACCCACACGTCGTCGTCACCCGTGAAATCGAGCTGCTCGTTGCCCTTGTACTCGAACCAGTACCGGACCTCGCTCGTGAAATGGAAGTTGTTCGCGTTCCCTTCGTTGCCGAATCCGAGCCCGTTCAGCGGGAAGAACGTCGTGTCGTCGAACCGGTACGCGCCCGAGGGCAGCTTGTTCAGCACGAGGTTCTGCAGGACCGTGAAGTTCACCCCGGCGACGTCGCGGTACCATTGATCGAAATTCGCCTTGCCCGAGGTGGTCGGCGTGGTCGGGTTGCCCGCGTAGACGGGTTTGCCGTCCGGGCCGAGCATGTTCTGCACGATCCCGAGGTCACTGCCGTTCGGTCCCTCGAAATCGGGGTGCGCGATCTTGAAGTCGCGCAGGACGATCGGGATCTCCAGCGTGTCCCCCGCATTCTGCGCGACGTCCTGGCAGGAAAAACCCGGCTCGATCTGGCAGGTCGAGGAGCAGCCGTCGCCGCTGGCGCTATTGCCGTCCTCGCATTGCTCGTCGTCGCCCGGCAGCTTGAGGCCGTCGCCGCAGGTCGACTTGCACGCGCCCATCATGCAGTCGGGCTCGCGCTGGCAAAACGGCGTGCAGCCGTCGCCCATGTCGTTGTTGCCGTCGTCGCAGGGCTCTTTGCCCTCGACCACGGCGTCGCCGCAGACGGTGGGCTTGCAAGGCATTCCAGGCGGACAAACCCACCCGATTTCGAGCTGGCAATTCGCGTCGCAGCCGTCGCCGGGCGCCATATTGCCGTCCTCGCATTCCTCCTGTCCCGCGAGGATGCTGTCGCCGCACGCGGCCGCCTGGCAGGCGGCGCCGATGACGGGGCATTGCCAGCCGAGCTCGACCTGGCAAAGCGCGTCGCAGCCGTCGCCCGGCACCGCATTCGTATCGTCGCACGTCTCGGCGCCCGTCACCTTGCCGTCGCCGCAGACGACCGTGCTTACGCAAGCCATGCCCGGCATGGGGCACGCGTAATCCTTCTCGATCACGCTGCAATCGTTGGAGCAGCCGTCCCCCGCGTTCACGTTGCCGTCGTCGCAGACTTCCCCCGGCTCGATGACCCCATTGCCGCACACCGGCCCGCAGGGCCCGCCGTCGCAATCGCCGCCGCCGCCCCCCGCGCCGCCCACGCCCCCCGCGCCGCCAGAGCCACCGGGCCCGACGAAAATGTCCCCGCCCTCGCCCCCGCCGCCCGAATCGCCGCCGTCGGGCGCGCCTCCGGTCCCGGTCCCGCCCGGCGTGCCGGGGTTCGACCCGCCTCCGCAGCCGACGGCGATCGCGGAGGCAAGGGAAACGGCCGCGAGGGGGAAGAAGATCAAGGCGTGTTTGTGTCGCATGGGCAAGCTCCTTTGCTGGGGGCAGGGTGTGCTTTGGGCACAATCATGGAAGATAGCGCGAACGGGCGGGCTTGCTCGCGGATGGCAAGGGCTTGACGGGTCCGCTGGCTCGCTCTAGCCCGAAGAGCCCCGAGGCCTTGCCCCGCTCCCCTCCGAACCCCCATGAAACTCCGAACGCCATGAGCGAAAACGACATCGCCACCCTGCGCCGCGCCCTCACCGAAGGCGCGCTCCTCCTCCGCGCGCCCGAGCTCGGGACGCTGTCGGTGCGCGGCAAGGACCGACAAACCTGGCTGAACGGGATGATCACCTGCGACCTCGGGCCGCTGAAAGCAGGGCAGGGCGCGTATGGATTCGCCGTCGCCAAGACCGGCAAGATCCTCGCGGAGTTGCGCATCCTGATCGACGACGACCGGATCCTCGTGGGCGCGCCGCGGGATCGGATCGCCACGCTCGTCGAGCACTTCGAGCACTACCTGATCATGGAGGACGTCGAGCTCGAGGACACGAGCGAGGAGGTCGCCTGGATCGTCGCGCACGGCCCCGGGGCGAAGGATCTGCCATCGCTCGCGCGCGCGCACGGCGCCCTCGCCGCGGCGTCGGTGGACATGTCGGGCAAGGGCGGGGCGCTCCTCGCGTTCGAGCCCAAAGACGTCGATGCCGCGCTCGGACGCTTGGAGCGCAAAGGATCAGCGCCGGTGCTCCTCGCGGACGAGGCCGCGTGGGACGCCTTGCGCGTGGAGATCGGCCTCGGCCGCTGGGGCAAGGATTTTTCCGGGGAGAACTATCCGCAGGAGGCTTCGCTCGAGGCTTTCGCGGTGTCGTTCCAGAAGGGCTGCTACCTCGGGCAGGAAGCGGTCTTCATGCTGCAGAACCGCGGGCACGTGAAGAAGAAGCTCGTGCCGATCTCGATCGAGGGCGACGCGGAGGTGCCTGCTTCCGCGGAGATCACCGATCCCACGGGGAAGGTGATCGGCGCCGTGACGAGCGCGGCGAAGGGCGTCGAGGCGGGTCGCGTGCTCGCGCTCGGGTACGTGAAGTACAAGCAAGCGGCGAAAGGCACGGCGATCTCGGTGGCAGGGCGGCCGGCCGTCGTTTCCTGAGGGATCGGCCAAAAAAAAGCGGCGCGCGGATCCGAGATCACGCGCGCCGCAAAGACGGCTTTTATCGGGCTTGGATCAGGGGAAGATGTCGCGCTCGCCGTAGGCGGCCGCGATGCGCTGGAGCGCGACGGCGTAAGCGGCGACGCGCATCGAGCACTTCTTCTGCCGCGCGAGCTCGACGACCTCGCGGTAGGCGCGCTGCATTGCCTTCTCCAGGCGCTCGTCGACCTCTTCGAGCGTCCAGTGCTCCGAGCGCTTGTTCTGCACCCACTCGTAGTAGCTGACGGTCACGCCGCCGGCGTTCGCGAGCACGTCGGGCAGGATGTCGATGCCACGATCGATCAGGATCTTCTCGCCCTCGGGCGAGCAGGGGCCGTTCGCGCCCTCGGCCACGAGCTTGACGTTCAGCGCCTTCGCCTCCTCGATGCCGATCTGGTTCTCCAGCGCGGCCGGGATGAAGATGTCCGCCTTGATCTTGAAGAACTCCTCGCGGCTGATCGTCTTGCCGCCCGGGTAGCCCGCGATCGAGCGGTTCTTCTTGACGTAGTCCTGGAGCTTGTGCGGGTTGAAGCCCTCGGGGTTGTAGAGGTAACCCGTGTGATCACCGACCGCGATCGTCGAGGCGCCGAGCCGCGACAGGATGAGCGAGGTGAACGAACCGACGTTGCCGAAGCCCTGCACGATGAGCGTCGCGCCGCCGAGCTGGAAGTCGCGCTCCTCGGCCCACTCCTGGATCGTGTAGACGAGGCCCTGGCCCGTGGCCTTCTCGCGCCCGAGCGTGCCGCCGCAGGCGACCGGCTTGCCCGTCACGACGCCCTTGACCGACTGGCGGAAGAGGCTGCCGACGGTGTTCATGTACGTATCCATGGCCCACGCCATGGCCTTCGCGTCCGTGCCGACGTCCGGCGCCGGGATATCCGTGTCCGGGCCGATGTTCGAGCCGAGCGCGTGGAAGAATCGACGCGTGATCCGCTGCAGCTCGTCGCGCGAGACCTTGTTCGGGTCGAACTTGACGCCGCCCTTGCCGCCGCCGAGCGGCAGGTTCATCAGCGCGCACTTCCAGGTCATCATCGCCGCGAGCGCCTTGACGTCGTCGAGCGAGACACCCTCGTGATAACGAATGCCGCCCTTGTACGGGCCGAGCAGGTTATTGTGCTGGACCCGGTAGCCCTTGAAGAGCCGGATCGAGCCGTCATCCATCTTCACGGGGAAGTTGATGATGATCTCGTTCTTCGGCTGGCTGAGGATCGTCTTGATGTACTCGGGCAAATCGATGACGCGGGCGGCCTCGTCCAGATAGCCCTGTACGACCTTGAAGAACTCGTACTTGTGGTGCTTCTCGACAGAGGCGGGCGGCACGCTCACGGACCCGGCAGTGCTCACCGTCTGTTGGTTATCCATGGGTGGCCGTTCTAGTCCGTGCCAAAGCCCAAATCCATTTTTTGTTTCGCGGTTCTGCGCACGCGCCGCGCGTCATTCGACGATGACGCGCGTCATCGACCCTTTTGCGAAAAAATTGCCATTTGTGCGGTGCAACATCACGCCCATGCGACGACACGCGTCATTGGGTGGTCACTCCATCGATCAAGGGCGAGGCCAGAAGAACAGGACGTAGATGTATGTGAACGTCCCCGTCACCATCAACGCATCGACACGATCGAGGATGCCGCCGTGCCCAGGCACGATGCCGCCCGAGTCCTTGACCCCGGCCGATCGCTTGATCATCGACTCCGCGAGATCTCCGGCCTGTCCGGCCGCACCCGCCACGAGCCCGAGCACGATCGCGTGCTCGAGGGGCAAACTCTTCAAGTAGAGATAGGTCCCCGCGACAGCACCGCCGACGGCCGCCGCGAGCCCGCCGATCGCGCCCTCGATCGTCTTCTTGGGGCTGACCGCCTCGTAAAGCTTGTGTTTGCCCAGGAACCGGCCCGCGAAGTACGCGCCGGTGTCGCTGAACCACGAGAGCATGAGCGCGAGGAGCACGAAGCCTGGGCCCGAATCACCGCCGTCGCGCCGCAAGAGCGCGAGCGAGCCGAGGCCGCCGCCGAGGTAGAGCGGACCGAACCCCATCGCCATCGCGCGGAGCGCCGCGGTTTCGATCGACCCGAGCCGCGCGAGCGTGAGGAAGAGCGCGACCGTCGGCAGGAGGAAGAGCAGGGCGACGAGCGCAGCCGCGTTCGTCGTAAAGAACCAGAGCGTCGCCATCACGCCGAGCGACAAGAGGACGCCGAGGACCCGCGAGGTGCGATCCTGCGGGTGCGTCATGCCGAACAGCTCTATCGCGCCCACGGCGAGCGCAAGCGCGAGGAAGAGCGCCCAGCCCCACGCAGGGCCGAGATAAAGCAGCGCGAGGAGGAGGGGGATGGCGACGACCGCCGAGAGGAGGCGCATCGCGAGGTTGCTACGGGCCAAGGTCAAACCCCAATCGCCCCGCCGTCGAGGGGCGAAGCCGTGCGCGGAGACGTAGCATGCGAGAGGACGCGACCGAAGCGTCTCTCGCGGCGCTGGTAGCTCGCGAGCGCCTCGAAGAGGTCCTCTTCCTTGAAGTCGGGCCAGAGGACGTCGGTGAAGGCGAGCTCGGCGTACGCCGCGCCGAAGAGCAGGAAGTTCGAGATCCGATGCTCGCCGCCGGTGCGAATGATGAGGTCGGGCTCGCCGACGCCGAGGCTCGGCAAGCGCGAGGCGATCGCCCGGGTGTCGATCGTCTGCGGGTCGAGCTTGCCCTCGCGCGCCTCGACCGCGAGGTCCCGCGCCGCCCGCGCGATCTCCTCCTGGCCGCCGTACGAGAGCGCGAGCGCCAGCGTCATCTTGCGGTTGTCGCCCGAGGCCATGCGCAGCGGATCGAGCGCGTCCCGCACGAACGGCGGCAGTCGCTCGAGGTCGCCGATCGCCACGAGCCGGATCTCGTTGTCGAGGATCTCGTTCCGCTCCGAGACCAGAAACTCGTGCAAGAGCCCCATCAAGGCGTCGACCTCACCGGTCGGCCGCGCCCAGTTCTGTTCGCTGAACGCGTACAAGGTCAGCGCCGTCAGGCCGAGCCGCCGCGCCGCTCGGACCACCCTCCGGACCGCTGCGCTTCCGGCCTTGTGGCCAGCCTCACGAGGTTCGCCGCGCAACTCGGCCCAACGGCCGTTGCCGTCCATGATGATCCCGACGTGGTGTGGGAGGTTGCTCGCGTCTACGTACGTCATCACAGTCTCGAACGCCCGAGGGGGTTCGGGGCTTCGGACGCCGAAGGCGATCCGTAGCCCCGAGCGCTAAACCAGAGTTCGGGGCTTCGGATGCCGAAGGCGATCCGTAGCCCCGAGCGCGAACCGCGGCGCGGCGCAGTTTCCCCTGTTGACTACCGACTGTCGACTGTTGAGTCTCCCGCCATGAGCATCGGCCTAGGTTTGACCGTCACGCTTCGCGTCCGTATCGGAGCCCACGACGCCCACTACGCGGGCGAGCTCGTCGATGGGGCGCGGATCCTCGGGCTCTTCGGCGACGTCGCCACGGAGCTGCTCATCCGCCTCGACGGCGACGAGGGCCTCTTCCGCGCCTACGAGGCCGTGGAGTTCCTCGCGCCCGTCCGTGCCGGCGACTACATCGAGGCGACCGGCGTCATCACGAAGGTCGGCAATACGTCGCGCACGATGGCCTTCGAGGCCCGCAAGGTCGTCGCGAACGTGCGTGATCCCGCGCTCTCGCCCTCCGCGGCGGACGCGTTCGCCGAGCCCGTCGTGGTCTGCCGCGCGATCGGCACGTGCGTGGTGCCGAAGGATCTGCAGCGCCGGCCGCGTCTCGTGCTCCCCGCGCTCTCCTCGCCCGGCCCCGAGCTCGTGGCGAAGCTGCCCGAGCCGCGCCCGATCATCACGCCGCCGCCGAACGTGATCGTCACGCCGCCCGAGTCGCCGCTCGTGCTCACGGCCGCGATCGTGGGCGCCGAGGTGACGCGCGCGCACACGCCCTACCTGCCGATCACGGCGCAGGAGCTCGCCGACGAGGCCGCTCGTTGCCGCGACGCGGGCGCCGCCGTGATCCACCTGCATGTGCGCAACGCCGACGGGACGCCGTCGCAGTCGACCGAGCTCTTCGGCGAGGCGATCGCTCGCATCCGCGAGAAGACGGACGTCATCATCCAGACCTCGACCGGCGGCGCCGTCGGCATGAGCGTCGAGGAGCGGCTCGGCCCGCTCGCGTGCAAGCCCGAGATGGCCACGCTGAACTGCGGCACGATCAACTTCGGCGACGACATCTTCGTGAACACGCGCCCCGACATCCGCGCGATCGCGCGTCGCATCCGCGAGGCCGGCAGCATCGCGGAGCTCGAGTGTTACGAGGTCGGTCACATCCACGAGGCGCTCGCGCTGCTCAAGGAAGGCCTCATCGGCGCGCCGCTGCACTTCCAGTTCGTCCTCGGCGTGCCCGGCGCGATCATGCCGAGCGAGGAGGTCGTGCAGTTCATGCGCTCGCAGATCCCCGCCGGCGCGACGTGGGCCGTCGCCGCGGTCGGTCGCTACCAGCGGCCCATGACCGAGCTCGCGATCAAGCTCGGAGGCCACGCGCGCGTCGGCCTCGAAGACAACATCTACCTGGAGAAGGGCGTCCTCGCCGAAGGCAGCGCGCCGCTCGTCGCGCGCGCCGCTGCGTACGCGAGGAGCCTCGGCCGCGAGATCGTCGACCCCGATCGCGCCCGCGTGCTCCTCGGTATCACCACGGCCGCCGCGTGATCGTGCGATCCCAGAACATCCTCGTCCAGAAGCCATGACGTCGCCGCGAGGCACATTTGTCGACACCCTCGCGGCGCACGCGCGCTCGCGTGGACCGTTCGTCCTCGGGATCGCGCTCGTCGCGCTCCTGATCCGCGTCGCCACGAGCCCCGCGCCTCCCGCGCGCAGCGTCGAGGCAATCGCGGCCATGCTCGGCGCCTCCGTCGGTGGCTCCGTCCGGCCCGAAGATTTCGTGTGGGAAGAGCGCGGCGGGCTGGTGCACGACGCCATGCTCGGCCGGCGCGTGCTGTTCCTGGCGGCGCGGCCAAGTGGTCCGAATGCTACGCCCACGAACGATCTCTACCGCGCGGAGGTACGTATCTCGCGCGGCGGTAGGCCGGTCGCCGTGCGCAGGGTCGTCAACCTGACGAACACGCCGCTCGGGCACGAGCACGACCTCGTCGCGCACGGCCGCTGGGCCGCGTATGCCACGAGCGCGGATGGCCTCGTCCAGGGGATCACCGTCCTCGATCTCGCGGGCGACGCGGCCTCGCAGGCCGCGCGTACCCGGAGCGAGCGCCTGCGCGCCTCCGTGGAGAACTGGCTCTCCGAGGGCGCGCGGCGTGGCATCGGGGAGACCGCGGTGCTCTTCGGCGTGCCGCCCAAGGAAGCGCGCTTCGAGCTCACGGAGGACATGCTCGTCATGGCCCTCGGCGAGGCCGCGCTGCCCGCCGCGGTGACGCTCGAAGGCGCCTCGGTGAACCCCGGCCCGCGCGACGAGCACGCGCTCGCGGCGCAGCGACTCCCTCACGACGTGACCCCGTGGTCGCGGTTCCTTGAAGAGACCACGCGTGAGCTCATCGGCGAGGGCGCGGCCGGCCGCGTGAAGCGGATCGCCACGAGCGCCCGGACCACGGCGATTCGCCTGCGCGAGGCGACCGCGTCGCCGCCGCCCGAGCTCCCGGCCGCGCCGGCACCGGAGACGCCCTCGGACGAAGGCTTCCCGCCGCCGCGCGTGGCCACGAAGCGCGACCGGACCTTGCCCGGCGAGGGCCTGTGGATCCCGGCGCCGGCGGCGCATCCCTTGCCGATGAGCAAGCCCGAGGCGCCGCCCGCGATCTTCACGACGCTCGTCCGCCCCGATCCCGATCGCCCGCACGCCGTCGTGCACCTCGTCGCGATGGATGGCCGTCGCCTCGAGCTGCGCCCGATGCCCGGCACGCTCGCGCCGCGCACGCCCACGGGCCTGCGCGGCGAGGGCCGCATCCCGGCCGCCGACGTGCCCGCCGCCGTCGCCGTGTTCGCGGGCGGCCCGCCGGCAAACACGTCTCCGCTCGGCCTCGTCGTCGAGCGCCGCGCCTTCCTGCCGCCGCGCCCGGACGCCTCCACGCTCGCCATCGATCGCTTCGGCCGTCCCTCGATCGGCGCCTGGCCCTTCGGCGCAGACGTGCCTGCGGGGATCCGCTCCCTCCGGCAAACCGGCGCGCCGCTCGTCACGTCGGGCCACATCGGAAAGCTCTCCGAGGCCGACGCCGTCCTCGCCGATCGCTCCGCGCTCTGCGTGACCGAAGCGGGCCACCTGATCTACGGCTGGGGCGAGGCCTTGCCTGCGGAGCTCCTCGCGCGCGCGTTCGTGCTCGCCGGCTGCCGCGAGGCCCTCCCGCTCGCCACGAGCCCGGATCCCACGGGCATCGGCTTCTTCCAGCGAACGGGCGACGAGATCGGCGCGCGCGCGCACGCGGCCGGCATGTCCCTCGCCCCCGAGCGCGCGCTCTCCGGCTCGCCCACCGAGCTCGTCTACGTCGTCGTGCGCAAGGCGAACCCGGACGCGCCGCTGCCCGAGGGCGTCGCGTGGGAGCCGGATCCCGGCACGCAGCCCGCGCCGCTCTGGCAACCGGGCATCTACACGGCGACCGTCTCCAAGCTCGGCGCGCAGGTGCGCCTCGCGTGGTTTGCCCCCGAGCGCTTCACCTTCCACATCCGCGCCGGCGAGAAGGAGCTCTCGCACCGCTTCGGCGGCACCTTCCCGGCCGCGCTCTCCGATGCCGAGCGGCCCCACGTCCTCGCCGCCATCGGCCTCGGCACGGGCCGGCGCAAGGCCCCGCGTGGCCTCGCCATCGACGGCTCCATCGGCATCAAGTTCGGCCCTGGCGCCGGCGTGCTCGTCGTCTCCGACGGCCCCGTGCGCATCGACAAGAGCGAAGCCTTCACGCCCACGCCCGACGCCGACGCGACCGAGCTTCCTCTCACCGCGGACGAGGGCCGACCTCTCCCCGAGGCGCGCGTCGTCGGCTCGATGCGCCCGCGCGCGGCCCTCTGCGCGCTCGGCGACGGTGCGGTCCTCCTCGCGTCGACCACCTTCGACACGGACGAAGCCACGACCGAAGCGCTCGTGGACGCTGGATGCTCGCGTGTCGTGGCGCTCGATCGCGGCGCGCACCTCAACGCCTTCGTCCACCGCGCCGGCGGCGACGCGCCGCCCGAGGCGCGTTACGAACAGACGACGCTCTACGCCCTCGAGAGCCCCATGCGGGGCCGCGCGTCCACGTTGGTTGATTCTACGAAAGCAAACTAGTTGCGTGCGCCCCTCTTCCGAACGGGAGAGGGGAGGGGGCGGCTAGGCCGCGGCGCGCTGGATGAGGATCTTCAGCCGCCCGAGGGCGCGCGCGTGGAGCTGCGACACGCGCGGCTCGCTCACGCCGAGATGCGCGCCGATGTCCTTCAGCTTCACGCCGTCGAAGTAGTGCATGCCGACGATCTGCCGTTCGCGCTCGGGCAGCTGCTCCATCGCCCGGAAGAGCGCGCGGTACGACTCGCGGGCCTCGTACGCTGCCGCCGGGTCCTCGTCCTCGGCGATGAGGTGCACCTGCTCCTCCGTCGGCGTGAGCTCGTGCAGGCTCACGAGGCACGTCGGCCGCGCGGTGCTCGACTCGCCGTCTCGCGCGGCCGTCACCGCGGCGCGCCTTCGCCGGCTCAGCCAGTCCTGGGCGCGCAGCTCGTCCACCACCGCGCCGCGGATGCGCATGCGCGCGTACCACTCGAACGTCTCGCCCCCGTTGCCGCCGTTTCTGCGGAGCGAGTCGAGCAGCCCGAACACGCCTGCGGCGAGCAGGTCGTCCCGCAGCACGTTGGCCGGCAGCCGCCGCGCGATTTGCGCGACGATCTGGTTCACGAGCGGCAGGTAACTCTTGAGGGTCTGCGCGCACACCGGTGCCAGGCTCCCCTCCGGGAGCGCGCGTGCTCTCCGAGGTCTCACGTCGGACACCGGGCCTTCGGGGATCGAGCGGCGACTGACCATGCTGGCGGGCTCTTGCGGGGCGCAGGGCGACACCATGGACGTGCACCCGCTCAGATCCGCCTGGGCGATGACGGTCGCGTCTCGTTCCTGAACATCCTGTCGGTGGAAGTAGGACTGCTGCATCTGTTCAGGGACCTCGTGATGTAAGCAACGTTCGTGGCACATCCTTGTGAGGTGGCAAGGAACGGCTCGTCCCAAACGTACACTGGTCCCGTCCTCCAGAGAAGGACCGCAGACGAATCTACACCACGCATTCTGCACCAGGAAATTCCCTCAGACTCTCAGGAAAATCCCTACGGTTGCCTTGCCGAAGCTGGGTCAGTTCTGACCCGCCTTCGGCGCGTTTCGAGGCGTCGGATCCTGCGTACTGGAGTTTCCAGTTGAAGGATCAACGACTTGCGAAGGGGGGGGATGGGTATCCCCGGACCCACCTCCCTGCGCGGGGGGTGTAGTCGGCGTTTCTTTTCCTGCCCCACTGGGGGCAGGGGTTGCGCCCGAAGGCGCTTGATCCACGTCCGCGGTCGACTCGTCCGCCGAAGCCTGGGCCACGGGGGAATCGTAGCGGGGGGCCTCACCTGGCCTGGAGTAGTCGATCCAGAAGGCCTTCGTGGTCCGAACGTCGAGGTGAACGAATGTGCTGTTCGGGTAGTAACCTACCCCAGCATTGCGGAAGGTCCGACAGAAATCGCGCAGCATCGTGTTCGGCACGCCCTCGATGCTGAAATCGATCGCCCTGCCCAGGTTGTGGTTGCTGTGCTTCGTGTACTGGGTGGGGGAATAGGGCCGGAACCCACTCGTGATGTGGATCGTGCGCCCGCCGAAGTGATCGCTGACCATGCCGATCAGCGTGGCGAGGCGCGGATCGATCGCGGTCTTCGCGCCGGAAGGCCCGTGCCGCATCATCTTGCCGAGCCCCGTGAGCGCCGACGGCACGAGCCGCCCGTGCTTCGTGAGCAGCTGCGTCTCGAGCCGATCGGTGCCGCGCACGAGCTTCACGAACCCCGGACGCTTCGGCTTCATCACGAGCGGCTCGGGCTTCGCGGGCTTCGCGTCGCCCTTCTTTTTTCCCTTGCCAGCGGCGGCGTTCTCCTTCGTGTCCGCCTTCTTGCCGTCCTTCTTCGCTCGCTTCGCGGCTTCCGCTTCCTTCCCCTTTTCGGGGATCACGAGCTCCTGACCGGGCTTGAGGAGCTGCCCAGGACGCAGCCCATTTGCCGCTCGGATCGCATCCACCGTCGTGCGATACCGCTTGGCGATCTGGACGAGCACCTGCCCCTTGGCAACGACGTGAACGACGTCCCCCGCCTCCGCGTATACTGAGGCGAGCGCGACCGCGGCGCCGGCCAGCAAGGCCACGCAGCGGAGCCGGAACGAAGATCGAGCCGGTTTCGAGGCGAAAGCGTCCATGTGTGATGTGTTCAACGTTGCTCGGGGGCCCGATACGTACACGCACCCAAGGCTGTCTTACCTTCGGTACGCGGAACCGTTCGATGCGTAAAGCACTATTTTGGCCGTGGATTGGCGGGGGTGCGATGCTGGCTCCGACCCCCTCCCGGGGTCTGGCCGGCGGAACCCCTCCGGGCCGCAGTTACGAGGACCAGGACTGATCGATGGCGGACGGAAACAACCTGGTGGGCGTCGACATCGGTTCGAGCGCCATCAAGGTGTGCCAGCTCAAGGAAGGGCGCAAAGGGCTGTCGTTGGTCCGGGCCGGCTACTGCCCGCTGCCGCCGCAGAGCATCGTCGACGGCCACGTGATGAACGCCTCTGCGATCGTCGCGGCCGTGGGCCGTGCGCTCGCCGACGCGAAGATCAAGCAGCGCGAGGTGGCGCTGAGCATCAGCGGCCAGGCCGTGATCATCCGCAAGATCACGGTGCCGCTCATGACCCAGAACGAGCTCGACGAGCAGATCCAGTGGGAGGCGGAGCAGCACATCCCCTTCGACATCAAGGACGTGCACGTCGACTACGAGGTGCTCCGCCGCCGGCCCGAGGCAGGGCAGATGGATCTTCTGCTCGTCGCCGCAAAGCGCGAAGAGGTCAGCGACTACTTGGAAGTCGCACGGCAAGCCAAGCTCAAACCTCTCGTCCTCGACATCGACGCCTTCACCGTCCAGAACCTCTTCGAGTACGGCCGCGGCATCCCCGCCGATCAGACGTTCGCGATCATCAACGTCGGCGCCTCGCTCACCTCGATCAACATCGTCTCGCGCGGCGCGAGCTCGTTCACGCGCGACATCCCGAACGCCGGCAACTACGTCACCGAGCAGATCCAGAAGCAGCTCGGCGTGACGTTCGAACAGGCCGAGGAGCTCAAGTGCCAGAGCGTGGCGCAGCCCTTCGGCCCCACGGCCCAGGTGCCGCCGATCGTCGACACCGTCTGCGACACGATCGCCGGTGAGATCCAGCGCTCGCTCGACTTCTTTCTCGCCACGAGCGGCGAGCCCGAGATGCACCGGATCTACCTCACGGGCGGCACCTCGAACCTGCCGGCGCTGCCTGCGGCGATCTCGCGGCGCTCGCGCGTGCAGGTGGAGCTGCTCCAGCCGCTCGAGCGCGTGGCCGTCGAGGGCAAGGACATCAGCGCCGACATGCTCCGCACCCGCGGCTCGCAGCTCTGCGTGGCCCTGGGTCTCGCCATGCGCAAGGACAAGGAGAAGCGCGCGTGATCCGGATCAACCTCCTGCCGCACAAGCGCGGCGCGGCGACGGGGGCCCCGAGCCAGCGCTGGCTCGTCGTCGTGCTCGCCGTGGTGCTGCTCGAGATCGTGGGGCTCTTCCTCTTCTACCAGTCGAAGCGCGAGGAGCTCGACGCGCAGAACCGCACGAACGCGCAGCTCAAGAGCCAGATCGACGACATCAAGCGGCTCGTCGCCGACCACGACGAGCTCAAGAAGGCCCTCGCCGTGCTCCGCGCGCGGGAAGAGGCGATCGCGAAGCTCCAGGCCGGCCGCACCGGTCCGACCGCGGTCCTGCTCGAGCTCGCGCAGATCATGACGACCGGCAAGGGGCCCTCGGCCGATCCGGACAAACTCGCGAAGCTGCGCAAGGACAACCCCCTCGCCGTCTTCAACCCGGCCTGGGACTCGCGCAGGCTCTGGCTCACGGGCTACCTCGAAGGGCAACGCACGGTGCGCATCGAGGGCCTCGCGCGCGACGGCAACGACGTCTACGAGCTCGCGCAGCGGCTCAAGCTCTCGCCCTACTTCTACGAGGTCACGCTTTTGCCGGGAAAGAAGGACGAGGACCGCGTCTCGAAGATCGATCTCGTGAGCTTCGCGCTCCAGCTCAAGGTGAGGTACTGATGGCCGCCAAAGCCCCCGCGGCGGGCAGCTCGTCGCTCGATCGCCTGCCCCTCGCCGGAAAGATCGGCGTCGGCCTCCTGTTCCTGACGCTCGTCGGCGCGCTCTTCTTCGTCTTCGTCTACGAGGACCTCTCGAACGAGCTCGCGGCTGCCAAGCAACGCGAAGGCACGCTCCGCGGCGAGCTGCGCGCGGCCGAGGCCGTGCGCGACGCCTACCAGAAGGACCGCGACGAGAAGATCCGCAGCGAGGCGCGCGCCGAGCAGACGAAGAAGATTCTGCCCGACGAGCCCGAGACGCCCGCGTTCCTCGCCTCGCTCCAGCAGACGGCCACCATCGCCGGCGTGAACCTCACGAGCTGGACGCCCATCGACGAGCTCCCGCAAGAGTTCTTCGCGAAGGTGCCGATGAAGCTCACGCTCACTGGCCGCTACCACCAGATCGCAAAGTTCTTCCACGGCGTGGGGCAGATCGACCGCATCATCAACATGGAAGACATCCAGATGAAGCTGTCGACGAAGAACGGCACGGTGAAGCCCGAGAACCCCGGCGAGCCCGAGGTCAACGTCGAGTGCCTCGCGACCGCGTTCCGCGCCCTCAGGCTCGACGGCAAGGACGGCGCGAAGCGAAGGGGGACCGGGAAGTGAAGAGCGCGCGCTCGCTTTTCTGGCTCCTCTTCGCCGCGCTCGTGCTGATCGTGTTCGCCTCCGGCTGCGAGGAAGACGAGCTCTGGGTGCCGCCCCCGAGCGCGACCCCATCGCCCGGCGCCGCGCCCGACGGCGGCGTGGGCACGGACGGCGGGCCGCAGACGGCCGCGAAGAAAGATCAACCGGAGCTGCCGCAACGCGAGTTCGTCGAGGCCGACTTCACCGAGACCGAGAAGAACCGTGACCCGTTCCGCGGCTTCGCGAGCGTGTTCGCGCAGCAGGCCAAGGGCCGCGCCGTCGTGCAGCGGACCGTGGTGATCGAGCGGTACGCGCTCGACGAGCTCAAGCTCTCCGGCCTCGTCACGCGCTCGCAGCCCCGCGCGCTCTTCATCGACCCCGCGAACGTGGGGTGGGTCGTCAAGGTCGGCGATTACGTGGGCAAGCCCGAGATCGTGCGCACCGGTGGGCCTGCCGGGATCGACGTCGCCATCAACTGGCGCGTCGATCGTATTCGCGAGGGGGACGTCGTCTTTGTTCGCGAGGACCCGGCACATCCGGAAATCGCCCCCGTCACGCGCGTGATCGCGCTCTTCCCCGAGGAAAACGCCGGGAACGAGGCCCGGCGGTAGCGACGAACTGGGCCCGTCTCGCGCGGTTTGGGTAGGATCGGGGGCATGCTGACGAAACCGCGCTCCGCGATGCTGCTCGCGGCGCTCCTCTCCTTCGTCCCCGCGAGGGCACACGCCGACGGCAACACGCGGCTCGAAGTACGGGACGTCAAGCTCGCGAAGGCCGGCGAAGGCGAGGCTCGCGTCTCCGTCGCGACGAGCGCCGAGCCGCGCTTCTTCGCGCGCGTCGACAGCGGCGGAAAGCGCCTCGTGATCGACATCGCGGGTGCGGAGATCAAGGGCGCGCCCGCGGCCATCACGCAAGGCAACGCCCTCGTCGGCGGCGTCCTCACGCAGACCTTCGATCAGGACGGCAAGAAGATCACGCGTGTCCTCGTGCAGCTCGCGCGCACGGCCGAGTACCGCATCAGCGCGACGCCCACGGGCCTCGTCGTCGACCTCGCGGCCGCCGACGCGACCGCGCCGATGCGCGCGCCCGCGCCCGTGGTGACGTCGTCGTCGCCCTCCACGACGCCGAAGGCCGAGGCGCGCAAGGTCGAGCAAGCCACTGGCGCAGCCGTCACGAACGTCCGCTACGACCACCAGGCTGGCAAGGATCGCGTCACGGTCGAGCTCAACGAGAGCGTGAAGTTCTCGTACGTGACCTCGGCGAGCGGCCGCTCGATCCTCGAGCTCGAAGGCGCGCGTCTGCCCGACGCGCTCGAACGCAAGCTCGACGTGAGCGCCTTCGGCGGCACCATCACGGCGATCTCCACGTACCGGCGCAAGAGCGACCCCTCCCGCGTCGTCGTCGAGGTCGAGCCGAAGGGCGACGCGAGCGGCGTCGTCTCGCGGGAAGGCAACACGCTCGTCCTCACGTTCGCGGACACGGCGGCGCACCCGATGCTCAGCGGCGTCGGCGCCGACGGCGGGGCCGCGCGCCGCGTGCGCACGGTGGCGCGGGAAGAGGACGTCCTGGCGACGCCGAACACCTCGCGCGCCGCCGAGACGACGATCGACGGCGAAGAGGCCGCGGGCTTCTTGCCGACCACGCTCGCGCAGCAACGCCGCTTCACGGGCCGGCGCATCGACCTCGACCTCAAGGACGCCGACATCCACAACGTCCTGCGCCTCATCTCCGACGTCGGCCGCGTCAACATCGTCACCTCCGACGACGTGAAGGGCAACGTCACGATCCGGATGCGCAACGTCCCTTGGGATCAGGCGCTCGAGACCGTCCTCCAGGCCAAGGGCCTCGGCATGGTCCGCCAGGGCAACATGATCCGCGTCGCGCCCCAGGCCGAGCTCAACAAGGAGCGCGAGCTCGACCTCGCGCGCAGGCGGAGCGAGCTCGCGCTCGCGCCGCTCGAGACGCGCCTCATCCCGGTGAACTACGCCGTCGCGAAGGAGCTCCAGGCGCGTGGCAAGGACCTGCTCTCGCCGCGCGGCTCGCTCGCCGTCGACGAGCGCACGAACGTCCTCGTGGCGCGTGACGTCGCGGGCAACCTCGACCAGCTCGAGGAACTCGTGCGCGCGCTCGACACACAGACGCCGCAGGTCCTCATCGAGGCGCGTATCGTCGAGGCCACGAGCCGCTACCTGCGCGACGTCGGCATCCAGTGGGGCGGCGACGGCACCTTCAGCCCTGCGACCGGCAACCCGACGGGCCTCGTCTTCCCCTCGCAGATCGGCCTCACCGGCGGCGCGAGTGATCAGACGACGCCCACGGGCGGCCTCTCGCCGTTCCAGAACACCGTCCCGAACCCGAACTTCGCGGTCAACTTGCCGGCCACCACGGGCACGGGCCTCGGCGGCGCGATCGGCATGACGCTCGGCTCGATCGACAACACGATCAACCTCTCCGTGCGCCTCTCGGCGGCCGAGGCGAGCGGCCTTTTGCGGATCGTCTCGAGCCCGCGCATCCTCACGCTCGACAACCGCGAGGCGCGCATCAGCCAGGGCACGCTCATCCCGTTCTCGCAGATCAGCGCGCAGGGCGTGCAGACGACGTTCCAGGAGGCGAAGCTCCAGCTCCTCGTCAAGCCGCACGTCACGAGCGACGGCAGCGTCTCGATGCACGTCAAGATCAACCGCGACGAGCCCGACTTCAACCAGACCTCGGCGCGCGGCGATCCCACCATCTTGAAGCGCGAAGCCGAGACCGACCTGCTCATCATGGACGGCCACACCGCGGTCATCGGCGGCATCTTCACGCGCAACACGGGCAGAAACCTCGATCAGGTCCCCGTGCTCGGCGACATCCCGATCCTCGGCGTGCTCTTCCAGCGCCGCAGGTCGAGCGACAGCCGCAGCGAGCTCGTCATCTTCATCACGCCGCGCATCGTCAATCGGGCGGAGTCGCTCGGAAAGTAGCGTCTGCGCGTACCGGGGGGCGCTTGCAACGCTTGCAAGCGCCTCTTTGCGTGGACCGGGAGCCGCTTGCAACGCTTGCAAGCGGCTCTTTGTATGGTCACGGAGCCGGTTGCAACGCGTGCAGGCGGCTCTTTGTGTGTTCAGGGAGCCGGTTGCAACGCGTGCAGGCGGCTCTTTGTATGGTCACGGAGCCGGTTGCAACGCGTGCAGGCGGCATCCGGTACGCGCAAAGTGCGGTTTGCACGCGTTGCAAGCGGAGGCGGGGAGGCGCGGAGGGCCGATGGCTGCGGTGGAGCGTCACGCTCGGTCCGAGTCCTTCCGAGCCGCCGCTGCCCGAGGGGCGCTGCGTTGCGATTCGGTCGCGGCTCCGCTCTTGCCAAGTTTGGCTGGTCAGGACACGCTCGCTGCGAGGTACGGACGTGAACCGCAAATTCTAGGTCTTCATCTCCTCCACCTACAACGACCTCCGGAAGGAGCGGCAGACCGCCGTCCAAGCGGTGCTCGACGCCGGGCACATCCCCGCCGGCATGGAGCTCTTCTCGGCCGGGGACGAAGCCCAGCTTGAGGTGATCAAGCGTTGGATCGACGACTCCGACGTCTACATGCTGATCCTGGGCGCGCGGTACGGCTCGATCGAGCCGACAACGAAGAAGAGCTACACCCACGTCGAGTACGAGTACGCCGTGGAGCGAGGAAAGCCGGTCTTTGCTGTCTATATCGCGGACGCGGTCTTCAACGAGCGCGTCACCAAGGAACTCGCCTTGGAGATCGCGAACGAGGATCGCACAAGGTACAAAGAGTTTCGGGAGCTCGTGAAGTCGAAGATGTGCAGCGAATTCAGCGACCCGAAAGACATCACGATTGCCGTCCTCAAGACGCTCAACGACTTCGGGCGGAGGCCAGACTTGCAAAATGCAGGCTGGGTTCGCCGTCGAGATGTTCCCGACACGGCCAAGTTGACGAGCGAATCCGCCCAGCTCAACGCTGATATCGCACGACTCACCACGGAGATCGCGCGGCTGACGGCCGAGAACAGTGCGCTACGTGTGAAGTCCGAGGGGGCGGGGAGTAATGCCGAGGAAGATCGGCTTGGAAGCTTCACGTACCGCCAGCTCGTCGCGACGCTTGGCGCCACACGCGTAGGCGGGCGTTCGCTTCTCGATAATATGGTGACATTTGCGAATGACTTCGTCATGGGTGTCGCGGATCCTGAATCCACCGTTGGACAAAGAAGCAATGCGCCGCCGATGCTCTACAACGACGTCGCGCCCAAGCTTGCCACCTTCGGGCTTCTGAAGCGGGACACGATATACGGCGCACAAGCCTTCCGTACTTCGGAGGCTGGTGATCTCTTCCTTGCAAGATTGGCCGTGGAACGCGCGGGGGCGGCGTAGGAGGTCCGGCCGGTGCTCGTGGCCCCGCTCCCCGGGCCAACAATCCGCCGCCGATTTCTTTGCCTCCCGCCCACCCGACGCTAGGTTCCCCCCGATGACCCCGCACTCGAACTGGTTTCGCGCGGCCACCGCGGCCCTCCTCGGCCTCGCCTCGGCGGGCGCGTGCGGCGCGGCCATGCCCGAGGCCGATTCCACGAAGCAAACCGCCTCCACGTCCGAAGCGGACGAGCTCGCCCGCAAGCGCGCGGAAGGCGAGGGCGCCGATTCTCCGTCGAAATGCCCTCACGGCGCCCTCGAAGATCCGCACCGCGGGTTCGTCCGTTGCTTGCGCCCCGACGAGCGTGACGCCGGCTGGCTCCCGCCGCCCCCGCAACCCGAGCCGTCCTCCCCGGACGCCGGCACGGACGCGGCCCCGCCGCCCGAGACGACCCCGCCGCCGCCTCCGCCTCCGCCGCCTCCGCCGCCGCCTCCGGAGAAACCCGCGGAAAAACCCAAGCCCGGGCCTCCGCCCCTCGTCACGATCTCCGCGCCCAAATTCGAGGGCGGCGACGTGCCTCGCGCCGAGAAATTCATCAACTCGAACCTCGAAGGCATTGCCAAGTGCATCGCCGACAATGGCGGCCTCGAGGCGGCGAAGGGCTCGCTCAAGGTGACGTTCCTCGTCCGCGCGCGCGGACGCGCCGAGGGCGTCGAGATCGAGAGCAAGAAGGGCATCACCGAGGAGGCGGCGTCCTGCATCCGCTTGCTCCTCAAGAACCGCGCCGTCGGCGCCCCGAGCTCGGACCCCGTCGGCGTCACGGTCACCTTCTCGCTCGAACGACCTCGCTGACGATCGTATCCTGCCGGCATGGCACGGCAGCGCTTCCTCTCCTTGTCCTCGGGCACGGGCGCCCTGATCCTCGCCTTCCTCGGCGCGGGCGCGCGCCTCCCCGACGTCGGCCCGAGCTCGGCCCGCGTCGTCTCGCCCGGCTTCCCGCTCGACGCGCCCGCTTATGGTCCTTCCAAGGGAAAACAGACGACCCCCGCGGTCGCCTATGACGGAACGAACTGGCTCGTCGTGTGGGAAGACCAAGAGGGAGGCGGTTTTTCCTCGGGTCTGCGCGGCGTCCTCGTGGGCCCCTCGGGCGCGCCGCTCGATCCGCAGGGGTTCGAGATCGAGCCGTCCGTCGGGGTAAACCTCGCGCCCGTCGCGGCCTGGGACGGCGCGGCCTGGGTCGTCGCGTGGGAGAGCGGCGTCTCCGGCGACGATACGAGCTTCGACATTCGCGCGCGTCGCTTCGGGCCGACCGGCGTCCCGCTCGGCGATTCGTTCATCCTCGGCGGCGCCGCCAATGCGCAGCGCGCCCCGGCGATGGCCGTCGGCAGCAGCCGTGTCCTCGTCGTCTGGGAGGATCTTCGCAATGGCACGTCGAACGACATCTTCGGCGCGCGCATCCTCTCGAACGGCGTCTTGCTCGACCCGCTCGGCCTTCCCATCGGCGCGGCCACGAACGAGCAGAGCCGCCCCTCGGTCGCCTGGGACGGCGCGAGCTTCGTCGTCGCCTGGCAGGACTATCGCAGCGGCACGAACCAGGACATTTACGCGACGCGTGTGACGCCCGCGGGCGTCGTCCTCGATTCCGCGGGCATTGCCGTCTCCACGGTCGCGGGCAGCCAGATGTACCCGTCCGTCGCCAGCAATGGCCAAAGCTCGCTCCTCGTCTGGCGTGATTACCGCAGCGGCAGCTCGTACGACATCTACGGCGCGCGCGTCGATCCGAACGGCGTGGTCCTCGACGCCGCGGGCCTGCTCGTCTCGGCCGCGTCGGGCGCGCAGCGATACCCCCAGGTCGCCTGGGACGGCGTGAACTTCGTCGCCGTCTGGGAAGACATACGTCATGGCGGCGGCGTGTACGATCTTTATGCCACCCGCATCGATTCCCAGGGCACGGTCCTCGATCCGGCCGGGTTCGCCGTGATCAAAGGCGGCACGGACGACCTCTCCGTCGCGCTCGCCCCCGGCGCGACCCATACCCTCGCCGTCTGGGATGTCGATAGAGAGGATCGCGACATCGTCGGCGCGCGTATCAGCCAGGGAGGCACGGCCGTCGACGCGCCCCCGGCGCTCCTCTCCACGGCGCCGAACGAGGAGCGCGTCGGCGACGCGGCGTTCGACGGGACGAACTGGTTCGTCGTCTGGGCGGATTCGCGAAATGGAGAGAGCGTCATTGCCGGCGTCCGCGTGAGCCCTGCGGGGACGGTCCTCGACGCCTCGGCGATCCTCGTCGCCACCGGCCAGGGCCCCGTCGCGGATCCGCGCGTCGCGTTCGACGGGAAAAACCACCTCGTGGTATGGACCGACCGGCGCACGACGCAAAACCAGTCGGACGTCTACGCGGCGCGCGTGACCCCAGGAGGCGCCGTCCTCGATCCCAACGGATTTCCCGTCGCCACGGGCACCTCGTCGCAGGAATCGCCCTCCGTCGCGTCCACGGGCAGCGCCTGGCTCGTCGCCTGGCTCGACGACCGCAATGGCCCCACGGCCTGGGACATCTATGGCGCGCGCGTCTCGCCTTTCGGCGCGGTGCAGGACCCGCAGGGCTTTCCGATCACGACCGCGCCGGGCTCCCAGTTCATCTCGGACATGGCTTCGAATGGCTCGATCTTCCTCGCCGTGGCCGCCGATCACCGCACCGACACGAAGGGCGACGTCTACGCCTTCCGGATCGACTCGAGCGGCGCGGTCCTCGACGGCGCGGGCATTCCCGTCGCGGTCGCGCCGAATGCGCAGACGAACCCCTCGGTCGGCTTCGACGGCAAGGATTTCCTCGTCGTCTGGTCGGACGACCGAGCGGCCACGGCCCCCGACATCCACGCCGCGCGGGTCACGGCCGCGGGCACCGTCCTCGATCCGGACAGCCTCGTGCTCGCGGCGACCCCGAGCGCCGAGCGCGCGCCTTCCGTGGCCTTCGACGGCGCGCGCCACATCGTCACGTATTCGATTGCCTCGGACGGCGCGAACGACATCGCGGGGCTCCGACTGCACACGGACGGCACGCCCGTGGACGTGATGCCTTTCGTGATCAGCGCGCAGCCGGCGGAGGAAAACCCTTCGATCGCTTGCGCGGGGCCGCCTGGAAGTGTGCTCGTCGCGTACGGGGCGCAGGACGACGGGACGGATCGAATTCGCGTCCGGGCGAGCGTCGTGACGGACGATGGTAGCGGCGGAGCCGGCGGCGCAGGAGGCGGAAGCGGGGCCGGAGGCGGAAGCGGAGGCGCAGGCGGAAGCGGAGGCGCAGGCGGAAGCGGAGGCACAGGCGGCGTCGGCGGAAGTGGTGGCACAGGCGGCGGAAGTGGTGGCGCAGGCGGCGGAAGTGGTGGCGCAGGCGCAGGCGGAGCCGGTGGCGGAAGTGGCGGCGCAGGTGGCGCAGGCGGCATCGCTGGAAACGGCGGCGCAGGCGGCAGCGCCGGCGCGGGCGGCGAGGGCGGCTTTGGCGGAATGGGTGGTGGGGCTTCGTCGGGCGGCGGTGATCGGCCTTCGGGTCCGATCCTCGTCGATGACGGTTGTGGATGCCGGATGACCGACGACGCATCGGGGACCTCGCCGGCCCTCCTCTCCCTCGCCGCGCTTTTTCTCCTGCGGAGACGCCGGTTCGAGCGTAAGCTCCGGTCCGCGTGACGACGGCGGGGGATCCATCGGTGGGCAGGGAGCTACGTTTCGGCGCGCACAGGCTCGTGTTCGAGGAGCCTGACACGGTCCATATCGAGCTTTGCGGCGAGCTCGGCGACGAGCTCCAGCCGATGGTCGAGGCCCTCGAGGCCTGGTGCGTGGGCCGCCCCTACATACTCACGCTCGCCTCGGTCGCGCGCGTCACGACCTGGACCGCGGGCGCGCGGAAGGTCGCATTGTCTTCGCACCAGATTCGCCTCCCGCCGCGCGCCCTCGCCCTTTATGGGGGAGGTTTCGCCTTGCGCATGTCCGTCGAAATGCTGATGCGCGCGACCGCCGTACTCGGCGCCCGTGATCGGCACTTCTTCCACGGCCACGACGAGGCCGAGGCGCGCGCGTGGCTCACGGACATGCGCCCGAAGCTCGCGGGCGCGGCGAAGGCATAACCGCGCCCGCGCGTCGTCACGCGATTACCCCTCGTTCCGCGGCGCGAGCCAGCGCGCGAGCTCCTCCGGCGACCGATCGAGCACGACGTCCCCGACGCGCACCGCGCCGAGCTTGGCGAGCCGGTCGGCCAGGGTTTGTCGCTCCGGCGTGGTCAACGGGCGCCCGAGGCGCCGTTCGAACTGGTGCGCGAGAGTCTCGAGACGCCCCTGCAGGCGCCCAACCTTGCGTCCCTCTTTACGCCCTTCCTTACGGCCTTCTCTGAAGAACCAGTTTTGCACGACCAACCTCCCGGGCAGCGCAGAGACTACCACATCCCGTAGCCCTTTCACACGATGGTTTGTCTCCGCGAAGACGGTCATGGCGGCGCAGAGCTCCTCGAACTCCGTGGCTGAGCTTTGCGCGCGCAAAATCTCCACCACCTCCGCCAGTTTGTCCGCGTCCACATCACGCGTCAGGGGCGCGAAAATCAACCAGAACGGACTTCCTTGTTCGGTTGCTCGTCGCACGAGCTCAGCCACGGTCCGCTGGTAGACCGGCTCCACGCGGAAGGAGACCCCGGAAAACGGCCGATCGTCCGGCGAGGTTCGGTACACGCCCTGCTCGGGCCAGGGTTCGTCGCGGCCAGCCAGGAGCACGAGCACGCTCTCGATGCGCGGCGGCCTCTCTTCAGGGGTCGTCCCGCGCCGCGCGCGCGCCTCGTCCCCCAGCGCGAGCGCCGTCAGGGTGTTGTATTCGAACATGCGCCACGACACGTCGCGCGTCATGGCCCGCGCCCATTCCACGTGCAGCAGCCGTTTTCCCTCGGCCGCCTTCACGAGCAGCGCTCGATCGAGCCGCCGCTGTCGCGACGTCACCTGTGTTTCGACCCATTCCACAGGCTCGATGGGCCCCTCGCAATCGAGCAACGCCCGCGCGACCGCGTGGGGCAGCTTCCGCGAGACGTGCCGGAGGATCAGATCGATGTCGTCCTCCGCCAAGGCTCGCCCCGCCCTTCGCTCGGTCGCTTGCACGCGCGGGCCGAGAGCGATCCTCGTGCCAGCACAAAACCCCTGAAAACCCCCACGCTCTTCGGCCTCCTCGGGTGGCGCCGTCGTTTCCCGCCGGGCGCCCGCCGGCCCCTCCCGAGCGGCCCCTCGGCCCCGGCCGTGGCCTCTTCGCGAGCGTAGCCCGGGGCGGAACCGGTGCTAAGGTGCGCGCGCCGCCGTGTCCGACCCTCAACTCCTCCAGCGCGAGATCGCTCGCCGCAAGACCTTCGCCATCATCTCCCACCCCGACGCGGGCAAGACCACGCTCACCGAGAAGCTCCTGCTCTACGGCGGGGCCATCCAGCTCGCGGGCGCGGTCAAGGCCAAGCGCGCGCGCGCGCACGCCGTCAGCGACTACCTGGAGATGGAGCGCGAGCGCGGCATCTCCATCCAGTCGAGCGTCCTGCAGTTCCCTTACAAGGGCCGCCTGCTCTCGCTCGTCGACACCCCGGGCCACGCCGACTTCAGCGAGGACACCTACCGCGCGCTCATGGCCACCGACGCGGCCATCATGCTCCTCGACTCGGCCAAGGGCGTCGAGGCGCAGACGAAGAAGCTCTTCCGCGTCTGCAAGCTCCGCTCGATGCCCATCTTCAGCTTCGTCAACAAGATGGACCGGCCCGGCCGTGATCCGTTCGAGCTCATCGGCGAAGTCGAGGAGGTCCTCGGCATCGGCGTCTACCCGATCACCTGGCCCATCACCGTCCGTGGCCAGTTCAAGGGCGTCTACCACCGCATCCTCCGGCAGGTGTTTCTCTTTCAGCAAGTCGCCCACGGCGCCGAGATGGCGCCCATGCAGGCCCACGATCTCTACGCGCCCGATCTCGAGGAGGCCGTGGAAGAGGAGGGCGTCAAGCAGCTCCGCGAGGACGTCGAGCTCCTCGACGCGGCCGGCGACGCCCTCGACACGGGCAAGCTCGCGCGCGGCGAGGTCACGCCGATGTTCTTCGGCAGCGCATTGACGAATTTCGGCCTCCCGCAGCTCCTCGATTCCTTCGTGGAGATGATGCCGCAGCCGGCCCCTCGCGCGAGCGACAAGGGCGCGATCACCCCCGACGACGAGCGATTCACCGCGTTCGTCTTCAAGATCCAGGCGAACATGGATCGCGCCCACCGCGACCGTATTGCGTTCGTCCGTGTCTGCTCCGGCCGGTACGAGCGCGGCATGAAGGTCCGCCACGTCCGGCTCGATCGCGACATTCGCCTCACGAACCCCGTGCAATTCCTCGCCCAGGAGCGCACCGTCGTCGACGACGGGTTCGCGGGCGACATCATCGGCGTCTTCGATCCGGGCATCTTCCTCATCGGCGACACCCTCACGGACGGCGCGAACGTCAAATACGCGCCGCTCCCGCAGTTCCCGCCCGAGCATTTCGGCCGCGTGGTGATGGTCGATCCGATGAAACGCAAGCAGCTCAAGAAGGGCCTCGAGCAGCTCGCGCAGGAGGGCAGCGTGCAGCTCTTCCGGCCGCCGGAGGGCCGCGAGGGCGAGTCCATTCTCGGCGCCGTCGGCGAGCTCCAGTTCGACGTCGTCAAGCACCGCCTCCTCAACGAATACGGCGCGGACGTGCGGATCGAGCGCCTCTCGTGGAACATCGCGCGCTGGGTCGAGGGCGAGCCCGTGCCCCTCGCGGAGCTCGAATCGCAGCTCTACGGTTATGGCGCGCTCGACGTGCATGGCCAGCCCGTCGTCCTTTTCAAGGGCGACTGGCAGCTCGAGACCTGCGCGAAGGCCTTCCCGAAGACCCGCTTCGTCGAGCTCGGCGCGGGCGCGCTCAAATTGCCCACGGCGGACTGAGCGCGCACCCGAGGACGCCCTTCGGGGCGCGACCGGCGCATGATACAAGGGATCATGCGCCTTCGATCTCCCTCTTTCCTTCTCCTCACGGCACTCTCCCTCCTCGTGGCGCCGGCTTGCGGCCCGGACGCGGAACCGCCCCCGACCATTGCCCCCGTCCGACCGAACCCGCCGGCGCAGAACGACCCTGCGTTCACCGTGACCGGCGTCCCGCGCTACGTCCTCGCAGGCGATGGCCTCACGGTGCCCACGAAGGCCTTTGTGATCGGCGTCAAGGCGCCCAAGGACGTCCTCGACATCGACGCCTGGATCGACGGCGCCGCGGAGCCGGTCCCTCTCGTCTTCAACGCCGACACCATCCAGTCGGAGGGCGAGGTCCCGACACTGGAGCTCCCGATCGGCAACCATTCCTTCATGCTCTCCGTGCGCGGCTCGAAGGAGGCCTTTTTTCGAGCCGAGTTCGTCAAGGGGCACGCCCTCTACATGGTCATCTCGACGGACTGGGATTTTTCGGATGTCGACGACCGCGTCCTCGACCACCATACGGAACTCCACACGGCGCACCCCGAGCTCAAGATCACGCACCTCATCGGTCCGTACATCTTCACGGATCCTGCCGTTTCCCAGCAGCGCCGCGACGACCTCGTGAGCTTCGCCCAGGGCATGCGCAGCACGTACGGCGACGAGATCGGCCTCCACATCCACCCGTATTGCAACTTCGTCGAGGCGGCGGGTGTGGCTTGTAAAACCGCGCCTTCCGTCGCCGATCCGGCCGGTGATCCCACCGGCTACACCGTGCGCCTCGGGGCCTACAGCCGCGAGGAATGGAAAACCCTCTTCGGCAAGGCCAACGAGATCTGGGAGCAGGTCGGCTTCGGCAAGCCCACCTCCTTCCGCGCCGGCGCGTGGACACTGGAGACGCACGTCGCGCAGGCCCTCGTCGACACGGGCTTTCGGGTCGACTCCTCCGCGAACAACTGGAAGCTCATGGACGAGTGGATCGGCTACGACATCTACGAGTTCAACAAGACGCAATGGGCGTCCATCGGCGACACGAGCCAGCCTTATCGTCCGACCGAGGACAGCATCGTCGCCGGCGGCAAGGGCCCCGAGCTCGGCCTCCTGGAGGTCCCGGACAACGGCTGCATGGTCGATTACTGGGCCGTCGAGGAAATGGAAAACATCTTCGACGCGAACTGGAGCGGCGGCGCGCTCGTCGCGCCCACGCAGGTCTCGACGGGCTTCCACCCCGCGACCACGCAGTATTACTCCCCGTACGAGTTCGATCGCCTCGACGCGTTCTTCACGTACGTCGACCAGTTCCTCGCCTCGAAGCACGAGGGCCCGGTCATTTACATCAACATGACCGACGCCACGAAGGTCTGGTGAACATCAATCGCGATCGCGCCGCGTCCTCTGCGCCCGGATCGCCGTCTCCGGGGGCAGGACCGGCGTGACGCCCGTCCACGCTTCCAGCGCATCGAGCGCTTTCGCGCGGTCCGGCTCCATCAGATCGACGATCGACGCGGAATGGTTTATCCCCGGCGCGAGGAACCAGTAGCTGTCCTTCGCATTCCCGAGCTCGAAGGCCGCCGCCGTGTAGGGATCGGTCTCCCCGTACACGAAAAGGAGCCGCTCCCCCTCCGCCGAGATCCAGGTGGAAATGTCCTGCATCGCCGACGCATCGAACACCGGCGTCTTGCCGGGCGTGAGGTACGTCTCCGGCACGTCGATCCCGGGGAACTGCAACAGATCCGCGACGTTCGACTCCTCGACCGCCGGATACCCGAGCTCCGTGGCGGCTTGCCAGTAATAAGGCTCGTACGTGAGGAACTCCTCGTCCGACCAGAGGCTCGGTGAGGCGATCTCGTCGAGGAACGTCCACACATCGTCGTCTGTCGGCGCGACGCTCATGTCGGGACAAACGCTCTCGTCGTAATACTGCCAGAACGTGAAAATGAGCTGCAGCGTGGCCACCTCGAGCGCCTTCTCCCGCCCGAGCAGCTCGTAACCGAGCCCGTTCTCCGCGGCCTGCGCGTCGATCCGCGCGAGCATCGCCTCGCGCCGCAAGAGCACCTCCCGCTGGAAAACCTTCAGCGCGTCCTTGCAGGTCGAGCTCCCGAGCGACGCCACGAAATCGAGGTATCGCGCGTCCTGCGTGCCGAAGCTGTGCGGCGCCACGTACGCGACCGTCCCGTCCACGTCGTCCGGGAAAAACCGCCGGTGGTACACGGACGTCATCCCGCCCTTGCTCGCGCCGGACGAGATCCATTTGCCCGTGTAGATCGGCTTCAGCGCCAGGGCGATGCGGTGGTGATCGGCCGCGGCTTGCTCGATCGTCAGGAGCGACCAGTCGGCCGGCTCCGGCCGCGAGGGAGAAAAGAACCGTTGCTCCACGAAGAGCTGATTCGCGCCGAGAAAATCGGCGGGCTCCCGGATCCTTTGCCGTGCCGGGTTGACGTTGTACCCCGACGTGCCGAGCACGAACGGCGCGGCCTCGTCCCTGTGGTGCAGGAGCAAGCGCTGCCGGAAGACGGGCCCGCCCGCCGCGCCGTGATCCGCCGGCTGCTCGTACTCCATCACGAAATATCGATACCCCTCGACCCCCGAGTTCTCCTCCGTCACCACCATTCCGGGGATGGCCTCGAGCCGGTCGAGAATATCGACCTCCGGCGGCGGGGGCGTCGCGGGTTCGTCCGAGCAGGCGGGCAGAAATCCAAGGGCGAGCGGGGCCACGAGGCAAGCCGCGCCCCGCATCGTTCGAGACATCATCGTTCCCTCAGAGCGGCGCGACCTTCACCCAGAATCGCGGCTCGTACGTGAAGAGCGCGTTGACGCTGCCCGACCCCATGACGCCGAAGCCGAGCGGGGTGAAACCGATGGCGAAATGCGAGGTGAGCGGGAAGCCGAAGCTGAACTGGAATCGTGAGCCGAACCCGTTCGCGGGCTCGAAATAGGCCGAGTCGAATGACACCCGTGAGTAGAACGGGACGGCCGTGAAATCAAGCTCAGCGTACCTGCCGATCCCCGTCACGAACCGGAGGGGCACGCCGATGCCCCATTGCGCCGCGTCGGTCGTCCCCACGAAGCGCCCTTCGAGGCCGACCTCGAAGCGCTGCCGGGGCCCTGTCGCGATGCGGTACGTCGCTTCGAGATCCACGAGCGCGCCGTCCTTCACGGCGAACCTGCCCGGCGCGAAATACCCTCCGCCCGCGAGCCCGATGCCGAAGCGGAGCTTGTTGTACTCCCTCTGCGGATCCGCGGGTTTCTCCTCCGGCGGAAGCTCCTCGGCCGGCACCGACCTCACGCCCGTCGGCGGCGTCGCGCCCTGCGGAGGCGGCGGATACGGGTAGGGGTAGGGATACGGATAGGGCGCAGCGCCCTGCGGAGGCGGCGGATACGGGTAGGGATACGGATAGGGCGCAGCGCCTTGCGGGGGCGGCGGATACGGATAGGGATACGCCGAGCCCTGCGGCGGCGGATACGGCTGCGCCTGCTGCACGGGCGGGGGCGGCGGGACGCTGGTTTGTCCCGCCGGCGCCTGCGTGGTTTGTCCCGCCTTCGCCGGCTGCTTGGGCGCATACAGCGTCGGCGACTGCGTGGTTTGTCCCGCCTTTGCCGGCTGCGCCGCGGCCTCCTCCGGCACGACGAGCGCCGCCGCCGCCAGCATGGCCGAGGCCAGGGAGAGCCGCGGACCCTTCCGGGCGAGCAGAACCGCCGCGCCCACCGCGAAGAGCAGCACGATCGACACGACCTGCGCCGAGCTCAAGGGCCCGTACGTCCCGCGCGACGCGTCGCCGCGCAGCATTTCCAGGAAAAACCGCCCCACGGCATAAAGCGCGATCCACGTCCCGAACGCCCGCCCGTCGCGCCGCGGCCCGAGCAGCCACAGCGACGCGATCGCGGCCGCCACGAGCCCCACCGCGGCCTCGTAGAGCTGCGTCGGATGCACGGGCAGGCTCGGCGCGCCTCGAGGCACCCAGCCGAGCGATGCGTGATCGAGCGCCGCCGGGCTCTCCGCCGGGAAACGCACCCCGAACAGCCCCGCCGTCGGTTTGCCGTAATCACACCCGGCGAGGAAACAGCCCGTTCGGACGAACCCGTACGAGATCCCGCAAAGCGGAACCGCCCGATCCAGGAAAGGCAGCGCCTTCGCGCCCCCGCGGCGCAGCACCCAGGCCGCCGCGAGCGCCCCCATCAAGAGCCCGCCATACGCCGCGCGTCCCGCGTGGAGCAGCGGATTGAGGGATCCCGCGGCGATCGCCTCCGGCACGGCCCGCAGCCATTCGAAGACGTATCCCCCCGCGAGCGCCCCGGCATAGGCCGCGATGAGCGCCCGCCCTTCGAGCCCCGCGTCGGCCCCGTCGCGCCGCGACAGTTTTTGCGTCGCGGCCGCGCCGAGCAGCGCCGCGAGCCCGACCATCATCATGTAATCGGGCGCGAGCCACCCGGGCAGCCCGTGGCGCTCGAGCCAGGCCACGATGAGCGTTCTCATGGCCGCCTCCGACGCGAAAGGAGATACAGATACGCGACGGGGAGCGCGAGCCAGAATGCCGTTCCTACCGGCGCGGGCAGGGGCGACCGCCCCGGCCGCCGCGCGACGGCGCACTGGCTGCCTTTGCAGTTGTTGTTGCAGTCCTTGCAGTTCTGGTTGCAGTCCGCGCAATTATCATTGCACTTCGAGCAATTGTCGTTGCACTTCGAGCAATCGTCGTTGCATCCGCCGCACGAGTCGCCCGAGCAACCCCCGCAGCTCGACGAGCTACTGCCGCCCGACGGCTCGCCCGAGAGACTCCCGTCCGCGAGGCATTGCGCGAGCAAATTCATGCAGCTCTCGCTCGCCACGAACGCGAGCGCGTCCTCCCGCGTCGTCACGGGCAGCGCCGCGCACGCGGAGCCGCCCGACTCCACGCACGCCCGCACTCCGTCGATGTTCATGAGCGCGAGCACGCAGAGCGCCGCCGCGTTCGCCGGGCTCTGGTTCACCCACGTGCACTCCGCATTCGCGTCGGAGAACGTCGGATCCGTCACGTCGTGCCCACACGACCCGCTCGTCGCGCAGCCGCACGTCGTCTGCACCTGCAGCGAGCACTCCTCCACGCTGTCGGGCAGCTTGTACGGATTGAAATCGACCGACAGAGGCTTCGATCCCGGCATCCCCGGCATCGCCACGACCGCGGGGACCGGCACGACGTTCGCGCCCTCCTCCTCCAGCGCCGCGAGCGCGACGAGCCACGACGCATTCACGTAGACCTTGTCCTCGAAGGCCCAGGCGCCCATCGGCAGGCCCGTGGTCCGAACGATCTCCTTCGCCTCCGAGCGTTTCGCGAGGTCCCGCACCCAGCGCCCCGCGCGCCCTTCGAGCGCCGCCTCTTCGAGCGCCGCCGTCGTGCTCCCCGGGCGCCCTCGCATCTTGGGCGGCCCCTCGCTCGCGTCGCCGGTCTCCTTGGCATCACGCGCTTCGAGGTGGAGCTCCGCGCCCTCTCGCTCGATCGCGCCGAGCACGAGCGCATCCTTTCCTTGCTCCTCGCGCTCCTCGTCCGCGGCGCCCGCGAGCGCGTCGATCGTCGCGACGTCCTGCGGCGGGATCACGAGCCGCTCCTCCACGGGAGCGATCCCGGCCTCTTCCAGCCGCTGCGCCACTTCGCGTCGCGTCTCCTTGGGCAGCGACGCCATCACCTCGGGCGCCGCGCGGAGCGCGTCTCGCAACGGAAGCGCGTCATAAGGCGGCGCCTCCTCCCCGCATCCCGTGGCGAGCAGCGCGGTCACGAACAGCGCCCCGCACGTCCCCCAGAGCCTCCCCAACCTCCGCATCGTGGCCCCCTTCCTATTCCCGGGCGATCCACGAATATCAGACCCTTTTCCGCGCGCCAAGCCCCTCCGGAGATTCGGCTACTCGTCGCCGCGCGTCAAAATCATGTCGGTGGCCAGCCCACGCACGTTTTTGCAAAGCTACGCAAGCCGTATCGACCTCTTCGGGCCGGACTGCGAAAATGGCGTGGCACCAGGCGTGGGCGGAACGGCCTGCCCATTGCAATCGCCTTTCGGAGGCCCCGCTACGTGAAAGACGCCGCCCCGGCGCCCGGCCAAACCAGTTCTTTCGAGGCTCAGCCCCCGGGCAACGTCGTCTTCGGCGTCGCCGCCCGCGCGGGGCCGTCTGTCAACGCCGCCGCTCGGTCCGCGTGCGGGCCTCTTCCTCGCCCATCTCCGCCTCGGCGAGCGCCTCTTCCTCGGACGAATGCGAAGGCACCCGCGCCCCCGTCCCCACGCGGACCCGCGGCGCGCCGATACGCGCGCCAGCCACGTCCTTCACGTAATACCGGAGCGTCCCATCGTCGTCGAGCTCCAGCGTGACCCGTCCATCCGGCCGTTTCGCCATTTCCGTGAGCAATGCGTCGGCCTCTGCCTCGGTGACGTTCACGGCGCGCGCGAGCTCGGCCGGCGTGACCGAGCCGGCATTGCGCCGCGCCACCGCCAGGACCGCCTGCTCCTGCGCCCCGCGCTCGCGCTCCTTGCCCGTCTTCCAGAGCAAGCGGCCGCCCAGGATGAACAGGAGGCCGAACAGCACGCTCATGCCACCCAGGAACCCGCCGACGATCCACGCGACCGTCGCATTCAGGAGCCCGATCAGCCCCCCGAGCGTGAGCGCCAGGAGGATGCCCGTGATCAGGATGATCCACCCGGCCACGCTCGCCACGCCCCCGCCGATCTTCGACGGCTGGCCCGCGACGTTGACGGGCGTGTCCTCCAGAAGCGAGCGAGGCGCGCCGCAGGCCGTGCAATACGCGCGAGCTCCTCGCACGATGGTGGGCGCATCCTGACGGCAGTTCTGGCATCTCATCGTTCGGGCTCCGGCTCCTGGCGGCCGAACATAAGACTCGTCTTTCCCGTTGTCGCGGGGAAAGCAGACAGGCGACGGCCGAACCGCTCAGGGCGCAGGCGGGTGCACGAGGATCCGCTGGGTCTGCTTCCACGACACGAGGTCGGCCGTGCGCACGGTCGCCGAGACCTCCCAGCGCAGCTCGTTGTTCGGCGCGCCAAACGAGGGCGGCGCGCGCAGCGGAATACGAAACATCTCCTGCACCACGGTCACGCGTCCCTGTGGCAACCGCAGCCGCGCCCGATCGACCGCGCGACGCTCGCCGTGGAGCGAATGACGATAATGCCGCGGCTCGTCCGGCTCGCTCGACGGGCGCACCACGACCTCCTGCGCCGCGAGCGAAACGATGATCTCCTTCAGCACCTCGGGCCGGCCCGGCTTGAACGAGACCGACACCGTGATCACCTCGCCCGCCCGCACGATCTCCGGATGCACCGCGAGCTCGGGCGGACCGAGTCGTTCGCGCAGCGTGCGCCGCCTTAGGTGCGCGAACAGCGCCGAGAGCCCGCCGACGAGCAGGACCAGCGCGAAGACCCGCGCGAAGGCCCCCGCGCGCAGGACGAGCAGCGCCGCGCTCGCCGCCGCGAGCGCCACGCCGACGATGGGATGTTCGAGGGTCTTCGGCTCGTCACGCTTGCCGAGCGTGGCCTCCGGCAAGGGCCCGGGGTTGTACACGAGCGCGTGACGCGACGGCGCCGTTCGATAACTCGTCGCCGTGAGCGCGCGCGCCTCCTCGGTCCACGGCAGGAGCAGAATGCGCGCCTCGACGCGCTCGCGCGACGCCCAGCCGAGCTTCGCCTCCACGCGCAAGGTCCAGCTCACCGTGAGAATGTGCCCGTGATACGTGAGCGGGCCGGCCGGCGCCGGAATCTCGAAAGGCACGACCGTCGACTCGCCGGCCGGGAGCGCGAGGCCCGCGGCGAGGACGATGGGCGCGCCGCGCACGGCATACGGTTCGCCGCGGCTCTCGACGTCCCAATCGAGCGAGGCCACGAGCTCGTCGCAGCGCTTGCTTTCGGGACAAACGATCTCCACGCGCCCGGTGATGAGCTCACCGGGCCTGTGGACGGCGTCGCGACGGTCGAGGTGGAGGGTCAGCCGGGGCGACACGGCGTGGCCCTCGGTTGCCTCAGAAGCGCGCCGAGACGCTGGCGCCGAAGCCGAGGAAGTTCGGGCTGATGAAGGTGCGGAGCGCCAGCGTGCCCTCGCTCGGGTCACGCTCGACGTACGTGCCGTTGTTGTCGCGGACGTACTGGACCCAGAGGAGCGCCGACATGATGGTCGACAGGTCCCATCGCAGGCTCGCGCGCGCCTGGAAGATGGGCACCGAGCCCTGGTTGACGGGCAGGATGGCGATGTTGCCCTGCTCGCGCACGACGACGGTGCGCGAGATGGGGGCGTTCGACGCGTCCACCTGGGAGGTGGAGAACGTCGACGGGAACTGGAGGCCCGCGCCGAGCCCGACGGTGAGCCGCGGGGCCGGGATGTGATAATCGGAGGCGACGGCCAGGAAGAACTCGTTCGCGGTCGCGGCGTCGTTCGGCAGCGACTGGAACGGAATGTAGCTCGGCTGGTTGCGCAGGACGTACGGCAGGTCGCGGTAGATGGCCGTGAAGCTGCCGCGCAAGAAGCCGGATTTCACGTTCGCCTGCACCGCCGCGGCCCGCGCCTGCTGGTACGTGGTCCCGCCGGCGACGTCGAAATCCTTCACGCGTTGCCAGAGGTTCGTCCCCTCGAGCGCGAGCGACCACGTCGTCTTGCCGGGGTTGTAGACCTCCGGCTTGAAGATGATCATCGGCTTGTTCGGATCGTTCCGGTACAGCGCGAAATCGATCGACTGCGGCACCGGCGTGCTCTTGTCGTGGACCAGGATCCGCATCGAGGCGCCGGCCGTGTGGATGCTCTGCCCCGCGACGTCGGGCAGATCGAACTTGCCCTGCTGGAAGAAGCCGCCGCCGAGGTCGATGTGGAGGTAATCGTTCACGTCGACGCTGCCGCCGCCGAGCAGACCGTAGTTCGTCTGGCCGATGCGGATCTCCTCGACCTCGCTCGTGCCCGGCGTCAGCGTCTGCTCGACCTGCACGATCGTCGCGGTCTTCATGCCGAAGTACACGCTCCACTTGTCGCCCGTGTATTCGATCTTTCCGCCGGGGGCGCCGCCCTGCACGCGCGGGAAGATCGATTGATTGATGAACGGGTTCGTGCCGCCCCAGGAGATGTCGTAGAGGTAGCCGAGGCGGAAGCGGTCGGTGTCGAGCGGCCAGAGCGTCACCGAGATGCCACGCTTGCCGTTCTTGTCGCCGTCCGTGTGATAGAAGGCGCGGATGAACGAGCCAGCGTCGTAGAGCGATTGATTGAGGTTGTTCGTCGCGCGCGCGAGCGAGGCGAGGTCGAAGCGCAGGACCATCGACGCCTCGGTGTCGAGGCCCTTGATGAACCCCGGCATCTTCTTGTAGAGCGCGAGGTGCGTCAGGTTCTCGCGGCCGGCGAAGCGCGAGTTCAGGTTGTCGAAGAAGAGCCGGTAGGTCCGCCGATCCCCGATCGAGAGGTCAGGTGAGAGCGGCTGCGCCTGCCCCGTCTGGTGCAGCACGTCGTCATCGCCCATGACCCACGTCAGGCGCGTATCCATGAAATCGCCGATACGCACCGACGGCGGATTGTTGTCGACCGTCTTCACCGGCGCCGGCTCGGCCATGAGCACGGACACCGCGGCGGGCTTCACCGGCTTCGGCGTCTCGACGGCGGCGGGCGGCGCGGGCGGGGGCGGCGGCGGCGCCTCGGTCGTCGTCGGAGGCGGCGGAGGCGTGGTCCCGCCGGGGTTCGTCTCCGCGGGCTGAGGGGTTGCCCCGCCAGGCTGTGCCGCCGGATCCGTCGGCGGAACCGGCTGGGCAGACGCGCCGGCGGCCGCGAGGAGGAGGGCAGGGATCAGGGCCAGGGGAGCGCCGGCGGCCTTGCGGAGTCGCATGCGGGAATGCATGAGCTATCGAGGGTCCTTCAGTTCGAGCCTTGATCGTTGTCGTCGATGGTCCGGAGGCGTACGCAGGCTTTCGTGGACGGCACGGTCGCTTTCACGCACCCCTGCGTCTGGCACACGAGATCGTCCGAGCAGCGCGTCTCGACGGTCCAGTTCAGCGAGCCTCCCGAGAAATTGCGGAGCGTGCCCGTGACGGCGTCGAGCGTCTCGCCCTTGTGCCCCGTCGGATCGAAGCTCGCCGCGGTGCCGGTCTGGATCTGGATCTGCGTGTTCCCTTTGAAGACCTTGTAATTGCCGCGCGCCGAATACGAGGTCCACTCGGTACACTCGGGATCCGCGGAGCAGGCGTCCGAACACGCGCCCTCGGCCTGGCTCGCGAAATCGACCTGGCCGTCGCCGTTGAGATCACAATTCGAGTGATCCGCGTCCGGAACGTTGTCGACCACGGGCTTCGGGCCGAACTTCGTGGCCACACGGAACCCCTCGATCCGCACGAGGCCGGATTCGAGTTTTTCCATCGCGTCCGCGTTCCCGATCGTGGCGTCGTCGAGCACGGCCGGATCCGGCACCTCGCACGTGTCCTCGCCCTCGAGCGGATAACTCACGACGTACGAGGGGAACGAGAGCTCCGTGAAGCCGAAGAACTCGACCACGGTGCCCGTCAGGAACGTCACGCGGTCGCAGACGCGCATGCCCGGCGGCGTGGAGAAATTGAACGCGAAGATGTGGTTGTACCCCGTCGCCTGCTCCGACAGGTCCGTCACGTAAAAGCCGTCGCTCGCGACGCGCGTCACGACGAGCGGCTTCGGCCGGTGGGTATTGATCTCGATGGCCTCGTAAGGGAACGGCGTCGCCGCGCCGAGGCCCTGGATGTCGCTGATGCGCGGCAGCTCGTAATGCACGGGCGGCGAGATGCCGGCCGCGAACGTGCCCACGTCCTCGTTGTCGTCGTCCGCGAACGCGCAGCCGGGATCGGCGGGGAAATCGATGAGCACGTCGCCATCGTCGTCCTTGCCGTTCGAGCAGGCGGGCTTGTCCGCGAGGGGCACGGGCGCATACCCGAGGTCCTCGATCCAGAGCCGCGCCGGGCCATACACGGCCGTCACCGTGGCGACGCCCTGCGCCTTGCCGCCCACCATCTTGATGTTCCGGCCCGCCGCGCCCTCGCCCGTGACGCCGAGGACGGTGCCCGGCTCGACGCTGACCCGCACCGTGCCATTGAAATCGACCGGCTCACCATAAGGCGAGCGCGCCTCGATCTCGAACGCCCACGTATCCTCGCGGTCCCCGCGGTTCGCGGGCAGCGGCGTGTCGTCCGAGGGCGCGTTCGCGCCGTTCACCTGCGTGATCACCACGCGGAACGTCGACGCGCCGCTCGGCAGCGGGACCTGATCGGTACAGCCGGCGAGCGCGAGGAGCGAGGCGAGGCCGAGAGTTGCCCTCTGCGTAGCGGTGGAAAGCTTCATTGCCCGACCATCCGGATGCGACCATCGGAGAAGTTTCCGATGTAACGATCCACGCAAGCGAGGAACTTGCAGGTCTCGCCCGCCGTCCGGCAGGGCGCGAGACCTTGCTCGCATTCTCGCTCGACCGCGGCGGTCGGCGCATTCTCGCAGACCGACCGCTGGAACGCCGCGATGTCGTTGCGGCAGGCGCGGAGCACGCACGTCCCGCTCGAGCAGGGGCGGGCCGGGTCGGAGCTGCAGATGTCGCCCTCGATGACGGACTCGGGGCAGGCGCAGACGAAGTCCTTGTCGAGCTTCTCGCAATCGGCGTCGACCTTGCAGCCGATGGGCTCGTCGTGGTCACACACGCCGTCGTTCGTGCACGTGGCGGCGAGCCCGAGGAGCGAGGAGCACTCGTCCGATTGCGTGCCGTTGCCGTTCTGATCGGCGGGGCAGGGGGGCCGGATCGTGCAGGGGTCGCCGGCGCGGATGTAATCGATGAGCGCGTCGCGCTGCTGGATCTGCGTGTCGAACTGCGTCGTGTTGCGCTGCAGGACGCGGAAGCCGCTGCCGCCGGCCGCGAGGTAGTTCGACGTGGCGAGCTCGTAGCTCGCGAGCGAGTCGAACGGCTGCCAGCAGACGCCGCCCTCGACGTCGCAGCTCCCGAGGCCCTTGTCGGGGCATTGCGCGTCGCTCGTGCAGGGGACCTTGGGGTTTCGCGCGCCGATGTAGATGTTCGTCGCGACGCCGGGCGGGCTGTCGGGCGTCTTCTGCTGCGTGCAATCGACCACGATGCGGGCGCCCGCGATCTGCACCTGCGAGACGCAGCCGCGGCCCGCGGACCTGCGCGCCACGAAATCGAAGAGGTCCTGCACCTCGACGCCCGAGAGCTGCATCTTCGAGATCGAGTTGTCGAACGGGAAGATGTTGTACATCTGCTCGACGGTCACCGGCCCGGGCACGAGATCGGCGCGAATACCCGTGGTGTTCGTCAGCGAGAAATCGGTCTGCACGCCGAGGCGCAGCCACATCGCGGTGGAGATCATGTTGCCGAGCGGAGAATCGCCGCCGCTCGTGGAGAAGCGCCGCGACCCGTCGCGCGCATATCCCACGAGCAGCTCGAGGTTCGCCAGCGCGTCGAGGCTCTGCGAATAAGGCTCGAGCGTGGCGAGCACGAGCGGATCCTCGGGCACGTCCTCGGTGACGGGGAAGAGGCGGTAATCGTTGGAGATGACCTCGAACCCGTTCGCCGGGTCGTATTCGGACTCGCCGCCGTTCTCGCCGGGGAAATCGACCGGGTCGTTGGAGAGGACGAGGTCGAGCCGGCCGACGTACTTGGCGAAGGCGCCGGAGTGGGCGAGGACGACATCGCGCGGCCGGCAATACCTGCGGATCTTGCCGCCGCCCGCGTTCGGGTCGTTCAGCTCGATGTAGTAGCTGTTCACCTCGGCGTCGTAATTGGCCGAGCAATCCCGCACCCGCTTCGGCGGCTGGAGCACGATGTGGTTGTGCCCGCCGAGCACGACGTCGATGCCCGTCGTATTCTGGATCATGCGCTCGTCGACCTCGAGGCCGAGGTGCGTGACGAAGACGACGACGTCGACGATGGGGCGGAGCAGGTCGGTGTAGAACTGGGCGACCTCGACGGTGTTGAGCGGGGTGATCCCGAGCCGGTTCGGCGCGTCGAAGATCGAGGTCATGCTCGACAGGTTGCCCATGCCGATGAGGCCGACGCGCAGGCCGTCGAGGTGGTAGACGGTGTAGGGCTGGAGGACGGCGCCGAGGGGCGAGGCGCCGGGCTGCGCGGGGTCTTCGAGCAGGTAATTGGCGGCGAGGACAGGGAAGCTCGCCCAGTTCTGGAGCTGGATGCCGAGGTTCAAGGCGCCGCGGTCGAACTCGTGGTTCGCCACGAGCATCGCGTCGGCGCCCATGGCGCTGAGGGCGCGAATCTCGGCCTCGCCGGAGAAGAAGTTGAAGACGGGCGCGCCCTGGAAGCAGTCGCCGCCGTCGACGTGGAGGACGCGCGAGGCGCGCGCCCGTTCCCTGCCGACGATATGCGAGATCCGTGCAGCGCCGCCGACGTTGGCGATGCTGAGCGCCTCACCGAGCCCGAGCCCGGAGTCGACCTGTCCGAGCTGGAGGTTGTACGGATAGAGGCGCGAGTGGATGTCGGAGGTGTGGATCAGGGTCAGATGGGTCTGACCCTTGAGCCGTGGGGTGGGCGCGGACTCTTCACAGCCCGAGCCCAGGGCCAAGGTCGCGACGAGGGGGGCGGCCAGGAGGGGAGCCAAGAAGCGTCGGAAGCGCATCGAGCGGGCGTAACCTAGGCAGGATGCCCCGCGTGGCTCAAGGGAAAAACGTGGTAGGAGAACACACCACTCGCATGCAGGATCCAGGGTTCGCCCGGATGCCCGCGAAAAACGGGGCGGTTCGAGGTGCCAGGCCGGAGCCACGCCGCTGTGCGTCGTGACGCGCGTCAGTAAGGAGGAGGCGACGTCACGGAATCGTCACCCGGGAGTGCTTGACAAACGGGGCGGTTTGGATCTTGCGAACGGCCGAGGAGGCGGGGAGGGAAGTAAGGAGGCGAGGGAGCGCTCAGGCGTGGCTCGGGGCCTTGGCTTCCGTGGCGGGCGCGGGATCGGTTTCGGTGCGCGCTTGCTTGTTCTTGCGGCGCTGATCGGCGGCCTTCTTCGCGTACCGGGAGCGGTATTCCAGGGTCTTGTTGAAGGCCGCCTGCACGGACGGGTCGCCGTGGAGGGCGGTGGCGTCGACGAATCCACCGATGCGGCTGATGTCGGCCTCGCGCGCGTCCTCGTAGTAGACCTCGCTCTCCTGGAGGACTTCGGCGAGCTTGAGGACGTCCTTCTTGAGCGCCCGGATCTCGTCGAGCGTGGCGGTCTTGTCGACGATCCTCTGCCACATGCTGGTGTGAATGCCGAGCGTCTCTCCGTACTGCGGGATGGCCTTCGAGAGTTCGTCGAAGACCTCCGGAAAACCAACCTTCTCGCGCTGCGCGCCCGCGAGCTTGCCATTGGCAAGGTCCACGAGCTTCGGGCGAACATTCGAAACGTCGATGATGCTGGGGCCCATATAGGGAGCGATCGTATCGTTCATGAAAACCTCCATGCCCGCACCTCGATGGAAGGAGCGAGACGTACTGGGGTGAGGGCGGCGTTGAGACGCCCGAGGGCGCGCTGCGATTCGACGGAAATTTGCTGTGTCGGTGTCGCGTCAGGGTCGTGGACGCGGTGGGGGGAATGCGCGGACGCGGTTGGCGAGGTCCAGGAGGCCAGGGAGAATCGCGCGGACGCGGTTACGGAGGTCCAGGGGTCCGGGGGAAATCGCGCGGACGCGGTCGCCAAGGGTGAGGACGCGGTTGCCGAGGGGGAGGACGCGGTTGCCAAGGGTGAGGACGCGGTTGTCGAGGGGGAGCGCCCGATGGAGATCGCTCGGACACCGTTGCCAAGGGTGAGGACGCGGTTACCGAGGGTGCGGAGGCGGTTGCCGAGGGTGCGGAGGCGGTTGCCGAGGGTGCGGAGGCGATGGGGAACCGATCGGACAGCGTTGCCAAGGGTGAGGAGGCGATGGGAATCCGCGTGGAGGCGGTTGCCGAGGGTGCGGAGGCGATGGGGAAGCGCGTGGACGCGGTTGCCGCGGGCGAGGAGGCGATGGGATTTCGCGCGGTCGCGGTTGGCGAGGGGGAGGACGCGATGGGATCCTCGCGGGCGCGCTTGCCGAGGGATCGAACGCGGTTACTGAGGGCTTGGGCGCAGGGGGGGAACCGCTCGGGCGTGGTTGCTGAGGGCTCGGGCGCGGTCGTCGAGGGCGCGGGTGCGGTTGCCTAGAGCGAGGACGCGGTTGTCTAGAGCGAGGACGCGATGAGGAGGAGGTGCAGCGGTCAAAGACGGCGGCAACATGTGCAGAAGAAGAAGGAGACCCCCCATCACTGGAACAAGGGCACGGCAGCCGAGCAATGCCTGTCCAACTCGGTCGGGGCCTTGCAGCTATTCACCCGTCTGGACGTAGTGCCCAGCACGCAGGCCGTAAGCGCAAGAGCCCGCATGCAGGCCGTACGCAACGACCTGAGAGGACTCACGCATGAGTGTCGTCACCCCAGTTTCGCGCGGAAACGCACCGCCCGAGCTTGGGGGCTCGTCCGTCGCTTTCAATAGTGGCTCGTCTCGTTGGCGCCTGGGGCCGCCAGGCTTCCTGTTGACCTGCTAGTAGTAGTCGACCTGCCCGTAGTAGTAGAGGAGGCGATGACACCTGACGTAGATGGGGATAGTCTGAGGACATGTCGCCCCCGACCGCCCTTCTCGTCGCACGTTACCGCGCTTTTGCGGGCGAGGAGACGCTGCCCCTGCGGCCCCTCACACTACTTTACGGACGCAACAACTCGGGCAAGAGCGCTCTCGCTCGCGCGCTAGCCATCATTGGTGCGTCCGTGACGGAGGCGGCGAAGGGCGCGCTGGTGACACTACCCGAAATTATCCGCGAGGGCGACTTCACGGACCTGGCTTGGCAAGGGGACGCGGGCGACTACACCTTCGACATCGGACTGCGCTGGGACGACGGGGAAGTGCGGGAAGTCCGCTACACGCTTGACGGCGGCTCAGGGCGTCCGTCCTACGTCAAGGAGCTGCTCCTTCGCGGCGCAGACGGCAGGGTGCTATGGGCCGGGCTCACGCCTCCTGCACCTGGCCGCCCGATGCGCCCCCAAACTGGGCACAGCGGCGGCGAACAGCGGCTCGCCGGGCTCGTACCCCTGGACTCGGACGTGCCCGTCTTGCAGGGTCTGGCAGCGCGCATGAAGACCCTCCATGGTCGAGTTCGGTGGATCGATGGCGTGCGGGCTCGCCCGGCCCGAGTTGTAAAACGCACCGGGACCGCGCCCGCTAACCTGAGACCTGACGGGTCGAACGCGGCCAGCTTTCTCGTCGAGCAACCGGAGTTGGTCGAGGAGATCGGGCGGTTCTACGCTGACTTGACCCCTGCTCGGGAGCTGGAGGTCAGGGAGGTGCTCGATTTGGGTCACCGGATCACCTTGAACCCCAAGAACCGGGCGAGCTTTCGGATCGATCTTGTGGACACAGGCGAGGGTATGGCGCAGGTGCTGCCCGTGCTGGTGGCTGTGGCATTAGCGGCGCGGGGGGGGCCTTCCGCCCTGCTCGCGGTGGAGGAGCCGGAGAGCCACCTTCACCCCGACGCACAAGCCGTCCTGGCCCGGTATCTCTGCCGGGTCGCCGGGAGCGAGAAACCCCCCACGCTCGTCATGGAAACTCATAGCCGAGTGTTTCTCCTGGGGATTCAGCTCGCCGTTGCACAGGGACGACTGCCTTGTGATCGCGTCGGATTGGCTTGGGTCGATCAGGACGCGGAAGGGCGTAGCACCATCACGCCCGTGGAACTCTCGCCTTCCGGCCACCCGCGCGAGGGCTGGCCGATCGCAGCTTTCGCTGAAGATCTTCGTCTGGCCAGCGATCTTGCGCGGCTGGATATTGCGCGAGGCCCCTGAACATGCGCGTCACTCTCGACCGCACGCTGTTCGACGTGCAATCTCCACCAGAGGCCGTAGCGCTCGTGGACTTACTCAGTACAGCCGTGCGCGATCTCCACGGCCACGCAATGCTGACCGATCCGCCATACCTGCCCGGTCAGGACAACGGACCGATCGACGTGTGGCTGAATGGCAGGAATTGGCACGAAGCGCAAGCCTTTCGTACATTGCTGACCAATGGTTTGCTCACCGCAGCGGGCCCCCGCTCCGCAGGCGTATCCGACTCGTCCTGGCCACGACGATGGCACCTTGCGGGTCCGCTCGAGATCCGCGTGGAGCGCCGAGGGCAGAGCGATTGGAGGAATCGGGTGCTGACCCTTGCCGACGCCGTCGACTTACTGAGCGAGCCTGTCCATCTAGTTATGGAAAATGCGTGGACGGAACTTGCCTTCGTGCGGCACCTGGCGGGCCCGACGAATGGCACGACGCTGCAAGCATTGCTGGACCGCCCCGGCCGGGTAGCGACTCATGGTGGAGGATCGGGTGAAGCCAAAAAGTGGGTCGAGGCCCTGACCGAGAACCCACCGACGTCCAGAACCTGGCGCCGAATGTTACGAACATGGGTGCTTTTCGATAATGATGCTGGCGATCTGGATGTCCGTCAGCTATCCCGACATGCGATTGCGCTCATTCATGCATGCGAGTCAGTCGTGGCCATCCACGGCGCGGGGCTGTCCTGGGTCTGCTTGCGCAGAAGGGAACTAGAATCCTACATGCCCGACAGTGCGCTGCATGCGGAGGCGCCCATGGACCGAGTCCCGTTCGTCCAAAAGGTCATCTCATGGCGCTCTGATCCCTCCTGGGCGCCTTTGGCATGGGCGCTGGATCTGAAAAAGGGGCTCCATGGCGACCTTGTCGAGAGCTTATCCCAGGCAGATCGCACCGAATTGAAGAATAAAAAGATTCCTCTCCAAGCCCACATGCTCAAGCCCCCCTTTGCGGGACTCTCTCCGGGGGATGTAAGCATCTTGGCGCGCGGGCTGGGAGAAAAGCTAGGAGAGGCCCTTCGTGCAACACCTGACCGGGCCTGGACGTACCAGTTTCCCGCAGAGTACGACCGCGGTCCTGCAGATCAGGCGCCGCGATTCTTGTTCGTACAATCCCTCTTCGATCGGATGTAGCGATGGAACGCAAGATGTTTGACACGCCCGTGCTGCCTCGTCTGGAGACGATCCTAACAGAGGTGAAGTCCGGCGACCTCGTGATCCCCGAATTCCAGCGCCCTTTCGTTTGGGATGACGATCGGCGGCTAAATTTGCTGGATAGCATCGTCGAGGGCATGCCGATCGGCAGTCTGCTAGTGTGGCGCACGAACAGGCGCGATTTGCGTACTTACGAGCGGGTAGGCGGAGTCAGGCTTGAAGGACCGCGGAAGGGCGACGAGAAGCTCAATTATCTCATTGACGGCCATCAACGCATCTCCACCCTCTTCGGTGCGCTGTACTCAGGAGATCGCGAGCCGTCCGAGGACGACGCGCGCTGGCCTTTATATTATGACTTGGAAGCGGGGCAACGCCCGGCCTTCCGGGTGCCCCCACGTCGCGGCTCCGTGTCCGCTCATTGGCTGCCGCTCAGCACTCTGCTCGACGGTGACAAGCTCTTCGATTTTACCCAGCGCCTGCGCGAGAAAGGCAGGCGTGACCTCGCCAAGGACGCAGAACGCCTGGCCAATATTTTTCGCGATTATATCATCCCAATCGTTCCTTTGGTGACCGAGGAGCTGAACGTGGTCACGGATGCGTTTGTGCGCATCAACAGCCAGGGCAAAGGCATGAGCGAGGCCCATATGCTACGGGCCCTTACCCACCTCGGAGCTATCGACACTGACAGCCACTTCAAGGAGGTTCGTGCTCGTCTCGATCCCTTGGGTTGGGGTACGCTGGACGATCAGGTGCTGGTCAACGTCCTCAAGGCTCAGCTCGACCTGGATGTGTACGCATCCGATGTGCGCGGCGTGCATGAGAAGCTGAAGCAGGACCCGGCGCCCCTTAAAGGACTCGCAGGTGTCCTGGAAGAGGCTGTGGACTTCCTGGCCAAGGTCGGAGTGCGGGGACCAGGAGCGCTACCTTATACCTACCAACTCGTCACGTTGGCGACGCTGGCAGCTTGGCACCCAGGGATTCTGGGGCGTCCCGAGTTGCAGAGTCGCTTGCGTGAATGGTTTTGGATCACGACCTACACGGAGCTGTTCTCGGGGATCACCGGCAGCCGGATCCGGGATAGCATCCACCAGCTCAGCGATGAACTAACGCATGGCGGCCCTCCCATGAGGTTGGATCTCGCGGCGGTCAAGCCACTGACGCAGATTCGGGGCTCTACGGGTCGCACGCGGGCATTTCTGCTCTTCTTGGCGCAGCTCCCTAGCGATGAGGACGCTCGGCAGCGCCGGCAAGAGCGGCTCGGGATGGACGACACTCGAGCAGCTACCATCCTCATCGCGGGCGCAGCAGGTGGAGACCCCGGCAACCGCGTCATCGCAGATTTCACGGAACAGCGGGTTCTTCGTGGAGCCATCAAGTTCGGCGTAATGGATCCGAAGATTGCCGATGAATTCGGCATGCCGCACGAGGCTCTTAATGCCCTGCCGGATCAGCGTGCTTTTCTGGACGCGCGAACAAGATGGCTCGTAGAGCAGGAGAAGGAATTTATCAAAACGTTTAATCTCGAGGTGAGCGATAGCGAGTCGTGAGGACCTGAGGGCCCACCTCATCACGCCCGTCCACCAGATGCCTTGCCGCGACGAACGGGAACTGCTTCTGGCTGCCCGGCGAGCCCCGACCTCGCCGTCCAGCTTCTAGTTCTACTGCGGGACATTAGAATCAAGCAAGAGGGGTTGGCGCATGTTGGTGGCGTGGGATGGCGGCTCTCTACAGGAGGACCCGTGCATGACATCGCCGGTGCGGTGACAGAATGGGCACCGTGGCA
>NZ_JASBQE010000086.1 GCF_029960785.1 Polyangium sp. 15x6
CGGCCGTTGGAAGAACCGCGCATCGCGCGGTTCTTCCACCCCGAGTCCAGGGCTTGCCCTGGTCCGGGTCGAGGGGCGGATAGCCCCCGCGGGGTCCGGGGCAGCGCCCCGGCGCGGCGGCCCCAATGCGCAGGTCAGGCGATGAGCCGGAGGGGCGCGCCGGCGTGCCAGGCGAGGATGTCCTCGAGTGCGTCCCGGTAATACACGGCGAAGTTTTCTCGCGTCACGTAGCCGAGGTGCGGCGTCAGGACGACGTTGGGCAGGCCGAGCAGCGGGTGCTTCGGCGACACGGGCTCCTCTGGGAACACGTCGAGCCCGGCGCCGGCGATACGCTTCGCGTCTAGCACGCCGAGCAGCGCGTCCATGTCCACGAGGCCCGCGCGTGACGTGTTGATGAGAAATGCCGAGGGTTTCATGGTGGAGAGCTCCTCCACGCCGACGATCCCGCGCGTCCGCTCGCCGAGCACGAGGTGCAGGCTCACGACGTCCGCCGTCCCGAAGAGCGCGGCCTTCTCCACGCGTTTTGCCCCCGCTGCCTTGGCTCGCGTGTCGTTGAGGTTCGGGCTCCAGGCCACCACCTCCATCCCGAACGCATGCCCGACGCGCGCGACCTGGGTTCCCAGCTTCCCGAGCCCGACCAGGCCGAGCCGCTTGCCGGCGAGCCCCTCGGTCAACCCCGTCTGCCAGACTCCCAGGCGGAGCGCCTTGTCTTCGGCTGGGATGCGCTTCACGAGCGCCAGGATCAGGCCCCAGGTGAGCTCTGCCGTCGGCGTGCCGGCCGAGCGTGTACCCGAGACGGTGATCCCACGCGCGCGACAGGCCGCGAGATCGATCGCCGCGTTTCGCGCCCCGGTCGTCACCAGGAGCCGCAGGTTCGGCAGGTTTTCGATGAGAGCGGCCGGGAACCGGGTCCGCTCTCGCATGGCGACGATCACGTCGAACGGGCGTAGCGCCGCGATGAGCTCGTCACGATCGGTGATGTGCCGATCGAACACCACGAACTCGCTGCCTGGCGGCAGGCGGCGAAAGTCCGCGAGGCTCTCTGCCACGCGAAGGTAGTCATCGAGGATGGCGACTTTCGGCGGGTTCTTGACGGTCATGCGTACAGACTAGTTGGAACGCTCGCCTTCACGCACAACAAAAGCACCGAACCGACGGGCTGATACGGTTGGGAATGGCCGGCAATGCGGCGCAACGGTCATTTCCCGAAGGGGAAAATGTCCCGCCGCCGCCGCGGGGCGGGTGCGCGCGCGGGCGAGCGGCCCCCGCGGCGGATCCGGGAGCGTTGCGAGATGGGGAAACCGGTCCGGGCCCCGGAGCTGGGGCGTTTTCCCGGACGGGAAACGTGCCCGTCCGCGCGTCCGGGAGCGTTGCGCGGACGGGAAACGCTCCTGGGAGGACGAGCGGGCGCGTTGCGAGACGTCGCAACGCACCCCGCCGCCGGATCCTGGCGCGTTGAGAAGAGGAGAAACGCGCGTTTCTTCGTTCCGGGGTGCGTTTCCGCGGATTTCAGCGCGCTCGGCTGCCCCGCCGCGGTTTTCGTCTACCATGGCGCCCGCCTTGGGCCCCTTCATGTCCCGCCTGCGCCGCTGCTCACCTTCCCTGCCTCCGGCGCTCGCCCTCTTCGCCACGCTCGCAGCCGTCCCCGAGGCCTCCGCGGCATCCCTGCCCCGCCTCGTGGTCGAGCGCGCGCCGGAAGCGGCTGATTGTCCCGACGCCGCAACCCTTGCCGCCGCCGTCGAGCGCCAGATGCAGCGCCCTGCACTCGATCCGGAAGGCGCGGACCCGTCGGCCCCGGTGTACGAGGTGCACGTCGTCCGCTCGGAGGACGGGTACGCCGCGACGTTGAAGGCGGGCGACCTCACGCGGCAGCTCTCCGACCCGGGATCCACCTGCGACGAGCTCGCCGATGCGCTCGCCCTGACCCTGGCCATCCTGCTCGACAGCGAGCCCGCGGCACCGCCGCCTCCGCCGCCACCGCCGCCGCCGCCTCCGCCCCCGCCTCCGCCCCCGCCCCCGCGCCCGGCCGACCGGGACCTCTCCTTCCACCTCGGCGCCGTCGCAACCGCTGGATTCCTCACGCCTTTCTCCCCCGCCGTCACCGGCGAGGTCGCTCTCCGCCTCGGCAGAGCCTCCTTCGGCGTCGGCGTCTTCGGCCTCCCTGGCACCTCCATCGACGTCGCCGCCGGCCAGGTCCGCCTTTGGCTCGTCGCGGCCACGGCGCGGGCCTGCGGCGCCGTCGTCGACCCGCCCCGCGGCGTCCGCGTCTCCTTGTGCGCCGAGCCCTTCCTCGGCGCCGTCCACGGCGAGGGCCGCGGCTTCGAGGCCAACCGCGAGGGCTCCCGCCCCTGGATCGCCCTCGGCGGCACCGGGATCCTCGAAGGCCCCCTCGCCGGCCGCCTCGGCTGGTCCGTCCGCCTCGGCGTCGCCGTGCCGCTGCTTTCCTACGCCTTCACCGTGGACGTGCCCACGGGCCCGGACCCGGATGCCCCGACCACCACCGCCACGGCCTTCCAGCCCACGCCCATGAGCGGATTTCTCGGCGCAGGCCTCCGCTGGACGATTCCGTGATGGCGAACGGCCCCTGCCTCCACCCAGCCAGGGCCATGACCGCGGACGCTGTCACTCCATGAACTTCCGGCAGCTCTACGACGAGCACTTCCCGTTCGTCTGGCGCTCCCTGCGCCGCCTCGGGATCCGCGAGAGCGACCTCGCCGACGCCGTGCAAGACGTGTTTCTCGTCGTTCACCGGCGGCTGCCCGAGTTCGAGGGACGATCGAAGATGAGCACCTGGATCTTCGGCATCTGCTTCCGGGTCGCCGGCGATCGTCGCAAGGCCGCCCGCGCCGCCGACCGCCGCGACGGGGGCGACGAGCCCTTGCTCCACACGCCCGACGAGCGCGCCGACGTGGCCGCGGAGGCCGAGCGCCGCCGCGAGCTCGCGCAGCTCGAAGCGTTGCTCGACGAGCTGCCGCTCGATCAGCGCGCGGTCTTCACGTTGTTCGAGCTCGAAGGCATGACGGGCGAGGACATCGCCCAGACGCTGGAGCTGCCCCTCGGCACGGTGTACTCGCGCCTCCGGCTCGCCCGCGAGGCCTTCCGGCGGGGCGCGGCGCGCTCGCAGGCGCGCGACCGGTTTTACATGGCCCCGTCCCCGAAGGCCCCGGGGAGCGCCCTCACGAATCAGGCAGGAGGGAAGCGATGAGCGACCCGAGGCGATGGATGGAGGAAGGCGCGGACGCCGCGCCGCACGAGCGCGCGCTCCTTCGAGCGGGGCTCGACATGGCCCCGCCGGCCGGCGCGGAGGATGCGATCTGGGCCGCGCTGAGCGCCAAGATCGGCCCGGGCGGAGGCGGAGGAGATGGGGGCGGCGGCGCCTCGGGCAGCGCGGGGGCGCCGGAGCAGGCAGCGACGGCGACCTCGTCGACGGCCAGCGCCTCGGGGGCGATCGGCGTCGCGAAGGGTGTTTTCGTGGGGCTCCTCGGCGCGGCGATCGTCGCGGGCGCCGTCGCGGCGCTCGTACCCACGAAGGAGCCACCGCCGGCTGCGCCGAGGATCGAGCCCACGGCGGAGGCGGTGATCGAGCCGCCGCGCGCGCCGGAGCCGGACGTTCCGCCGCCCGAAGCCGCGCCCGCGCCGGCTCCGGCCACGGAGGACGAGCCGCCGAAGAGCGCCCCGCCGCGGAGGTCCGCCGCGGCCGTCCCCTCGGCGAGCGTCGAGCCCCCTGCCCCCTCGCCCGCTGTCGATCCCGCGGCGGCCGCGCGCGCCGAGCGGGCGAGCCGTCTGCGCGAGGAGCGGACGGCCCTCGGGGACGCGCGCGCGGCGCTCCGGGCCGGCGATACGGCGGGCGCGCTGCAAAAGCTCGAAGCCATGGGGGATCGTTTTCCCAACGGCACCCTCGCGCAGGAGCGCGAGGCGCTGGCCATCGAGGCCCTCGCCCGGGCCGGTCAAACCGCCGCCGCCTCCGAGCGCGCCGCCGCCTTCCTCCGCGCCCACCCGACGAGCGCGCACGCGAAGAAGCTCCGCGGCTTCGTCCGATGAAACCCCCCATTCGCATTTTTTGAAATGGCGCCCGGCGCCTCGGTCCACCCATATCGCACGAACCTGGTGCCGGCCGACGTCCGGCGGCGCCGCGTGCAAAGGAGAATGTCATGGGCCAGCGATCTGCAATGACGTTGTTTTCGTGTATCCTCGGCCTCGGCGTGACGGGTATCGCATGCCAGGGCGTGGTCAACGTGGGCGGCGGCAGCAATGAGTCGCCGCTCCCCAAAGCGAACAAAGTCGACCTTCTGCTCGTCGTGGACAACTCGCGGTCCATGGCCGACAAGCAGGAGGTCCTCGCGCGAGCGACCGAAGACCTCGTACAATCGCTCGCGAACCCGCCGTGCGTGGACGCGAACGGCGTCGTGGTGTCGACACCGTCGACGGCCGTCGAACCCTGCCCGGCGGGCCAGGTGCGAAGGCACGTGCCCGTGACCGACATCCATATCGGCGTGATCAGCTCGAGCCTCGGTGGCCGTGGCGCCAAGACTTGCCCGGACGTCGTCGGCAACGACGCGACCTGCTCGCCGAACCCCAACCTGACGAACAACGACAGGGCCCACCTGCTGACGCGCGCCGACGCGTGCGGCATCACGCCGGAGGTGCCGACCCACGAGAACAAGGGGTTCCTCGTCTGGGATCCCATCGGGGCGCTCTCGCCGCCGAGCACCGCGGGCGAGCTCGCGCAAAAACTCTCCAACATCGTCCGCGGCGTCGGGCAGATCGGATGCGGATACGAGTCGCAGCTCGAGAGCTGGTATCGTTTCCTCGCCGACCCCGAGCCTTACGAGTCGATCAGCGTCGTGAATTTCGAGGCCACGCCCCAGGACATCGACACCGAGCTGCTCGAGCAGCGCCGCAATTTCCTACGGCCGGATTCGATGCTCGTGATCCTGGCGCTCACCGACGAGAACGACTGCTCCATCAAGGAGACGGGCCTCCATTACCTTGTCGCGGAGCCCGACCGGCTGCCGCGGCCGCGCAGCGAATGCGCGACGAACCCGAACGACCCGTGCTGCAAGTCGTGCGGCGTGGATCCCGGCGATTGCCCCGTCGATCCAACCTGCTTCGGCCCCCAGGGGGACATCCTCCGTCTGAGCACGAACGAGGACCCGATCAATCTGCGTTGCTTCGACCCGAAGCGCCGCTTCGGGATCGACTTCCTCCACCCCGTGGATCGATACATCAACGCCTTGACCCAGCCCACGGTCACGACGCGCGCGGGGGACGTCGTCCCGAACCCCATCTTCTCGGACCTCGATCCGAGCGACACGAACGAGACGATCCGCGATCCGGGGCTCGTCTTCGTGGCCGGTATCGTCGGTGTGCCCTGGCAAGACATCGCGCGGGACCCGTCGAACCTCGCAGCCGGCTACAAGAACGCGGAGGAGCTCACGCAAAGCGGAGCCTGGAGCGCCCTTCTAGGCGATCCCGCGACGTTCACGCCGCCGACGAACCCGTACATGATCGAGTCCATCGGGAAACGCACGGGGGTCCCGGCCGGCAATGTGAAGAACGGAGGCGACCGCAGCACGAACAACGAGGATCTGCAATACGCCTGCACCTTCCCCCTGGTCGAGCCGCGCGATTGCAGCGACGAGTCGAGCTCGATACCGTGCGATTGCTTCAGTGTGAACAACGACAGCCCGCTCTGCGCGCCGAACCCAAACGACGGCGGCGCGCGCACGCTGCAAGTCGCAGCCAAGGCCTACCCGAGCCCCCGCACGATGAGCGTAATCGAGGGCGTGGGCAACCAAGGCGTGCTCACCTCGATCTGCCCGTCCCAGCTCACGGACACGAGCGCCCCGGATTACGCATACCGCCCAGTGGTCCAAGCCCTCGTCGAGCGCATGGCAAACCGGCTCTGATGTGGATTGGGGACGCCGCGCCGGGGCGCTGCCCCGGACCCCGCGGGGGCTGTCCGCCCCTCGACCCGGACCAGGCACGGCCTGGACCGAGGGTGGAAGAACTGCGCGATGCGCAGTTCTTCCAACGGGCCCGTTGGAAGACCAGGGACAGCGTTGCCGATTGCAAGGTCAGCGAGGCTGTCTTGGTTGGCAGGGCTCGTTCCTCGGCCTGTTCGATGAACTGCGCATCGCGCAGTTCATCGACCCCGGGTCCAGCGCTTGCGCTGGTCCGGGTCCAGGGGCGGATAGCCCCTGGTGGGGCCTGGGGCAACGCCCCAGCGCGGCGGCCCATCACGCGCCCTTGCTGATGGGCAGCGAAAACGTGAATGTGGTGCTCTCCCCTGGGACGCTCTCGGCCTCGACGCGCCCCCCGTGCGCTTCCACGAGACCACGCACGATGTAAAGCCCGAGGCCGAGGCCCTTGATGGCCCCGCCTCTCGCGCGCCCCCGCTGGAACCGCTCGAACAAGGCTCGCATGTCCTCGGCCAGGATGCCCGGCCCCTGATTGCGCACTGCCACCGTGATCTCGGCTTCACGCCTCTCTGCGACGACCTCGATTGACGTCCCGGGGGTCCCGTATTTGAGTGCGTTCGAGAGCAGGTTCTCTGCGACCTGCTCGAGCCGCTGCCCGTCCACGGAGATTGCGGGAAGCTCGCCGCGGATCGAGAGACTGACGCGATCGCGGTCGCTGCTCGCCTCGATCACCCGCGCGAGCAGCGCTGGGATGTCGGTCGGCGCGCGCACGAGCTCCAGCCGGTGCGCCTCGATTCGTGACAGATCGAGCAGATCGCCGATCATGCGCCCGAGCCGCTCCGCGCTCTCGACGATCCGCTCGGCGCGGCGGCGCGCCGTGGGGTCGGCCGACGCGCGCGCGAGCATTGACGCGAGGGTCATGATCGTCGTGACTGGCTGGCGCAGGTCGTGGGCCACCACGCTCGTCCATTCCTGCCGCATTCGCTCGAGCTCCTTCAGCGGCGTGATGTCCTCGTAGGTCACGACGGTCCCGAGGTGTTGGCCTGCCTCGCTGTGAATGGGCGACGCATTCGTCAGGACCGGCACGTCGGGCTTGTCTGGGGCACGGATGAGCATCTCCCGCCCGGTCACCACCTCGCCGCGCATGCCCCGCTCGATCGATAGGTCCCCTCGGGGCACGGGCGTGCCATCTGGCAGGCGGAGCCGCTTCCGTATCTTTCCGAGCGCGTCCGGATCCGAGTTGGCCACGCCGAGCAGCTCCTCGGCCCTCCGGTTCATCACGTACCGCGCCCCCTTCTCCAGCTCGCAGAGCACGATGCCGATGGGCGACCGGTCGATCACGGCCCGCAGCCAGCGCCGCTCGGTCGAGAGGGCATCGACGAGCCGTTCGCGCTCCGCTTCCAGCCGCCGCTGCTCGGTCACATCGTCGTCGATGGCGAAGGCACCGAGGATTCGCCCCTCCGGATCACGCACCGGCGCGGCCGAGTTCAGGATGAGCCTGTGGGGGCCGTCGAAGGCCTCGATCTCGATGAGATCGTTCCGCGTGGCCTCGCCATTCCGTAGCGCGCGCATGAGCGCCCATTCCTCGGTCTCGACCCTCTTGCCCGTATCGGCCCACCATGCCTTGTATTCGCCGAACCGCTCCGGCCCGACGAGCCGTGCCCCGCCCCAGATGTTTCGTCCGGCGGGGTTGACCAGGACGAGCTGGCCGCGCTCGTCGGAGACCCATACTCCGACCGGCAAGGCCTCGAGCACCTGCCGGAAGAGGAGCTCGCTCTTCTGGAGCGCCGTCTCCGCGCGGCGCTGCTCCGTCACGTCCAGGACCGTCCCGCACATCCGGATCGGGCGCCCCTGGTCGTCGCGGAACACGTCGCCTTCCGCGTGCACGATCCGCTCCCGGCCGTCCTCGACCACGATGCGGAGATCGTGCGAATACGTGAGCGTCCCTTCGAGGGCTCGCCGAACCGCCTCGTCCACGTTCGCGCGATCATCCGGGTGCACGACCGAGAGAAAATCCTCGTAGGCCCTCGTCTCGGCCCCGGGAGGCAGGCCGAAGAGGCGGCAGCACTCGTCCGACCACGAGACCTCGTTCGTGTCGACCTCCCATTGCCAGCTCCCGATGTGGGCGATCCGCTGGGCGCGGGCGAGGCGCTCCTCGATCCGGCGAAGCTCCTCCTCGGATTGCTTGCGTGCGGTGACGTCCCGGAGGATGCCCATGTGCAGGCCCGGAACGAAATGGGCCTGCGCGGTGAACTCGCAGACGAGCGTGCTGCCGTCGGCGCGGACGAACGTCCCCTCGGCTCGCCAGTGCCCCACCCTGAGGAATTCGGACCAGTTCGCCCGGGCCTGGGCCCTGTATTCGGGTGGCCGGAGCTCGAACACGTTGCACTGCAAGAGCTCGTCCCGAGACGCACCGAAGAGCTCGCAGGTGCGCGGGTTGACGTCGACCAGGTGTCCTGCGTCGTCGGCGACGACGATACAGTCGAGCGCGTGCTCGAAGAGCCGCCGGTATTTCCAATCGGTCTCCGTGGCCGCCCGGGTCGCGGCCGCCAGCGATGCAGCGATGAGGCCCGTGAGCGCCGAGAGCATCGGTAACGACCGATCCCGGCCGTTCTCGGCCCGCGACGTGAAGCAAACCAGCACGCCGAGCAGACGTTCTTCGGCGACGAGCGGCGCCGCCAGGGCTCGCTGGCCACAGCCGAGCACCGCGGCCGCGTGGAGGTCCGAGGGGACGTCCTTGGCTGCGACATCGACGTCCGCGGCCCTCCGCGTGCGCGCCACGTGAGCGGCCAGGCTCGCCGATTCCAGCGGGAGCGAGCCGATGCGGTCGAGAAGCGCCTCGGGCGCGCCGCGATGCGCCGAAATTGAGAGCGTACGCTCGTCCCCGCTGACGCCATAGACGAGCGTCACGTCCCCGCCGAGCGCCGCGGCCACGAGCTCGACGGCGAGCCGGTGCGCGTCCCGGGGCTCGCTCGCGCTGCGGAGGAGGCCCGTCGCAAGCTTCGAGAAGACGTCTGCGTGATCTGTAAAAATGCCGTTGTCGGAATGAATGACCTCGTCAGCATCCAACATATCTCGCCTGCTGCGCCCCGCCGCTCGGAGAGCGCGTGGATAACGCTCCCAATACAAACCATGCACACGGCGGCGTGTCACGCTGATTGCCGATCGAATGCCATGGCCCGCCCCGGCAGGACGGCTACCGCCGCTGCCCGTCAGCCCGCCTCCGCGCTCGCGGTCTCGGGGACGGGCAGGGAAAACGAAAACGTGGTGGTCTCCCCGGGGACGCTCTCGGCCTCGACCCGCCCCCCGTGCGCCTCCACGAGCCCTCGCACGATGTAAAGCCCGAGCCCGAGCCCCTTGATCGTCCCGCCCCGCGCGCGCCCCCGCTGGAATCGCTCGAACAAGGCGCGCATGTCCTCGGCCGTGATCCCCGGCCCCTGGTTGCGCACCGACACCACGACCTCGCAGCCGTGCCTCTCCGCGACGACCTCGATCGGCGTCCCGGGAGCGCCGTATTTGAGCGCGTTCGAGAGCAGGTTCTCCACGACCTGCTCGATCCGCTGTGCATCCACGGGCACCGCGGGCAGCTCGTCGCGGATGGAGAGCGTGACGCGATCGCGGGCCTCGGTCGTCTCGATGACGTGCGCGAGCAGCTCCGGGATGTCCGTCGGCGCGCGCACGAGCTCCAGCCGGTGCGCCTCGATCCGCGACAAGTCGAGCAAATCGCCGATCATCCGTTCGAGCCGCTCCGTGCTCGCCACGATTCTCTCGGCGCGGCGGCGCGCCGTGGGGTCGGGCGAGCGCGCGAGCATCCCCGCGAGCGTCATGATCGTCGTGACCGGCTGGCGCAGGTCGTGGGCCACCACGCTCGTCCATTCCTGCCGCAATCGCTCGAGCTCCTTCAGCGACGTGATGTCCTCGTAGGTCACGACGGCCCCGAGGATCTGGCCCTCATCGTTGCGAATGGGCGACGCATTCGTCAGGATCGGCACGTCTTGTTTGTCCGGGATACGGATGAGCAGCTCCCGCCCGGTCACCACCTCGCCGCGCATCCCCCGCTCGATCGACAGATCTCCGAGGGGCACGGGTGCGCCGTCCGGCAGGTGCAGCCGCTGCCGCATGAGGCCGAGCGGGTCCTCGATCGGCCCGATCACGCCGAGGAGATCCTCGGCCCTCCGGTTCAGCACGAACCGCGGACCCTTGGGGAGCTCGCAGAGCACGATCCCGATCGGCGAACGGTCGATCACGGTCCGGAGCCAGCGACGCTCGGTCGACAGGGCGCGCACGAGCTCCTCGCGCTCCGCTTCGAGCCTGCGCTGCTCGGTCACGTCGTCGTTGATGGCGAACGCCCCGAGGATTCGTCCCTCCGGATCACGCACGGGCGCCGCCGAGCTCAGCACGATCTTGTGGGGCCCTCCGAGGGCCTCGATTTCGATGAGCTCGTTCAGCACGGTCTCGCCCGTCCGCACTGCGCGGGCGAGCGCCCATTCGTCGGGCTCCACCTCCTCGCCCGTATCGACCCACCACGCCTTGAGCGCGCCGATCCGCTCCGGCCCGGTGAGCTGCGTTCTGCCCCAGATGCGCTTCGCCGCGGGGTTCGCCAGGACGAACTTGCCGTGCTCGTCGGCGACCCAGACCCCGACCGGCAAGGTCTCGAGCACCTGCCGGAAGAGAAGCTCGCTCTTCTGCAGCGCCATTTCCGCCCTCCGCTGCGCGGTCACGTCCTGCATCGTCCCGGTCATGCCGATCGTGCGCCCCGCCTCGTCGCGGACCACGTCGCCCTCCGCGTGCACGATCCGCTCGACCCCGTCGGCGGCGAAGATGCGGTGATCGATCGAATAGATCGCGAGCCCGCGGAGGGCTCGTTGCACCGCTTCGTCCACGCGCGCGCGGTCGTCCGGGTGCACGAACGCGAGGAACTCCCCGTAGGCTTTCTTGTCATGCGAGGGGGGCAGGCCGAAGAGACGGAAACATTCGTCCGACCAGGTCGTCTCGTCCGTCGCGGCCACCCACTCCCAGCTCCCGATCTGAGCGATCCGCTGGGCGCGGGCGAGGCGCTGCTCGCTCAGGCGCAGCGCCTCCTCGGATTGCGTTCGCGCGCTGACGTCGCGGAGGGTCGACAGGTGTCTGCCCGGCATGAAATGGGCCTGCGCCGCGAACTCGCCGATGAACGTGGTCCCGTCGGCGCGCTGGAACGGCCCCTCGGCCCTGAAGCGCCCGGCTTCGAGGAAGGCCGGCCACGCCGCTCGGAGCTCGGCCGCGAGCGCGGGGGGCCGGAGATCGAACACGGTCCACCGCAAGAGCTCGTCGCGAGGAGCGCGGAGCAGCGCGCAGGCGCACGGATTCACATCGAGGAGGCGCCCCGCGTCGTCCGCGACGAGGATCCCGTCGAACGCGTGCTCGAAGATGCTTTGGTAGAGCCGCTCGGACTCTGTGGTCGTCCCTCCCGTCATGCCCCCGCTGCTCACCCCAAGGCTTCCTGCTCGGCTCCTCGTCGCCCCAGCGTCTTCTAGCCCACCACCGATCGGCCGGCAAAACAAGCGCCGTCTTGGGCGCTCGGGCGCGCTTCACCGCTTCGCGTCGAGCTCCGGGTAATGTCGGAAAATATCCTCTTCGCAGAAGGGCAGCCGCCGCGGGGACGCGAGATAGGCCGCAATCCGGGGGCGCGCGGCCACCGCTCCGGCGAGCGCCGCGAGCTTCGGCGTGCTTCGCTCGGCGCGCGCCATGGCGTTCGGGAACGCGTATCGCAGGCCCTCGATCACCTGGAACATCGAGAGGTCGACGTACGAGAGGGTGGAGCCGACGAGATGGGCGCCCCCGTTCCGGGCGAGCGCCTGCTCGAAATAGCCCAGGAACCTGGGCAGCCGCTCCTTCCGGAAGAGCGACGCGCGCTTCTTCGCCGCGGTCTTCTGGTCCTCGTAATAAAGGCTCGATGCGATCGGGTGGTGCGTGTCGTGGATCTCGGCGACGAAATCGGTGACCGAGAGCTCTAGCTGATGCGCATGCAGGCGGCTCTCCTCGTCGTCGGGGACGAGCCCGAGCCGTGGGCCGAGGTAGAGCAGGATGTTCGCCGTGTGCCCGAGCAAAAAATCTCCGACCTCGAGGAACGGCGGCGCGAATGGCACGAGCCCGCGGCCCCCGCCTTCGAGGAGCTTCATCATCGCGCGGACGCCGCCGCCCTTTTTCGCGGGCAAGCGGGCCACGTCGACGTACGGGACGCCCGCCTCCTCGAACGCGAGCCGGACGAACTCCCCGCGCCCCTGGATCGACGGCCAGTAGTACAGCTCGTAACGCGCCTTCACCCGGCGCAAGGTATCACGGCGTCAGGACCCGTTCGAATGCTGCCGCAAATGGGCATCCACCGCCCGCGCCGCGTCGCGCCCCTCGCGGATCGCCCATACGACCAGCGATTGACCACGACGCATGTCCCCCGCGGCGAAGACCTTGGGATTCGAGGTCCGATAATTCCGCATATCAGCCTTCACGTTTCCGCGGGCGTCGAGCGCTACCCCGAGCTCCTCCAGCATTCCCTTGCGCACCGGGTGCAGGTATCCGAGCGCGAGCAGCACCAGATCCGCCGGGACGTCGAATGTGGAGCCGGGGATTTCCTCGGCCCGAAAGGCGCCGGTCGCGTCCTTTTTCCAGTCGAGCCGCACGGCGGAGAGCGACTCGACCTTCCCGTTCTTGCCGGAAAAAGACTTCGTCGCGATGGCGAAATCGCGGGAGCAGCCCTCCGCGTGCGAGCTCGACGTGCGCAGCTTCATCGGCCAGTACGGCCACGTGAGGGGTTTGTCCTCCTTTTCGGGCGGCTCCGGCATGAGCTCGAAGTTCGTGACGGATCGCGCGCCCTGCCGCACCGCCGTGCCGATGCAATCCGACCCGGTGTCGCCGCCGCCCAGCACGACCACGTGTTTGTCCGTCGCGAGGATCTGTCCCGGCACGAGGTCCCCGGCGATCCGCTTGTTCTGCTGGGTCAGGTAGTCCATCGCGTAATGAATCCCGTCGAGGTCGCGCCCCGGCACCTCGAGCGGCCGCGGCGCCTCCGAGCCGCCCGCGAGCACGACCGCGTCGAACCCGTCGAGGAGCTCCTTCGCCGGCAGGTTCACGCCCACGTGCACGCCCGTCCGGAACACCACGCCTTCGGCCCGCATCTGATCGAGCCTGCGATCGACGTGCCGCTTCTCCAGCTTGAAATCGGGGATCCCGTACCGCAGGAGGCCGCCGATTCGATCGTTCTTCTCGAACACCGTGACCTCGTGCCCGGCCCGCGCGAGCTCCTGCGCGCACGCGAGCCCCGCCGGACCCGAGCCCACCACGGCGACGCGCTTGCCCGTCTTGTGGCTCGGGGGCTGCGGCACGATCCAGCCCTCGTCCCAGCCCCGGTCGACGATCGAGTGCTCGATCGTCTTGATGGTGACCGGCTGATCGTTGATGTTCAGCGTGCAGGCCGCCTCGCACGGCGCGGGACAGACACGCCCGGTGAACTCCGGGAAATTGTTCGTCGAATGGAGCACCTCGAGCGCGTGGCGCCAGCTCTCGCGGTAGACGAGGTCGTTCCAGTCGGGGATGAGGTTGTTGACGGGACAGCCGTTATGGCAAAACGGAATCCCGCAATCCATGCAACGCGCGCCCTGCCGGCTCACCTCGACGGGCGCCATCGGCAGGACGTGCTCCTCGTACCGCTGGATCCGCAGCGGCACCGGCACGACCTCGGGCTCCTTGCGCGGGATCTCCAGGAAGCCTTTCACCTTACCCATGGGCCACGACCTCCGTCACCGTCGCGGGAGCGGCCTTCGCGGCCTCCTCGGCCGCGTGCTCGGCGAGCGCGCGGCGGTATTCGTGCGGCATCACTTTCACGAAATGGGCCCGGTACGCGTGGAAATCGTCCAGGATCGCCCGCGCCCGCGCGCTGCCCGTGTAGAAGAAGTGCTTTTCGAGCAGGCTCTGGACGATCTCCGCGTCCGCGCGCCCGAGGTGCCGGACCGCGCCCTGTGGCATGTGCTCCGCGTCGAGGACCTGCTCGAGAGCCACCATGGAGAGGTTACACCGCAATCGGAAATCCCCGGTCATGTCGAGCACGTAGGCCACGCCGCCGCTCATGCCCGCGCCGAAGTTGCGCCCGGTCTTTCCGAGCACGACCACGGTGCCGCCGGTCATGTATTCGCACCCGTGATCGCCGATCCCCTCGACGACCGCCGTCGCGCCGGAGTTCCGCACCGCGAACCTTTCGCCCGCGACGCCCCGGAAGTACACCTCGCCGCAGATCGCGCCGTACAGCACGGTGTTGCCGACGATGATGTTCTCCTCCGGCACGATCGGGCAATCGCGCGGCGGGTACGCGATGATCCGGCCGCCGGACAAACCTTTTCCGACGTAATCGTTCGCCTGCCCTTCGAGCTCCAGCGTGATCCCCTTCGCGAGGAACGCGCCGAAGCTGCCGCCGGCCGTCCCGCGGGCGCGGATCCGGATCGTGTCGTCCGCGAGCCCGGCGTGCCCGTACCGCCGCGCGACCTCGCCGGAGAGCATCGCCCCGGTCGCGCGGTGGATGTTGCGGATCGGCACGTCGAACGCGACCGGCACCTGGTTGACGAGCGCCGGCAAGGCCTCGTCGATGAGCCGGTGATCCAGCACGTGCTCCAGGCTGTGATCCTGCCGCTCCGTCCAGCGGATCGAGACGCCCGGCGGAGATTCGGGCCGGTAAAACACCCGCGAGAAATCGAGCCCCTTGGCCTTCCAGTGCGCGATCCCGCGGCGCATGTCGAGTTTGTCCGAGCGCCCCACCATCTCCGCGAAGGTGCGGAGGCCCATCCGGGCCATGTACCCGCGCACCTCCTCGGCCACGAAGAAGAAGTAATTGACCACGTGCTCGGGCTGCCCGGCGAAGCGCTTCGCGAGCTCCGGATCCTGCGTGGCGATGCCGACGGGGCACGTGTTGAGGTGGCATTTGCGCATCATGATGCAGCCCTCCACGACGAGCGGCGCTGTCGCGAAGCCCATCTCGTCCGCGCCGAGCAGGGCCGCGATCACCACGTCCCTGCCCGTCTTCATCTGCCCGTCGGCCTGCACCGCGATGCGGCCGCGCAGCCGGTTCAGGACGAGCGTCTGTTGCGTCTCGGCCAGGCCGAGCTCCCACGGCCCGCCCGCGTGCTTGATCGACGAGAGCGGCGAGGCGCCCGTGCCGCCGTCGTGCCCCGAGATCGTCACGTGATCCGCGTGCGCCTTGGCCACGCCCGCGGCCACCGTCCCGACGCCGATCTCGGCCACGAGCTTCACACTGATGCGCGCCTTCGGGTTCACGTTCTTGAGATCGTGAATGAGCTGGGCGAGGTCCTCGATCGAGTAGATGTCGTGATGGGGCGGCGGCGAGATCAGGCCCACGCCGGGCACCGAGTGCCGGATCTGCGCGATGTACTTCGAGACCTTGTGTCCCGGCAGCTGCCCGCCTTCGCCGGGTTTGGCGCCCTGGGCCATCTTGATCTGGATGTCGTCGGCGTTGACGAGGTACTCCGTGGTCACGCCGAAGCGACCCGCGGCCACCTGCTTGATCGCCGAGCGCATCGAGTCGCCGTTCGGCAGGGGCACGTACCGCGCCGGATCCTCGCCGCCCTCGCCCGTGTTCGACTTGCCGCCGATGCGGTTCATCGCGATCGCCAGCGTCGTGTGCGCGGCCTTCGAGATCGAGCCGAGCGACATCGCGCCCGTGGAGAAACGCTTCACGATCTCGGACGCCGGCTCCACCTCGGAGAGCGGGATCGGGTGCTCCGATTCTTTGATCTCGAACAAACCACGCAGCGTCATCAGCCGCTCGCTCTGGTCGTTCACGAGCCGCGCGTATTCCTCGTACGTCGCGAAGTTGTTCATGCGCGTCGCATGCTGGAGCTTCGCGACTGCGTCCGGCGTCCACATGTGGGCCTCGCCGCGGGCGCGGTAGGCGTAGTCGCCGCCGGCGTCGAGCGTGTTCCGGTAGGCCGGCGCGTCGTTGTAGGCGCGCCGATGCAGGCGCACGGTCTCCTCGGCGACCTCCTGCAAACCGACGCCCTCGATGGCCGTCGCCGTCCCCGTGAAATAACGATCCACGAAGGCCGAGGCGAGCCCGACCGCCTCGAAGATCTGGGCGCCGCAATAGGACTGGTAGGTCGAGATGCCCATCTTGGACATGACCTTGAGCAGCCCCTTCGCGATCGCCTTGATGTACCGCGCGCAGGCCTCCGGATGCGTCATCCCGGGCGGCAAGAGATCCCCGAGCATGCCCAGCGTGGCGAACGCGAGGTTCGGGTGGATCGCCTCGGCGCCGTAACCCGCGAGCAGCGCGAAATGATGCACCTCGCGCGCCGATCCCGTCTCGACCACGAGCCCCGTCCGCGTCCGCAAGCCCGCGCGCACGAGGTGCTGGTGCACGTCGCTCACCGCGAGCAGCGCCGGGATCGCGATGTGGTCCTCGTCGATGTCCCGATCCGACAGGATCAGGATGTTCACCCCGCCTCCGCGCACCACGTCCTCGGCGTCCGCGCAGAGCTTCCCGAGGGCCGCCTCCATCCCGTCCGCGCCCCACGCGGCCGGGTAACAGATCGACAGGACCACCGACCGAAAATGCCCTTTCGTGAGCTCCTCGGCGCGGTGCAGCTTCTCCATGTCCTCGAACGTGAGAATGGGCAGGTGCACCTCGAGCCGCATGTTCGGCCCGCTCTCGTCGAGCGCGAGGATGTTCGGCCGCGGCCCGATGAACGAGACGAGCGACATCACGGTCTCCTCGCGGATCGGATCGATCGGCGGGTTCGTCACCTGCGCGAAGAGCTGCCGGAAGTAGCCGTAGAGCGGCTTCGGCCGATCGGAGAGCACGGCGAGCGGCGTGTCGTCGCCCATCGAGCCGATCGCCTCCTCGCCCGTCGCCGCCATCGGCGCCATCACGAGCCTGAGATCCTCCTGCGTGTAGCCGAACGCCTGCTGCCGATCGAGCAGTTTGTCGCTGTCGGGCACCGGCACGTAGTCCGGCATCGGGATGTTCTCGAGCCGGAGCTGCGTGCGATCGAGCCACTTCTGGTAAGGCCTGTGCTTCGCGAGCTTCGTCTTGAGCTCCTGATCGTCGATGATGCGCCCCTCGGCGAGATCGATGAGCAGCATCTTTCCCGGCTGAAGCCGCCATTTCTTGACGATCTTGCGCTCCGGGATGTCGAGCACGCCCGCCTCGGAGGCGAGGATCACGTAGTCGTCGTCCGTGAGCAGGTACCGCGCGGGCCGAAGGCCGTTCCGATCGAGCGTCGCGCCGATCTGCCGCCCGTCCGTGAACGCGATCGCCGCCGGCCCGTCCCACGGCTCCATGAGCGCCGCGTGGTACTCGTAGAAGGCGCGGCGACGCTCGTCCATCAGCGGGTTACTGGCCCACGCCTCCGGGATCATCAGCATCATCGCGTGCGCCAGCGAATAACCGCCGAAGTAGAGCAGCTCGAGCGCGTTGTCGAACGAGGCCGAGTCCGACTGGCCGTCGTAGATGAGCGGCCAGATCTTCTGCAGGCCGTCGCCGAGCAGCTTCGAGGCGATGTTCTGCTGGCGCGCGCGGATCCAGTTCACGTTGCCGCGCAGCGTGTTGATCTCGCCGTTGTGCGCGATGAGCCGGAACGGATGCGCGAGATCCCACGACGGGAACGTGTTCGTCGAGAACCGCTGGTGCACCATGGCGAGCGCGGACTCGACCGCTTTGTCCTTCAGGTCCACGTAGAACTCGCCGACCTGGTGCGCGAGGAGCATGCCCTTGTACACGATCGTCCGCGCTGAAAACGAGGGCACGTAGAACTGCCCCGCGCGCGAGATCCGGAGCGCGCGGATCGCGTGACCTGCGCGCTTGCGGATGATGTAGAGCTTGCGCTCGAAGGCCTCGACGTCCGGCGTGGAGAGGCCTCGCGCCACGAAGACCTGCCGGATGACGGGCTCGCTCGCTTTGACGCCCTCGCCGAGGCCGGTGTTGTCGACGGGCACGTCGCGCCAGCCGAGCACCTCCTGGCCTTCGGCGACGATGGCGCGCACGACCTCGTGCTCGCAGGCGGCGCGCGCGCCCGGGTCCTGCGGCAGGAACATCATGCCCACGCCGTACTCGCCGGGCTCGGGCAACGTGATGCCGGAGAGCGCGCACTCGCGCACGAAGAACGCGTGGGGGATCTGCAGCAGGATGCCCGCGCCGTCGCCTTGCAGCGGGTCTGCGCCGGTGGCGCCGCGGTGGGTCAGGTTCTTCAGGATCTCGAGGCCTTGCGAGACGATCGCGTGGCTCTTCTTGTCCTTGATGTGGGCGATGAACCCGAGCCCGCACGCGTCATGCTCGTTGCGCGGGTCGTAGAGGCCCTGGCGGGGCGGCGGCGCCTGATGCTTCACAGCCTACGATCGTACGGCGATCGGCGACCGAAGCACAGTCCATCTTGCTGCGATGCAGCAATTTCTTTCTTTCCCCTGGTGCGTCGCGCTACGGCCTCGACCCGGTGCGGCAAACCGTCGGCACCCCGACTCAAGAGGCCGGCCGGTACAGGACGTCGGAGCGCAGGACGTATTTCGTGCCGTTCGTGACGGCGTTTCCCGCGTGGAGGAGCATGTGCTGGAAGAGCAGCGCGTCGCCGGTCTTCGGGACGATCGTGCGCTCCTGCTCGGGAAATTCGGTCTCTCCGCCGGCAAACCCCTCGTTCAGATAGACCATCAGCGTGAGCAGGCTGCGCGTCCCGCCCTCCCCCGCGTACGATTGATCCTGGTGCAGGCCGAAATGCTGGCCGACCTCGTACCGGTAAATCCGGAGCGGCAGGAAGATCCCCGAAAGATGCATCGTCACGCGCCCGCGCGCGCCGAGCTCGGTGGTCATGCGCTCCGGCACGTGGGGCGAGACCCGGCGAAAGAGCTCGTCCGCGAGCGCGGGATCCCGCAGGACCGCCGTGGTGCTCGAACGAATGCGGGTATCGACGACGCGCCCCTCCTCGGCGTTCACGGTGGCCGGCAGCCACGCGCCGTCGCTCGCGCCGTCGAGGATCTTCGCGCAATTTTCTGGCGAAAACAGCGCGGGGACCGTCCAGAGCAAAGGGACGGTGAAATCGAAATGCCCGACGTAGAGGCCCATGGGGGATGATTTTACCTCTCGGCGCCCGTGGTGTCCATGACGCTTGCGGGAGCGCTGGGGCCCGGCGGGCGGCCCGCCCGCGGACGTGGTCACCTACGGGAGCACATTACGATAGGGCAAACGTGAAGCCACCGGCTGGGCTCCTACGAATTCGTCGAACCGATGACGCTGAATCGAATGCCACGGGACCATACCGCGGAGAACCAGCCCGTCGTGGACGGGGTGAAGATGCCGCCGAAGGACGTTCCATGGGGCGAAGGAACGACGGACGAAATGTGTCTCGGGACATTTTACCTCACGTGATGACCTCTCCTTGAACGCCGTGGGACTCCGCTCCGCCTTCCTATGCGCGACGAAGCATGCCAGAGTGCGCGCCGAGGACTGAGGAGGGAATCATGAGCTTCACGAAACGCGTCATTGCCGTCGTCGGCGCCACGGGCGCGCAGGGCGGAGGTCTCGTCCGCGCCATCGCCGCCCACCCGAACGGCGCATTCCGCGCTCGCGCAATCACGCGCAATGTCGATTCGTCCGCCGCGAAGGAGCTCCGCGCCCTCGGCGCCGAGATCACCTTCGCCGATCTCGACGACGAGGCCAGCCTGCGCCGCGCGTTCGAGGGCGCGTACGGCGCCTACTGCGTCACCTTTTTCTGGAGCCATTTTTCCCCGGAGAGAGAGACCGCACAAGCGCGCGCGATGGCCCGGGCGGCGCGGGCCGCGCGCGTCGAGCACGTGATCTGGTCGACGATCGAGGATTCACGCAAATGGGTGCCGCTCTCGGACGATCGCATGCCGACGCTGCGCGGAAAATACAAGGTCCCGCACAGCGACGCGAAGGGCGAGGCCGACGCGACGTTCACCGCGCTCGGCGTCCCGACCACGTTCTTTCATACCTCGTTTTACTGGGAAAACTTCCTTCACCTCGGCATGGGACCCCAGCGGGACGGGCAGGGCCGCCTCACCCTCACCCTGCCGATTGGCACGGCCAAGATGCCGGGCATCGCCACGGAGGACATCGGGCGTTGCGCCTACGGCATCTTCGAGCGCGGCCCCGAGATGATCGGGCAGCGCCTCGGCGTCGCGAGTGATCACCTCACCGGGAGCGAGCTCGCCGCCGCATTCTCGGCGATTGCCGGCGAGGAGGTGCGGTACCACGCCATCGACCCGGAGGCGTACCGTCGCCTCGATTTCCCCGGCGCCGACGACCTCGGGAACATGTTTCAGTTCAAACGTGATTTCATGGCCGATTATTGCGGCCTGCGGGACATCGCGCGGACGCGCGCGCTGAACCCGAACCTCCGCTCGTTCGCCGCGTGGCTCGCGGAGAACCAGAGCCGCTTCGCCTTCCCGCCGCGCGTCTGATCCGCGCGTCTAGCTCCGTTTGTCCGGGGCGAGGGCGCCCATGAGCAAGAGCTCGACGAGCCGCGCGAGGAATGCCTCGTCGATCGGCCTGCGCTCCATGCCGAGCCGGTGGTGGATGGTCGCCGCCATGCAACGGAAAATCAGTGTCGCGTCGATGCCGGGCGCGAGCTCGCCTCGTGCCTCGGCCGCTTCGATCACGGGGCGCGGCAGGGCCTCCATCGATTCGTGGATCGACTGGGCGATCGCCACGAGCTCGGCGTCGCGATCCTCGGCGAAGAGCAAGCGCCGGAGGCCCTGCAGCTCGGGCGAGCTCGCCTGCGTCGCCATGTTGCGCGCGATGACGAGCAGGTCCCCGCGCAGCGACCCCGTGCTCGGCGTGATCGCGCGATCGACCGTGATCGATCGGAACGCGGCCCGCACCAGGTCCTGCTTCGTCGGCCAGCGCCGATAGACCGTGGTCTTGTTGACCCCGGCGCGCGCGGCCACGTCCTCGATCCGCAGCGCCTCGTAGCCGACCTCGGCCAGCACCTCCAGCGCGGCCGCGAGGACCCCTCGCACGACCGGCTCACCCCGGACCAGCGCACGCCGCTCGGTAAGGCTCGACTTCTCCTCCTTCATGACCTGCCGTCCACGAGGCTCCGATCGCATCTCAGGCCAGTGAAAGCCAACTTCGCGGCTTTGTCGACCCGGATCGCAACTGGTAGTTGCGGTGGAGACGTAGGCTGCTACATCATCGCAACTACCAGTTGCGGTTGCGCCGCGGGGAGGAACGAGGCGATGTTCGACGATGCACCGAGGACCGGGACGTTTTTGCTGACCAGCTCGACCGCGTCGGGCCATTTGCTGCGTGTCCTCGACCTCGCGGAACAGCTCAGCTCGCGCGGCCATCGGGTGCTCTTCAAGACGAAGGCGGACCGGGCGGCCGAGGTAAAGGCGGCCGGCGCCGAGCTCGTCCCGTACGAGCAAATCGTCGACCTCCAGGATCTTTCGGCGCACGCGCAGCATCTTTCTCTGCCGACGTGGATCCCGCGGCTCTTGCGATTCCCGTTCATGCGCGGGTTTTTCCAGGCGAGGAACGTCCTGCTCGCGCAGGAGCTCGAGCCCGTGCTGCGCCGCGAGCGGGTCGATTGCGTCGTGTACGACTTCTTCGATTACGGCGCGGCCTTCGCCGCGGAGCGCGTGGGCATCCCCTGGGCGAGCGCCGGCAACATGGGCACGGTCCTCACGCGGGACGGGCTGCCGTTGATGCTCGAGCACGCGCCCAAATTGCGCCGCATCGGCAAGTTCCCCGCCGTGCCTCACGCCCTCCTGAACGGGCTCGTCTCCCTCCGCGCCGACCGCGAAAAACTCGGCCTTCCCCCGTATGCCCGCGGCACGGCGGACCTCATCGCCGCGATGGCCTCGCCGCACCTGCACATCATCATGTCGTACCGCGGCCTCGCTGGGGACACCCCGCTCCGCGACGGCCAGCTCTTCGTCGGCACGACGACATTCAACGTCGCCGCGCGGCCGCGCGGAGAAACGATGCGCGTCGAGCCCGGGACGATCGTCGTCAGCACCACGACCACCGGCCATGACAATGGCCTCTTCCGCCGCGCGCTCGAAGCCGTCGCGCCGCTCGGCGTCCCCGTCCTCGGCACGGCGGCGAGCGCGGGCGACGTCCCGGAGGGCCTCGGCGCGCATGTCCGCATCGAGAAGTACATCCCGCACGACGAAGTCTTCCCGGAGGCGCGGGCGCTCATCACGCACGGCGGCTGGGGCACGGTGGGGCGCGCTTTGCTGCATGGATTGCCCATGCTGGTCATCCCGCTCTTCGGCGATCAGATCCTCAATGCGTCGCTCGTCGAGCGTGCGGGGCTCGGCCGCCATTTGCCCCTCGACAAGGCCACGCCCGACACGATCCGCGCCGAGCTCTCGGCCCTGCTCGCGGACGAACCCCTCCGCGCCCGCGCTCGCCGCGTCGGCGCCGAAATCCAGAAGCTCAAGCAGGACAAGGTCGCGGCCCGCGCGCTCGAAGAGCTCGCGTTCAGGGACCCCCGCCGTGGCGTGGCCCCTGCCCACCGCGCAGCGTGATATCATGACCGCTCCCACGACCCACATGCCCGCCGGCGAACGCATCGATTACGCGAGCCTCCTCGAGCCCCGCACGAAGGCCCTCGTGCTCGCGGGCGTGATGATGGCGCTTTTCCTCGCGGCGCTCGATCAGACCATCGTCGCCACGGCCTTGCCGCGTATCGTCGGCGAGCTCCAGGGCATGGAGTATTATGCCTGGACCTCGACGTCCTACCTGCTCGCCAGCACCACCATGGTGCCCATTTACGGCAAGCTCTCGGACAGCCTGGGTCGGCGGACGGTCCTTCTCACGGGCATCGGCATCTTCCTCGTGGGCTCGGTCCTTTGTGGCCTCTCGCCCTCGATGCTCGCGCTCGTCGTCTCGCGCGGCGTCCAGGGCCTCGGCGCCGCGGCGATCACCTCCACGGCGTTCGCGGTCCCGGCCGACATCTTCGCGCCCGCGGATCGGCCGCGGTATCAGGGCATCTTCGGCGCCGTCTTCGCGCTCGCCAGCATCATCGGCCCCGTCCTCGGCGGCGCGCTCACGGACGGCGTCGGCTGGCGCTGGGTCTTTTTCATCAACCTGCCGCTCGGCGCCCTGGCCGTCGCGTTCATCCTCGCGAAAATGCCGCGCCTCCACAGCGGCCTCGAAAGCAAGGTCGATTGGCTCGGCGCGCTCTTCCTGGTCACCGCGACCGTCCCGCTCCTTTTGACCCTGCGCGGGGATCGACCGCTCGCGGGCTGGCTCGCGCCCGAGGTGCTCGGGATGCTCGGCCTCTCGCTCGTGGGCCTCGTCTTGTTCGTCCTCGTCGAGCGGAAGAACCCCCACGCGATCATCCCGTTCGCGCTCTTCCGCAATCGCGTCTTCGTCCTCGTGACGCTCACCTCGATGTGCATCGGCGCCGCGTTCTTCGCGGCCCTCCTGTTCATCTCCGTGCTCGCGGTCAATTCGCTCGGCGCGACGGCGCGGGCCGCAGGCATGGCCATGCTCCCGCTCACGGCCGCCGTCGTCTCGACCTCCGTCATCACCGCGCGCTTCGTGCACCGCACCGGCCGCTACAAGACCATGATCGTGGGCGGCCTCGTGCTCACGTGCGTCGGGCTCTTCCTCCTGCGCACGCTCAGCGCGGACAGCACGCTCACGAGCATCGGCCTCTGCGTCTTCGTCTTCGGCTGCGGCATGGGCCCCGTCATGCCGATGCTCACGCTCTCGATCCAGAATGCCGTGCCCTTCCAGCACGTCGGCACGGCGACCGCGGGCCGGCAGTTTTTCCAGCAGCTCGGGCAGGTCGTGGGCAGCGCGATCTTCGGCATCGTCCTCGCGACCACGCTCGCGCACGGGCTCACGGAGCGGCTCGGGCCCGTGCGCGCCGAGGTCCCGGCCGCGGTGCAGCCCCAGTTCGACGCTGTTTTCGACGCGGATCGCCTGCGAAAAGGCGGCGTCGTCGAAGAAGGCGCGGGCGAGGCCCCGCGGTCGGCCGAGAATCGCTTCGCGGACGAGGTGCATGCCAAATACGACGCCCTCCGCCGCGCGCCGTCTGCCGACGCCGAGGCGCTCGCGCGTGAAGAAGCGCGTGCCCTCGAGCTCGGCCGCGCGGGCGATCGGGCGGTGCGCGTCTCGTTCGCGCGGGCCGTCACGCGAGTCTTCGACGGCGCGTTCCCGCTCGGGCTCATCGCGCTCGTCCTCGCGCTCTTCACCCGCGAGATCCCGCTCCGCAAGGGGACCCCGAGGGCCTCGGCCGTCGCCGGCGAATAACGGATTCCGTTTCATCAAAAACCAACGTTCCGCCTTCGGCGCGGAGGTGCGTTCATGCGACTTGCTGTCATTGGAACCGGTTACGTCGGCCTCGTGGCCGGCGCAGGCTTCTCGGATTTTGGAAACGACGTCACCTGCGTCGACGTCGACGCCGGCAAGATCGAGCGTCTCTCGCGGGGCGAGGTCCCCATTTACGAACCCGGCCTCGACGCCCTCATCGCGCAGAACGCGAAAGCCGGCCGCCTGACCTTCTCCACGGACCTCGCCGCCGCGATCCGCGCCGCCGAGGTCGTCATCATCGCCGTCGGCACCCCGCCCGCGGCCGACGGCTCTGCCGATCTCTCGGCCGTCTTCGCGGTCGCCGAGACCATCGGCAAGAACATGAACGGCTTCAAGGTGGTCGTCACGAAGAGCACCGTCCCCGTGGGCACGGCCGACAAGATCGAATCCATCCTCCGCCGCTTCACGGACGAACCCTTCGGCGTCGCGTCGAACCCCGAGTTCTTGAAGGAAGGCGCGGCGATCCAGGATTTCATGAAGCCCGACCGCGTGGTGATCGGCTCGAACGACGCGCGCGCTCTCGCCGTGCTGCGGAACCTCTACGCGCCGTTCGTCCGGACGAGTGATCGCATCCACGCAATGGATGCGCGCTCCGCGGAGCTCACGAAGTACGCCTCGAACGCCATGCTCGCCACGCGGATCTCGTTCATGAACGATCTCGCCGTGCTGAGTGAAAAGCTCGGCGCGGACATCGAGCTCGTGCGCAAGGCGGTGGGCGCCGATCCGCGCATCGGCCCCAAGTTCCTGTTCCCGGGCCCCGGCTTCGGCGGCTCGTGTTTTCCCAAGGACATCTCGGCGCTGATCCACATCGGCGCGTCGCTCGGGCACGATCTCGAGGTCGTGCGCGCCGTGGAGCGCGTGAACGCGCGGCAAAAGAAGCTCCTCTTCGAGAAGATCCGCCGCCATTTCGATGGCACGCTCGAAGGCCGGACCGTGGCGGTCTGGGGGCTCGCGTTCAAGCCGCAGACGGACGACATCCGCGAGTCGCCCGCGCTCGTGCTGATCGAAGAGCTGCTCGTCGCGGGCGCGGCGGTGCGGGCGCACGATCCGGCGGCGATGGAGAACGTGCGGGCCGTGCTCGGCGACCGGATCACGTATTGCGAGTCGATGTACGACGCGGTCACGGGCGCCGACGCGCTCTCGCTCGTGACCGAATGGCACGAGTTCCGCCGGCCGGACTTTTCGCGGATCAAGCGCGTGATGCGGAGTGCGGCGCTCTTCGATGGCCGGAACGTCTGGGACGCGGACGAGGTGCGCGCCCTCGGTTTCTGGTACACCGGAATCGGACGCGAATAGCCCTGCCCGGGACGCAATCGCATTTTCCGCGTGCAGCGCTCGTGCGGCCGGGGGCGGCGAGCATGCATTCGTGATACGCTCGTTCATGCTTGTCGATGGGGTGGCCGCGATCTCGCCCCTCCCGGGCGCCGAGGCGGCCGTCGTGGCATTTCGTGCGAGCGGCGTCTTGCACGCCACCGTGATCACCAAGGCGACGTTTGCCTTCGCGCCCGACGCGCCAATGCCGCGCGCCGACCCCCAGCCGATCCTGCGGGAGGAGGTCCACCACGGCGACAATCCCGCGCGGAGCGTGCGATTCACGAGTGATCTCGTCCCCTACCTGGGGCGCGCCGACGTGCTCTTCACGGGGCACGGTCATGCGCCGAGCGCGCGCCTTCAGCTTCACGCGGGCGAGCGGGTGCTGCTCGACAAGACGATCCTTTTGAAGGATGCGCGCGGCTCGCAGCGAATGCCCATCGTGTACGAGCGCGCGTTCGGAGGCCCCGACGTCCCGGACAACCCCCTCGGCGTCGACGATGGCGAACCGACGATTTCGACCCCGGGCGACCCGCGGCGTCCCGCGGGTTTCGGCCCCATCGCGCGCGCCTGGCCCGCGCGCAAGCGCCTCCTCGGTTCGACCTCGCGGAGCGTGCTCGAAGGCCGGATCGCCGAGATCCACCCAGGCTTCGACGGCGCCTATTTCCAGGCCGCGCCCCTCGATCAGCAGACCGATTTTCTCCGGGGCGACGAGCATATCGTGCTCGAAGGCTTGCACCCCACCCTGCCCCGGCTCGTGACACGTTTGCCCGGCGTGCGCGGCGTCGCGCGGATTCATGGCCTCTCGGCCTTCGGCATCCCGGACGGTCAGCCCATGGACCTCTGCATCGATACACTGCGCATCGACGGCGACGAGCAGCGGTGCACGGTGGTCTGTCGGCGGTGGATGATGCTCCCCCACGAGAACGCCCTCGAAGCGCTGCGCGTGGTGGCGGGCGTGGAGGTGGCGGGCGAGCCGATCGCCTGGTTCGATCCGCCGTATCGCACGGCGGGCCCGCCCTCCTCGGGCAAACGCGCGCTGTCGCCCGCCTCGACGCTCGCCCTCGCGCCCGACGTGAGCGACGCGCGGCCGGCGCTCCCGTTTCGAACGGGCACCATGTCCACGTGGCGCGCCGAATTCACGGCGTCGCCGCCGCCTCCGCCCATTCCGTCGCCGGTCCCCTCCCCGTCCGGCACGCCGCGCGCGCCCCCGAGCGCGTTCTCCGCGTCGAATGCGGCGGCCGATCTCGTCGACGTTCCCCCGGCGATGCAGCCGGCCCTGGCCACCCCGAAAGAATGGGCGGTGCCCTCGCGGGTGTTCGATCTTCTCTGGTTCGAACCGCGGAGCTTGCCACGCATCCGCAAGCAGCCCGCGTGGCGTGAGATCCTCGATGCGCTCGCGGACGAGCCCCTCGATCCGGACATCGACGATCCGGAGCTCGGCTTCGAGCCCGCCGAGGTGGAAGAGCGGCGCGAGATGTTCGAGGTGCTCGCGCACGGAGCGGCGCTGGGCGAGGGAGCGATCCGAGATGCGGTGCGTGCCGCCATTCGCAAGGATGGTCGATTCGTCGCGCCGCTCGTCCTGGTCGAGGGAGAGCTTTCCCTCTCGTTCGACGAAGTCGAATCATTGCGGGCGCTCGTGGCGGTGGTCGGCCCGATCGCGGGCGGGGACGAGCGATCGAAAGAGGCGCTCGCGGCGGCGCGCGAATACCTGAGCGCCCCGGACTCCGTTCGTGATCCCGTCACGGCGCGGGAGCTCGGCGCGGCGATCGAGGCGGCGCACGCGCAGGCGAAAAAACGAGTGGTCTCCTCGGCGGAGGTCGCGGCGCGCGTGGAGCGAATCCTCCTCGAAAACCGCCGTCATCAGCGGCGCGCCGTGTTCGGAGGGAAGCACCTGCGCGGCGCATGGCAGCTCCCCGCAGGCGAACGCGAGCTGCCCGTGTACTTTCCGGAGGCGCTCGCGGAGAGGATGCCGATGTTCACGAAGTTCACGGCGCGCATGGTGGCGGAAGCGCACCTCCCGGCGGACGCGCGCGAGGCGTCTCCGGTGGCCTTGCGGGGCGTGGCGATCGCGCGGGTCGGGACCACGGACGGGTGGTGACGGCGCGTGCCCTGAATCTTCTCGAGGCCGCCGCGCCGGGGCGCTGCCCCGGGCCCCGCGGGGGCTGTTCGCCCCTCGACCCGAACCAGCGCAAGCGCTGGACTCGTGATGGAAGAACTGCGCTCCGCGCAGTTCTTCCAACGGGCCGGTTGGACCGCGTTGCCCGTCGAAAGGGCAGCGCGGCTGTCTTGATTGGCAGCGTTGCTCGCCGGTCTTGCCTCGGCTGTTCGATGAACTGCGCATCGCGCAGTTCATCGACCCCGGGTCCAGCGCTTGCGCTGGTCCGGGTCCAGGGGTGGACAACCCCTGGTGGGGCCTGGGGCGACGCCCCAGCGCGGCGGCTCCCAGATGAGACCCATGGGCGGTCAGCGACGCGGCCGCTCGGAGCGCCGCCTGTTGAGCGCGGCCTCCGCCTGGACGTCGGGCGTCACGCTGTTTCGCTTTTCGTTGTTGTGCTGCGCGCTCATCACCATGGCGTTGCTGTATGCGTTCGAGCCGTTGTGCGCCTGGGGATACATGTGATCGACCTGCGGCGCGGCGTGCGTGCTGCCGTCGAGCAGCGTGCCGGGGCGGCGTCCCGGCGGCGCGGGCCAGCCATGCGCGGGGTCCGTGGGCGATTCCGACACCACGAATCCGCTTCGGTTGAGGATGCGGTTGTGCATGAGGATCAGATCCCGCTGCGCAGCCGTGAACTCCCTGTTGTTTCCGAGCGTCACATTCGCCGCAGCCGTGCCCGCGAGGTGCCCGTTCACGTGCAAATAATCCAGGATGGCGTGTCGACCGGGCACGTTCGGCAGATTGAGCGCCATGCCCGAGGGATCGTGCAGCATGTGCGCGCTGAAGCCCGAGGCCACGAAGGCGTCTCGATGCTGGGCAATCAACTCTTCGAGCCACCGGTCCTCGGCACGTTGCGCTGTCGGGGGTGTCGGCACGAACCAGCCGTTGTGACGCTGCACGAAGATGCCGTCGAGGAGCTCCTCCTCGACCTTCACGTGAAGGCGCACGGGCACGCGCGGATCCCTCTGATCGTCGTAGCCGAGGGTGATCGTCACCCGCACGGGGCCGCCGCGCTCCTGCACGACCTGGTCGATGGCGCCCTCGAAGTTGCTCCATTCCGTCCGGTTGAACCCGGCATAAGCTGAAACCAGGTTTTCACTTTCCTTGCTCCCGCCCCACCGGTGCGCGACGAGGTGGAATCGATCCATGTGAAAGACCATCGGATCGGCCGCGCCGCCGGGCCCCACGAGCGCGAGCGGCGTCTCGAGCTCCTCGCGCCGTCGCTTCTGCCCCCTCGCCGCGCCCGCGCCGAGCTCGAAGGTCACGCGCAAAGGACGCTCGCGTGGTTGCCCTTGGTACACGAACGATTCGCGCTGGTACACGGGATCGCCGCGGAGCCTCGTCGGCCCACGCACGCACCGCTGGACGCTCGGCTCTTGGATCTGCCATTGCGCCATCTGATCCCCCGTGAACCTCATGGCGCCGAAGGGCTGCGCGAAGCGCGAAGAACCTCGCCCTGCTCCCCCTCCATCAAGAAGGCCTCGATCGTCGAGCCGAACATCTCCCCTCGTTGCCGCGTGCTGCTCATCGCCAGGAATCGCCGGAGCACCCGCGGATCCTGAAACCGGAAATAGAGCCGCTTCGACTCCCCTTCCGCCTCCACCATCGAGAGCCGCCGGAGATGCCGCCGCACTTCCGGAAGCGGACGCGCGCTCGTCAGGTACACGCCCCAGCTCCGGCCCCATCCCTCGTCGAGGAGTTTTTCCATCAGCGCGCTCTCCGGCGACAAGCGCACGAGATAGGGCGCCACCTCGGCGAGCGCGTCACCTTGCGTGCCTTCGTACAGCGAACGAGATTCGTCGACGGATTCTCGCAAAAGCTCACGGATTCGCTTGTCACGAGCCGCGTCGAGCAGCGCGAACAGCGGTGGGTTCTCCGCCCGCAACGCCTCGAGCGCTCGCTCCTTGCACGAGGATACCTCGGGTGAATCCGCCGGCCGCGGGCGCGAGGTCGCCCCTTCGAAAAACACCATGAACACCGTGTCCCCCGCGCGAATCCACGATGCGTTCCGCGCCTCCCCCTCGCGCACCGGCTGCCCGTCGAGCCACGTCCCCGTATCGCTCCCGAGATCCCGCACGAGGCAACACGCCCCGTCCCACGACACCTCGAAATGGAGACCCGACATCCGCCGATCGTGCGAAACCACGAAATCGGAGACCTCCGTCCGCCCCACGCGCAGCGAGCCGCCGGGCTCGAGCGCCGCCCGCTGCGACGCGAGCCGCCCCCATTGCACCTCGACGATCACTCGCATGGCTCGCAGAGCGGCGTCCCCTCCTGCGCCGCGCGTTCGAGCGTGCGGGCCTGCGCCGACGTGCCGATCAGCACGTTCGGACAGCCCATCGTGATCATCCCTCCGTGCGCCGTCGGATCCCCGAGCCGCGCCGCCGGCCGATATCCGATCAGCACCGTCGGTGCTCCCGCGACAATGACATCCGGCGGCCCCGCGCACGTCGCCACGTCGCCCACACGCGCCGCGGGCATGTACCCGATCAGTACACGCGGATCACAAGGCGCCGCGACGGGCCCACCCGCCGGCATCAAAGGACATACATGCAAATCGGTCATGCGCGCCGCAGGCGGCATCGTCCCCCTCCTCGATTCACGGCGCGCCCGCGCCGGGCACGTCCACCACCGCCTCGATGGCATCCTCGGGCGCGTCCGGGCGTGCCCCGCTCCCCGCGCCGGGCATGCCCCCGCTGTTGATTCGCACCATGTTCCCCACGATGGAAACCCCACCCGCGTCGATTCGAACGAACCCCCCGGGCCCTTTGAACGTCAGGTCGAGCGCACCCTCGATCACGACCGACGATCCCGCCGCGAGGTGAATCTCCTTTCCGGCCTCGATCGCGTGGCTCTGCTCTGCCTTCTCGTGCCGGCTCCCGCCCACCGTGAGCGACGCCTTGCCATCCACCTGCCGGCGCTCGTCCCCTCGCACGTGCAGATCACTCCGCCCGGCGACCAGCTCCTTCTTCTCCGCCTTGATCACGAGGTCCTGGCGCCCGCCGACCAGCACGCGGTGATGGCCCTGGATGCTCTCGTGCTCGTCGCCGAGCACCCGCGCGTAGAGGTCGCGCTGCGCCTGCACGTACACGAGCTCTTTTCCTCGCGCGTCCTCGAACATGAGCTCGTTCGAGCCATTCCCGCCGGGCGACGACGCGCTCTTCAGCGTGCTCCGCGTCTTGTGCTCGGGCAGCTTGTACGGCACGAGGTTCTTCCCATTGAAGACCCGCCCGACCACGACCGGCTGATCCGGATCGCCGCCGAGGAAACCCACCAGGACCTCCTGCCCCACGCGTGGAATCGTGATCGATCCCATCCCCGTCCCCGCCCAGCCCTGGCTCACGCGGATCCAGCACGAGCTGTCGTCGTCGTTCTTGCCCTCCCGATCCCAGGGAAACTGGACCCGGATCCGGCCGAATTCGTCGGTATGAATTTCCTGCCCCCGCGGCCCGACCACCGCCGCGCTCTCCATGCCGAGCGCCCGCGGCTTCGGCGTCGTCATCGGCGGCCTGTAAGGATCGGCCGCGAACACGGCCCGGCCGCTCATCTCCCATTCCGACACGACGCTGCCCGAGAGGCAGAACTCGGTCACCAGCAATCGCTGCTGCGCGAGCCCGAGGTGCGGGTGGTCCTGGATCACGAAAAGGACCCCCGGCGCGAGGATCATGGAGTTGGTCTCGTACGTGACGACCCGCTTCTCGTGGCGCTCGGCCTGGAGGCTCTGCGTCGCGCGGGTGGTGCCGAACCCCTCGTCGCGCCGCGCCATGCCTTTGTCGTCGGCGACGGGCGTGGCGCCGGCCCCTTTCGTGGTCTCGACGAGCAGCGCGCCCGGGCGGTAATGAAACTGCTCGTACCGGTGCTCCGGGTCGAGCGCCTTCGGGGCCTCGCCCTGTGTCGGAAAATCGGGCCGCCGGAAATCGTGGTCGCGCACGACGTACGCGCCCGGCCGCACGCGGTGGCTCATCTGCACGGCCGTGACGTATTCCTTCGGCGCGGTGCGGTTCGGCGTGTCCTCGAAGGTCAAGGGCGAGCGCGGGTGCGGCTTGCCGGCGGCGAGGGCATCGGCGAACTGGAGCATGGTGCCGGCGCCGTCCTCGTCCGGGAACGTGTACGCAATGCCGGCCTCCTCCAGCAGGCGCGAAAGGAACGAAAGTTCGCTCTCGCCATACTGGACCCGGTATTCGAGCCGGGGATACGCCCCTCGGTCGATCGCCCACTTGTGCTGGATTTTCCACTCGCCGAGCAGCTTGTCGACGATGTCCGGAATGGACAGGTGCTGGAAGACCCGATACCCGAGCCGCTGCCCGAGCAGCCACAGCTTGGGCATGATCGTCAGCGTATAGGTGGATTCGCCGGTCTCCGAATCCTCGACGCGCACCTGCTCGATGTGCGTGCAGATGCCCTCCCACCGGCGGCGGGCCTGGCCAATGGAAAAATGGTCGCCGCGCTCCATCACGAAGGCGGCGGGTTTGCCCACGATGGCCTCGAGGTCGATGCTCGCGTCGTGCGAGCGCGCCATGATGGAGACCTCGAACGGCTCGGAGATCGCCTCGCGCACCGAGAAGGTGCGGACGGACAGATCCTCCCGCGGGGTTTTCGGTTTGAACGATTCGAAGAGCAAGCGGAAGCCTCGCATGTCACTCCTCCGATGCGGCGCGGGACGCGGGACAGGCGAGCGAGGGCTCCGCGCACCCGAGGCCAAACGCGTCGACGAGCGAGCCCGAACGCCCGAGAATGGCCCGCGCGACCTGGTTCGCCGGGCAAGACGTCGGATCGAAGGCGTCTCCCGCGTCCTCCGCGCGGCCGAACGACTCCGTGCGCGTGCTCTCCCCGAGCGAGAGCGACGGCGCTTCGGGCGTGCCGGACGCGAGGAGCGGCGCGCAGTGGAGCCGGAGGCTCGAGATAACCTCGGTGGTCGAGAACGGCCCGGTCGTGCCCTCGAACCCGACGACCATCGTATTCGGCGGGCACATCTCGGGCGCCGTGGTCGACGTCAAGCCGCGCATGATCGGGAGGGTGGTGCCCGGCGTGGAGGTGATCGCATAAGGGTGGGTCTCCGAGGCGCGCACCACCCCGCAAATGGCGATGAGGCCCGACACGTACGAGTTGCTGATGCCGCTCCGCAGGCCCACGAGGACCTCGCCCTCCGGGCATTCGTCCAGGAACGGGCTTCCCCCGTCGCCGCCGTACTCGTCCGTCGCGGTCAAAGCAGAAAAACTCGGCGCACACGCCTCGAATCGGAGCGCGTCGACGCCCGTGATCGAATTACACCCGAGCGCTCCCTGGAGCCCGACCGCCCCGAGGAGCGCGCCGAGGACCCCGCGCGCCCGGCCGCTCGAAAACACCTGCATGACCGTCCCTCAATAACGAAACTGGAGTTCCGCCCGGCCGATCCCCACGGAGACGCGGAGATCCTTCACGGCGCCCGTCGAAGCGCCCGCCGTGCCCCCCGGGCGGAGCACGAGCAAGACCACGCCCGCCGCCGCCGCGACGCCTCCCACCACGAACGCCGCCGTCGAGACCTGGCCGAGCGTCCGGGCCTCGTCGGCCTCGACGCGATAGGCCGAAAGGCAATGGTCGTCCTGGCAGCGACTCCGGACATCGGACACCTTCGCCATCGAAAACGCCCCCGTCACGGCCCCGACCCCGAGCCCAATCGCGCCCACGCCGAGCGAGATCACGCCGGGCACGACGGATCCCTTCGAGGGCGCGGGTGCCGGTCGGTCGGAGACCTTCTTTTCCACGACGAGCTTGGCCTCCATTTCGGTGAGCTCGCGCTCGGCGTCGCGATGCGCCTCCACGAACGGCGGCGGCGCATCCTCGCGCAAGGGCTCGGCGAGGACCTCTTGATAAAGCGCCTTCGCCTCGACGACCTTGCCGAGCTTGCGCTGGCAACGGGCCATGTGCACGAGCAAGGTCGGCGCGGGGAAGAGCGCCTGCGCTTCGCGGAAGTGCTCGTAGGCCTCCTCGAAGCGCCCTTCGCGATAAGCGTCGAGCCCCTGGTGCGCGTGGTCGAGGGCCATCGCGCGCTTGTCCGGAACGCTCGCCGGCCTGGGCTGCGCGTCCGAGGTCGAGGGCGCGAGCGTGAGAAAGAGCGCGGAGACGAAAGGAACGAGCCAGCGAAGGCGCATGAAAACTCCCGATTCAGAAGCCGAAGGTCGGGTCGCGCGGGGGCACGGGCGAAGACGGCGGAGGGCGCTTCGAGGTGGCGCGGGGCGCGGAGGTCGGGGCCGTCTTGCGCGGCGTGTCCGGGGGCGGCGTGTCCGGGGGCGGCGCGGCGGACGGCGCCGATTCCGCAGGCGTGGGCGCGACCGTCGGTGCCGGCGTCGAGGACACGCTCGGCGTGGGCACAGGCCACGCGGGCGGCTGCGCCGGCAATGGCTCCACCGGAGCCGTGGTCGTCATTTCGACGGGCTCCTTCGGCGAGGAGAGACGATACGCGGCGAGCGCGCCGAGGCCGAGGACGACCGGGGCGGCGATTCCGAGCGCGAGCTTGGCGGCCCGCGGGCGGCTGACGCCTATCGTGGTGGTGGCGACACCGGGCGCGGTCGGCAAGGCGGCCGGCGGCGGGGTCTGGGCGAGGGTCACGTCGGGATTCGACGGCAATCGTTCCATCACCAGGGACGGCCCGGGGACGAAGTTCGGCATGCCCGATCGGAGCGAAGCGAGGGCCTCGGCGAAGGCCTCCGCGCTCTGGAATCGCTCGTCCGGGTTCCGCGCGAGCGCCCGCGCGAAAAAAGGATCGACGACGGCGGGCAGGCTGGGGGCCATCGTCGTGGGCGGCGGGACCGGCTCGGTGCAAAGCTCGACGAGCAGATCCCCGAGCGCCTGCGACCCGAACGGGATTCGTCCCGTCAAGCATTCGTAAAGGACGACGGCGAGCGACCAGAGATCGCTGCGATGATCCACGCGCCGGCCGCGGGCCTGCTCGGGGCTCATGTAGCTCGGCGATCCGAGCAAGACCCCCGTCCGGGTCGTCTGTCCGGCCGCGTCGTGCACGATCCGCGCGACACCGAAATCGAGGATCTTTACGATGGTATCGTCGCCCTGGCGCGCGAGGAAAATGTTGCTCGGCTTCACGTCCCGGTGAATGATCCCGAGCTCGTGCGCGCGCCGGAGGCCCTTGCAGACGGGCAGGATCACGGCAATGGCCGCAGAGAGCGAGAGGCGCTCCTCGCGCGCGAGGCAGGCCTGGAGATCCTCGCCCTGGAGGAGCTCCATCACGAGGAACGGCGTGCCGTCCACGACGCCGTAATCGTGGACGCCCACGACGTTCGGGTGCTGGATCTGCGCGCAGGCCCGTGCTTCGCGTTGAAATCGGTCCCGCGCGAATGCGGTATCGACGTGCTCGGGCGCCATGACCTTGAGGGCCACGCGCACGTCGAGCTCGAGGTGCCGCGCCACCCACACGGCCCCCATCCCGCCTTTCGCCAGCGGGCGCTCGAGGACGTATCTCGAGGCGATGATGTCCCCGCTGTTCAAGGCAATGCCCCTCCCGCCCGGCAATCCGTGACAGGGTACGATCAGGGAGGGAGGCGGCAAGCGGTTTCGGCCGCGTGTTTCTGCTGCGAAATGCGTCGCCGAGCCCTCGAATACGTCCACACACGTGTCATTCGCATTCGCCGACCTCCCGCGCGGACCGCCTCACGTGGCATCCCCCTCCGGCGACCGCCGGCGCCGACTGCCACACGTGTCACCTCGCCGAGCCGACCGGGATCCGCGCCGGCCACGTGTGTCACTCGCCCTTTCCGAGCTCCCCGCCCGTCCGCGACACGTGTCCGCCGCCGATGCCGGTCGCCCCCGTCACCTGCCACCTGTGTCCGTCGCCCGCGCCGACCGGGGTTCGGGGCTGCTACATGGGACAGCTCGTCCGCGCAAGCGGGTTTCCCATCTGCCACGTGTGGCAGGCCGGAACCGAGCTCGGATCCCGCTCAAGCCAGGGCAGAGAGCCGCGCCGCGAGTGTTTCCAGGTCGCCCGACGCCCCGGACGCCCGGGCCCGGAGCGCGAGCGCGAGCGCCTGCCGGAGGTCGAGCGCCTCGCCCCGGCGTCGCGCCTCGAAATACCCCGTCTCCCACCCCTCGGGCACGCGGAGCGACCAGTTGTCGTCGCTGATCGTGCCGGGCACGTTGTACCGCTCCCGCAGCCCGAACAGGTCGGCGAAGAAGAGCATCGCGCTCCGGGCCTCGCTGGCCAGCGCGTCGGCGAGCTTCGCCGCGACCAGCATGCCCGGGTCACGCACGGCGGCCGTCTCCAGCGCCGGCGCGCCGAGCCGCCGCGCGAGGTACGCGGCCTGCGCCGCGAGCTTGTCCTCGGTCCGCCATGTGGCAGCGAGCTCCCACATCGAGGGCGTGTCGTGCGTGCCCATCATGATCCAGTCGGCAGGATCGGCATTTTCGCTGCGGTAGACGTCGCGCGGGTCGTCGAGGTTCGCCTTCTGGGTCACCCGGAATCGCCCGAGCCCGTGCCGCGCGAGCACCACCCCGAGCTGCTCCGGCAGCGTGCTCAGGACCTCGCAAAAGAGCGTCTCCGTGACGTATCCCCTCACCTCCGCGGCTTGCACCAGGACGTCGAAGAGTTTTCCGTAGGCGTCCACCTGGGCCGCGTCGAGGTCCCGGACCCAGGCCTCCGCGTAGCGCGGCAGGCTCCGATCGATCTGCGACGGACGCGGAATGGCAAACGCGGCGAGGCGCGGGTGACCGGGCAACTCCGGCGAGGAGCGGAGGCGCGCGCCGCGCTGGACGGCCGCGAGCGGGTCCGCCGCGGCCGCGTCGTACACCCACGGGTCGACGAGGCCGTGCGGATGATCGATTCGCACGCCGTCGTAGGCCTCGAACATCGCGGCCATGCGCGCGCGGAGGAATGCGCCGGCCGCGCCGGACCACGAGGCAGGGTCGAGGACGGGATACCCCCAAGGTTGTCCCTCGGGATTCGTGCGGCTCGGCGGGGCGCCCATGCGGTAACCCGAAAGGAAAATCGAGAGGTTCGACCATTCGTCCTGCAGGCCGAGGCCTACGGCGAGGTCGCCATGGAGGGCGAGGTCGAGCGATGCGAGATGCGCGCGCAGGGCCGCGTGCTGTTCGCGCGCGAGGAGCTGGCGGAAGGCGTGCGCCTCGATGGTCTCCGTGTGGCGTGACCGGAGCGCCGCGAGGCGCGCGGCCGCCGCGGCCTCGTCGCCGGGCCATGGCGCGAAGAGGCGCGCGTCCAGGGCGGGCCAGTCCTTGAAATGGCCGAGGCCGTGCTCGATGGCGAGGCGCTCGTACAGCGCGTCCCGCTCGATCCAGCCGATGTTCCGCGCGCGCCAAGCGTCGAGCCGGGCGGCGAACGCGGCGAGCGTGGGTGGCAGGGTGCCGCGCCGACGTTTTTCCTGGAATGACGCGAAGGTCTCGTCGAGCGCGCGGCGCACGGCGGCGGAGGCGTAACGGTGATGCGCGCGGCCGGCCAGGCCGCGGGGGCGATCTTCGACGAGGGACGCGAGCGTTTCAGGGCGGAGGAGGCCGCCCCAGGACGGATCCTGGGCGAGCGGCGCGAGGGCGATGGAGACGGTGGCGCGCGAAAAGCACGCGCCGTCGTACGGCGAGGCGTTGCCTTCGGAGAGGTCGCCCTGCGGGCCAAAGAGGACGGCGGTGAAGCCGAGGTCGCGGGCGAATCGGAAAAAACGCGCCGACGCGCGGCCATACGGAGAGCCGCGGCCGATGTCCTCGTCGGGATCCGCGGGGAAGCTCGGGTCGTGGATGGCGAGCACGAGGCGGTCTTTGCCGAGCAGGTGCAAGGCCTCGCCGGCAAGTTCACGTTCCTCGGCGCGCACGTTCATGGAGGGCGCAGCGTACCGCGCGGCGGGCCGGCGTCACGGGGCGCAATGCATGGGGTCGGTCGGCTCGATCGGGATTTCAGTCCCCCTGCCCTTGCCGGCGCACCCAGTACATCTGCTTGTGTCCGCGGGCCTCGAACGCGGCGCACTCGCGCATGGCACGCGAATACGAGAGGAACGTGGACATCTCGTAACGCTGCCCATTGTCGTCCTGGCGCCAGAGCGACCAGCGCGGGAGCGCGGCGACGTCGATGCGTGGATCGACCCATTGGACCTCCGGCGTGTCCAGGGCGAGGGCCTCCGCGAGGTCCTGGGCTGCCTCGGTGGGATCGTCCCCGCGGATCGTGCGAATCTCCAGGCCGGCCCCGCGTTCGAGGTCCGATACGGCCCAGAAGCCGCGCCCCGTGGCCGAGACGAAACACGTCTCCACGAGCCAGCCGAACCCCGGCTGGAAGAAACGGACCGTGTCCCCGCGCATCTCCGTCACGAGCGAGTCGATCGAGCGCGCGACGGCGGCAAGCGGACGCGGCCCGATGGCCCCGCGCTCTCCCCGCGTCGTCAGCCATGCGACGTACCCGGCTACGTCCTCGCGGCGCACGAGAAAATCGTCACCGCGGCGCCGCTCGATATCGTCGAGGCAGTCGAACACCAGGCACGCCATGCCCTGACCCTGAAGCCCGCCTCCGTCCACCTCCGCGTTTCGCCACCCCGTGCGCCTCCAGCGGGTGATCTCCGCGCGGTCCTTCCGCCCGTCGAGGAATGCACAGAGGAGGTCGACGAGCTCGCGGACGCGCTCGGTCTGGATGTATTGCTCTTCGGGGGACAGAGGTCGGCGCACCGGTGGGTGTGTAGGCGCAGAGAGGCGGGAGGACAAGGTGCGCGTCGCGACGCCGAGCCGCCCGGGGGGGGCCTCCGGATGGACATTCCATGTCCCAGCGACGCACCGATTTCCCTCCATTTGGGGGGCTCTTGCGATAAAGTGTGCGCCGGTCGACGGACGATGAAGGTGCCGCTCTTTTCGAGCGGCGGTGGACCATCGGACGGACATCGAGGGGCTCGGGGAAATCGGCGCGAGAGTGCGCCCGCGGGGCCTTTGTCGATCCGTTGCTTGCACGAGGAGGTGTTCGTGACGCTCGAGATGAATCAGATCGACGGCGTTCGTATTCGTTTGCCCATGGCGACGGCGATCGTCGCTGCAATCGTGCTCGTTGGGTTCGTGTTGCTCGCTCTCGCCTCGTGGATCGTGGAGACGAACGGGGCTTCTGCGCCGGAAGGCGCGCGGACGTCGCGCGTGATGGCGCCTTCGGATGCGCCAGATTCGGCGCGCTTGCTCGAGGACCGGGGGCGCCCGGGGCGTCGGTTCTAATCGCGAAACCGTCGCGCTGGGGCTTTGCCCCAGGCCCCAGCAGGGGCTCTCCGCCCCTGCACCCGGACCAGCGCAAGCGCTGGACCCGGGGTCGATGAACTGCGCGATGCGCAGTTCATCGAACAGGCCGAGGCAAGACCCTCGTCGACCCTGCCCATCAAGACAGCCGCGCTGCCCTTTCGACGGGCAACGCGGTCCAACCGGCCCGCTGGAAGAACTGCGCGGAGCGCAGTTCTTCCACCCTCGGTCCAGGCCGTGCCTGGTCCGGGTCGAGGGGCGGACAGCCCCCGCGGGGCCTGGGGCAGAGCCCCAGCGAGACGCGGGTGGAGGTGTCCGATTTTGGGACGACGATCCCGGATCCGGTCACCTCCTCCCCGGTTCACACCTCGTTTCCGCGGGTTTTCCTGCCTGGTACGCCGTTCGCTAGGGCGCACCGCGTCGGATGGACATCCCGCGCAAGCCCACCCCCAAGCGTCGCGCGCCGCTCTTCGCCGCGGCGGCTTTTGCCCTCGCGATCGCGCTCGTCACGTTGACCCTCGGGCGCCTCCGTGCCGCGGCCCCCGAGGTCGAGCGGTCGGGCTTGTGGATCGCCACCGTGCAGCGCGGCGAGATGGTGCGGCTGGTGAAAGGCCCGGGATCGCTCGTGCCCGAGGAGGTCCGGTGGATCACGGCCGAGACCGCGGGGCGCGTCGAGCGCATCCACGTGAAGCCCGGCGCGACCGTCGAGAAGGACACGTTGATCCTGGAGCTGACGAACCCCGATGTCGTGCTCGAAGAGCTCGCGTCGGAGCGTGACGTGGCGAGCGCGCAGCTCGAGTTGTTCCAGGCGAAGAGCCGCCTCGAAACGCAGGCGCTCGCCGAGCGCGCTGCCGTCGCCGATCTCGCCTCGCAGCTCGCGGACGTGCGGCGCCGCGCCGAGGCGTATCGCGCCGGCGCTGGGGAGGTGTACTCGACGCTCGACGCGCGGCAGCTCGCCGATCGCGAGGCCGATCTCGCGGCGCGGCTCGATCTCGCGCAGCGCAGGGTCGCGGTGATCGACGGGAGCAAGCGCGACGAGATCGGCGCGCAGCGGACGCAGATCACGAAGCGGCGCGACATCGCCGCGTTTCGCAAGCGTCAGGTCGACGCGATGCGGGTGCGCGCCGGCGGCGACGGGCTCTTGCAGGATCTGCCGCTCGAGCTCGGGCAGTGGGTCGTGCCCGGGACCGTGCTCGCCCGCGTCATCCGGCCCGAGCGGCTCAAGGCCGTCCTGCGGATCCCCGAGCTCCAGGCGAAGGATCTGCAGATCGGTCAGGCCGCGTCGATCGATACGCACAACGGCCTGGCGAAGGGCCGCGTGGCGCGCATCGCGCCCGCCGCGCATCAGGGGACGGTCACCGTGGAGGTGACGATCGATGGCGAGTTGCCGCAGGGATCACGGCCGGATCTCTCGGTCGAGGGGACGATCGAGATCGAGCGGCTGAAAGACGTGCTCTCCGTGGAGCGGCCCGCGGGCGCGCAGCCCGAGGGCGCGGTGAGCCTGTTCAAGGTGATCGACGGGGACGAGGTCGCGCTGCGCGAGCGGGTGGAGCTCGGCCGCGCCTCCGTCGGGACGATCGAGGTCCGCGGCGGCCTGCGCCAAGGGGATCGGGTGATCCTCTCGGACATGTCGCGATGGGACGGGATCGATCGGATCAAGCTGCGTTGAGCGAACGAGACGACGAAGGAGGGACGATGGCCAGCAAGGCGGAACGACTGATCGCGCTCGAAGGGATCACCAAGGTCTTCACCACCGACGAGGTGGAGACACACGCGCTCGAAGGCGTGCACCTGACGATCGACAAGGGCGAGTGGATCAGCGTGATCGGGCCCTCGGGCTCGGGGAAGTCGACGTTGCTCGCGATCCTGGGGCTGCTCGACACGCCGTCGGGCGGCTCGTACACGCTGCGCGGAAGACCCGCGGCGGGGCTGTCGGCCGCGGAGATGTCGCGCCTGCGCAACCAGGAGATCGGGTTCATCTTCCAGACGTTCAACCTGATCGGCGATCTGTCGGTGTACGAGAACGTCGAGCTGCCGCTGGTCTACCGGAAGGTGCCGCCGGAGGAGCGGCGCGAGAAGGTGATGAAGGCGCTCGAACGCGTGGGCGTCGCGCACCGCGCCCGGCACCTGCCCGGTCAGCTCTCCGGCGGGCAGCAGCAGCGCGTCGCGGTGGCGCGCGCCGTGGTCGGCGACCCGGCGATCCTGCTCGCGGACGAGCCCACCGGGAACCTCGATTCGAAGAACGGGCAGGCCGTGATGCAGCTCCTGCACGAGCTGCACGAGGGCGGCGCGACGATCGCGATGGTGACGCACGACGTGGCGTTCGCGCGGCACGCGACGCGCACGATCAGCCTGTTCGACGGACGGATCGTCGAGGAGTCCCACGCGCCCGGGGCGGCGGCCTGAGGCGCGGAGGGAGCCATGCACGACTTTCTGCAAGACGTCCGCTTCGCGCTGCGCATGCTGCGCAAGGCCCCGGCCTTCACGGTCGCCGCGCTCGTGGTGCTCGCGCTCGGCATCGGCGCGACGAGCGCGATCTTCAGCGTGGTCAACGCGGTGGTCCTCCGGCCGCTGCCGTACCCGGACGCGGATCGCATCGTCGTCATCCACCAGGATTTTCGGTTGGCGGGGCTCGAGCAGATGGCGTTCGGCATCCCGGAGTACCACGACTTCCGCGACCAGAACCGCTCGCTCGAAGCCGTCGCGGCCTACCAGCTCCGCGACAAGAACCTCGCCAGCGTGGATCCGCCCGAGCGCCTGCTCGTCGCGACCGTCTCGCCGGCGTTTTTTCCCGTGCTGAAGATCGAAGCGGCGCCGGGCCGCGTGTTCACGCCCGACGAGGCGAAGGCCGGCAACGACCGCGTCGTGTTGCTCTCGCATGCGCTCTGGCAGCGGCGGTTCGGCGGGGATGCTTCGATCGTCGGGCGCTCGGCGGATCTCAGCGGCGAGCCGTACACCGTGGTCGGCGTGCTGCCACGTGGGTTCGCCTTGCCGCAGAAGGTCGACGTCTGGATCCCGCTCGCGCCCTCGGAGCTCGAGTCCTCGGAGGAGCGTCGCAACTGGCGTAACTACGACCTCCTCGCGCGGCTCAAAGCGGGCGTGTCGGTCGTGCAGGCCGAGGAGGATCTGACCGCGCTGCGCCGGCGGATGAACGAGGAGCACGAGGGCGCGGCGCCGGGGGCGTCGCGGCTCCTCGTGCACGTGCGGACGCTCAAGGATTTCACCGTGGGCGAGACGAAGACGACGCTCGTCTTCTTGCTCGGCGCGGTGGTGTTCGTGCTGCTCATCGCCTGCGCGAACGTGGCGAACCTCCTCATCGCGCGGGCGGCGGTGCGGCAACGCGAGATCGCGGTGCGCGCGGCGCTCGGCGCGGGGAGCGGGCGGATCGCCGTGCAGTTCCTCGTGGAGAGCGCGGTGCTCGCCGTGCTCGGCGGCGCGCTCGGGCTGCTCTTCGCGCTCTGGGGCGTGGACGCGCTCGTCGCGATCGATCCCGACAGGCTGCCGCGCGCCGAGGAGATTCATCTCGACGGCGTCGTCGTCGCCTTCACGCTCGGCGTGTCGCTCGTGACGGGGCTCGTGTTCGGCGTGATCCCGGCGATCCACGCGAGCCGTGTCGATCCGGCCGAGGTGCTCAAGGAAGGCAGCCGCGGCACGGCCGGCGGGCGCATGGGGCGCTTCCGCAACGCGCTCGTCGTTGCGCAGATCGCGCTCGCGCTGATGCTGCTCGCCGGCGCGGGCCTCATGACCCGGAGCCTCAGCGCGATGGCCCGCATGCCGCTCGGCTTCGATCCCGAGGGCGTGCTCACGGCAAAACTCGCCATCACGAACCCTCGCTACAAGGACGACAAGGCGAAGGCCGCGTTCGCGCGTGACTTGCTCGCCCGCGTGAAAAACCTCCCCGGCGTGACCGGCGCCGGCATCACCACGAACCTGCCGATCTCGGTGCGCTACAGCCAGAGCTTCCGCATCGAGGGCAAGACGCCCGCGGCGGACGAGCGCTGGCCGTACGCGGTGCATCGCGAGATCACGCCGGGCTACCTGGAGGCGATGCGCGTGCCGCTGATCGAGGGGCGCATGCTGAACGATCAGGACCACGAGGACGCGCCGCGCGCCATCGTGGTGAACCAGGCGCTCGTGAAGACGTACTTCCCCGAGGGGAACGCGGTCGGGCGGAGGATCCGGCCGCCCTGCGGCGACGACGAGAAGACGTGCCCGTTCCACACGATCGTCGGCGTGGTCGGCGACGTGCGCGAGGTGTCGAGCGAGGAGACGATCGCGCCGACGTTTTACGCCTCGTACGCGCAGGTCCCCCGGCACACCCTGAACATCGTCCTCCGCACGTCGCAGGATCCGCTGTCGCTCCTGTCGGCGCTCGGGAGCGAGGTCCGCGCGATCGATCGGGAGCAGCCGATCTACGACGCGATCCCGATGCAAGCGCGCGTCGAGCAGCGCCTCGGGCCGCGCCGGTTCGCGCTGGAGGTGCTGTCCGTCTTCGCGATCACGGCGCTGATCCTGGCCGCGGTTGGACTGTATGGCGTGACCTCCTACATGGTGACGCAACGCACGCGCGAGTTCGGGATCCGGCTAGCGCTCGGGGCGGAGGCGCGCGACATCCTCGGCATGGTGCTGAAGCGGAGCCTCGTGCTCGCCGGGCTCGGGATCGGCGTGGGGCTCGCGGCCTCGCTCGCGCTGTCGCGGGTGATGGCGAGCGTGATCTACGGCGTGAGCGAGCGAGATCCGCTGACGCTTTCGATCGCCTGTCCCGTCCTCGCGGCGGCGGCGCTGCTCGCGAGCTACTTCCCCGCGCGGCGCGCGACGCGTGTCCCGCCTGCGATCGCCCTGCGCACGGAGTAACCTCGCCGTGACGACGATGAAGATCCTCTTGGCCGACGATCAGCCCGACGTGCTCGAAGCGCTGCGCCTGCTCGTGAAGGCCGAGGGTTTTTCCCCTGCGCTGGCGCGCTCGCCGGCCGCCGTGCTCGCGGCCGTGGAGGGCGGCGACTTCGACGTCGTCCTGCTCGATCTGAACTACACCCGCGACACCACCTCCGGCCGCGAGGGCCTTTCGCTTTTGCCGAAGCTGCGCGAGCTCGACGCGACGCTGCCGGTGGTGGTGATGACGGCGTGGGGCAGCGTGGAAGGCGCGGTCGAGGCGATGCGCAAGGGGGCGCGCGACTACGTGCAGAAGCCGTGGGACAACGCGCGGTTGCTCGCGACGCTCCGCTCGCAGGTAGAACTCGGGCAGGCGCTCCGGCGCATGCGGCGGCTCGAACGGGAGAACGCGGCGCTCCGGGGCGAGGTGCCTCCACTCGTCGCGGGCTCGCGCGCGATGGCGCCGGTGATCCGGCTCATCGAGCGGATCGGGCCGTCGGACGCGAACGTGCTCGTCACGGGGGAGCACGGGACGGGCAAGGAGGTCGTCGCCCGCTACCTGCACGCGATCTCGCGGAGGGCCGCGGGGCCGTTCGTGCCAGTGAACGCGGGCGGCCTCGCCGAGGGCGTCTTCGAGAGCGAGCTCTTCGGCCACGTGAAGGGCGCGTTCACGGACGCGCGCGAGGATCGGATCGGCTGCTTCGAGCTCGCCGACGCGGGGACGCTCTTCCTCGACGAGATCGCGAACATGCCGCTCGCGCAGCAGGCGAAGCTCTTGCGGGTGCTGCAGACCGGCGAGCTCTGCCCGGTCGGGTCGTCGAAGGTGCGCAAGGTCAGCGCACGTGTGCTCTCCGCGACGAACGTCGACGTCGGGGCCGAGGTGCGGGCGGGGCGCTTCCGCGAGGATCTGCTCTACCGGCTGAACACCGTGGAGATCCACCTGCCGCCGCTGCGTGAGCGGCGCGAGGACATCCCGGCGCTCGCGGGGCACTTCCTCGTGTCGCACGCGAAGCGCTACCGGATCGAGAATGCGTCGTTCGATCCGAGCGCGATCGAGGCGCTGCTCGCGCACCCGTTCCCGGGCAACGTGCGCGAGCTCGAACACGCGGTCGAGCGCGCGCTGCTGCTCGCGCCGAGTGGGCTCATCCGGGCCGAGGACATCATGCTGCGCAGGCCTTCGCAGGCCCCGAGCCGGCTCGAGGAGATGACGCTGGAGGAGGCGGAGGGGCATCTGATCGCGCGGGCGCTCGCCCGCACCGGCGGCAACGTGAGCGACGCGGCGCGCGCCCTGGGCCTCAGCCGCAGCGCGCTCTACCGGCGGATGCAGCACTTCGGGCTCAAGGGCTCCGGATGAACGCCGAGCGGCCGCGGCTGCCGTTCGACCGCGGGATTCTTCTCCTCACGCTCCTCGCAGGCCTGCCCGCGGTCATCCTCGCGCTCGTGCTGCTCTGGCGGAGCGACGCGGGCGCGGCCGCGAAGTGGACGCTGACGACGCTCGTCGTGCTCACGTGGGCGGGCGTCGCCTCCGAGGTGCAGGCGCGCGTGGTGCGGCCGCTCCAGACGCTGGCGAACGTGCTCGAAGCGCTGCGCGCGGGCGACACGTCGATGCGCGCGCGGGGCGCTCGGCGAGGGGATCCGCTGGGCGAGGTGATGCTGGAGGCGAACGCGCTCGGCGATGCAGTGCGCGAAAAGACGCTCGGGGCGCTGGAAGCGAGCGCGCTGCTCCGCACGGTGATGGAGCAGATCGACGTGGCGATCTTCGCGTTCGACGAGGGCGAGACGCTGCGGCTCGTGAACCCGGCGGGCGAGCGCCTGCTCGGCCTGCCTAGCCCGCGCTTGCTCGGCCGGCGCGCGGCGTCGCTCGGGGTCTCGGCTTGGCTCACGGCGTCCGCGCCTTGCCGCCTCGACGACGTCCTGCCGGGCAGCGGCGGCCCGTTCGAGCTCCGGCGCACGACGTTCCGGCAAGGCGGGCTGCCGCATCACCTGGTCGTGCTCACGGATCTGCGGCGCGCGCTGCGCGAGGAGGAGCGGCAGGCGTTCCAGCGGCTCATCCGCGTGATCAGCCACGAGATCAACAACTCGCTCGCGCCGATCCAGTCGATCGCCGAGGGGCAACGCAAGTTGCTCTCGCTGGATCCGCGGCCCGACGACTGGGAGGACGACGTGCGCGACGGTCTCGCCGTGATCGCGCGCCGCTCCGAGGCGCTCGGTCGGTTCATGTCGGCCTACGCGCGTCTCGCCCGCTTGCCGGCGCCGTCGATCGGTCCAGTCGCGGTCGGAGCGTGGGTGACGCGCGTGGCGGCGCTGGAGAATCGGCTGCCGGTGCACGTGGACGAGGGTCCGGAGGTCGTCGCGCCGGGTGATGGAGATCAGCTCGATCAGCTTCTCATCAACCTGGTGCGGAACGCGGTCGACGCAGCGCTGGAGACGGGCGGAGGGGTGCGCGTGTCATGGCGAACGGCCGGTGCGCGCGTGGAGGTGGTCGTGGAGGACGAGGGGCCAGGGTTGCCGCAAACGGAGAACCTGTTCGTGCCGTTTTTCACGACGAAACCGCAAGGATCGGGCATCGGGCTGCTCTTGAGCCGGCAGATCGCCGAGGCGCACGGGGGGCTGCTCCGGCTGGAAAACCGGCCCAATGCGAAGGGGTGTGTCGCCATTTTGGTGCTGCCGCTCGGCGAGGAGCGAACGGCGCGCTAGAGAGCGCGCATGCTCTTCCCAAAAATCCGTTCTCCTTGGCTTCTCCTGTCCACGCTGTTGCTCGCATGCGCCGGGAACGACCCCGAGACGCCCGCCCCGCCGCCTCCGCCTCCGCCGCCGCCGGAGCTCGACGCACGGATCGCCGACTGTCTGCGCATCAACGCATGCGAGGCGGAGGGAGGTCAGCCGATCGGCATGCAGGTATGCCTCGGCCACGTCCTCGACGAGCGCTGGACCTGGGCGGCCACCGGTCAGCTGAGCTTCGAGATCGCGAGCCTCGATTGCAAGCTCGCCGCGAAGGACTGCGCCGGCGTCCGCGCCTGCACGCCGCCCAAGGACACGTTCGCCGCCGCATGCGCGGCGCACCCCGCCGACGATCTCTGCGAGGGCGAGACCTGGGTGCTCTGCAATCCCGACGGCGTGCCGACGGGCGCGATGGACTGCGCGGCCGCGGGGCTGTCCTGCAACAAGAACATCTGGGCCGGCTGCGGGGCCGAGACCTGCACGTTCGGCACGACGGAGACGACCTGCGCGGCCGATGATCCCGACGTGCTCGTCCAATGCACCGCCGCAGGCATTCTCAAGCGGATCGATTGCCGCACGCAGTACAACATGGTGCACATCAACGGGCAGGATGAGGAGAAGAGGGTCACGATCGCCGGCGAGACCTGCGGCTTCGATCCCCAACGCAACGACATGGGCTGTATCGGCAAGGGCGAGGCATGCAGCTTCTTCTCGCAAGAATGCAAAGGCGACGTGCTGGAGACCTGCGCAGGCGGGAAGATCGGTCGGCGCGACTGCGCCGCGCTGTCGCCGGAGGGCCAAAGCTGCGGCTTCGTGCAGAGCGGAGCCTTCGCCGGAGGCGCGGCGTGCGGATTCGTCGAGCCAACGTGCGATCTCGGTGCCGCGGAGGCATGCGAGGGGAGCACGGTGTCGTTCTGCAACCTGGGGACACCCGCGAAGGTCGATTGCGAGGCGCAGGGCTTCAGCGGTTGCGAGACGGCCATGCTCGGAGGCAGGACCGTCGCGTATTGCGTGCCCTGAGACGGAGCGGGGCGTCGCCCCGCACCCCAGCAGGGGGCTGTCCGCCCCCTGCACCCCGGACCAGGCACGGCCTGGACCGAAGGCCGAGAAACCGCGCGATGCGCGGTTTCTCGGACGGGCCCGAGGCAAGACCCTCCACCACCTCGCCCGCTGAGACAGCAGCGCTGCCCTACCCTCGATCCGACACGTCCGTGCTGCGGTTTCGACTGGCAAGCCTGTCGCTGGTCTTGCCACGGCCTGTTCGATGAACTGCGCATCGCGCAGTTCATCGACCCCGGGTCCAGCGCTTGCGCTGGTCCGGGTGCAGGGGCGGATAGCCCCTGCTCGGGTCCGGGGTGAAACCCCGGCGCGACGCTGTGCCCTGTCTAAGGCGTCGCCCGTGCTTCGACCGCCGCGGACGCGCTCGTGGCGGGCGCCTCGGGCTCTGCGGGCGCGGGCATGCCGCCGGCTGCCGGGCGCATGTCTGCGCCACGCACTGCGCCTTCGGCGATGTTTTTTTCGCCCCCCGTGGTGAAGGCCATGACGAGCGCGACGATGATGAACACGGCCGTCGTTGCGCTCGCGGCGAACGCCACCGATTTCGCGCCGCGAGGCGCGGGCGGAGCTGGTGCGTAATCCCAGGGGGCCATGCTGTTGCCGATGGGCTCGCCGGCGCTCGGCACGGGGACGCACGGGAGGGACGTGCGCACGGACGGAGGCGGGAGCGCGGGGAAGCTTGGCAGCCGCGGCGGGGCGAGCGCGGTTGCTTCGTCGATGCTCTCATCGGGTTCGAGGAGGGCCGACGTCGGCTTCGTGTCGGGCTCGACGGCGGGCGTCGTGGGTTGCAGCGCCTGGGGGGGCCCTCCGAGTCCCATTTCCCGGGCCTTGCGCAGATCGGTGCTCCCCATCGGGACGGTTCCGCTGCCCATGCAGGAGAACTCGGGATCCCGGAGCATTTCGCAGGGAGGTTCCGCTGGCGCGGCAGGAAGGGCTTTCGGTTCGATGGCTTCCGCGCGCTTCAGGAACGGATCCGACTGGGTGCGGCGCCCCTTGGCCCGCGCGGCGCGGCGGCCCGAATCCTTGCCGATGCAACCGAGCAGAATGGCATCGATGTTCTTGGGAATCGGGCGCGAGCTGTTCGAGACCCGGGACGAGCGCGGGTCGTCGGTGAGCGAGACGCGCTCGTCCTCGTCCCAGCCTTCGCGGCGCTCGCTGTAGGGCGAGAGCGCGGCTTTGAGGTCGACGGCGCGCGGGAAGCGCGAGTCGACGTCCTTGCAGAGGCAGCGCATGATGACGGCCTCGAGCCCGGACGGGATTCTGGCGTGAATCGACGAGGGGAGCGGCGCCGTCTCGCTGCCGAGCACGGCCATGCAGATCTCGGGCGTCGTGGCGCGCTGGAACGGCGCGCGGCCCGTGAGCAGCTTGTACAGAATCGCGCCGAGGGCCCAGATGTCGGCCCGCGCGTCGACCTCCCGCGCCGCGCGCATCTGCTCGGGCGCCATGTACAGCGGCGAGCCCATGATGTCGCCGTTGCTCGTCATCTCCGATTCGCCGTCCTCGGGTACGTGCTTCGAGACGCCGAAATCGAGCACCTTGATGCACGGCGAGCCATCCTCGCGGTGCGTGAGGAACAAGTTCGCAGGCTTGAGATCGCGGTGGACGATTCCGCGACCGTGGGCCTCGGCGAGCGCGTCGCAGGCCTGCATCACGTAAAGGACGGCCTCGTGCACCGGCAGCGGCCCTCGTTTCTTGAGCAGCGCCGAGAGGTCGTCGCCATGGAGCAGCTCCATGACCATGAACGGCGTGCCCGAAGGCAGCCGGCCAATGTCGTACACCTGAGCGACGTGCTCGCTCCGGAGCTTCACGACGACGCGCGCCTCGCGGAAGAAGCGCTCGATGATCTGCGGATGCGTGAGCTCCGACCGGACGAGCTTGATGGCCCGCTCGTCCCGGAGCTCGAGGTGCGTGGCAGCGACCACGACGCCCATGCCACCCATGCCGAGGAGACGCTCGACGCGATACTTCCCCGCGAGGATCTCGCCCACCACGACCGGGCTCCGCACTGCTTCGTTTTCCATATCGCGCCCTATGGCGCATGCTACGAAGGCCACGGAGCGCGGGCCAACAAACCTGGGGCCGCTGCGCCGGGGCTCTGCCCCGGACCCCGCGGGGGCTGTTCGCCCCTCGACCCGAACCAGGGCAAGCCCTGGACTCGAGGTGGAAGAACCGCGCGATGCGCGGTTCTTCCACAGGCCGATGGCAAGACCAGAGACAACGTTGCCCATAGAAAGGGCAGCGCGGCTGTCTTGGTTGGCAGGGGTCGTTCCTCGGCCTGTTCGATGAACTGCGCATCGCGCAGTTCATCGACCCCGGGTCCAGCCCCTGGCTGGTCCGGGTCCAGGGGCGGATAGCCCCTGGTGGGGCCTGGGGCAACGCCCCAGCGCAGCGGCTCCCCGATGAAACTCATCCCTTCACGGTCGCAATCGGCGAGAGCCGCACGACTCGACGTGCGACGCCGGCATCCTCGACGGATTGCACGACCGGTGTGATGGCCTTGTACGCGTATGGTGCCTCTTCCTTCATCCGGCGGTGATACTTCTCGAGGATGTCGCGCCGCCCGCGGAGGGATGGCGCGTCTGGATCGATCGGGGTCACCACGTCGAGCTTCCCGGTCGATTCTCGGTACACGTCGTCGCTCACGTGGCTCGCCTGCCCGCGCGTCAGGCTCCGGCCTGCGCCGTGACAGGCGCTCGCGAGCAGCGCTTCGTTGCCGAGCCCCGCGAGTACCCAGCTCGCGTCGCCCATCGAGCCCGGGATGATCACTGGATGCCCGGTGTACTGGAATGGGCTCTGGAACGGATCCGGCCCGGGTGCGGGCGTCGCGCCTTTCCGATGGAGAAAGCGCCCTGCCTTGCCCTCCGGCTCCCAGATGAGGTTGTGCGGCGCATCGTAGACCAGCCGCGTCTCCACCGTTCGACCGAGGACCTCGCTCATCGCGCGTGCTGCCATCAGCACGAGGAAGAGACGGTTTCCAAAGGCGAAGTTCGCCGCGTTGCGCATCGCGGACAGGTATGCGGCCGCCTCCGCGGCGAGCGGCCCCCGCGTCGGCATCACGTAAAAGCCGTGCGCCGGGTGGGGCAGACCTTTCGGGTAGAGCTCGTGCGCGCGGGCCATGAAATGACCGCCCACCACGTGACCGAGTCCGACGGAGCCCGAGTGCGCCATGATGGTCACGGCCCCGCGGGCGAGGCCGAACTCGTGCGCCGCGTGGCCGTCCACGATCTCGTCCACGCGCTGCAGCTCCACGAAATGGTTCCCGCCGCCGACGGATCCGATCTGGATGTCCCGGCCGTCTCTGGCGCCCGAGGCGCGGATGAAGCTCGCGAATGCGAACGTGTCGTCGGTGGGCAGCGCGCCGTTGAAATGGACCCGCTCGAGATCGTGGAGCTCCCGCGCGGGGTCGTAATGGCGCCAGATTCCGGTACCCTGGTTATCGGCCGCGGTCTCGGCGAGCCCCCAGAGCCCGTCCCGGAGCAGCGCCTCGCGCTGGCGGGGGGACATGGGGATGTTTCGTTGGCCCTGAAAGAAGATGGCCCGCAGGCGCTTCTTCAAGGCGGCCATGTGCGGCGCGAGCTCGTCGTGGGTCACGTCCGTGACGGCGAGGCGCATGCCGCAGCAGACGTCGTTGCCCACGGCGCGCGGGACGACGAATCCACGCGCGTCGGCCACGGTGCCTACGGGGATGCCGGATCCTTTGTGGAAATCCGGCGTGAGCACCACGGCCGCGAGATGGCCCGGCCCCTCGCCCCAGAACGGCGCGATGCGGCCTTTGCGCTCCTCTTCCCAGATGGAGAGGAGCGTGTCTTGAATCGAAACGAATTCGAGGAGCTCAGCGATGCCCTCTGCCTCGACGGAGACATCGGGCCGCGCGATGAGCGTGATGGGAACACCAAAACGACTTTCGATGCGGGCGAGCGCGCTGTCTTGTCGGCGCACGACCGCATCCAGACGAAGATTGCCCATGGCTGCTTTCCCAGGCGCGAGCACGTCCTGCCGTGCGAGCGCCCTGCGAACGAACGAACCCTATCGCGCAGGTCGTGCGTTGCCGCGACGTCGAGCCTGGGAGCGCATCCAATCCAGAGGACGCACGTCTCCTCACGCTCGCACGCCGACGATGCATCGCCGACCCGCGATCCTTTCCTCGGTTCGACGCTTGGGACTGCAGGTCGCCTGACGGCGCCCTCCGCCCCAAACCCCGCTCGTTTGAACTCCGGAGCGCGCCCGAGGAAAGCGCACTTCGCAGCAGCCGCGCCCACGATACGCGAGCGATTCTCATTTGTCAAGGCAGAGCTCGCGCGCATTCCACTGCCGGCATATCGAATGCACGGCGCCCACGGGCACAAGATGCGCAAGCCGGGTGCAACCCGTGTGCACGGTGGAGGACGAGATGGTGCGCGACGATGAAACGAACAACCCTCTCACGCAGGGGAAAGGCCGTACGGACGAGGTCGATCAATCGAAGGGAATCTACCCGTTCGGCAGCCCGCACCCGCCCGACGCGGAGATGCGCCCGCCAGGTTCGCTCGGCGGTGGCTCGTACGACGAATCTGGCCGAGGTGGCGTGTCCTTCGCGCCGGAGCGATCGACCTCGGGTGCCGGCGAAGTCGGCGCGTCGAGCGCACAGCAGAGCGTGGAGCAGGGGCTGTCGGAGGAGGCCGACCGTGCCCCCGAGCCGCAGGAGCCGAAGGGCGCGCTCCCGCCGCACGACGAGCGGAAGCCTCGCTGAGCGGGCCGCCTCTCCGCTCGAGGTCCTCCTCTCTCCTCTCTCTCCTCTCTCTCCTCTCTCTCCTCATCGTTGTTGCGTTGTTGCGTTGACAGCCGGAGGAGCGTCGTCAGCCTCCCTGCCCTCGATCGAGATCGGGAGCGTCGGTCGGTTGACGCCCGGGCGGTGGTGGTTAGGATGACTCTTTGCTGGGAGACAGAGGGCGCCGCGAGGTGCCGTCCTCGGCAGGTCCGCGGAAGAAGGGGGCGGAGAATATTTTCGTCCTTCGCGGATCATTGTCCGTTGACAACACGACCGAGGCCGTTTAGATACGCCCCCCTCGCCGCGAGACAGAGGGCGCCGCAAGGTGCCGTCCTCGGTGAGGATCCAGGGTCCAGAGAATGTGAAAGTGTTCTCGGACCTCGGATAAAAAGATGTTGACAAGGTGAATGAGGCGGTTTAAAAGGCCGCCCCTCGCTGAGGGACGCAGGGCACCGCAAGGTGCCGTCCTCGGTGAGGACCCAGGCTCCGGAGAATGTGAAAATGTTCTCGGACCTCGGATGAAAAGATGTTGACAAGGCGAATGAGGCGGTTTAAAAGGCCGCCCCTCGCTGAGGGACGCAGGGCGCCGCAAGGTGCCGTCCTCAGCGGGTCCCCGAGCCTGAAGGATCTCGAAAGAGATTGCTGACGAGTTCGTGGGTGCCGCGCGGTGCTCCGTATAGAAATATGCAGAGTCCGTGAGACGATTGCTGAGATTGCTGGCGACGGCGGGCCTTCGGGCGCGACGTTTGTTCGAGCAAACGAGGTGAGCTTTGCGAAGCGCCTCGGCTCGGTCCTTGAAAACTGGATTGTACGCAACACGCAATAACGTGTGGTGACGTGGCCCTCGCCTTCGACCTGCGCAAGCACGGTCGAGGCAACACGTCATGCCAATGAGGCATGAGCCGTCACCCGGTCTTTAGCCGGACCGAGGTGACCTCCAGCAAGTTTAACTGGAGAGTTTGATCCTGGCTCAGA
>NZ_JASBQE010000087.1 GCF_029960785.1 Polyangium sp. 15x6
GGCTCTGGTACGGGGTATGCCGAGCCGGCTGGCACGGTTTTCCCGGACCACGTGGCGCGGGATGTATCCGTATGAAATGCACGGTGTTGGGGTCGCGATCGGGGGCTCGTAGATCCACGGGCTGCTAACTTGGCTCGCAGGTCAGCACCAGCAGGCGCGCCCATCGAGGAGAACACGATGAGCGTGCGAAAACGGAAAGACGGACGATGGCAGGTAAGTTTCTATTACATGCGCGGCGGCGAGCGCATGCGACACCGCGAGGCCGCAACGGGCGCGAAGAATCGCTCCGAGGCCCTCGCCTACGAACGCCGCAGGCGAGCGGAACTCGAGGCGGGAGCAGCGCTCCAGGCTCAGGCGAGCGCGCCTCTCTTCAGTGACTTCGCGCAGGAGTTTCTGGACGTGTACGCCGCAGCGAACAACAAGCCTAGCGAGATCGAATCGAAACGGATGATCCTCGACCGGCATCTCAAGCCGTTCTTTGGTCACCTCCGTCTCGATCGCGTCGATACGCAGCACATCGATGCATTCAAGGCAAAGCAGCGCAAGGCCGAGCTCGCTCACAAGACGATCAACAATCAGCTCACGGTGCTGGGCAAGCTGTTCAATGTGGCGAAGGAATGGCGCAGAGTCGCGTCCGTTCCACGCATTGGCTTTCTCCCCACGGCGGAGCCGGAATTCGATTTCCTCGATTTCGAGGAGGCCACGCGCCTCGCCGAAGCCGCGGAGCCGAATATCCACCCGATGATTCTGCTCGGCCTCCGGACCGGGCTGCGTCAGGGAGAGCTGCTCGAGCTCCGGTGGACCGACGTGGATCTCGTGAAGGGCCTGCTCCGGGTTCGGCGATCGATCTGGAAAGCAAAGATCTCGACCCCGAAGGGCGGCAAGGGCCGCGACGTGCCGCTCTCCGACGAGGCGCGCACGGCGCTCCGGTCGCTTCCTTCACGTTTCGCCGGAGGGCTCGTCTTTCCCGGGAAGGGCGGGCGCCACCTGACCAAGGGAGAGTGCAAGCACCCCCTCTGGCGGGCCTGCAAGCGCGCAGGGCTCCGGCTGATCGGCTGGCACGTGCTCAGGCACACGTTCGCCAGCCACCTCGTCATGCGGGGCGTGCCGCTCAAGGCCATCCAGGAGCTGCTCGGTCACACGACGATGGACATGACCATGCGCTACGCCCACCTCTCGCCGGAGGTCGGACGGGGCGCCGTGCTCCTGCTCGACGGCCCGGTCCGAGATGATCGGTCTGGGCACGATTTGGGCACGATCGGGGTAAGAACAGCGAAGTAACGCGGCAAATTTGAGTGGAGGCGCCGGGAATCGAACCCGGGTCCGCAAGGCCTACAGTTCACCTTCGTTCACGTGCGTAGTCGCCGTATCCCCTGCGACTGGGTCCGCGGATTCGGCCGCGACCTATCCCTCGCTAATCTCGACCGCGCTATCGAGGGCGTCCTCGCTTGGTCCAGCCCTTGTAGTTGACACCCTTCGGATACCAGGACGATCTCTCCGTCGGACGGCTATCGTCGGTTCTTAGGCCGCGAGAGCGTATGCGTTGTCGTTCGCACGTATGACGTCCCGCTTGGTAGGCGGTGCAGGAGCCGCCAGCACGCAGATGAACCTTCGGTCCCCACGTCGAAGCCGATCGCCCCCTCGTGGTGACCTCGGACCTTCGAGAGGTCCGAGCCACGAAAGCATAGGACACCCTACTTTGACGTCAACCCCTCCGTCGGGCGCCCCGGGCGTTTGCGCTCGGGCGAGCTCGGCTCGCGCCCCGGCCCCTTCTGCGAGGCTTCCGTCGTGACTGGGGCTCGCGACGGGGGCCGTCAACGTCTTCGTCGGTTCGGCGCGCCCCTCGACGACCTTTCGGGGCTCGACTAGACGGAGAGGGGCCCCCAGGGCGGCGCCGGATGGGCGCACCTGTCCGGGTCTGGGCTCTTCCTAGCGAGGTCGACATGTCGAGGATGGTGCAGTGCGTGAAGCTCGGTCAGGAGGCGGAAGGGATGGAGAAGCCGCCCTTCAAGGGGCCCCTCGGCCAGCGCGTGTTCGAGAACGTCTCCAAGCAGGCGTGGCGGATGTGGCTCGAGCACTCGAAGATGCTCATCAACGAGTTTCGTCTCGACCTCATGAGCGAGCACGGTCAGCGCATCTGGATGACCGAGTGCGAGAAGTACTTCTTCGGCGAGGGCGCCGCGCTCCCGCCCGACTTCAAGCCCGAAGAGAACAAGTAGCCGGGCGGGAGCGAGGCGCGGATCACTGGAGCTTCCAGACCGCGCCGTTCGTGACCGTCACCGTCTCCACGAAGTAGAGCGTCTTCGTCGCTCGGTCGAACGTCATCGCGAAGTCCGTCGTGTCGCCGAGCGTCGAGATGCTCGGGATGTGCGTGAACGAAGGGCCCGCCGGATCCACGACCGCGTGGATGAACCCGCCGTTCGAACGCACGTAGAGGTGCTGCGGCGAGACGAGGTCGTCGATCTCCACGTTCGTGCAAAGCGTGCTCGTGTCGATCGTCGCGAGCCTCGTCGCCGCGCTCGTGATGGATGCGCGCGGGATGCGGTAGACGCCTTCGCTCGACGTGCCCACGGTTCTCCCGGCGACGTAGACGAACTGCGTGTCGGCCGCGAGGCCCACCACGTAGTCGACGCTCGTGTTCGTCCCGAGGTGCACGGGCGCGCTCGGCGCCGTCGGCGAGAGCGAGTAGAAGTCGGTTTTCCCCGACGTGTTGCGCGTCGCGAGCAGCAGGTTCGTCCCGTCGAAGGTGACCGCGTAGGAGCCCGAGCTCGCGGGGTACGAGGGCGTGAGATCCCAGGTCGTGGGACCCCACGTCGTGCCGTTCAGGATGCGGAAGAGGCGGCTCGCGCTGGCCGTCGTCGTGCTGTCGACGCTGAAGAGCTGGCCGTTCGCGAACGTGAGATCGTAGCCGAGGTGCGTCGTCGTGAGGCCGTCGGCCGTGCCTCGCTCGACGGCTTGCGCGCCGCCTGCGATGGGGAACTGGAAGACCTTGCTCAGGCCGCCGACGAAGAGCTCCGTGCCGCTCACCGCCATGCCGTACGCCGACGACGCCGACGACGGGAACGTGACGCCGAGCGGAACCGGCGTCTTCACGCCGCTGTAGACGATGTCCGTGATCGCGAGCGACGTGACGGTGCCGCCGACGGGCACCGCGACGTAGAACTTCGTGCCCGGCGGGTAGACGCCGCCGAGGCTCGCGAGGGGGCTCGACGGGCCGCAGAAGATCTGCTGGTTGCTCGCGTCGAAGAGCGCGATCGTGCCCACGGGATCCCCTTGCAGGGCCAGGCCGCCGTTCTGCACCGTGTAGACGTACCAGTGCACGTTCACGCCGGCGGGGAAGCAGCTCGGCGGGTCGAGCCGCATCGTCGAGGTCGGGTTGATGGGGACCGTGCCTGCCGTGAGGGGCTCCGCCGTCCCCCAGCTCTCGCCGGGGCCGGGGTTGATCTCGCGGATCTTCACGGTCGCGCCGTTGAAGTCCTGGCTCGTCGCCTCGGTACTCACCCAGACGTAGAGCGGGCCCTGGGGCGCGGGCATCGTGATGTTGTGCGTGTCGGCGTTCGCGCGGCAGTTGTACGAGACCTTCGTCGGTGACTCGGGATCACACTCGTTCAAGACCTCGACGTTGAGCGCGCTCTGCGTGAGGACCGGGTCGAGGTTCTCGACCTCGACCTGCAGGATGCTCGTGGGCGAGGATTTGTCGTACTCGATGACTGCGTCGACGCCGTGGATGTCGCCGTAGGTGGTGTGGTTGTCGCACGAGATCGAGCCAGGCTCGCCCCAGGTCGCGGCCATGTCGAAGGCGTTCACGCTGTCCGGGAGCGCCCAGACGTGCGGGTCTTCGGGCTGCGCGGGGGGCGTGTAGTTCGCGCTCGCCGTCGTGTACGGCGCGAAGCAGCCCTCGCCTTCCGCGGCCGCGGGATCGATCTCCTCGATCGTCACCGTGACGGGCGGGAAGGGGGTGCCGGGGGCATTCTTTGCGATCCAAACGAAATACGTGCCGGGCGGGCCGTCGACGTTGGCGCCCCACATCTGCTTGTTCCAGAGGCATTTTTCCGACACGGCGAGCGTGGGGTCGCACGTGCCGCTCATGATCTCGACGTCGAGCAGCGCGGCCGCGGCGGTCTGCGGGGTGCGCGCCTCGACGTGCAGGAGCTTGCCGCCGTTCGCGAGGTCCGGGGACGTCTTCACGTACTTGATGACCGCGTCCGGACCGATGTCGGTCGGGTCGCAGGCGAACGCGCCGTCGGCCGTCGTGACGCTGGCCTCGGCGAGGGTCCATCGGTGCAGGTTGCCGATGACGAGCGCGTTGGTTTGCGTGAGGGGCTCGGCGCAGGAGTCACCCGAGGGCGCCTGGCAGGAGGGCAGGCAGCCGTCGTCGGTCACGGTGTTGCCGTCGTCGCAGGCCTCGTTCCCCGCGGGGATGCCGTCGCCGCACGTCGTCGCGCACGCGCTCGGCGTGCCCGTGCAGGTCCAGCCGGGCTCGAGGACGCAGGTGTCGCTGCAGCCGTCGTTCGCCGCGGTATTGCCGTCGTCGCAGCTCTCCGCGCCGACCTTCTGCCCGTCGCCGCAGACGCCGGCGCATGCGCTCGGCGCGCTGCCCGTGCAGGTCCATCCGGCCTCGACGACGCAGGCGTCGCTGCAGCCGTCGTTCGCCGCGGTGTTGCCGTCGTCGCAGGCCTCGCTCCCCGCGGAGATGCCGTCGCCGCAGCTCGTCGCGCACGCGCTCGGCGCGTCCGTGCAGGTCCAGCCGGGGACCACGGCGCATGCGTCGCAGCCGTCGTTCGGCGCGGCATTGCCGTCGTCGCAGGCCTCAGCGCCGGCGGGGATGCCGTCGCCGCAGCTCGTCGCGCAGGCGCTCGGCATACCGTTGCAGGTCCAACCAACTTCGACGGCGCACGTGCTGTCGCAACCGTCGTTCGGGGCCATGTTGCCGTCGTCGCAGGCTTCGAGACCCGCGGGGACGCCGTCGCCGCAGAGTGTGTTGCACGTGCTCGGCGCGCCGGCGCAGATGAAGCCGGGCTCGACGATGCACTGCTCGTCGCACCCGTCGGACGCCGTCGTGTTTCCGTCGTCGCAGCCCTCCGCCCCCTCGACGGCGCCATCTCCGCAGACCGCGCTCGCGCCGCCCGAACCGCCTCCGCCGCCGGCTCCCCCAGCGCCGCCTGCGCCACCCGACCCACCACTGCCGCCGACGCCCCCTGTGCCGCCCGCGCCGCCGCTTCCCCCAGCGCCGCCTTCGCCGCCCGAACCTCCGATCCCGCCCGATCCACCGGCCCCGCCGACGCCGCCGGCTCCGCCCGATCCGCCTGATCCACCCGCGCCGCCGATGCCGCCGGCTCCGCCCGATCCTGCGCCGCTGCTGCTCGAGCTCGTCGTGCCCGATCCTTCGGGCCCCTCGTCTCCGCACGCGACGAGCAAGGCCGCCGTCGCGAGCGTCACCATCGACATCCAGCGTGTTCGTTTCATGGGACAAACCCCGAACCTATGGCCGGTCCGTCCGGCGTCCCACTATCGGACAAACCGCTACGTGTTCGGAACAAATTCGTGCGGCGCGCCGCGGGTCACGGCGGGAAGTCGAACGCGCGCACCATGTCCGCGCCGACGGCGTGGCAATCGGTGCAGATCGACGGCGCGCCCGAGTAGAGCGACTCCCCCTCGGGGCTCCACTCCACGAAGAACCACGCGCCCCCGCGCTTCTCCATTGCGGCCACGATGTGCGGGCTGCCGTCGTCGTCGAAGCCGTCCTTCACGAGGAGCGAACCGTCTGGCCAGGCCGTGATCTGCGGTCCTTCGAGCACCTCCGCGACCACGTCGTTCATGAATATTTCGACCGACGTCCCGTGCCGCGCGCTCGAACTTTTCCGCGTCGCGTAGCCCGGCGCGCGCTCCCACGTGCGGTACTTCGCGTCCTGGATCCGCGCCCAGAGCTCGCTGGCGCCGTCCGGATCGTCGTCCTGTCGGCAGCCGATCGACAGAGCGGCGAGGAGCGTCATCGCCGCGATCCCGAACTCTTTCACGAGCCTCGACATGCAAGCCCCCCATCTCCATTCACGGCAACTTCGGCGGCGGAGGAAGCGCGCCCCCGCGACGCACGAACGCCACGATCGCCTTCCCCAGCGCCTTCTGCGCCTTGTCGCACTTCGGGTTCGTCTGGCCCGCCGACACGCCTTTGCACTCCTTCTTGTGCTCGGCGGCGCGGGTCGCGATCTTCTCGTCCTCGAGCAACGCCTTCTGCACGTCGTCATCGAGCTTGCGCCACGGGATCTCGGCGTGCAGCGGCTCGGGCGGCACGCGCATCCGGATCTCCTCGGCCTGGAGCGAGGCGCAGTTCCCGTTCCAGCGCAGCACGTCGTAGCTGCCGCCGCTCGCGCCGCTGACGACCATGCCGCCGGTGTTCGGCGCTCGCTTCACGAGGATGATCACCTCCTCCTCGAACTCGAGCTTGTTGCTCGAAGACGGCCCGCCGGAGGCGTCCCACGCCTCGGTCGCGCGGGCCAGATAGCCGCGCACCCACGGCGTCCCCTTCGCGAACAGGGCGAGCGCCATCTCCGGCATCCCCGCGGCGCAGAGGCGTTGCACGAACGCGCTCGGAGGCACGCAGAGGTCCGAGCCCTCGTTCGCGCACGCCGTGGGGAACGCGACGGACTCCTCCTTCGGCGCATCGAGGCCATCGCTCGGTTCGACCTTGGGCGCGGGCTTCTCTTGCGACGCGTCTTTCGCGGGCTCGGTCGATCCGCCGCAGCCGGAGAGGGCGATCGCGAGCGCGGCGGCGCCGAGGACGGAACACCACGCGCTGCGGCGCGAGGGGTCGAGGATGGCCACGTACATGCGCTCCAAGCTATCCGAACGTCCGGCGCGTCGGGGCGCAAAGTCGGCGCGTCGCCGGGGTGGAAGCGCGTCTTCCCAGGGGCGCGCATCCTTGACGCGACCCGAGCGTCGTTCGACGCTCGTCGTGGCGCCTTCTCACGCCTTCGGAGGGATGGATATGCGCTTGCTCGATCGGAAGCTCGCCGCGCGCGCGTGGCCAGCGCTCGCGCTCGTTTTGATGGGCCTCGCCGCCGCGTGTGGTTCGAGCGGAGAAACCACGTCGAGCGGGCTTCTGTCCGGCGGCCACGGGGGCGGCGGCGGCGTGCTCACGGGCGTGGGCGTGGGCGGCTCGGGCGGCGCGTCGTCCGTGTCGTCGTCGAGCTCCAGCGGGGAAGGCGGCTCGGGCGGGAGCGAGGTGAAGCTCGGGCCGCCGTATCCGATCGTGCTCTCGCACGGATTCTTTGGGTTCGAAGATTTCGCCGGGGCCGGGTTCGCGACCTATTTTTACGAGATCAAAGACCACCTCGCGTCGCAGGGCGAGGTCCTCGTGTTCACGCCGGCGGTCGATCCGTTCAACACCTCGGACTTTCGCGGCGCGCAGCTCGTCGAGCACATCGAGCAGATCCTCGCGATCACGGGGCACGAGAAGGTCAACGTCATCGGCCACTCGCAGGGCGGGCTCGACGCGCGCGTCGCGGCGAATCTCCGGCCCGACCTCGTGGCCAGCGTGGTCACGGTGGCCACGCCGCACGGCGGATCGCGCATCGCGGACATCGCGCTCGATCTCGTGAGTGATCCGGCCGCGCAGGACGTCGTGAGTGAGCTGCTCGAGCTCATCGGCGCGCCGCTTTACGACGAGTTCGGCGAGCAGACGAACGTGTGGAAGCCCCTCGAGCTCTTCAGCCAGCCCGGGATCACCGCCTTCAACAAGGCGCACCCGGACGAGCCCGGCGTGTTTTACGCCTCGATCGCGGGCCGCACGGACCTGCACCTCGGCGGCGACATCTGCGACGCCGACGTCTCGCTGCCGTTCATCGCCGAGTGGCAAGGCAAGCTCGACACGGTGGATCCGCTGCTCTCGCTCTTCGAGACGATCCTCGACGGAGGCTTCGGCGATCCGTATCCGAACGACGGGCTCGTGCGCGTCGTCGATTCGAAGCGCGGCGAGTTTTGGGGCTGCTTGCCCGTCGATCACCTCGACGAGGTCGGCCAGCTCTTCGGCGACGCGGCTGGCATCGGCAACGGCTGGAAGCACAAAGTCTTCTACGCCGACGTGGTGGCCGAGCTGCGCAAGCGCGGGTTTTAGCCGCAACGCGCAGAGCACGATCGGAACAGCGTAGCAGTTTTCCGGCGGCCCGAGCGCGTCCGCGCGCGCTATCGAAGAGGACGATGTGGACGAAAGCGGCGAGCGGTTGACGCTTCTTCGTCTTCTTCCGCAGCTCGTTTCCCGAATTCGTTCCCTCGTTTGGGGCGAACTTGTGTTCGGGTGCGGTTTCCCACAGCTCGCCGCTGCGGCGAAGATCCTTTTCGCGCGCCCGTGCCGGCAGCAGTCGTCTTCCGATTGCGGTTCGTGTATATCCTGAGCGTCTGCGCGTGCGTCGTCGGCTCCGTCGGAGGCGAGTTTGGAAGAGGGTAACCAAGGTTCGGAGATCGAGCGGCTGAAGGCCGAATTGGCGGCCCTTCAGCAGAAGCTCGAGGAGCGTGAGCGCTCCGAAGCCGCCCTGCGCGCGGAGAACGAGTCTCTGCGCGCGCTCTTCCGGCAGCTCCCGGTCGCAGTGTGGGTGACGGACCGTGACGGCAACGTGACCATGGGCAACCCCGAGGCCGATCGGCTCCTCGGGGTCCCCGAGACGGCGCCCACGGCCCCGCCCGTGGAGGAGTGGGGCGAAGGCGCCATCTACCTGCACGCCGACAAGAACACGCCTTATTCGGTGGAGGAGCTGCCGCACGCTCGCGCGCTCCGCGGCGAGTCCGTCCGGACGGCCGAGCTCTTCTTCCGCAACGGCAACGTGCCCGACGGCGTGTGGCTCGAGGTACATGCAGCGCCGCTGCGCGACGCCTCGGGGACGCAGACGGGCGCGGTTTCGGTGTTCCTCGACAGCGAGGCGCGCAAGAACTTCGAGGAAGAGGTCGCGCTGCGCAACAAGGAGCTCGTCGCCAGCGAGTCGGAGAAGTCGGAGCTCATCACGCGGCTCAGGATGGCCGTGCAGGAGCTCTCGACCCCGATCCTGACGCTCTGGGAGGACGTGCTCGCGCTCCCCGTGATCGGCGTGGTCGATTCACGGCGCAGCGCGGAGATGATGGAGCGACTGCTCGACGAGATCGTGCGCAGTCAGTCGCGGTTCGTCATCATCGATCTCACGGGCGTCGAGGTGATCGACACCTCGACCGCCGATCACTTCATGAAGCTGGTCAAGGCCGTCGGGCTGATCGGCGCGCGCTGCGTGCTGACTGGTATCCGGCCCGCGGTCGCGCAAACGTTGGTCGATCTCGACGTCAACTTTGGCCAGCTCGAGACGTTGCGAAACTTGAAGCACGGGCTTCGCTACTGTCTGCGGTGGCTCGATGCCGAGGATACCGGGCAACACGCGGTGAGCGAGGGCGAGGCCAGGAGGGCCCGATGGTCATGATGATGGAAACGCAGCGGATCCCGATCGTACGCCTGTCTGGAAAGTTGATCGTATCGATCCAGACCGCGCTTTCGGACACCGTGGTGGATCGGCTGCAGCAAGACGTCGCGGCCGCCTGCGAGAAGGGAGACGCGCGCGGGCTCGTGGTGGACGTCTCCGGCGTCGACGTGCTCGACAGCTACATCACGCGCAGCCTGCGCGACCTCGCGGTCATGGCGAGGCTCATGGGCGTGGAGACCGTGGTCTGCGGCCTCCGGCCCGCCGTCGCGATGACGCTCGTCGAGATGGGCATGGAGCTGCCCGGCGTGCGCACGGCGCTGAACCTCGATCGCGCGCTCGCGCTGCTCGATTCACTCCAGCCCGAGGGGCTGCCGCACGACCTCGCCGGCGAAGGGGACGAGTGGGAGGGCGAGGCGTGACCATCGTCTCTCGGACGACGCGGTGGAGGAGGAGGCGCGATCGATGAACGAGGTCGCGGGGGAAATCCTCGCCATCTTGCGGCGGTACCTCTCGGAGCCGACGAGCCGGTCGCTCCTCACGTCCGCCGCCAGACGAGCGAACGTGAGGCTCGAGGTGCTCGTGCGCTCCGAGATCCCGCAGCTCGTCCAGCAGCTCGGTCCGGGCTTGAACATCTTCTTGCAGGAGCCGGAGAAGCTCCAGAACTGCAAGAGCCTGCTCGCGCTCGTGGCCGTGGAGAACGCTCCATCGATCCCCATGGAGTCCCAGCCGCAGCAGGCCGAGTCGCGCCCCGATGGCATCAGCGTTCCGATCCGCGCCGAGCACGACGTCGTTCGTGCACGCACGCTCGGCAAGGACATGGCCAAGCAGCTCGGGTTCTCCGAGGTCGTCCAGACGAAGGTCGCGACGGCCGTTTCCGAGCTCGCGCGCAACATCTTCCAGTACGCAGGGACCGGTGAAATCCGGATCCGGCGGATCGAAGGCAAGAAGCGCGGCATCGAGGTCGTGGCCCGCGATCAAGGGCCTGGCATCTCCGATCCGGCGCTGATCCTGAGCGGCGCCTATCGCTCGAAATGGGGTATGGGCGCGGGTCTCCGCGGCACCAAGCGGCTCGTCGACGAGTTCGAGCTCGACACGCACCCCGGCCTCGGCACCACCGTCCGCATCCGAAAGTACGCCGAGTAGCCCGTGGACATCGGCACGGCAGAGCGCCCCGCAGACGGGGAGACCGTCTGCGGCGACGCACACCTCATCCTGGAGCGAAAGCCCCGCACGCTCATCCTCGTCGCCGACGGCCTCGGCCACGGCCCCCACGCGGCGCTCGCCGCCTCGACGCTCTGCAAGTACATCGAAGAGCACGCCGAAGAGCCGCTCGAGATGCTCCTGCGCGGCGCCGACAGGGCCGTGGCCAGCACGCGCGGCGCCGCCGTGATGCTCGCTCGTGTCGACATGCAGACGGCGACGCTCGACGTCGCAGGCGTCGGCAACGTCGCGCTCCGCTCGTGGAGCAAAGAGAAGATCCAGCCGCTGCCCGCGCGCGGCGTGCTCGGCCGCGGCATCCGCCACGTGCGGATCTTCCGCTACGGCCTGGTGCACGGCGACATGTTCGCGCTCTACACGGACGGCATTTCCGGCAGCTTCGACATCGATCAGGTCAAACACCAGAGCGCCACGGCGATCGCCCGCTCGGTCCTCGAGGGCTACCGGAAATCCCACGACGACGCGACGTGCGTGGTCGTGCGCTATCTGGATCGCTGATGTCGAAGCTGCCCGCGATCGTGCCCGAGCCGCTCTCGTTCGACATCGGCAACGAGCACGATCGCTTCTGGTGCGCCGCGGAGGGCCGCCGGTACGCCGCCGTGATCGGCTTCGACGCGAAGGCCCAGGGCGAGGTCGCGATCTGCATCGCCGAGCTCGTCTCGAACGTCGCCAAGTTCGCCGGTCAAGGCACGCTCACGCTCTCGACCGTGACCGAGCCGCGCCTCGGCATCCGCATCGTCGTCGAGGACGCGGGCCCTGGCATCGACAACCCCGCGAGCGTGTTCCAGGACGGCTTTTCCGAGGGGAAATGGATCGAGCCGGGGTCGCAGCGGCGCATCGGTCAGGGGCTCGGCGTCGGGCTCGGCGCCGTGGCGCGCATGATGAGCCACGTCGAGATGGAGAACGTGCCGAGCCGCGGCTTGCGCGTGGTCTGCATCAAGTGGCTCGAGGTGCCGCGCGGCGGAGCTGGCTCGTTCCCGGCGTCGGGGCCCGGCAGCGCGCGGTAGCTCGATCAGCGAGGCGCCGCGCGTCCGCTGCCCCGCGCGAGGAAGGCCTCGTAGCCCTCCATCAACGCGAGGTAGATCCAGCCGCCGAGCACCTCGGCGCCGGCGCTCGACGGGTGCGCGAGATCGGCCCCGCCGAGGCCGCGCTGCACCCACACGCCCATCGAGCCGAGTCCGCCCATCGCGCTCAGCGTGTCCCAGTATCCGCAGCCGACCTCGGCCGCGACCTTGCGCTGGATCGCCGCGAGCTTCGGCACGACGGGGCGGCTCGAGTAACCCGAGCCTTTCTTGTCGGCGCGATCCATCGGCCCGACGAGCAAGCACGAGCCCTGCGGCAGCGCCGCGCGCACCTGCACGAGCACGGCCTTCATCGTGGACTCGTACTGATCGAGCGGGAAGAGCTCGCCGTCCTCGCTCTCGTTCATGCCGTACTGGAAGACGGTGAGCGCAGGATCGCGCGTCTTCAATTGCTCGGCGAAATGCGCGTCGTCGCTCTTGTCGAGGAAGCGGATGCGGCAGCCCTGGATGCCGATCGCGTCGAGCACGGCGCCGGGAACGTCGCGCTCCATGGTCACGCCGAACGCGCGCACGCCGGGCCCCTCGGCGCGCACTTCGAGCTCGTGCGGGCCGTCGGGGACCTCGTAGACGCGATGCCGCGAAGCCGAGACCTCCGCGCGCGTGTCGATGGTCTCGCGCGGCGCGCCGTCGATGCTCACGGTCATCGGCGCGCCGCCTTCATGCTCGAGGTAACTCACGGCGAAGCGCGAGACGGCGCGGCCGAAGGTGCCCGTCTTCGTGGTCGAGAAGCGCGAGAAGGCGCCCTTGCCTTGCGCGCGGAACGACACGCCGCCGAGGCCGTAGAAGCCGTCCTTCGCGTAGGGGCCGACGACGCGGCTGACCTGCCAGCCCGGCGCCGCGAAGCGCACGACGTCGTTGTGGAAGTAGCCGGGCCAGGCGTTCGCCATGAGCATGAAGCCATGGCCCGCGTCGCCGAAGCGGCGCTGGAGCTTGCGGCGCAGCGTCGCCGTGACGAAGTCGCTCGCGACGATCGAGTCGCCGAAGTAGGTGACGCGCGCGATCGCCTTCGGCTCCTTGCGCTCGACGGCGGCGAGGCGGCCATAAAACGCGTCGAGCGCGTGGCCCGAGGGATCCTCGATCGATCGCGGGGGTTTTCCCGTCTCGGTGGTGCTCGTCGCGGGCACGATCTCGGCTGCGGAGGGCGGGAGCGCGACCTCCTCGGGCTGGCGCAGCTCGGCCTGCTCCGTCGTCTCCATCGCGAGTGCTGTCTCGCCGACGGAGGCCACGGGCTCGGGCGCGGGCGACACCGCGACGAGGCCTGCGCCCTCGGGCAGCGGCGTGAGCAGGCGCAGGCGCGCGAGCGACGGGAAGAAGTAGGGGATGGCCACGAGCGCGGCGAGCGTCATGAGCGCGATCGCGGCCTGCGAGTGCAGCCCGTTGATCCGCGGCGCCTCGGGTTCGTCGGCCGTCGCGGCGGGCCGCGCTGCCGCTTCCGGGGGCGAAGGCGCGACGCGGGGCGTTTCCTTGGCCTGCGGCGCGTCCTTGGCTTGCGGCGCCTTCTGCGGCGCTTCCTGCGGCGCAGGGGCCGCCTTCGGCGTCGGCTCGAGCGCTCGTGCGTTCGGAGGGGACTTCTTGGCTTGTGCGCGCGGCGAAGCTTGCGCCGCGCGGCGCCGACGACGACCGGTCATCGGCGCGCGCTCAGCCGCCCTGCTTTTGCTTGAGCATCGCGACTGCGCGGTCCTTGCAGGCCGTGTCGCGCTGGTGCCTGCAGATCGCGATGAGCATCTTGATGTCCGCTTCGCTCGCCTTGCCGGACCAGACCTTCGGCTCGAGGCCCTTGCGGATCGCGGCCTCGTCGAACTGTCCGGGCGGAGGCGGCGCAGTCTGCGTCGGCGCCGCCGGCTCCGTCGACTTCGCGGGCGCGGCGCCCGTGGTGCTGCCCGTCGTGCCGCCGCCGTTGAAGCTCCCGCCGCCGTTGTTTGGCGGGACGTACGTGCCGCCGCCGTTGTTCGGCGGGGGCGCCGTCGGCTCGGGGCCGGCGAGGGCGTGGAGCTGATCGGCGGCCTTCTTGCGCTGATCCGCGCTCACGCTCGGCGTGGAGGCGATCTGCTGCAGGATGCGCTTCTTCTCGGTGACGTCCTCGAGCTGATCAGCCTTGCTGAACATCCAGTCGGCCCACTTCGACTCGAGGTCCTTGAACGGCTGGCTCTCGCGGACGGGGGAGTTGTCGTTGATGGCCTGGAGCTTCGTGTGCGCGCGATCGAAATCCTTCGCGTCGACGAGCTCCTTGGCTTCCTTCAGGACCTGCGCCTCGAACGCGCTCATCTCCGGCGTCTCGACCGTGTTCGTCGTGGTCGTGGTCGTGGTCCGCGTCATCCCGACGATCACGCCGATCACCACGAGGCCCACGACCGCGCCGATGCCGATGAGCTTGCCGAGGCTCGGGCCGCGCGGCGGAGGCGCGGGCGTGCCCACGCTCGTCGCGACGTTGTCGAACGAGCCCATCGGTCGCATGGCCTGGCCGTCGACGCCGAGGCCCATGCCGGCGCGGAAGATCTTGCCCGCGCCGACGAAGCGCAGGCGCACGTCGCCGAGCTCGAGCGCGTCGCCCGCTTCGAGGATGCCGCGCTTCAGCTCCACGCCGTTGATGCGGATGCCGTTCGCGCTGCCCTTGTCGATGATCTCGTAGCGACCGTTGCCGAGCGCGATGAGCTCGGCGTGCAGGCGGCTGACGGAGCTGTGGTTGATCGAGATCGTCGCCTCTTCGGCGCGGCCGATCGTGAAGTGCTCGCGATCGAGCGGGTACTCGGCGCCGGGGTTTGGCCCGACGACCACGACGAGGCGGTTCGGCCTCTGATGGACCGGCACCTGTGCGAGCGCGCCTTGTTGCGCCGTCGCGTCCGGTGCAGGCACCACCTTCGACTCGTCGACCAGCTCGATCCGGTAGTCCCCGAGCTGGATGACGTCGCCGCCGTTGATCGCCTGTTCCCCGACGACACGGACGCCGTTGACGAAGGTCCCGTTGTAGCTCGACGGATCGGAGATCGACCATCCCTGGCCGTTCCGCTTGAGCTGCGCGTGTTTACGCGAGACGTTGCGGTCGGTCAGGCGAATCGAGTTACCTTCGCCGCGTCCGAGCCCGTACTCGTCGTGGGCGAGAGGGAGTACGGTCTGTTTCCCCTCGTCGTCCTCGATCGTTAGCTTCCACATAGACGGGTTGCCGCGAGGCGTGGCTCGACGGATATAGGTACTTTACCGATGGATCCCCGCCGAACGCAATGCTCGTTTGTGGACGGGGGAAAGGGGTTCTCAGGCGAGGTGCGCGACGAGACCGTCGTGTTCTCGGGCCTCGTCGCGCGCACGTTCAACCCGAAGATTTGGCTTTGACCGGGCGGAACGGGTGCAGGAAGGACGCGAGCGAGCTCGGGTTGCGCGTCTGGAGCCAGAGGCGGCCCTGACCCTGGAAGTTGCACACGAGGCCTTCACCGCCGAGGAAGAGGCTCTTCAAGCCGCCGACCTTGCTGATGTTGTACTGGAGGCCCTGCGTGAACGCGACCATGTGCGTGTTGTCGCAGATGTAGCCGTAATACTGCTGGCCGATGTCGAGCACGTGCGCGCCGCCGTAGCAGTTGAACCAGAGGTAGCCCTGGCCGTACGCGCGGATGAGGAAGAGGCCGCCCGAGAAGAAGCCCTTCGCGCCCTGCCACTTCGTGTCGAGCGTGACGCCCGGCGTGGAGGCGAGGTAGGCGCCGGATTGCAGGAAGAGCTCCATCCCAGGCTGCATCGTGATGCACACGATCGCGCCCTCGGGCGCGGGCGCGAACCACATGCTCTGCCCCGGCGCCGTCGCCGTGAACGTGTTCTGGAAGAGGCTCTCGCCGCCGAGGAGCTTGCGCTTGAGGGCACCGCCGATGCCGCCCTGCAAGCTCGTCTTCATCTCGATGCCCGTGTCGCGCGCGACCATCGCGCCGCTCTCGGTGATGATCTGCTCGCCGGGTTGGTCGAAGTAGACCTGGACCAGGCCGAAGTCGGGGTTGTGACGGATCTCGTGTCGCACGGTTAGGACCTCTTCACTGCTCGCGCGGTGGCAAGAGAGCGCCGATCGTCGAGCCGTACTCGGCGGCGTTGCGGGACTGCAGGTACACGGTGCCCTGCCCCTCGAAGTGGCAAACGAGGCCCTCGCCCGAGAGGAACGAGGCGATCCAGCCGGATCCGCTCTTGCCGACCTTGTACTGGAGCGTCGACTCCCACGCGGCGAGGTGCCCCGTGTCGATCACCATGCTGCCGTCGACCTGCACCTGCTCGAGCGCGCCGAACGTGCCGATGATGACCTGGCCCATGCCCGACGTTTCGAGCGTGAAAAGGCCCGCGCCCGAGAACATGCCCTTGAAGCCGCCGCTCTTCGTCTTCACGTCGACCGAGGGGCTCGACGCGACGTAGGCGCTGTTCTGGATGCACCACTGCTTGTGGCCGGCTTCGAGCACCGCCATGTCGCCGCAGAGCGGCGTGGCGAAGAGGACCTCGCCCTGGCCGCCTTGCGCGGTGAACGTGTTGCGGAAGAACGACTCGCCGCCGAAGAGCCGCTTCAGGCCCTTCATGAAGCCGCCGGACTGCGTCTGCATCTGGACGTTGGTCGACATGCCGACCATCGCCCCGCTCTCGGCGACCACGGACTCGCCGGACTGCAGCCAGCACTGCGCGAGCGACTGGGACGGGCGGTAAAGAAGATTCACTTGCATCGCTGTTCGTCCTTATCTCCGTTTGCCCTTCGCCTCACGGCGGCAGCATCGGCGTGAGCCAGTCGACGAGCGCGCTCGTGTTGCGCGACTGGATGAGGATCTTTCCCTGGCCCTGGAACTCGCAAACGATGCCCTCGCCCGAGGCCATGAAGCCGAGGAGGCCGCCGCCGCCGCTCCTGATCTTGAAGTTCAGCGACGAGTCGAAGCCCACGATGTGGCCGTTGTCGACGATGTAGCTGCCGTTGCAGTAGATCTCCTCGATCGCGCCGTAGCTCGTCACGAAGATCTGCCCATTGCCGGAGGCCTCGACGAAGAACGCGCCCTCCTTCGCGAGCAGCGCGCGCAGGCCGCCCCAGCGCATCTTCAGGTCGATGTCGCCCGCGCTCGCGAGGAACGCGCCGGCGCTGAAGATCATGGAGTTGCCGGCGAGCTGGATCGGCTTGATCCCGCCCGAGAGCGAGGGCGCGAGCCACACCCAGCCGCCTTGCGGACCGGAGAAGTGGTTCACGAAGAAGGTTTCACCACCAACGATCTTGCGGATGATCGCGATGAAGAACGCCTTCATTTTGCCGAAGAAACCGGCGTTTTTCCCCGCATTGAGCTTGACCTCCATCGTGAGGCTGCTCGAGCGGGCCACCATGGACCCAGCCTCCGCGATGATCGTCTCGCCCGGAGCGAGGCTCACCTGGAGCATCGAGAACGTCGGCTCGTACTTGACGATGTGTTGCATCCGAATCCTTCCCCTTCGTTCGGGAGGAGTTCTTTCGGCCGGGACGGCGGGCGTTTCGACGCGCTCCCCCCACGGGCGGCCGAGAGGCGGCCAGGGTATAACGGAGACATGTCGGGAGCGGAAGCGAGAAGTGGGCAAGGTGCGTCCGGTACGGGATTCGGACACAGCCCCAAGCGCATGGTTGCCGAGCTCGGGATCCTGCTTCTCGCGATCGTCGGGCTGATCTTCGCCGCGCGTGGATGCGCGGGATGCGCGTCCACGGCCATCGTCACCGCGATCCCGCCCGACGCCGACGCGGCGATCGGAAAGACCGCCGGCGAAGTGATGCGCGCGCAGCACGGGCTCTCCGGCGCGCCGACCGAGGAGCAGAAGGCGCGCGTCGATCGGATCTTCGAGGAGCTGCGATCGAGCCTCACGGACGAGGAAAAGCGGATCCTCGTGGCGCCGCGCATCACGGTCTTGAAGGACGATCAGGTGAACGCATTCGCGCTCCCCGGCGGCGAGGTCTTCGTGCTGACGGGGCTGCTCGATCGGTCGAAGGACGACGACGAGGAGCTGCGCGGCGTGCTCGCGCACGAGATCGGGCACGCCGTGAAGCGACATGGGGTGCGATCGCTCGTGCGAAACGCGCTGTTCGGGCTGACGATCGCGTTCGTCGTGGGCGACCTGAACGACATCACGGCCACGGTGATCGCGGGCGCCTCGCAGCTCGACACGCTGAGATACAGCCGCTCGATGGAGGAAGAGGCCGACGCGTTCGGCGTGGATCTGCTCGCGCGGGCGAACAAGAGCCCCGAGGGGCTCGCGCGGTTCCTCGAGAGCCTCGAATCCGCGCCCGTGCCGGAGTTGCTCTCGACGCACCCGGACAGCGTCGAACGCGCGAAGGCGATCCGCGAGCGGATGCGCGCCGGAAAGTGACCGTCAGCTCCGGATGTTGCGCGAGGCGCTGCTGACCGCGGGCACGAGCGTGTCGCCCTCGACGCGGCCGAAGACGTCGAGCACGGTGCGGCCCTCGGCGTCGCGGCCAGGGCGCTCGCGCGTGTACCGCGAAGGCGCGGCCGCGAGGATCACGCCGAGCTCGGTGGCGACGTCGTTGAGCGGTCCCGCGAGCTCGTCGTCGACGGCGCGGCCGCGCGCCTCGTGCGAGGTGCCCGGCGGGACGCGGACGGCGACCGAGCCGAAGACACGCGTCCCCTCCGCGACGATCGCGTGCTCCTTGCCGGTCTTTTCGAACAGGCGGAGCGCGGCCTCGGCGTCCTTCAAAGCCTCGCGCGCGTCGACGACCATGGCCTTGCGGCGACGGAGCTCGGTTTTGCGATCGGGCGAGTCGTCGCCGAGCTTCGCGATCTTCTCGGCGAGTTTGTCGTGTTCCGCCTTCAAACGCTCGACCTCGGCCTCCGCTGCCTTCCGGGCGGCCTCGAGCCTGCCTTGCACGTCGCTGCTCATGAGCGGAACGTTGACGTTCGTCCCGGGCCACCGTCAACCGGGGAAAGCGCGAAGTCTCTACTTCGCCCGCGCGAACAGGATGCTGCCGAGGAGGAGCACGCCCGCGCCCGCGGCGCCGTAGAGGCAGTAGCGGGCGAGGTGCGCCTGGCCAGCGAGGTGGAGCTGCAACGCGGCGAAGCCCGAGGCGATGCCGATCGCCGTGTAAATGAGCTGGCGGATCCCGGTGTAGACGAGCTGGGCCGCGCTCGGCAGGCCTTTTACGCGAAGCTCGAACTCGCCGCGGTTCGCGCGGTTCAGGTACTTGCGAAGGTCCTCGGGGATCGTGATGGCCTTGAGGGCCATGTCCTTCGCCGCCTCGACCGCGATCTGCGCCCAGTCGCGATTGCCGAGCACGAAGTCCTGCAGGTACGGCCGGATGACCTCCATCGGCGAGAGCTCGGGATCGAGCTGCGTGCAGAGCCCCGTGAGCAGGAGGATCGTGCGCTCGAGCAGGACCCAGTCGCGCGGGATGTGGAAGGCGCCCGAGAGCTCCTTCAGGCCGATGTTCATCTTGCGCAGATCGACCAGGCTCTCGATGCCCTTCTGCGGATCGAGCTTGATGTCCTTGAGGTTGAAGCTGTCGATCTTCACCTCGTCCTGGAAGCGCTGGTGGAAGAACTCGATGACCTTCTCGCTCACGTCGGGCGAGTCCGTGCGCGAGAGGAAGCCCATCTTGCGCATGGCCTTGATGAGCTGCTCGGTGTCCCTCCGGATCACGCCCTCCAGGAACTCGGGGATGCCCTCGCGCATCTGCGGCGAGAGCTCCGCGACGGCGCCGAAATCGAGCAGGATGAGCGCGCCGTCGTCACCGACCAGCATGTTCCCGGGATGCGGATCGGCGTGGTAGACGCCGTCGATGAAGATCTGCTGGCAGAAGACCTGGACGACCTTGCGGGCGAGGGCCTTGCGGTCGATGCCGCGCGCGTCGAGCGCGGCGATGTCGCCGATCTTCACGCCGGGCACGAAGTCCGTGGTCATCACGCGGCTCGTGCAGTAGCCCTCGATCGGGCGCGGGAAGCGCACCGTGGGATCGCGGAGGAAGTTGTCGGCGATGCGCGTGATGTTCCGCGCCTCGCTCTGGAAATCGAGCTCCTCCAGGATCATCGAGCGGACCTGGTGGTAGTAGGCGTCCAGGCCCTGCACGGGGACGAAGATGCTGACGATCTGCATGATGCGGCGGATCGTGGTGAGATCGAGCCGCACGATCTCGTCGATGTCGCGGTGCTGCACCTTCACCGCGACGTGCGCGCCGTTCTTGAGCCACGCCTCGTGCACCTGGCCGAGCGAGGCGCTCGCGAGCGGCTCCTCGCAGAAGCGATCGAAGAGGTCTTCGACGGGCTTGCCGAGCTCGCGCTCGATGCGATCGGCGATCTCGCGGTACGGCCGCGGCGGGACCTGATCCTGCAGCGCTTCCAGGCCCGAGCGGAACTGCGCGGGCAGGAAGTTCGCCATGATGCTGAGGAGCTGCCCGACCTTGATGAACAGGCCCTGGAGGTCGACGATCGTGGAGAGCACGCGGCGCGCGTTGCGCCCGTGCACGTCGGCCATGCGCGCGTCGAGCCACGTCTGGCCGAACCAGCGCCCGAGGAAGAAGAACCAGAGGTAGCTGCCGAGGACGACGAAGGTCGTGTAGTAGGCGCGGATGAAGCGGTAGCTCTGCCGTCCCTTCGGCCTCATGCCGCGCGGCCCTGCGCCACGCTTCGCGGGTTTCGAAGGCGCCTTCGCCGCGGGCGCGATGATGCTCGCGCGCGGTTGTTCCTGGAGCGACGGGGCGCCTTGCGACACGGGGCGAGCTTATCCCGCGGCTCGCGAGGCCTCCACCATCGCGTCGAACATGGCGTCGTAGGCGGCCGGCCGGGCGCGCCGGATCGAGAGCGCGGTGCGCGTCGGGTGGACCCGGTTCGTGAGCAAAACGCCGACGAAACCCGCGTCCGGATCGATCCACAGGCTCGTGCCCGTGAAGCCGAGGTGGCCGAAGGTCCGCGGCCCGAGCCGCGCGCCGGAGCTCGGATCGTCGCCGCTGCGCTGATCGAAGCCCGCGAGAAGCGAACCGCCCGGGCGAGGCCGGACGAGCGGCTCGAGATCGTCGGGCTCGAGAAAGTCCCGGCGGTCGCCGGAGAGCGCTTCGAACACGGCGATCCCGAGCTGCGCGACCGATCGCGCATCCCCGAAGAGCCCCGCGTGCCCCGCGGACGCATGCCCCACGAGCGCCCAGGCGTTCTCGTCGTGCACCACGCCCCGCACGAGGCCGTGGCGGAACGGGACGATTTCCGTCGGCGCGACGCGCGCATCGAACGAAGGGTTTTTCGCGCGAAGAATGCGCGCGGACCCGATGTCGAGATCGAGCGGCCCCGTGACCTCGCGCGTCACGAGCGCGTCGAGAGCGAGTCCGCTCCGCCCCGCGAGCGCCGCGCCGAGCAGCACGTATCCGAGGTCGCTGTAAACCGGCGGAAATCCATCGGGCGGCGGATCCCCGGTGCAGTCTTCACGCCTCGCGTCGGCGGCCATGACGAGCGCGGCTTCGACGTCGACTGGCTCGCCGCGCACGAGCGGCCCGTAGAGCGATCCGTGCGCGTCGAGGCCCGCGCGATGCGCCGAGAGGAGGTCGAGCGAGACATGCGCGGAGCGCGTCGTTGCAAGCGCCGGCACGAGATCGGCGAGCGGCTCCGAGCGAGCGAGCGAAGAACGGCGAGCGAGCCGGGCCATCACGAGCGCGGTGATCGGCTTCGTCACCGAGGCCAGGTCGAAGGGCGTATCGAGATCGGCGCGAGGCGCGCCCTCCTCGAACGAGAGCATGCCTGCCGCGCCGGCGCCGTGGATCCAGCCCGAGCTCGTTCGCTTCGCGGCGGCGACCACGGCGCACGGCGCGGCGCGGTGATCTTCGACGACGAGGCGCGCGGCGGCCGTGAGGTCGATGGCGGGAGCGGGGTTCTTCACGGCGGTGAGGAGCGCCGAGCGTAACCCCCAAGCGTCGGGAGCGGGAGGGGTGTCAACGATGTCGCGGTTCGATCAAACGTGCCGCGGCTTTGACCCCGAGCGCGCTCGCCCCTTATCCTGGTAGGCCGGGGAGTCGAGCAAGAAACCATGGCCGTGTTTGCATGGGAGGCCCGTGCCAGGACCGGAGAGGTCCGCAAGGGCGTGATGGATGCGGAGAACGAGGCCGCCGTGCAGACCCGCCTGCGCGGCTTGCAGCTCAACCCGACGAAGATCACGCAGAAGCGAAAAGGCCTCGATCTCAAGAACGTCACGTTCGGCTCCGGCGTCAGCTCGCAGGACCTCGTCAAGTTCACGCGCCAGTTCGCGACGATGATCGACGCGGGCCTGCCGCTCGTGCAGTGCCTCGACATCCTCGCGAACCAGGAGCCGAACCCCAGGTTCCAGATCGCGCTGCGCGACATCAAGAACAGCGTCGAGCAGGGCGCGACGTTCAGTGACTCGCTGCGCCGGCACCCGAGGATCTTCGACGAGCTCTTCGTGAACCTCGTCCAGGCCGGCGAGGTGGGCGGCATCCTCGACACGATCATGAACCGCCTCGCGGGCTACATCGAGAAGCGCGCGAAGCTCGCGCGACAAGTGCGCGGCGCGATGGCGTACCCGGTGGCCGTCATCATCATCATGATCGTGGTCATCGTCGTGCTGATGACCTTCGTGATCCCGGCCTTCGAGGGCATGTTCGCCGAGTTCGGCGCGAAGGACGCGCTGCCGGGCCTCACGAAGGCGGTCATCGCGACCTCGCGCGCGTTCGTCAGCGCGTTGCCCTTCACGATCGTCGGCTCCATCGGCCTCGTGTTCGGCGGGATCCAGTTTTACAAGAACCCGAAGGGCAAACGCATGGTGCACAGGCTCCTGCTGAAGCTGCCGATCTTCGGGCCGGTGATGCAGAAGATCGCGGTCGCGCGGTTCACGCGGACGCTCGGCACCTTGCTCGGCTCGGGCGTGCCGATCCTCGACGCGCTCGACATCGTGGCGAAGACCGCGGGCAACGTGATCATCGAGGAGGGCCTCGTCTACGCGCGGGCCAAGATCTCCGAGGGCAGGAACATGGCCGAGCCGCTCGAGGAGATCAAAGTCTTCCCCGGCATGGTCGTGCAGATGGTGGCCGTCGGCGAGCAGACCGGCGCGCTCGACACGATGCTGAACAAGATCGCCGATTTTTACGAGGAAGAGGTCGACGTCGCGGTCTCGGCGTTGACCTCGCTGCTCGAGCCTCTGCTCATGGTCATCGTCGGCGTGGTCGTCGGGGTGGTGCTCATCTCGATGTACCTCCCGATCTTCAGCCTGGCAGGCAACATCAAGGGCGAGTGATGAAGCTCGGCCTCCGCGACGGCGCCGAGAACTCGTTCGCGGTCCGCTTCGCGTGGCTCACGGGTCTGCGCCTGATCGTCCTCACGATCGTGCTGATCGTGATGACCACGATCTACCTCGGCGGCATCGGCACGCGCGCGGATTCGAGCCGGATCGCGATGCTCACGTTCGCCGTCGCGTTCGCGCTCACGGGCGTCTACGCCGCGGTGCTGCGGATCGGCAAAGGTTTGCCGCTGCTCGCGTACGGGCAGATGCTCGTCGATCAGGTCGCGTGGTCGATGATCGTCTACGTCTCCGGCGGCGCGACGAGCGGCGCGACCTCGCTCTACGGCTTCACGTGCCTCTGCGGCGCGATCCTGCTCGGCCTCCGCGGCGCGCTCATCGGCCTGATCGCGGGGGCCTCGTCGTACGCGCTGATCTGCATGCTTCTGGTGCAGGGCTACCTGAAGCCGCCGCCGGATCAGCCGCTCGAAGCGTACGCGACGGACTGGTCGGAGGTCGCGTTCCCGCTCGTCTTGAACCTGCTCGCGATGTGCGTGGTCGCGCTGCTCGGGAGTTACCTCGCCGAGCGCCTGCGCGAAACGGGCGGCCGTCTCGTCGTGGCGACGGCGCGCGCCGAGCAGGCGGAGCGGCTCGCGGCGCTCGGTCGGCTCGCGGCGGGGCTCGCGCACGAGATCCGCAATCCGCTCGGATCGATCGTGGCCTCCATCGAGCTCTTGCGAACGGGCGGATCGCTCGATCCCGAGGATGAAGCGCTCTGCGCGATCATCGAGCGGGAGACGACGCGCCTGAACGAGCTCGTGACCGACATGCTCGACGTCTCGCGCCCGCGCGCGCCCTCGAAGGCGCCGATGGATCTCGCCGCGACGGCGCGCGACGTGGTGGTGCTGGCCGGGAAATCGGGCCGCGGCCGCGACGTCCTCTTGCGCTTCGTGGGGCCGGATTCGCTGCCGATCGTGGCTGACACGGCGCAGATGCGGCAGGTCGTGTGGAACCTCCTGCGCAACGCGATCCAGGCGAGCTCCGCCGGCGCGGAGGTCGTCGTGCGTGTCGAGGCGGACGCGGGCGGCGCGGTCGTGCTCGCGGTGGAGGACCGGGGCGTGGGGATCCCGCCGGAGGCGCGCGAGCGGCTCTTCGACGCGTTCTTCACGACGCGATCGCAGGGCATGGGCATCGGCCTCGCGGTGGTGAAGCGGATCCTCGACGATCACGGTTTCGCGATCGAGGTCGAGAGCGAGCCGGGGAAGGGCACGACGTTCCGCGTGCGGATCCCGCTCGCGAAGGAGCTCGCGCTCGCGTCGAGCTAGGGGATCAGGGCATCTCGAAGGGCGCGGCCGGCGGCTCGATCCGGAGCGAAGCGTCCGGGAGCAGCACGATCGAGGACGCGTCGAGGAGCAGGATGGGCTCGTGCGGGCCGGCGTCGGGCGTTTCGGAGGCTCCCTGGCCGCGGGGCGCGGGCGGCGCCTCCGGGGGCGAGAACCCGCGCGACGCGAGCCAGCCGAGGCCGAAGAAGCCGATCGCGCCAGCGAGGGCCGCTGCGAGGAGGAGCGGGCGGCGCTTCATGGCCCGATGGTGCCCCGCGAGCGACAGAGGCGCCACGCGTGTCGTGGCCGCCCGTTCACAGGGCCTGCACAGGGGTTCGGAATCGGCTAGATCCGGAGCGTGGCACGGAAGGTGAATAAACGCGGGATATGGACGTCTGCCTGCAGTTCCGCGGCGCCCGGGCGGCGAGAGGCGGTAGAGGCAGGAGGAGCTGGAACGTGAAACGAACGAACTTTGTCGGCGCGTTGGTCTTGTCGTTCGCCGTGTCGCTCGCGGGCGCCGCGGGCCTCGCGCATGCCGGAGCGGCGACGGACGTGGTCAAGGCCAAGCAGACGGCCTTGTTCGATCTCCTCAAGAAGCCCTCGAACGACGCGAAGGTCAGCGCGATGTTCGACGAGCTGCTCGATTATCAGGCGCTCGCGGAGGCCTCGCTCGGATCGGAGTGGGCGGCCCGGACGGACGCCGAAAAGGCCGAGTTCAGCGAGCTCTTGAAGCAGCTCGTCCGCAAGTCGTACGAGCGAAACCTCAAGAAGACGCTCGATTTCAACATCGAGTACACGGCCGAAGAGAAGAAGGGCGACGCGATCGTGGTGAAGACGCGCGCCGTGTCGAAGAAGGACGCGCGCAGCGAGCCGGTCGAGATCGCCTACGTGATGGCCGAGAAAAACGGCGCCTGGCGCGTGAAGGACATCATCACGGACGACGTGAGCCTGGTGGGGAGCTACCGCTCCCAGTTCACCAAGATCGTCAAGAAAGACGGCTTCCCGGCGCTCATCAAGAAGATGAAGGACAAGCTCGCGAAGGGCGACGTCTGAAGCAGCTTCCGGCATGAACACGCGGCCCTCGGGCGAATGAGCCCGGGGGCCGTTTGCCTTTCGAACACCCTGTCGGCTCGGGAAATTCGCGGTACGGCGCGCCTCTTTGGTAGGCTAGGGCGCGTGGCTTTTGGTGTCGGGCCAGGAGGGCGAGCGCGCCCCTTCGGACGCGCTGAGCCGCTCCGCGTCCCGACGACGACGGGGAGCAGCGGCGCGGAGGCGAAGCCTCGCCCGACGGATCGGCCGATCCTGCTGCTCTCGGTGCAACGAGGGACGCTCTCGATCGAGCTCGATGCGCCGTTCGCCGTAGGGCCGCTCGTCGCGACCGAGCTCGCGATCGCGCTGCCGAGCGTGCGTTTTCCGGTGGATCTCACGGGCGGCGTGACGCGGTTCCGGCATCGACGTGGTGTGCTCGGGCGGCTCGCCGTGTCGGCGAGGACCGAAGATCTCGCGGCGTTCGCGGCGCCGCGCGCGCGGGGTGTGCTCGGGGAAGGGACGCCCGAGATCGGGATCGTCGCGACGGAGGTGGGGCTCCGCGTGGGGATGCGGCTCGGACGCGCGGCGCTCGCGTTCGATGTGGTGATCGCGCCGAACGAGCGCGACGTGCGGCTCGTGCCCGAGCGCGCGCGTGGCATGGGCCTCGGGGCGCCGCCGCATGTGCTCGCGCTGCGTGCGCTCGCCGAGGTTTGTCGGCCGTTCGGGCGCCTCGCAGGCAGCGCGGTGATCCTGCCCGATGCCGTGGCCTCGCTCGTGAGGCACGTGATGCCGGCGGCTGGAGCGCGCGCGCCGTCGGTGCATGGCGCGCGGTGGGAAGCGCCGGACGTGGAGGAGATGAGTTTGTCCCTGCGCGCCGATGCCACCGCGTCGCCGCCAGCGCTGCCGGCCGCGGCGATCCGCGCGATCGAGCAAGCCGAGCTCACGGCGGACGCGGACGCGATCGCGGCGTCCGGCGACCTCGAAGAGGCGCGCAGGCGGTACTTGCTCGCGCTGGAGCGCGCGCCGCGGCACCCCGAGATTTCTGCGCGGATCGCCTGGATCGACGTCGCGGAGGGCGAACGAGCCGAGGCCGCGCTCTCGACGCTGGTCGACGCGATTCCGGCGATCGACGCGGGTCTGCTCGGCGGTGCGCTGCTCGCGGCGATCGGCGATGAAGGCGGGGCGATCGCAGCGTACGCGCGCGCCGCGCACGCCGAGGCGTTCGGGCCGCTCGCGGCGCTCGTGTGGCTCGAGGTCGCGCGGATCTCGTCGGAGCTCGCGACGCGGCTCGACGCGCTGGATCAAGCCGTCGTGCGCTCGCCGAGCCTGGAGGACGCGCGCTGGGCGCGGCTCGAGGCCCGGCTCGACGTGGGAGACGCGCAAGGCGCGCAGGCCGACGCCGAGCACCTCGAAGCCGGGGCCCGCGGGCCCGAGGCGCGGCATCGCATCTGGAGCCGCGCGGCCGATGCGTTCCTGTCGCGCGGATACGTGGCGGAGGCGCGCGTGCTGTTCGAGCGGGCGCTCCGGTATGCGCCCGATAGCCCTGAAGCCGCGCTCGGGCTCGCGTTGTCGCTCCGCGCGGCAGGGGAGGGCCGGCGTGCTCTGGATCTGCTCGCGCGTGCCGCGTCGCTCGCCGCGCGCGCGGGGCGCACGTTGCCGTCGGTCGAGATCGAGCTCGCGCGTGCGCTCGTCGAGCATGCGTCCGATCGTCCCGCGGCGATCGCGCGGGTCCGCGCGATCCCGCCCGGGCTCGCGCAGACGGCGGAGGCGCGCGCGCTCGAAGGTCGCTGGCGCGCCGAGCTCGGGGATCTCGCGGGCGCCTCGCTCGCGCTCGCGCGGCTGCGCGACGCGGCGGAGGCGGTTTCTCCGGACGATCCGGATCGCGCCGCGGCCGTGGCCGCGATGCTCGTCGAAGCCGCCGACATCGAGGAGAACGCGCGTGGGGATCTGCGCGCCGCGCAGCGCCACCTCGGCGTCGCGATCCGCCTGCGCCCGCGTGATCGCCAGATCGGCGCCGCTTTCCGTCGGATCTCGACCGAGCTCGGCCGCGCTGCGCCCGCGCCTCCGCCCCAGGCCGCGCCTCCGCCTGTCCCTGCCGAGGAGATCGCGCCGTCCGATCGCGCGCCTTCCTTCACGCCTCCCGCGCCGTCGGTGGAGTCCGCTCGCTCGATCGACGAGGCTCCCACGAACGAGGAAGACGACGAGAACGACGAGATCCTCGTCGAGCGCCTCACCGACAAGCTCCGCGCGAACCCGCGCGATCACGAGGTCGCGCTCCGCCTCGCCGACGCGCTCGCGCGCCTCGGCCGTGATCTCGAGCTCTTCGCGCTGCTCTCGGCGCGCATCGAGGAGGGCGGCGAGGAGGTCCGGCGCGAGCTCTGGCCGCGCAGGCGCGCGGTGCTCGAGCGGCTCGCGGAGACGGCGCGGGCCGAGGGGCGGCCCTCGGAGGCGGAGCTCTACGAAATGATGGCGGCGAGCGAGGAGGACTAGCCTCGCCGCGTGTTTGCCCCTTCCGTTGCACCCGTGCTAGCGGTCGAGGAAGGCGCGCTCGCGTGCCCTCTTCTCTCCGAGGTACCTCGTGCAAGGCAGTGAGTCGAACGGAAGGCGGCGTCCGGTCATCGTCCAGAAGTACGGCGGCTCCTCGGTGGCCGACGTCGAGAAGCTCGGGCGGGTGGCCGATCGTGTCGTCGCCGCGAAGCGCGCGGGCAACGACGTCGTCGTCGTCGTGAGCGCGATGGGCAAGACGACCGACGGGCTGCTCTCGCTCGCGCGGCAGGTCGCGAGCCAGGCCGGAGGCGCCGCGGATCCGCCGCGCCGCGAGCTCGACATGCTCCTCTCCACCGGCGAGCGCGTCTCCATGGCCCTGCTCTCGATCGCGATCCAGGCGCGTGGCGAGGCCGCGATCTCCTTCACCGGCTCGCAGTCCGGCATCCTCACGAACGACCGCCACTTCGACGCGCGGATCATCGAGGTCCGGCCGCACCGCATCGAGGACGAGCTCGCGCGCGGGCAGATCGTGATCATCGCCGGCTACCAGGGCATGAGCTACCGGCGCGAGATCACGACCCTCGGCCGCGGCGGCTCCGACACCACGGCCGTCGCGCTCGCCGCCGCGCTCGAGGCCGAGCGGTGCGAGATCTACAGCGACGTCGACGGGGTCTACTCGGCCGATCCGCGCGTCGTGCCGGACGCGCAGCACCTGCCCGAGCTCGATCACGCCATGCTGCAGGAGATGGCCGAGTGCGGCGCGAAGGTCGTCTGCGCGCAGGCCGTCGAGTGGGCGCGCCGCGCGAACATCGCGATCTACGCGCGCTCGACCTTCGACGCGGACGACTTTGGCGCGCGCCAGACCGTGGTGCGCAAGTTCGGCCCGCGCGAGGATCTCCGCGCCCGCGCGGTCGTCGGCGAAGGCAACGTCGCCCTCGGGAGCTTGCCCGACGTGTCGAAGCTCGACGATCTGCTCCGTGTCGCCGGCGAGGCGAAGGTGCCCTTGAAGGACCTCGCGGTGAACGAGCGCGGCGCGAGCTTCGTGGTCTCGCTGCTCAACGTGCCCGACTGGCGCGGCGCCAAGCAGCGGCTCACGGGCGCGTTACCGTCGCTCGCGCTCGTGGAGGACGTCGCCGTCGTCAGCGTCGTCGGCGATGGCCTGGCCGCGACGACCGAGCCCCTCGCGCGGCTCCTCGCCGCGCTCCGCGGCGTCTCCGCGACTCCGAGCGCCCTCACCGCGACGCCGCTCCGGCTCAGCGCCGTCGTCCCCGCGAGCGCCCTCGCCGAGGCGCAGCGCGCCCTGCACCGCGCCTTCGTCGAGAGCTGATCCCCCGCTGTCAGTGCGGCCGCGCCGGACCGAGCGCGACGAGGCCGAGACGGCTCGCGATCCAGACGACCTCGCGCGAGCCGTCCCACGCGATCGACGCCTCGCCGAGGCCCGTCCCATCCTGCCCGCGTAGCTCCGCGACCCGCGACACGTCGCCGTCTTCGCCCACGCGCACCACGTACGACGTCGCGTCGCCCGGGGGCGCCATCAGCGCGTAGAGCGGCGCATCCTCCTCGTCGCCCGCGAAGCACGCCCCGATCACGTCGTGCAGATCGATCGACTCGAACGAATGCGCGCCGTCGTTCGACAAGAGCAGCCCACGCGGCGACACGATCGCCACGCGCCTCCCCGCCGCCGCGACGGCGAGGCCCGACCTCGGATCGCCCACGGCGAGCTCGGCCGCCGGGCCCTCGAGGGGCGCCTTTTGCCAGGCCTCGTCATCGCCGCGAAGCCTCTCGATCGCCGCGCCTTCGGGGCGCGTCGCCAGCACCACGAGCGTCCCACCCGCTGCTTTGATCGCTCGCACCCCGCCTTCCCGCGCGAGCACCGGCGTCCCTTCACGCTCCGTCATCGACCAGAGCGAGCCCTCGTGCAGGATCCAGATTCGCCCCGGCGTCGCCGCGAGCTCCACGGAGCTCTTGCCCGATCGGAACCCTGCGACCGGCGTCGCCGACGCGCATCCATCGCGGCTCACGAGCAGCCCCCCGCGGGCCGACGCCACCACCGTCACCTCGTCCGTCGCGACGACCGCCGTGCTCGGCGTATCGAGCCCCGTCTGCCGCGCCGCGTGCGCGCCCTCGTCCACCACGAGCACCACGTCCCCTGCGGCGAGCACGCGCCCTCCGCACACCGTCACCGCGGTGCACGGCACGGGCGCGCCGGCGCCCTCGAGCACCACGAACCGGCTCGGCGCCCACGGCGGCACTTTTCCGCGCGCCGCCTCTTCGAGCAGCTCGTCCGCGAGCGCCTCGTCGTCCGCCTCGTCGTTCGCGCTCTCGTCGAGCTCTGGCAGCGCCGACTCGTCGACGTCGTTCTCCGCGTTCTCGCCCGTCCCTTCCGCGCCGCCGTCGTCCTGCGTCGCGTCGAGCTCCACATCCGACGCGTCGTCGTCGCCGAACGTGTTCTCGTCCCGATCCTCGTCGAGCGCGCTCTCCTCTCCGTCGAGCGTCGCCAGATCCTCGTCGAGCGACCCGACGTCGACGCCCTCCTCGGCGTCGTCCCCGGAGGCCGCGTCCGCGTCGTCGCTCACGTCGAGCCCCACGTCGAGATCCTGGGCGTTTGCGTCGTCGAGCGGATCTCCGCCGTCGTCGCGCAGATCCGGAAGCGCGTCGTCGAAGCTGCCGTCGTCGACGTCGTCGTCCCCGGCGCCCGGGTCCGTGTCGAGCGGCGGCAGGTCCATGTCGTCGTCCTCTTCCTCGGTTTTCCGCGGCGCGCGGGCCGGCGCCCCGAATGCGAGCACGAGCCCGGGTTCGTCCTCCCTCCCGGGCGCCCCCTTCAGGCTCTGCGGAGCGCAAGCAACTTCGGCAACCCGATCGTCTTTCCCGTACGACATGGCGGCACGAATCTAGCGCCTTTGCCCCGACGAGCACGGCGCGAGCGTTGCTTCCTCGGCTGGAAAGGCCGTCCGGACATGGCACGCGTGGAGGGTCGTACCCGTGCTGGATCCCGGCGTCGCGCAGTGCTTACCTGTTTCGTCCCATGCCCCCGTCCGACACGGCGCATCACGCCGATGGCGCCTGCACGCCTCACGCCGACCGAGCGCCGTCCTCCGCGCGAAGCCCTGGCCACGGAGGCCCTGCACGGAGGCGACGCGCGCTCCCGATCCCCGAGGCCTCGGCGGGCATGCTCGTGCGTCGCGTCGACGTCCGCCCCGCGGATGTCGTTTTTCTCAAGGGCATCCTCGAAGCGAGCGAGGGCCTCGGCACCATTTTCGCCGAGCGAGGCGGCGAGCTCGTCGTCGCCGCGCCGCCCGACCGCGAAAAAGAGCTCCTCGAGCTGCTCGACGACCTCGCGCGGGAGATCGACGCCCGCGTCCATCCCGAGGCCTCTGCCGGGAGCGATCGATGAACGAGCCGCGGGAGCCCGGAAACCCCGAGCCTCGTATCCTCGCGGCCTGGCGCGAGTGGCTCGGCGCGCTCGCCAACGACGCCGACGCCGCCCTCGCCGCGGCCGACGTCTATGCTGACCTCGCGCCCGAAGCCCGCGACGCCTGGCTCGACGCGCTCGCCGAGGACGCGCCTGAGCTGTCCGTTCCCCTCGTCGCCCTCTACGCCCCGCTCCTCGCCGTCGAGGCGGATCCCGAGCGCCGCGCGCGCATGGAGGAGGCCATCGTCCTCGGCGACACCTCGGCGTGGCGCGGCCGGCCCATCCGCTCCCTCTCGGGCATGGCGCCCGGCGGCGCGCGCGTCGTCGCGCTCGTCCAGCCCGTCTACCTCCGCTTCGTCCGCGTCCTCTGGTGCCGCTACTTGCCCGACGAAGGCTTCTTCTGGGCCCGGCACGACTCCCTCCTCAGCGAGGGCGACGCCCCTCGCAACGGCGCCGTCGTCGACGGCGTCTTGCTCGAGACCACGCCGCTCACCCCGGTCGTCGAGGAACTCGCGCATGCGATCCTCGCCCATCGCCGTCGCGGCGGCGAGCTGCCCGCGTCCTTGCGCGAGTTCGCCGACCTCTTCGACGCCGACTTCGAGGCGATCGATGATCCGCGCTAGACACGCGTTGCTCCTCGCCTTGCTCGCGGCCCCGGTCGCGTGCTCGTCCACGCCTGCGCCCGACGCGCCCACGCAGCCGCTCGTGCGTGGCCCGCGCATCGCCTTCTCGTACGAGACGCTCGACGGCGGCGTGTTGTCGACGGACACCGTCGCGGGTCGCTTCACCGTGATCGGGTTCGTCGCGACGTACGACCCCTCGTCCCACGCGCAGGCCCGCTTCCTCTCGACCCTCGTCAAGCGGCACGTCCCGCGCATCAACGCCGGCCTCGTCGTCCTCGAACCGCCGCACCACAAGCTGCTCGTCGAGTCCTTCGCGAAGGTCGTCGAGCCGCCGTATCCGGTCGCCATGGCCGACGAGGCCACGATCGCGGGCACGGGGCCGTTCCAGGGCCTCCACCACGTCCCGAGCGTCGTCATCCTCGATCCCCAGGGCCGCGAAGTCTTCCGCAACTTCGGCCTCGCGACGGCGGACGCCCTCGACGAGGCCCTGCGCACGCTGGAGCAAGGCAAGATCCCGCAGACGAACGCGCGCTAGACCTCGGGCTCCTGCTTGGCGATGAGCTTCGCCAGCGGATCCAGGTGCTCGCTCAGCGCCACGACGAACCCCTCCGCGCCGAAGAGCGTTCGCGCGGCCCGACCGAGCTCGTTGTCTCCGCTGCCCACGAGCTCCCGCTGCACCTTGCGCATCGTCGACACCGGCACGCGCACGCTCGCGGCCATCACATCGGACGGGATCGGCCCCGCGCACGTGATCACGTGCACCTCCGCCGCGCCCCATCCGGCACGCACCACGCGCTCGCCGCGCGGATGGCTCGGATCCGGCTCCACGTGCACGAACGTCGCGCCCACGTCCGCGTCGCCCCGGAGCACCGCGCGCGCCACCTCGCCGTGCGAACCAAAGAAGAGATTCTCGCGGAAGGCGCGATCGAGGTCCACGCCGATCGAGCGCAGGTGCGCCCGCAGCACGATGTACCCGGCGGCGCTCTGCCGATCGACCCACGCCGCGCGCAGCCCCTGGAGATCGCTGATCTCGCGCAGCGGCGAGCTCATCGGCGAATACAGCGCCGTCCTGTACGACGACGCCCCGTTCCGCACGGGCAGCACGATCGGCACGACGCGCGCGCGGCTCGTCGCGCGCATCGCCACGAGCGGCGGCAGCCAGCCGAGATCGACCTCGCCCGTCTCCAGGGCTTCGAGCAGCGTGTTGTAGTTCCAGCCTCCGAGGCCGTGCACCTCGAAGCCCGTCGCCTCCGACAGTGCTTTGCAGAACGCGGTGAGCGACGCGCGTGACCCCTCTGGATCCGACGTGAGCACGACGCCCACGGAGAGGGCCGTCTTCTCTGCTTCCGGAGCCATGCCCCCACGGTCGCAGGGGGTCACGCGGTGGTCAAGACGGGAGGAACGAGCGGCCTGTCACTCCGCGGCGATCGGCTCGTATGTCGTGCGAATCTCGGGGTTGTTCTCGAACACGGCCTTGCCCATGAGCTGCTGCAAGAGCGGACGGAAGCGCTCCATGGCCTTGCCGCGCACGATGTCGCGGAGGACGAGCGCGTCCTCGCGGGCCTTCGCGATCGTCTCGGGATCCGTCGCCTTCCGGTAGACCTCGGCGATCGTCCCGGGCGCGTTCACGGCCGCGCCGCGCAGCACCTCGGCCGCGTGCTTGGCCTTGTCGAGCGCGCGCTCCGCGGCCGACTTCTTGATGAGCGGCGCCACCACGTAGACCAGGTTTGCCGCCGTCCCCGCGACGCGGTGGGGCGGGTAGTAGAGCGCGCTCTTGTACTTCGGGTTCGCGTCGAGGAACGCGCGCACCTCTTCGATCGTCACGCCTTCCTCGGCGAGCACGCGCTCGAGCTCCTGCTCGGCCGCGATCCGCGCCTTGAACATGTACATCTGGATGCGCGAGTAGAAGTTTGCCGCGCCGTCGCCGCTCGTCTCGACCGCGCAGAAGATCGTGCCCGGGTACTTCCCGGTGATCAGCGACTGCACGCCGTCCGAGACGCCGGACGAGGGCATGCATCCGAACGGCTTCACGCTCACCGTGATGTGCGCCTTCGCGCGCACCGTGTTCACGATCAGCTTGCCGACCTCCATGTGCCCTTCGCCGCCGCGGAGATCGTTCGAGTAGTAGTCCTCGGCCACCTTCGCGACGAGGTCCATGTCCGGCAGGTGATAGTCGTGCAGGCCGATCGGCTGCGCGAACGCCTGGAAGCCAACCTTCAGCGCCGCCTCCGCGAGCCGCATCGTGGCGATGCGCTTCGCCACGTCGAACTCGCCCTGGTGGTCCTTGAGGCCCATCGTCCCCTCGTCCACGCCGCGCAGCACCTGGCGATCCTGCGTGTCGTGCCGGACCTCCCACACGTTGTAGAGCAGCCACGCCGTCGTGAGCTGAATGTCGTTCTCGGCGCCCTCGCTCTCGAGGAACTTCTGGAGCTGGTAGTTGCCGTCGCCCTCCGTCGTCATCGCCCAGAACTCGCCGATGATCGACGCCTTCGCGCGCACCCGCAGCCGGTCGACCTCGATCGCCTCGAAGAGCTTGCGGCACTTGTAGAGCGCGACGAACACGTTCGTCTGGTCGTGCAGCGCCTTGTAGATGGTGCGCTTGGCCTCCTCGAGCGCCTTGTTCGTCGCGCCCGGCACGACCTCGTAGGGCCGGATGCGGTAGCCGAGCGCGTTCAGCACGTCGCCGCACACGATGCCCTTCACGATGCCTACGAAGAACGCGGGGTTCATGTCGATGCCCACGTCGTCGCCCGTCGCTTGCGACAGGCCCCCGGTCTGCTGGAACAGCATCACCCGGAAGCCGTCGAAGCCCGCGTCGCGCAGCGCCTTGCGGTACTCCGTCACGTACATCCCGAAGCGGCAGGGCCCGCACGCGCCGGCCGTCAGGAACACGTAGTTCTTGACGACCTCCTCGCTGGTCAAACCCTTCTCCTCGCGGAGCTTGATCAGGTAGTTCACCAGGTTGCCGACGGTGAAGTACGTCGGGTTGCACTGCCCGCGGTTGCCGAACTCCTTGCCGACCTGCAGGCCTTCCTGGTCCGGACAGCCGATGTTCTTGATCTTGTAGCCGAGGCCGCCGAGCGCGCCTTCCACGAGGAAGTCCTGCGCCGCCGTCAGGCCCGAGATCAGGAGCGTCACGTTCTCGCGCTCGGCCCGCTTCACCTGGGGGTTCAACATCGAGTCGACCCACTGCTTGCGCTCGGCCTTGATGCCGAGGCGCTCGCGCTCCGCCTCTTCGAATGCGCGGAGCTCGGCCTCGAGGGCCTCGTCGACCACGGACTGCTTCGCGCCGCCGTTCATGATCGGCAGCCGCGTCCTTTGCACTTCAGTTTCCATCGATTCCTCCCTGATTCCTTCGACGTCAAACCGACACGACGCTGCCGTCGGCACGCTTCTTCTTGAGTTGTACGAGGCCCTTCGGCGGCTCGGGCGGGGCCGGCGGGGGCGCCTCGTAGGCCCGCACCTTCGCCGAGAGCTCCATGATCTGCCTCTCGAGCTCCGGATCCGACGTCCGCCGCTCCGCTTGCTGCTTTTGTTTGAGCTGCAAGAGCTCGAGCCGCTTCTTGTCGATGTTGTGCGCGAGCTCCGCCTTCTTCTTCGCGAGGTCCTCCAAGGACTCCTGGTAGAGCTTCAGGCTGTGCGCGTACGTCTTCACGCGGATCTTGATCGAGCCGCCGGGCTTGTTCGCGTCGATGTCGTGCAGCGCCGCGTAGGGCGTCGCGCTCGACGACACGATCCCGTCCACGATGCCGTACGTCGGCGCGTCGTGGCCGCACTTGAAGCTCGATAGATCGAGCAGGACGACGTTCGGGTGCCGCGCGGCGAACTTCACGGCCCACACCTTCTGGGCGCTGTTCGCCGAGTAGTTCTCCGGCCACACGTCGTTGATGTCGAGCGGGTGTTGTCCGCGCGCGTACTCCTCCTTGAAGTAACGGCGCAGGTACTCGTCGTCGCGCGGGATCGAGCGCACGCTCAGGATCGGGTAGCCGAGCACCTGGAACTCCTCCGGGATGCCATGGTTCAGCCCCGGATCCGAGTGGTACGGCCGTCCGACCATCAGGATCGCCACGCGGTTCTCCGCCTCGACCGTCTCCAGGATCGCGCGCCCCTTCTCCTGCAGCTCCCGCTCGAACGCGCCGAGCGCCGCCATCGCCTCGCGATGCGCGTGATCGCTCTCGTCCTCGGTGATCCCGAGCCGCGGGCCCCAGCACTCGTACATGCGCCGCGCCGTGAGCAGCGGCTCGGCGAACGTGAGCGGCGGATCCAGGTACTCGATCCCGCGCGTCGCGAAGAAGTCGACCTCCTTCGTGAACGCCGCCTTCATCACGTCGGGCACGCCTGCGACGATCGGGCAGCTCGCGTTGTCCATCACGTTCTTCCCGAAGCTCGGCACGTGCGTGAGGATCGGGAAGAAGATGTACTTGAGCGGTTTGTCCGCGGAGTGGTGGTGGAACAAGAGGTTGTGGACGTGCGCCTGCGTCACCTTCGACGGGAAGCACGGATCGACGGACCCGTACTTGCCGCCCTCGACCCACATCTCCTCGGTCGTCTCGTCGCTGAAGATCACGTTCTGCTTCGGGATCCCGAGCGCCTCGAAGTAGGCCCGGAAGTACGGACCCGTCGAGTAGAGGTTCAAGACACGCGGGATGCCGATGCGCGTCCGGCGCAGCCGCTCCTGCACCTCGAGCCCGCTCCGCCGGAAGGGCCGCGTCGTCTCCACGCGCCGCACGCTGAAGAGACCCTTCTTGACGACGGTGTCCTTGATCGGCGCACCGTCGGCCGGCATCGGGTTGCCCTTGTAAAAACTTCGGAACGCGAGCTTCGACTCGTAGTCGACGCAGTTCGGGAACTGCTTCGCGATCTTCTTCCGATCGGCCACGAGCGCGAGCATCGCGTCCTCGCTCTCGACCGTGCCCTTCTCGCAGGAGAAGCCCGAGATGTACCGCGCCGTCGATCCGTCGGGCCGCTCGGCGTCGATGAACGTCCGCTTGCACTCGTTCGGGCAGAAGTGGCAGACGGTCTCCTCGTCGTTCTTCGTGTGGTACTTGAGGTCGATCGCGGCTTCGAGCCCGATGAACGTGCTCGTCCCGCGCCGCTTGATCACGCGCAGCGTCTCGAACGCCGCGCCGATCGCCCCGGCCTCGCCCGTGTGCGGGTGGACGAACACCTCCGCGTCCGGCACGCGCTCCTTGATGTAATCGACCTGCGCCTTGACCGCGGCGAGGTTGTACTGCGTGCCGCCTTGCAGGACGAACCTGCGCCCGAGCGACGCGAGCCGCGGGATCTGCACGACGTACTGCCAGACGTTCTTCGGAAGGACCTGGGCCAGGCCGGCCAGGAGCTCCTCCTTCGAAAAACCTTCCTTCTGGAAGTTCACGCGGTCCGTGTCGAGGAAGACCGCGCAGCCGTAGCTGAACTTCGGCGCGAGCTCGGCCTGGAACGCCGTGTCCGCGTACTCCGTCACTTTGAGGCCAAACTGATCGGCCATGGCCTGCAAGAGCATCCCGTTGCCGGCCGAGCACGAGTTCGAGAGGCGGAAGTTCGCGATGTCGCCGTTCTTCATGAACAGGACCTTGATGTCCTGCCCGCCGATGTCGCAGATGACGTCGACGTCGCCGAAGTACCGCACCGCGCTCATCATGTGCGCCACGGTCTCGACGATGTTCACGTCCGCGCGCATCGTCTCCTGAAGCACGTCCGCCGCGTAGCCCGTGGCCCCGAAGCCGAGCACCTCGAGCGTCGCGCCTCGGCCCTGCACGTAGTCACGAAGCTGCGCGAGAAGCTCCTTCGTGTCCTGGATCGGATTGCCCTTCGAGAGCTGGTAGGCCTTGCAGACGATCTCGCCGTCCTCGTCGACGAGCACCGCCTTCGACGACGTCGACCCGCCGTCCACGCCGATCACGCCGCGCACGACCTGCCCGGCTTCGAGCTGCATCGGCTTGAACCGCGGGATCGAGTAGAGCTTGCGGAAGTCGTCGATCTCGTCGCTCGTCCGGACGAGCGGCGGCCCTGCGCTCTCGCCGAGCCGCGCCTTGCGCCCGTTCTTCATGTAGTCGACGAGCCCGTCCGTCCCCGCGTACAGGCCCACCTCGGGCGCCTCGCGCAGGCCGTACACGCACGAGCCGTACGCCGCGTAGTACTGCGCGTTCTCCGGGACGAAGATCGTCTCCTCGATCGGCCGATCCTTCGGCCACGCGTAGCCGCGCTCGTCCCACGTCTCGGGGATGCGCTTGCGCCAGCACTCCTGCAGGAACGGCAGGTACGTGTTCGGCCCGCCGAGCAGGATCACCCGGTGTTTCAAGGTTGACCCGCGCGTCAGTACGGACAGGTTCTGCAGGACGATCGCGTCCGCGAGCGAGCAGAGGATCTCCGTCGACGGGATCCCGCTCTTCACGAGGTTCACGATGTCCGTCTCGGCGAACACGCCGCATTTCGCCGCGACGTGGTGCAGCTTCGAGTCGTCGAAGTGGATCTCGCGCACGACCTCGGGGGGCAAACCCACCTTGATCATGCACTTGTCGATCGTCGCGCCCGTGCCCGAGGCGCACTTGTCGTTCATCGACGGCGCCGCGGTCTTGTCGCCGGTCTTCTCGTCCTTCTTGAAGATGATGATCTTCGCGTCCTGCCCGCCGAGCTCGATCACGCTCCCCACGTCGGGGTGGAGTTTTTCCACCGCGAGCGTCACGGCGTTGACCTCCTGGACGAACTTCGCGCCGAGCGAGGGGCAGAGCGGAGCTGCGCCCGAGCCCGTCATGAACACGCGCCACTCGGCGCGCGGCGAGTGCGGGAACGCCTCCTCGATCTGCTGGAGCATCTCCAGCACCTTCTCGGGCTGCTTGGTCTGGTGGCGCTGGTAGTCGCTCCAGAGGATTTCGAGCGTCCCTGGATCGAGCACGACGGCCTTCACCGTCGTCGAGCCCACGTCGATCCCGACCACCAACGGGTCACGTCTCTCCATGCGGTCCCTCTCCCGTGCCGTTTGCCGCCGACTGACTGTCCAGTCAGTCAGATTTGGGTATCATGCTGCCCCGAGCGAGGCAAGGAAGAGCCCGCTCGCCTGGTGTGCATCCGTTGTGCGCATCACGCGGGTGAGGTGGTACAAGGCCCTTCATGGACAAGGCCGAGCGTCGTCTCGAGCTCCTCCGCGCGGCTCGCGACGTCTTCGCGACGAAGGGCTATCACGCGGCGAAGGTCGACGACATCGTGGCCCGGGCGAGCGTCGCCAAGGGCACGTTCTATCTCTACTTCCCCGACAAGCGTTCGGTCTTCGTGGAGCTCGTCGACGGGCTCTTCTCGCGCCTCGGCGGCGCGATCCTCACCGTCGACACGCAGGGCGACATCGAGGCGCAGATCAAGCACAACATCCGCGGCATCGTCGCCGTCCTGCTCGACGACCCGGCGCTCACGCAGCTCTTGCTCTCCTTCGCGCCGGGCCTCGATCCGGCCTTCGCCGCGAAGATCCGCTCCTTCTACGACGGCGTGAAGACGCTGCTCCGCGTGAGCCTCGACGAGGGCCAGCGCCTCGGCATCGTGGCCGATGGCGACACCTCGATGTACGCGACGTTCACCGTCGGCGCGCTCAAGGAAATCTTCACCGAGAGCACCGATCGAGGCCAGGCCTGGCCCCGCGAGCAGCTCGTCGAGCAGCTCTTCCGCCTCCTGCAGCGCGGCTACCTGCGCATCGACCGCGCCCCCGAGGCGCCCGTCTCCGTGCCCCCGAAGCCGCGCAAAATCCGCAAAAAGACGGCTTAACGCAGCGCAGACCAGCCGGTCATTCAGAACCCCGAGAGGGGTTCGTCCCGACCTGACCCACGAGTCAGTTTTTTACGATGGTGACGTAACGTGACGAGGGAGCCGCGTGACGTCAGCGCGCGCGGCGCGGGAGGATGTAGCGGATGAAGTTCAAGAGCGTGCGCCGCCCGAACTCGCCTTCCTCGATGTCGGCGTGCAGCGTCTCCACGGCGAATCCCTCGCCGGCGAGGATCTCCCAGCGGTGCTCGATGTAGCCGCGCATCACGTCGGCATCGAGCTCGGGGTGGAACTGCACGCCGTAGCAGGTCTCGGTGAAGCGGATCGCGTGGTGGTCCTCGAGGTCGTTCTTCGCGAGCGCCGTCGCCCCGCGCGGCAGCCGCACGACCGTGTCCACGTGCGTCACGTTCGCCCGGAAGACCTCGGGCAAGCCGTCGAAGATCGGGTCGTCCGTGAGCTTGTGGATCGGCCGCGTGCCGATCTCGCGGCCGCGCGGGTTTCTCTGCACCTCGCCCCCGAGCGCCTGGGCGAGAATTTGGTGGCCAAAACAAATCCCGAACGTGGGCACGCCGAGGCCCACGACCTCGCGCAAAAAGCCCTCCGTGGCGAGCATCCAGGGCTCGCGGTCGGGCACGTTCGCCGCCGAGCCGGTGATCACGAGGGCGGCGGCGTCGCGCATGTCCGGCGGCCCGCTCTCGCGGGCGTCGAAGGTCTCGTAGCCGCCGCTCCAGGCGTCGCCGATGACGCCCGTGATGAGATCGGCGAACTCGCCGCGGCGCTCGCGCACCTTGGGCACGGGCTCGCCCGTCTTCATGATGTAGATTTTCCGGTTCGAAACGTCCGAGCGCTCGGCTGCCATCACGCCGATCATAATCACGTTGCGGGAAAAGGTCCCCTCCCGCGCTCCCGCACGTTATAGGGGCGACATGTCCGCGCCGCCCGTGGAGCGCCCCGTCTGGCGCAGGTTTCGACCGCCCTGGCTCTCGCGCGCGGCGGCCCACGTGCGCGCGGGCGGGCTCGCGGCGATCGTGGACGACCGGGATTCGGTGCAGATCCTGCTCGGGCTGACCGAAGCGGGAAAGCTCACCGAGCTCGGCCTCTGCGCGCTGCTCACCCTGGAGCAGCGGCGATTTCAGCGCGTGAAGACCGGGCCGGCGGCGGGGCTCGCCTTCGTGCGGATCCGGCCACGCTTCCGGCCCGTCGTGCTCGACTGGTGCGCGCGCGACGCGCTCTTCGAGGGACCGACGCGGGCGATGCCGCTCGATTGCACGACCTGCGCTGCCTGCTGCCACGACGCGGACGTGCGGCTCGACGAGCACGACCTCGCGCGCTTCCGCGCCGGCGGCCGACGTGACCTCGCGGGCCGGGCCTACGTAAAACGGTCGCGGGACGGGCGGGTCACGCTTCGTCTGGCGGAGGATGGCCGGTGCCGATTGCTCGGCTCCGACAAACGGTGCACGATTTACGAGATTCGCCCCGGCGACTGCCGGGCATTCGCGGCGGGCAGCGAGGCGTGTCTTTCGGCGAGGCGGGAGACGCTCGGGCTCCGGGACGGAGCCGCGTGGGACGAGATCCTCGAGGCATTCGATCGGGGCCCTCTCGTGCGAGGGCCCTGAATCAACGCTCGGGGATGTCCTTGTTGAGCATCGCGTTCGCGGTGGTGTCGTCCACGCAGAGGAGCGTGTTGTCGGGGTTCAGCGTGCAGCGCTTGAGCTTCGAGTTCGTGTCCGAGCAGCCCTTGCCGAAGCCGGCGAAGCCGCTCGAGCACGTGCCCTCGAGGTACGTCTGGTAAAGGACGGGCTTGCCGTCCGCCGTCGACATCCAGTGACCCGCCGTGCGGTAACGAACCTGGTTCGAGCACCCGACGCCGGTCAGCAGGCAGAGCGCCGCGCAGGCCCAAAGAAGTTTCTTCATGGCGATCGCTCCTGTCAGTAAATGCTCTCGGGAAGGACGTTGTCGAGAACCTTGGTCTCCTTGCAATTCGCGGAGCCGGTCTCGGTGACGTCACAGACGGTGACGGAGAAGTTGAAGAGCTGCTTCTTCGTCGCGGGATCGACCTGGCCCGTGTTCTGGATGCGCTCCTGGTACACCTTCTCGGGGCCGAGGAACGTCTGCGAGGTCAGGATCTTCGGCGGAGGCCCACACGCGACGCCGGCGAGCGCGAGCAGCGCGACGAGCGCGATACGAATCGATTTCATCGTGCTTCTCCTTTCTCAGCGGACGTTCGTCGTCGCGCCACCATAACCGCCGCCCGCCTGCGGGCAGACGACGTCGTTCGTGCCGTCACACGACAGCTTGCAGATCAGTTTGTCCCCCGTGTCCTGGCACAGGTAGAACTGGTGCGTCTTCTTCGCGAAGAAGAGGTAGTTCTCGAACTTGTTGACCTCGAGCGCGGTCACGGGGCTCTTCTGGTTGTCCTCGAAGCGGGTGATCGTGCGCGTGACACAGCCCGTCGAGAGAGCCGCGAGGGCGAGGGCGAAGAACGCCATCGAGATGCGGGACATGGTCATTCCTCTCAATCCTCGTCCTGCAGGACGAGCTGCATCGGTTTGCAATCGGAGAGCGCGCCGTCGGCAGCCACCTGGCACTTGACGACCTGCTGCGAGTTGCCCTGGACGACCAGGAATTTCATCTGGTCACGAGCGCTCGTGATCTGCGTGACGACCTTCGGGGGCGTACATCCGAAGGCGCCCGACAGCACCACAAAGGCGCCCGCGCTGAGTAGCCATTTGCTCATCTGCACCAAGCTCCTGTGATCGCGCGGAGCCTGCGTGAGGCCCCCCGCCGCGTGTAGACCCTCGCCAACTTTTACGTCCATGTCAACGTTTTACCCCGTGCGCGTGAAGACAAAGGGCACGCGGACGCGTCCGGGCAAACGAGGCTACACAGATAGGACGAAATGCACTCTGTCGAGGGCGGCTCAGGGCGCCGGCGTGGGCTCCTCGGGCGCGTCGATCGCGCAGCGGAAGCCGATCGTGACGTGCGCCGCGCTCGGGACGACGCCGAGGCGGGAACTCGCGCGGATGCGGCTCGCCGGGTCGAGGAAGCTGCCGCCGCGAATGACACGCTGGGGCACGCTGGTCGGGCCCTTGGGATCGGTGCCCGCGGGCGGCGGCGAGGCATAGCCGTCCGCGACCCACTCGGCCACGTTGCCGCCGAGATCGTAGAGCGCGTCGGGCGTGCGATCGAGCGGCCTTCCGCCCGCCGGGCACGTCGCCACGCCCTCGCTGCCCTCGACGCACTTGCCGTTGCGATCGAAGCAGGCGCGGTTGCACGTGGGCGCGTTGTCACCCCAGGGGAAGGCGCGGCCGGCGGCGCCACGCGCGGCGAACTCCCACTCGGCCTCCGTGGGCAAACGGCGGCCGCGGAAGGCGCAGTAGGCCTCGGCCGCCGCGTGCGTGACGCAGTTGATCGGGTGCTCCATGGCGTCGCGCGTGTCGTTGCACTTCGACGTCCATGCCTGGGCGAACTCCTCGGGCGAGGCCTTTGCTTCGGGATCTTCCTCCGCGTCGGCCGAGGCCATGAGCTGCGCCGCGCTCTCGGCCGGCAGGACGACCTGCTTGGCCGCCGGGCACTTTCCGGCCGCGACGCAGGCGCGGTACTGCCCCGTCGTGACCTCCATCGCGTCGAGGTAAAACCCCTTCGTGAGCGTCACCTGCCGCTGATCCGGGCCCTCGCCGAGCTTGGCCGAGCCCGGCGCGACGAGGACCATGTCCCGCGGAGGCACGAACGGCGCGGCCGCGGACGCCGAGGGCATCGCCGACGCGCTGGCGCTCGTGCTCGCGCTCGCGAGGGCCGTCGGCAGCGTGGTGTTCGGGCCGCCGGAGGGCGAGCCCTTCACGGACGCCGTCGCGCTCGCCACGGGCTTCTGCGTGGGTTTGCCCTTGGGCGAGCCCATCGTGAGCAGCGTGTAGCCGAGCGCCCCGCCGCCCACGAGCAGCGCGCCGAGGAGCCACGGCCAGACCGGCTTGCCTTTCCCCTCGGCCGTCGACGTCGATTCGAGCCCGGTCTTCTCGATGCTGTCCTTCGCCGGCGGCAGCGGCGTCGCGCTCGCGGGCGGCTGCTTCGGGCCCGTCTGCGAGGGCTGCGGCAGGCGCTCGCCGAGCGGCGTCTCCGCCATCGGATCCCGGTCGCGCGTGGTCATGGGGCCGGCCGGCCTCGCGCCCGGCTGCGCCACGGTGGGCGCAGCCTGGGTGGGGCCGAACGCGTCGCTGCTTCGGCTGTTGCCCGTCGCGCGGTTCTGCTCCGTCACCACGCCGAGCTGCTTCTTCTCGGCGAACTCGGCCGTCGAGAGCAGGCTGTCGCCGGCGGACTCCTGGATCGTGGGCGGGATCGACCCAGCGAGTTTGTCCGAGGAGATCCGCGCCCCGCCCTCGGCCGCGGCGGCCGCGACGAGCGCGTCCCAGAACGCGCCCGCGTCGGGGAAGCGGTGCTTCGGCTCCACGCTGAGCGCCCGCTCGATCACGCGCTCGACGGCCTCGCTCACGTTCGCGCCGCGCGCGCGTGGCGTCGGCCGCATGCTCGGATCCGCCGCGATGATGTAGAGCTCCGTCGGATCGTCGCCTTCGAGCGCTTTGCGCGCGCTCACGAGCTCCACGAAGATCAGCGCGAGCGCGAACACGTCGGTCCATGGGCCCGTGGCGCCGCGTTGCTTGTTGAACTGCTCGGGCGCGCCGTAGCGCGGCGTGAACGCGGTCGGGCCCTGCCTCGTCGCGGCGAGCGCCTCGGTGAAGCTCGCGTGCTCGGTGAGCACCTTCGCGATGCCGAAGTCGAGCACCTTCACGGTGCGCTTGCCGCCGACGTCCGTGACGAAGAGGTTCGCGGGCTTGACGTCGCGGTGCGCGATCTTCTGCGCGTGCGCCACGGCGAGCGCGCGCGCCGCGGGTTCGAGCAGCGCGATCGCGTCGGCCGTGCTCATGCCGCCGCGGCTGCTCTGGCTCTTGATGAGCTCGCCGAGCGTCTCGCCTTCGAGCCACTCGAGCACGAGGTACGGCACCCACGTGCCGTTCTGCGTGACGAACGCGCCGACGTCGAGCGCCTGCACGATCCCCGAGGTCACGCGCGAGAGCCGATGGAGCAGCCGCCCCTCCTCGCGGAGCTGCTCGAGGAACTGGGCGCGTTGCTTCTCGCCGAGCTCCGCGGGCAGCTTCAAGCACTTGATCGCGATGCTCTCGCCGAAACCGATGTGCTCGCCGCGGTAGACGACGCCGAAGCCGCCGTCGCCGATCACCTGGGTGACGCGGTACTTGCCCTCGATCGTGGTGCCGCAGAGCTGGAAGGGATCGCGATTCTTTTCGGGCTCCGACATGGGCGGCTAGCTTCTACCGCTTCCGGCGCCGCGCGTCATCGCTTCGCGCCTACGATGTCGGCGATCGCCTGGTAGTCGGTCTCCTCGACGGCCCCCTGGATGAGGCAGGCGAGCTGCCCGCTCGGGGCGACCAAGGCGTGGACGGGGAGGTTGCCCGCGTCCTTGACCCCGAGGGCCCCGATCCACGTGTCCCGCCCGCCGCCCTCGGGCAGCCAGTAGGACGCGCGCACGCCCCCCTGGCCTTGCGCCTCGAGGAACCGCGAGAGCTGCCGCTCGTCGTCGTCGAGCGAGACGAACGCGAGGTCGATCATCACCCCGGCGTTGCGCAGGCGGCTCTGGAAGTTCTGGAGCCGGGGCATTTCTTCTTTGCACGGCCCACACCAGGCCGCCCAGAGGTTCACCCAGACCCATTTTCCGACGCCGAACGAAATGCTGCCGGGCAGCGCCGTCGCGCCCGGGGCCGCGGCCGTCTTCAGCGCGCCCTTCGGCGCCGGCCGCGCCGTCGTATCGGCGCAGAGCTTGCGAGGCGCGGCGGGCGCGGCGCTCGGCTTGGCGGACGCCGTGGCCGAGGCCGGGGTCGTCCCGGCGGACCCATTCGGGGCCGTGACCGCATTGCTGCGGCCCGTCACCGGCGGCTCCGGTTTTACCGTCCCGCCGTTTTCGCAAGCAAGGGCGGCAAACGCGAGCGGGAGAATCAAAGCTGACAATCGACCCATGACACGAACGCGCTCCGGTTGATCGCCTCCGCGGCGCAGGGCTTGCCTTTCCGCGAGACATTCCATTCGCAGTATTCCTTGCCGAGCTGGGCGAACTCGTTGCCGAGCCAGAGCAAGCCCACCTGCTTGTCGAGATCGGGCTCCTTGAACTTGTCGCCGACGTGGAAAAACGCGCTGTTCGCGCGCTTGTGCGAGAGCGACCGGTTGAAGTCCGGCGTGCCCGTCTTCGAGGCGCGGGCCACGATGAAGAAATACCGGGCGCCCTTTCGCTCGACCCAGAGCTCCTCCAGCATCTTCTTGCCGTCGTCGTCGAGCTTCTCCGAGCCGTCGTCGAACATCACGACGCCCCCGCGCTCCTTCAGCGGCGTGAAGAGCGCGTTGAAATCGTCGTCGCTGATCGAGGCCAGCGTCTTCACGTCGGCCGGCTGGCAGCCGCGCCGCGCCGCCCCGCCTTCGAGGCCGCACGCGTGAATCACGCGCGCCAGCACTTCCTTGAACTTCGGCGTGCAATAGGGGGCCTCCGCGTCGTTCGCGATCGCCACCGCCGGCTTCACCGACTCCGCGATCCCCGTCTTCAGCCGCTCCGCCGAGGATTTTACCTCCGCGTGCACCGCGAAGGCCGATCCGGCGAGCAGCGTGCACCCGGCCACGATTCCGATGATTCCTGCGTATTTCATGGCAACCTCAAGTCCGGCGCGAGCTTGCGGATGCTGTACGCGAGGCCGATGTCGCTGTCCTCGTCACAGAGCCGCGTGTCGCCGAGGAAGAGCTGCGGCGTGCTGACCTGCAGCTGGTTGTTCACGATGTGGCGGAGCATTCGATCGAGGCGGAGCTTCGTTTCTTTCGAATCGATGCACGCGTCGAGGTTCGCCCATTTCTCCCGGATCGCCGCGCGCACGGTCGGCAGGCCCGCCGGCGACTTCGCGCCTTCGAGCAGCCGGTCCTGGTTGTCGTAAGCCCATTCGAGCACGTCGACCGCGCGGTTCTCCCCGCAGAGCACGGCCTTCGAGACCAGGCAGGCGCCCGGGTGCAGCGGGCGGTCGAGCATCCAGTTGCACTCGTTGTCGAGCGGGAAGAGCACGAGCGTCGTGTCGAGGCGCTCGAAGATCCCGTCGGCTTCCAGGCGCTTGTGGAAGGCCTTGCACGTCGGGCAGAGCGGATCGACGAAGAGCGTCGCCGGCTGCTTGGCCCCGGCCGGCGTGTGCCGGAGGAGCGCGTTGTTCGGCTCCGTGGGCTTCGCGAGCTTGCCGCAGCCCGTGATGTACGAGGCGTAGCTCGGCAGCGCGCTCAGGTAGATCAACGTCGGCGTGATCGTGAAGATCCCGAGCGCGACGAGCCAGGCGGGCACGAGCCAGATCGACCCCACGGGCCGCCCGCCCGAGCCCGCGCCTTCCGCGCCGCCCTCCGGCTTGTCCGCCGCGGGGGCCGGCCCGCCCTTGCGGGCGTCGAGCAGGATCACGATCCCGGCAATCGCGAGCAGGACGGACGAGATGTAGATCCCGACGCAGGTCTTGCAGTACTGCCCGAGCTTGAGCGCCGAGATCGCGAACATCAGCGCCGAGACGACGAGGGGCGTGACGCTCACGGCGCCGTAGAACTGGGCGGCGCGGCGCGGGGCCGTGGACCCGGCGAGCAGGAGATAGAGCGCGTAGGCCGCGAAGAACGCGAAGGCGCCGACCGCGAAGAGCGAGATCGGGATGCCGCCCCAGTACCGATCGCGGAAGAGCGCGGAGTACGGGCTGTACATGGCCGCGCGGCAAGCGCTCTCACCCGCCCCGTCGGAGGCGAGCCCCGGGACGAACGAGCAGTGGATGTCGTGGACCTGGCGGTCGAGGTGCTTCGAATAATCGAGCGTCGAGAGGCCGCCGAAGACGAGCCCGATCAGCGATGCGACGAGCGCGAGGGCCGAGGGCCAGCGACGAGGTGCGCCGGACATGGAAAGGGCTTACGCCGGAGACCTCGGGCCGTCAAACGGTCTCTGGAGTGCAGAGGGGCCGGCGCGGGCTCTCGGGCGAGCGTTCCGGGTCTGCGCAGACGGGCATACCGGAGAAGAAGCGGGCGTCCGCGATCCGTCTCGGTTCTGGACGGCACCACCGTTGCGAGGCGGTGAGGGCGGAGGCCCACCGGGACCTCGGGGGGGAACCTGGCTCGTCATGGCCCGGCTTCCCGAGCGTCGAATGGGTTGGAGGAGACGAAAAGCCATGAAGAAACTCTTTGGTCTGATGGCCGCGGCCGCGCTCGCCACCACGGCGGGGCTCGCGATGGCCGAGGAAGGCACGCAGCAGCAGCCGCAGCAAGGCGCCCAGCAGCAGCACAAGCAGCAGCGCGCCCAGAAGATGGCGCAGGCCGGGATCGGGCGCCATCAGGTGACCGGCCGCATCGTCGACATCGACAAGGAGAAGGGCGATCTCAAGGTGGAGACCGAGCGCGGCCAGATGGAGTTCAACTTCCCGCCCGCGTCCCTCCAGAATTACAACGAGGGTGATCAGGTGCGGCTCGAGGTCCTGATCCGCCCGGCCCAGCAGCAACAGCCGGCGCCGCAGCCGAAGCAGCAGCAGCCGCAGCAACAGAAGTAGCGCTAGCTCCGCTGTCGTTCCGGCCTTACCCGGGGAGCGGCGCGTCTCGCGCTGGCTCCCCTTTCGTTTGTCCGGGATAGCCATTGCAGGAAAGACACGAGGGATCGGCGATCACGCGCCGATCCCTCGTGTCCTCCGTCAGGCTTTGCTCAGCGGTTGCTCTTCCCGCCGCTCCTCTGCTCCTCTTCTTCGCCGCCGCGGCCTTCCTCGGCCTCGTGCCCTTTTTGCACGAGCTCGCGCTCGCGTTGCCCACCCTTCTCACCCCCGAGCCGACCGGCCTCTTGCACCGTCATCGAGCCCTTCTCCTGGTCCTTCTTCTGCTCGGCCATGACAACCTCCTCACCGGCCGCGCGCTGCAAAGTCGGGGCCTCCGCGCGCACGAGCGCGCCCGCGTGAAGAGCTTGCCGGGCACCACAATTGCCCCGGAACATCCCGCGCGGCGCGCCCTCAGGGGGCGTGTGCCGCGACGAACCGACCAGAGAGAGGGAGCCATGGCAGCACGGAGGTTCACGCAAGGGCTCGTCGCGCTCGCGACGATCGCGGCGGCAAGCGCGGCAGGAGCCCAGGATCGAGGCGAGGAGGGGAGCATCCTCCTCGATCGCGCCTTCATCGGGCTCGACGCGGACCAGGACGGGAGGATCGAGCGGTCGGAGGCGACGACGCAGCTCAACATGCTCGTCGGCGCCGTGTTCTTCCGGGCCGACGCGGACGGCGACGGCGTGGTGTCGGCCGACGAGGCGCGGGAAGCGTCGGCGTCGATGCCGGCGCTGTCGCGGGTGCTCGGCGCGCTGACAGGGCAGATGAGCGGCGAGTCGCTCGACGCGCTGGAGGCGCGGATCGGGGTGACCTGGGGCGATTCGATCTCGGCCGCGCAGGCGCGCGAGGCGACCGAGCGCGCGGTCGACGCGCTCTTCGGCGCGGTGGACGGGGACGGCGACGGGACGATCTCGCGGCGCGAGCTGCACGAGGGCGCCGCCGCGTTCGCCGAGCGGATGGCGACGAGCGCATTCGAGAAGGCCGACGCGAACGGGAGCGGGACGCTCGACGCGAGCGAGTTCGAGGCGGCCATGCTGGTGCCGGCGCGCGCGGCGTTCGCGGCGGCGGACGAGAACGAGGACGGAGAGCTCTCGCCGGAGGAGGCGCAGGCCGCGACGGCGCTGCTCGGGAGCTGGGTCTCGCTCTTGCCGGCGGCGGCAGGGCAGTCGCAGGGGACGAGCCCGGAGCTCGAGCGGCGGATGCGGGAGCGGATGCGGCCGGAGGGCAGGGGGCGAGAGCCGCGTTGACGCGCGGGGAGGGGCCTTGCTACCACGCGGGGCCATGTCCCTTCAGCCGTTCGACGAAGCATTCCTCGGAGACCTCCCCTACGACCCGGAGGTGCTGCTCTTCGACGCGATCGTCGAGCTCGACCCCGCCGGAAAACGCGTCGTCTGCCGGATGCCCACGGACAAACCGCTGCCGTTCACGACGTCGCAACGCGTACACCCGGTGCGCCACCCGCGGCACGTGGCGGGCGCGACGATGGTGCACGCGTCGGGGATGCTGGGGTTCATCCATTCGTATTACCTGCACGGAATGCGTCACGCGGCGGGCTGGATCGGATACGGGACGCACCTCTATCAGGTGGTGTTCCGCAAGCTGGTGCCGCCGGGCGAGCCGATCATCGCGACCTGCCGCGAGGTGCGGGCACGGCGCGGGGAGACGAAACAATTCGTGCGATACGCGTTCGAATTCCGGCACGAAGGCGACGTGTGTTACGAGGGGGAGCAGAGCGCGGTCTGGATGAAGGTGGGGGAGGGGGGCGCGGCCTCGGGGCTGACGGAGGAGGCTTCAGGCTGACCGAAGCCCCGCCGTCGAGGCTTCGCCCTGACCCGGGTCATCCCGGAAGCCTCGCGGCCGAGCCTTGGGGCTCCCTCGGGTCAGCTCGAAGCCTCGACGGCGTGCATGCGACCTCCAAGGAGTCACCGACCCGAGGCGACGGCGAATCGCGAGCGTGCGCGTGAAAGGGGTGCCACGATTCGCAGCCGCCTCGGATCGGTGACGAACGGCCGGCAGGAGAGGACGATGGAGGCGAGAGGTGCTTGCCCAAACGCGCGCCGCCTCCATCGCCCGCTTCTGCGGGTCGTTCATTGGAAAAGTCCTGCCCGAGTCCGAACACGGCGACGTTCCATTCATCAGGCCAGGAGCACAGCGTTCGGCTCGGGCAGGAGGGCGGCGCATATCGTCGCCTCATCCCCTGATAGTTCCGGCCGGGCCGCGAACCCTCCCGGGTTCGATCGTTTTTGTTCGAGCGTGTCCTACGGCTGGAGCAGGTGCCCGAAAAGCGCGCGCGCATGCAGGGGGTCACGCGGGTACATCCGGAGGTAGCGCGCGAGGGCGGCACGAGCGGCGTCCTCGTCGCCGTGGGCGGCAGCGCGCTCGATTTCAGCGACGAGCGCGCGGGGCCGGCTCGTGTCCAGGGCATCCACGCACAAGCAGGGCGGCGCGGACGCGGGCGGCAGGTCTTGCGCGACGGCTCCGGCGTTCACGTTCACCTGCACGGCGGGCGAGGAAGTCTGGGCAGTCCGTAGGATTTCGGGCGGCTTCATGAGGCCGTAGGCGACGCCGGCAAGGCCGGCGGTACAGACGAGCACCTCCGCTGCGCGGCGTCCCCACCCCACGGGACGCGCCTCGGAGCCCACCAGGATCGCCGCCATGAACGGGCGCAGCTCGCTCTCGTACCCGCGGAGGAGCTCTCGCGCCTGGGTACAGGCCCGAAAGAGGCGCGAGCGCGCGGTGCCTTCGGGGATGCCGAGAGCTTCGGCGATCTCCACTTCCGAGAGCCCGTCGAAGACATGCGCGTACAGCACATCGCGCAAACGCGGGTCCATGCTCCGCAACCGCCGGTCGACGAGCCGAAACATCTCCTTTCGGGCGAGGAGCGCGGCGGGCGAGGGCGCGTCGGACGCCACGCTCCGCGCGTCATCGGGGTCGCCCCAATACGTGTTGCACTCCTCGACGGCGCCCTTCTTGTGTCGAAAGGATTCGTTTTTCGCGATTCGATAGAGCCAGGTCGACAGCTTCCCCCGCTCGGGGTCGTAGCCGTCGGCATGCGCGAGGCCGATGTCGAGGACCCTGTGCGCCAGATCGTCGGCGTCCGCCGGTTGATGTTCCCACCGGAGAAACCAGCGGACCAGGCGAGGACGGAGCGCGAGAATGGCGGCGCGCACGTCGTTCGGGTGGCTCATGCCACTGGTAGGATCCGCGTCGAGCAGATCCCTCCCGGGAATCGTCAAGGGGCGCAACAAAAGGTGACGGGCCCCGTCGGCGCGGCCGTCCCCTCCGGGCCGCCCCCGCTCGGAGCGCAGGCGCCGGCGTGGTACGTGAGGTCCGCGACGCGCTTACTCGCGAGGGCTTGGCCTTTGGGGCTCATGTCGACGCATGCACCTTCTTCCGACGAAACCGACGTGCCGAGCAGAAACGAGCTGCACGCGTCGTCCTTGAACACGGTCGCCGTGGCCGTGCACGCGCTGCCCTCGACGGGCCCACACGAGCACGCCGCGCATGCCCTCGTATCCACCTTGTCACGATAGAAGAGGTGGCGCTCCGAGTAGCCTGTGGTCGGGCAGACGACGTCCCCCTCGACGACGACGCAATACCGGAAGCCGGGCGCGGCCTTCGGGACGCACATCTCCTCCATCTCACACCCGGCCCACGCCGTGCCGGTGAGCCCTTCGCACGCGACGGCGACCTCCTCCCAGGGCGTGGCGGGGAGCGGCGACGTCGACGGGAGCGTCGGCGCGCAGCTCTCGGCGAGCTTCTGGACGGGCCCGATCGTGAGGGACTGGACGCACGGGACGCCTCCGCAATCGAGGTCCGCCGGGACGGCGTTCTCCGCAGTGCAGGCGCCGTCCCACGCGTCGGGCGGGGCGAAGGGGGTCTCGACAGAACCCGACGCGAGATCGCAGACGGCCGCCTGCGCGACGAACGTGCTCGGCGGGGCGCAGGTGCCGGTCGAGGCTCCGCACGTGCATTCGGGGCATGCCAGGTCGGGGACGACGAGGCCCGCGTAGCGCACGAATTGCGGGAGGAGGCCGCTCGGGCAAGCAGCGGGGTTGTCCGCGGGGCCAAACCACACGTGGTGCGGGTCGGTGAACGGGTGATCCGTCGGGCGGAGCGGGACGCAATCGCCGTCGCATGATGGGCCGGCGTCGTCCGCGCTGGCCTCCTCTTCTTCTCCGCCGTCGGGTTGGGCCTCGCCTCCAGCGTCGGAGGCGTCGGAGCCGGCGTCCCGATAACAAGGCGCCATGCCTTCCTCCGGCGTCCAGCAGTCCGGCGGCTTGACGACGTAATCATCCACATAACAGGCGACCCCCGCGGCACAAAAAATAATGAGACTGATGAGCGACCAGCGATTCATAAACCCTCACATCAAGTCGAACACCCCACCCAATCCGATATTGAACAGCACGCCTCTCGTCGGTTCCAAGAAAAGCGGAGCGCCAGGGCGGTCGATCCTCAACCGGTTGGCGCCTATCGGCACCATGCCCTCGACGAAGCCACGGAGGCCAAAGCCGTCCGCGACGCGCCATGTACCTCCGGCGCGGGCCCCGAGCATGGCGTTGAACACGACAGGATCTAGGACCTCGAACTCATCGCCGGTCGAATAGAACAACCGGCCCAGGCTAGCAGCCCGTGGATCTACGAGCCCCCGATCGCGACCCCAACACCGTGCATTTCATACGGATACATCCCGCGCCACGTGGTCCGGGAAAACCGTGCCAGCCGGCTCGGCATACCCCGTACCAGAG
>NZ_JASBQE010000088.1 GCF_029960785.1 Polyangium sp. 15x6
CTTCGCTCCGCAGTACGCCGACGTCGACCTCCACATCTCGCCCTGCTTCGGGGTTTGTCCACGGGACATGCCCCCCGCCTTACACCATCGCGCGATGGTTTGGTAGAGAAAAACACCAGCCATCTAGAGCCGCTCGGGGACCCACGTCTAGGCATTGCAGGGGCGGTAGGGGTCGTGGATGGGAAGCCCTTGTCGAAGCAGGAGGATCCGTATGCGTACGACGATCCTCCAGGGGGCGATGGGAAGAAATCGGGCGTGAGAGGTTCGATCGGTGCGGGGCCGGTGATGGTGCTGGGGGTGGCGTCATGGGCCCCTGCCTTTGGTGCGGCTATTTCTGGTAGTTTGCGATATCGCGCGCTATCGCTCGATGCTGATCTTCGCGCTGCATGGTTGGCATATCCCGTCGGCGGTGAACCCATTAGCGCCATGACCGTTGCGGGCTTGCTCGGCCTCTGCGCACACTGGCGGTGGTTATTCGGATGCGCGCTAGGGCACGTTGGAGTCATTCGCGCCGAGATTGCTGGGGACGCGTTCATCGGCTCAACGGAGTCGTTCTTTAAGCCCGGTCTCGGGGGGCGCGTGGGCGTCACGATGCCTGTTTATGAAGGTTTAGCGATACGCGCCTCCGCTGACGCTGTGGGCCTTGCCCGCGGAACCCAGCTACGGCTTGGGTCGAGAATCCTTGCCGATCAACCTCCGATTCTCATTGGTGCCACGCTGTCTGCGGTCTGGCAATTCTGAACCATCACGCAGGTTTGATATGAGCAACGTTTGGACTCGAAAGCGCCTGGCATATCTTGGGGTATCTGCCGGCTGTATGACTACGATTCTCGCGACTGCCTACGGTTGTTCGGCCCCCCCCGACGTAGGGCAGTGGTATTGCAACCCCGAGACAGGCTTCCCTAGCCCGCAGTGCATTCCGGACGCGGGGGCAGACGCCGACGCCAGCCCAGACGCCGAACCACAAGCGGCGTGCGAAGCGCAAGGCGGGGAATGCGTCAAGATTCCCGACGATCCCCAGGCCGGTTTCTGGAGCCCGGTTCCATGGGCCACCTGGTTCGGGCCGGCCTCGGACATGCCGAAGAAGTGCCCCTTCGTTGGCGGCGAGCAGTTCAGGCTCTACGCCGGCCTTACGGCTCCCCCCATGCAGTGCGACGCCTGCGAGTGCCGGGAAGCGACGGGGCAATGCAGCGGCGTCCCGGGGGAGATCACGATCGGGGCTGGTATGTGCGGCGCGGTGGGGGCGCCGTCGCTCCCTTTTGACGGTCCGGGGGGGTGGGATGGGAGCTGCACGAACGCGAACGCGTTGCCCGCGGGGGCGCAGTGTCCACCAGGAAGCGGCGTCCTGTGCGCGCAGTCGATCACGTTCTCCGCGCTTCCCCCTCCGGTAAACGAGAAGTGCGACGTCAAGCCATCGCCTATCATCAAGGTGGGCGGGACGAAGAGCACGGAATGGGAGACGGGCGCGCTCGCCTGTAGGTCGAGCCTTGACACGTCGCTCTGTGGTACGGGGGATCAACTATGCGTCCCGAAGGTACTCTATCCCCACCGTCAATGCATCTGGCGGCTCGGGAAGCACACCAAGTGCCCCAAGCCCTACGATTACGAGCTTCCCCGGACCATGTACCCATTTCAGCCCCAGGAATCGCGCGACTGCACAGCATGCACGTGTGGCGCGCCTCAAGGGGGCACGTGCGGTGCTACGTTGCGGTTGTTCGATGATGGCGCTTGCTCGTCGGAATTCATGAAGCGCCCGATCTCCTCCGTCGGGGGTGCATGCGATATCATTTTCCCCGCGGGCCGGGCGATGGGTGGGAAGGCGGTCACGGATCACGCGTACATCGCCGGCACGTGCGAGGCCGGCGGGGGGGAGCCCATCGGTGAGGCGGTCGAGGACGAAGAGAACGCGGTGACGTTCTGTTGTCGAGAATCGTACATTTTTGATTTTTGACGAGTAGGCATCGCGTACATGGCGGCAACTTGTACGGCGGCCATTCTTGGGTTCTTGGCGGGGCTGCGCCGTCGAGCATGGTTGCGTCGAGCGCCCCGAGGGCTGCGCCTTGCGCCTTGCGTCCCGCCGAGTGTCGAGAGCGCCCCGAGGGCTGCGCCGTCGAGCGCGACCGCGCCGAGCACCCCCGGGGCTGCGCCGAGCGCCGAGAGCACCCCGAGGGCTACGCCGAACGCCCCGCAAGGCTTCCGCCCGTGATCGGAGGGACCATGCAAATCCTGTTGAAGATCGCGCCGTTAGTCCTCACCATCGCCTCAAAAACGGTACACAAACAGATTTCGCTTGCCGCTCCCGCTCCCGCTCCTCTTGTTCCTACGAACACTCCTAAATGATGTGCAAGCCTCTCGACACTCCCTCCACGCGAAAATGCATTCCGTACACCACCCCACCGCCTTGTCATAAGCTCGTCACTTGCCAGCCCGCTCTTCCTGAGCAATAAGAGGTCGCCACCCCTCGCTGGAGATACCATGGTGAACAAATCGCACTTCCTTGCAATCGGTCTCCTCGCCGCCCTCTCCGTCCCCGCCTGCGCCGCGCAGGACTCTCCACTCCCCGAAGAAACGGAATCGGCCCCCTCCGCCGCCACGGCCACCCGCATCTATGCCTCCGAGGGCGACCTCGACTTCTCCTTCGAGACACTCGGCACCTTCGAAGAGCGCGACGGCGTCCGCGCCCTCATCTTCCGCGGCACCGCGAACCGCTACCTCCAAAACGTCTTCAGCTTCGTCCCCGATGACGCCTTCGCGCAAGCGAACATCATCAGCGAACGCCGACTCGAACTCGTGATCCACGAAGGCCACGAGCTGAATACCCTCCTCTCCGGCCTCCCCCTCTTCGTCTCCATCAACACCTTCACCGGCTCCCCAAACCAGTACACCGCCCGCGTCGAGATCTCCGCCCGCTTCTACGATTTCCTCGGAGCCAGCGACCTCTGGATCGACGAAGCCGTGCAGCCCTACTACGTCGTCAACAACATCGATAACATCGTCTATCGCGGCGGCGTCGACGTCGCCGGAAACCCCCTCACCGTCACGGCACCCGACGGCGCGCCCTCGGTCTTCCCCATTGACGCCGACAGCTACCGCCTCGACTGGTCGTACACCAATCTCCACAACGCCATCGATCCCCACACGCAAACCATCTCCTTCAGCGCGACGCGCCCCAACGGCACCGTCGCGAACAAGACCGCGCGCCTCGTCGCGCGCGTGACGGGCCTCGCCCTCACCTCCGGCGACCCTTACAACGTATGGCCGACGCCTCCGTGTGAGCCTGCGGTTTATGCCTGCTACCACAGCCAACCCGCCGGCACGACCGACTTCGCCGCGTGTGGCACCTACCGCCAGGTGCAGCGCTGCGTTTATGCGAACGCGTGCGACGTGGCCCAGGAGCCACTCTCGCTCTCCCCGATCGACGCCTCCTCCCTCGAACCGGCGCGCGCGGCTTGGAACCAGGGATCCAGCGGCTACAACTGGCGCAACATCCAGCCCATTGCCGCCTACGATACGCCGGAGTGCCCGGAGACGCCGGCCACGATCGCGAGCATCATCGACGAGATCGCCTCCGCCGATCAGAACCAGCCGCCCGCCGAATACGGCACATTCACCGATCGCGCCGGCCTCTCCTCCACCATGTTCTTCAGCTCGACCGGCGGCAGCGCCCTGCTCGCCGCAATCGACGCCTACGCGGGCGGCGGCGACATCGAGGCGTGGCACTACAGCGAGCAGGTGTCGTGCCACAACTGCACCGACAACATCGCGCGCATCGTGCTCTTCTACCCGCAGAGCGGCGTGGTCCTCGTCCTCGACGGCAATTACGGCTACGATTCCTGAGCCGAAATTCCGCTCGTAGCTGTCGCGCTCGGCATACCCGAAGACTGGACAGCCCACCCATTCCAGGCAAACGCCTGCGCGGCGCAAGAAAGACCGCCCCCGCCGCCCTTCCTCCGCAGAGGCCACCCCGACGCAGGGGCCCCCACCCCCCGAGCGAAGGAGCCCGCCGACCGAAGGACCCCGCGCACCGGATCGACCTCTGAGAGGTGCTGGGGCTTGGCCGCTCGTCGCCTCGCGTTTGCCTTGGGACGTTCACATGTTCGGGCTCACACGTGTCTCTGGCGGGTGCGTCGGAAGACCCCGACGACGGCTACGACGTAAACGAGGAGGAAGGGACGAGCGCAACCCTTCGACGCGGTCCTCGGGGCGCGAGGACCTCGCACGGCGCAGCCGAGCTCGCCTCGCCTCTTGCTTCGGAAGAATCAGCTCTTGCGAGGGCGGGACCCCTCCCGCCTGGCGTAGATGCTCGGTAACATGCCGTATACGAGCGGCACGAATGCATAGACCACAATACTAAGGACGGTGCTCAGGAACGAGAGCCCTACGGCGACCAAATAGATCAACGGTGTGGTGAGCGAGCGGCGTAGATGGATCTTGACGTCCTCTAGTTCAACGTCGGGATCGACCAGCCGCCGGTTCGTGGTCGCGTAACGCCACGTCGCATGGTGGACGAGGCTGATGGCGAGGAGGTGCGCGCCGTAGAGCACCACGACCGCCTGCTGCTCCAGGTACCGGCCGATCAGCGTCGTGGTGAAGGGGACGGTCGCGACGAGCATGAGGAACAGCATGGTCATCCACAAGAGGGCTTGATCGGCGCGCTTGATGAAATGAAATTGCTCGTGCTGCGCCACCCAGGACATCCCCAGCATGACGAAGCTCACGAAATAACCAAGGAAATTCGGCCACAAGCGGAGCAGCGCACGGGGTATGTCCAGGGCTGTGGGTTGCTCGATCTCCGGCACGGGTATCTCAAGGACGAGGATCGTCATCACGATGCCGAAGGCCGCATCGCTCAGGGCCTCGATCCGACTGGTCCGGAGGCTCGACGCGGATTCGTGCGGGACGGGTGGGAGCGCCATTGGATGGGATAAGCTTACCAGATGGGTGCGCACACGCGTAGCGGCGGTCTCGCCGTTTCGTGGCGGTGAGCCCTTCGCGCCCCGACGGCCTGGGCGGAGGCGTTCGGTGAACGGCTTGTCTTGGAGCGTCGCGATGCGGTCCCGACGTTCCCCGAACGTTACTGCATTCGAGCCGGACGCGCGCGCGAGGGGAGTGCGTTTTCGAGGATCTGTCTGGCCACGCTCGTGAGCTGCGCCCGGAAGCTACCGGTGTTGTAGCTCTGCCCGTACCGTTCGCAGATCGCGCGCACGCGCGGCGCGATCTCCGGGTAGCGGCAGGCGGGGAGATCGGGGAACAGGTGGTGTTCGATCTGGTGGCTGAGGTGGCCACTCAACACGTGGAACAGGCGACCTCCTTTGATGTTGGCCGACCCGTGGATCTGGCGCAGGTACCAGGCACCGCGTGGTTCGTCCTGGATTTCCTGCTCGTGGTACATGCGCACCCCTTCCGGGAAGTGCCCGCAGAAGATGATGGCGAAGGCCCACACGTTGCGGGTCCCATTGGCGATGAAGTTTCCGAGCGCGACCCGTGGCGCATTCGCCAGCGCCAATGCCGGAAAGAACACGTAGTCTTTGAACAGTTGTCGCGAGCCCTTGGCCAGGAACGGCCGCGCACGGGTCCACAGCACGGCGACGGACTGGCGGCCGGCGATGGTCTCGTCGAGGCGCAGCGCATGAGCCCCGATGCCCCACTGGAACAGGAATGCGAGCCCCACCGCCACGAATGGCTGGATGATATGGGCCGGATTCCACGGCTGTTCCGACGTCACCCGAAGAAAGCCGTAGCCGACGTCGCGGTCGCGACCGAGGATGTTGGTGAACGTGTGGTGCTCGAAGTTGTGGTACTCGCGCCACTGGTGGGCGGCGCAGGCCATGTCCCAATCGTAGGTTTCGCCGTCGAGCTCGGGATCGTGCGTCCAATCGTACTGGCCGTGCATCACGTTGTGCCCGATCTCCATGTTCTCGAGGATCTTGGCCAGGCCGAGTGCTCCGCTGCCGAGCGCGAAGGTGGCGGGATCGATCCCGACGTGGAGGAGCAACCGGCCGGCGGCCTCCGCGTAACGCATGGTGCGCACCACGCTGCGAATGTGATCGACATCGCGTTGTCCGCGCTGGTCGAGAACTTCTTGGCGGAGTGCATCGAGCTCGCGGCCGAAGGCGTCGATTTCGTGAGGGGTGAGGACGCGGTTCATCGGAGGTCCTGGATCAGAGGGCGAGCGTGAGATCAGAGCGGGCGACGGACACGCAAAGGCGGATGACGTCGTCGGGTTCGTTGGAGATCGCGCCGGTCAGGACGTTTTCGACCACCCCGCTCCGCTTGGCGCACCGGCAGGTGTTGCAGATGCCCATGCGGCAGCCGTATTCGAGGCGTTCACCGGCCTGCTCCAGCTCGTCGAGCAGTGTCCCGCGACCCGTGGTGGTGATGGATCGTTTCGAGCGACCGAGGTGAATCAGCGCTCCTGCGCCGGGCGCCGCTGCGGCAGGTTTGGCGACGACGAATCGCTCGTGATGCAACCGTCCTTCAAAACCCAGGAACGCGGGCGCGACGGCGTCCATCATGCCGGTCGGACCACAAAGGAACGTCTCGCGATGGGCGAGGTCGGGGACCAACACCCAGAGCTGTGTGGAATCGAGTCGTGGCGACTCGTCGTCGAGGTGGAGCACCACCCGGAGCCCGGGGTGCAACGACGAAAGGCGCGCGAGCTCGCGGGCGAAGAGTACGTCTCGTCGCGAACGCGCGGCATGGAGATAAGTCACGTCTTTTAGCGCGCGCCGATGGGCAAGGTCGCGGAGAATCGCGATCAGCGGTGTAGCCCCACTGCCGCCGCTCAGGAGGAGGAGTTTCGCGGGCGTGGCCTCGGGGAGGACGAAGTCGCCTGAGGGCGCGCCGAGGCGAACGAAGTCGCCTGCGTGCAGATGCGTATGCATCCAGTTCGAGACGCGGCCGCCGGGGACTCTCTTGACGGTGAGCTCGACGTGGGGGTCGTTCGGTGGCGAGGAGATCGAATAACAACGACGGAGGCGTATGCCGTCCACCTCGATCTCGACCGGTACCCATTGCCCTGGCAGGTGACCGGGCCATACCCGGGGTGCGAGCACGAACGTTTTCACGTCGTGGGTCACGTCGGCCACCGAAAGGACGCATGCGCGAAGCTCGGCACGCGAGGCGACCGGAGCGAGCTCGTCGACCCAGAACCGGAACGAACGGTCGAGGAGCAACGCGCGGCTGACTCGCTGCGCGGCCCGAAGGGCGAACGAAGCCGTACGCGCCACGCGCGGCGCGCTCGTCGCGAGCGTGTTCATCTGCAGTCCTCGATGGGCGCTGGTCCTACACGTCCACCCTGCCACCCTGCCGACAAACCTACGACGCCGCAGGTACGTGGACAAGATGCGATGCGTCACGATTCGTTCAGGAATGGGTCGAGCGCCTGTTTTCCTCGTGTGGCTCGGCCGCTCTGCCGGGCTACCCGCCACAGCGAGCGGCGCTCGTCGGCAAGCGGTGGGACGAGACGCAAACGGCAGGCGGCTCCGGGCTTCCCACGCTCGAAGCGCCCGAAAGGCTGCTGTCGATCGGTCATCAGGCGAGCCTCCTCCGCGAAGGAGCAGCCGGTCAGCGTCCGACGGATCCTCGGCGGTGCCGATCCATTCCCGGCCGAAGTCGGACAGTCACGGCGGCTTCGATATCTGGGAGATCCTGCATTCCGGGCCCCGCTGGTTGCGTTTGGCGAAAGCTCAACGATGCGGCCATTCGTCACCTCGACGCAGCCCATGGCCCAAACGACTTCCTGCTCGCCGCGATCGACGCCTTCGCGGGCGGCGGCGACATCGAGGCGTGGCACTACAGCGAGCAGGTGTCGTGCCACAACTGCACCGACAACATCGCGCGCATCGTGCTCTTCTACCCGCAGAGCGGCGTCGTCCTCGTCCTCGACGGCAATTACGGCTACGACTCCTGACCCGAAAGACCCCTCCCCAGGACGATCCGCCCCCCGCGCCCGCTCCCGCCCCCACTTCCGTTCCCGCACCCGCGTTTGTCATGTGAGCCGCGCCTCGCCTGTGGTAGGAAGTTGAGCCGTGTCGAGCCGAGGCCGCGCCGCGGGGCAAGAGCAGAGCGACCGGAACATCCCCGAGGGCGCCGCTCCCTCCACGACCCTGACGCACGCCGACGGCCAGGCCTCCACGAGAGGCACCGTCCGCCGCTTCCGCCTCACCGTCGTCGAGGGACCCGCGCGCGGACTCGCCTGGCAGTCCACGGGTGACCGCTGCTCGGTCGGCTCCCACCACCGCAACGACCTCATCGTCGACGACCCCACCGTCTCCCGGTTCCACTGCGAGATCGTGGTCGACGAGGGCGGCGTCCGCGTCCGCGACCTCAAGAGCCGCAACGGCACCGTGCTCGACGGCGTCGCGGTCCTGGAAGCGTTCCTGCGCGTCGGCAGCCTCCTCCGGCTCGGAAAGACCGTGATCCGCTTCGAGCTCGCCGCCGAGACGAACCGGCTCTCGGTCTCGCAGGAGACCCGCTTCGGCTCGCTCACGGGCGTCTCGCCGGCCATGCGCGCGACGTTCGCGATGCTCGCCCGCGCGGCGGAGAGCGACGTCACGGTGCTCCTCGAAGGCGAGACCGGCACGGGCAAGAGCCAGGCGGCGCACTCGGTTCACAAGAAGAGCGCCCGCAGCGAAGGGCCGTTCGTCATCGTCGATTGCGGCGCCATCCACGGAAATCTGCTCGAAAGCGAGCTCTTCGGGCACGAGAAAGGCGCGTTCACGGGGGCCACGGAGCGGCGCGTCGGCGCGTTCGAAGAGGCGTCGGGCGGGACGTTGTTCCTCGACGAGATCGGCGAACTGCCCGTCGACCTGCAACCGAAGCTGCTCCGCGCGCTCGAGGCGCGGGAGGTCCGCCGCGTGGGGTCGAACGCGTACCGGCCGGTCGACGTGCGCGTGATTGCCGCGACGAACCGCGATCTGCGGACGGACGTGAACGTCGGCCGATTCCGCGCCGATCTGTATTTCCGCCTCGCGGTCGTGACGATCGGAATGCCGCCCCTGCGCCGGCGGCCCGAGGACATCCCGGCGCTGGCCGAGGAGATCATCGCGTCCCTGCGCGCGCCCGAGGGCGCGGCCGAGCAGCTCCGCACGCCCGAGTTCATGGCGCAGCTCCGCAATGGTGCCTGGCCCGGCAACGTGCGCGAGCTGCGCAATTACGTCGAGCGTTGCTTGATTCTCCGCACGATCGAGCCGGCCGTCGAGACCACGGGCGCGACGGAGGAAGGGTTCGTCGTGGATCCGACGGCGCCGTACACCTCGGAGCGGGAGCGCGCCGTGGCCGATTTCGAGCGGCGGTATTTCACGGCGCTCTTGCGCCTGCACGATGGCAAGGTCGCGCGGGCCGCGGGCGCGGCGGGGATGGATCGGACGTATCTGTATCGGCTGCTCCGGCGCCACGGGATCGAGCCTTAGGGGACGGATCGCATGGAGGGCCATCCGGAGAGCCAGCGCGATCGCCCGGAGGATGCTTCGCCGAGGCAGCCGGAGGCCGATCCCGCGTTCGCCCGCACCGCGCGGGCCATGACCGGGCCCAATCCGGAGCCGCCCTCTCGCTCGACGCTCTCGGCGACGTCGCCGCCGATCGCCTTCGGCGCGCCCGCGATTCCGGTGGAGTCGCTCTCGCTCGGGTCGGGCAGCGTCATCAAGCAATACGAGATCATCCGCGAGCTCGGCCAGGGCGGCATGGGGCGGGTGTTTCTCGCGCGCGATACGAGGCTCGCGCGGCTCTGCGCGATCAAGCTGCTCGTGGGATACACGGGCAAACGCGCCGAGAGGTTCCTCGCCGAGGCGCGGGCCACGGCGCGCTGCAAGCACGAGAGCATCGTGGTCGTCTACGAGGTCGACGAGCTCCAGGGGTATCCCTACATGGTGCTCGAATACCTCGAAGGCCGCACGCTCCGGGCGTGGATGACGGAGCGCGAGCGCGCGAAAGGGGTCTCGCCGAGCGTCGCGGCGGAGATCATGGTCCCCGTCCTGCGCGCGCTCGTCTGCGCGCACGAAATGGGCATCGTGCACCGGGATCTCAAGCCGGAGAACATCCTCCTGACCGAAGGCGGGCAGGTGAAGGTGCTCGATTTCGGGATCGCCAAGCGCTTCACCCTCGACAATACCGGGACGATGACGATCGCGGCGCGGCGCCCGGGCGACGACGTCACGACGACGGAGGACGGGACCGTGGTCGGCACGCCGCCGTACATGTCGCCCGAGCAATGGCTGGGGCTCGACGTCGATCCGCAATGCGACGTCTGGGCCGCCGGGATCATCCTGCACGAGCTCGTCACGGGCGCGCACCCGCTCGCGCCGGTGAGCATGGCGCGGCTCGTCGGCGTGCAGGTCCTCGAATTGCCGATGCCGAGCGTGCTGGAATCACGCCCGGACCTCGGGGCCCTCGGCGCGCTCATCGATCGATGCCTGAAGAAACGCAAGACGGAGCGAATCGGTTCGGCGCGCGAGCTACTCACGGCGCTCGAATCCCTCGTCGACGAGCCGACCACGGTGGCGCTGTCCGACGACGACAATCCGTTCGCCGGCCTCTCGGCCTTTCAGGAGTCGGACGCCGCGCGGTTCTTCGGGCGCGAGCGCGACATCGCCGGCGTGCTCGGGCGCCTGCGCAACCAGCAGCTCGTGGTCGTGGCCGGGCCCTCCGGCGCGGGCAAATCGTCGTTCGTGCGGGCGGGGATCCTCCCTGCATTGAAGCGCTCGGGGGGCGCCTGGGAGGCGTTCATTCTGCGCCCGGGTCGAAAGCCGCTCACCGCGCTCGGCGATGTGCTGGTCCAGATCGCCGATCCGCCTACCGACATTCGAGGGAGCGTGCCCCCTGCCACCGACGCCGAGGAGCTCGCGGCGATGCTCCGCAGCCGCCCCGGCTATTTCGGCGCGCGGCTCCGCGCGCGGTGCCGCCGCGCGGGGCAGGACCATCACATTCTGCTGTTCGTCGATCAATTCGAGGAGCTTTATACCCTCGGCGCGAGCCAGGACGAATGGAAGGCGTTCATCGCCTGCCTCGAAGGCGCGGCCGACGACGCGTCCTCGCCGCTGCGCGTGCTCCTCGCCATGCGTTCGGATTTTCTGGATCGGCTCGTCGACAATCGCCCGTTCATGACCGAGGTGACGCGCGGGCTCGTCTTCTTGCCACAGCTCGGCCGCGAGGGGCTGCGCGCGGCGCTCACGAAGCCCATCGAGGCGGCGGGATATCGATTCGAGGGCGACGAGCTCGTCGAGCAGATGCTCGATACGCTGGAGAACACGCGGAGCGCTTTGCCGCTCTTGCAATTCACGGCGACGAAGCTGTGGGAGGCGCGGGATCGCGAGCACAAGCTCCTGTCCCGCGAGAGTTATCGCGCGCTCGGCGGGGTCGCGGGGGCGCTCTCCACGCACGCGGACGCGGTGCTCGCCACGCTCTCGGGGCCGGAGCAGGCGCTCGCCCGGTCGATTCTGCTGCGGCTCGTCACGCCCGAGCGCACGCGCGCGCTCGTGAGCCTGGCCGAGCTCCGCGAGCTCGCCGAGGGCGGGGAGGCCACGGAGCAGGTCGTGCAGCACCTCGCCGCCGCGCGGCTGCTCGTCATCGAGACGGGCGGCGATTGGGAGGGGTCGACGGTCGAGATCGTGCACGAATCGCTGGTCGAGCGGTGGGCGAAGCTCCGGCACTGGCTCGACGAGAACGAGAAGGACGCGCAATTCCTCTCGCGCCTGCGCGCCGCGGCCCAGCAATGGGACGCGAGCGCCGAGGCCGAGGGGCTCGTTTGGCGGGACAGAGCTGCCGAAGAAGCACGGCAATGGCTCGCGCGCCGCCGCGCCGCGCAGGGAGCAGGCGCGCCTTTCCGGCTCGGTCGGCGCGAGGAGCGATATCTCCTCGCCGTCGTGGCGCAGGCGGATCGCGAGCGGAGCTTGCGGCGGCGGGTGGCGATGGGCGCCATTGCGGCGCTCGGCGCAATCACGGTGGTCGTGTCGTACCTGGCCCTCCGCGCCGGGGAGCATGCGCGGCGCGCCGATCAGCAGGCCTCGCACGCGGACGCGGAGGCGGCGCGCGCGCAGGCCGAGGCGAGGCAGGCGCGGAATGCGACGCGTATCGCCGCGGCGCGCGAGCTCTCGGGGGATCCGACGACCGTGCTCGCGCTCCTGCGCGAAGTCGAGCCGCCCGAGGTGCCACGCGGCTGGCCGGAGCTCGCGCGCTGGGCGCTCCAGAGCGGGCCGGCCCGCGTGGTGCTCATGCATCCGGCCCTCGTCATGTCCGCGGCCTACAGCCCCGACGGCAAACGGATCGCGACCGCGTCGGAGGACGGAATCGTCCGCGTGTGGAATGCCGACGGCCGCGGCGAGCCTTTGCTGCTGCGGGGCCAGGAAAGCGTGCAATCGGTCGCGTGGAGCCCCGATGGCCGCCGCATCGCGGGCGCGTCGTGGGACAAGACCGTGCGGATCTGGAATGCGGACGGCTCGGGCCGCCCGATGATCCTTTCGGGTCACGAGGACGCGGTCCGAACCGTGACGTGGAGCCCCGATGGAACGCGGCTCGTCTCGGCGTCGCGGGACCGGACGGCGCGCATCTGGCGCAGCGACGGCACGGGCGAGCCCGTGATCCTCCGCGGGCACGAGCAAAGCTTGCGCTCCGCGGCCTTCAGCCCCGACGGCGCGCGTGTCGTCACGGCCTCCGAGGACAGGACGGCGCGGGTGTGGAATGCGGACGGCTCGGGCGAACCCGTGGTGTTTTGGGGCCACCTCGCGGCGGTCAATTCGGCGACGTTCCGGCCCGACGGCGAGCACATCGTCACGGCCTCGTGGGACAGGACCGTTCGGGTGTGGAATGCGGACGGCTCGGGCGAGCCCCAGGTGCTCACGGGCCATAAAGACGGCGTGTATTCGCTCGCGTTCACGTCCGAGGGCGAGCGGATCCTCACGGCCTTCCAGAATGAGGGCCTGCGCCTCATGACCGCGGAGAACTCGGGGGATCCCTTGGTGTTCCGTGGCCACGAAGACGCCATTCAAAGGGCCTCGTACAGCCCCGACGGCCAGTTCATCGTGACCGTCTCCTCGGACAAGACGGCGCGGGTCTGGAGCGCGGACGGCACGGGCAGGCCATTGCTGCTCAAAGGGCACCAGCGCATGGTCTACCGGGCGTCCTTCAGCCCCGACGGCCAGCATATCGTGACGGCCTCGTGGGACAACACGGCCCGGGTGTGGAATGCGGACGGCGCGGGCAAACCCCTGGTGTTGCGGGGCCATGAAAATGTGGTCCACTGGGCGGAATGGAGCCCGGACGGCAAGCGCATCGTCACGGCCTCCGAGGACAAGACGGCGCGGATCTGGAATGCCGACGGGAGCGGCGAGCCGCTCGTGCTTCGGGGCCATCTGGCCACGGTGAAATCCGCCTCCTGGAGCCCGGACGGCAAGCGCATCGTCACGGCCTCCGAGGACAAGACGGCGCGGATCTGGAATGCCGACGGGAGCGGCGCGCCGCTCGTTTTGCAGGGCCATCAGGCCGCGGTCAACGTGGCGTCGTGGAGCCCCGACGGCCAGCGCATCGTGACGGCGTCCCGCGACAAGGCCGTCCGGGTGTTTCACGCGGATGGAAGCGGCGAGCCGCTGCTCCTGCTCGATCACCAGGGGAATGTGCGGAGCGCGATGTTCAGCCCGGATGGGAAGCGGATCGTCACGGCCTCGCACGACCGGACGGCGCGAGTCTGGAATGCCGACGGGACGGGGACGCCGCTCGTGTTGGAAGGGCATCAGCACTGGGTCAATTCGGCGGAGTGGAGCCCGGACGGGAAACGGATCGTCACGGCCTCGCAGGACAAGACGATACGGATCTGGAACGCGGACGGGAGCGGCGAGCCGCTCGTTCTGCGAGGATCCGATTTCGTGCTGAATTCGGCGGTGTTCAGCCCCGACGGGAAGCGGCTCGTCACGGCGTCGGACGACAAGGCCGCGTGGGTGTGGACCGACCTCGAGCCGCTGGCCGGCGTCCTCGATCCCAAGTTATGGTCGGCGACGACGTACTGCATGTCGGTCGAGCGGCGAATCGCGCTCCTCAACGTGCCGGAAGCCACAGCGCGGGCCGAGCAAGAGGCCTGCGAGCGCCGCGTCTCCGGGGCGCCGCGCTGATCTGTCGACAACCCGTCCACACCTGTCGACGTCGGGTCCACGCCCGCGGGGGGCGCGGCGAGGAAGCGCCGCGATCGCGCGGGGAAACGGGGGTGGCACGATCGCTGCTGAGCGCCTCGCATCCGTCTCGACCGAGGTGTCCCAATGCGCAACGTTCTCGCCCCCCTCTCGCTTTTTTTTCTTCTCGGCTGTAGCAATGCCACGAGCTTCGTCCGGAGCGACACCACGCTCGGGCGTGTCGTCGTGTACCGCAATGGCGTCGCGTACTTCGAGCGGTACGCGGAGATCGACGGGGATTCGCTCCGTCTCAGCGTGCCCGACGACAAGGTCGACGATTTCTTGAAATCGCTCACCGTGATCGACGCGACCACGGGCAAACCCGCGCCGATCGCCTATCCGACCGTGGGCTCGGGATATGCCGGGCAGCAATATGACGGGCAGGGGGGAAACCTCGTCAACATGGAGATCCAGCTCCAGGGCGCGCGGCCGCACAAGCTCCGGCTCTCGTACGTGACCGAGGCGCCCTCGTGGAAGCCGAGTTATCGCATCGCCGTCAATAAGGACGGGAAGATGAAGGTCGATGCGTGGGCCGTCGTCGACAACACCTCGGGCGAGGACTGGAATCAGGTCAAGCTCGGGGTCGGCTCGAGCTCGGCGCTCTCGTTCCGCTTCGATCTGCGAACGATCCGCGTGGTCGAGCGAGAAACGTTGCAATCGGACGGCCTCTTCGCGCAAGCACCCCCGATGGGCGGGGCGACACACGGGGGGCAGCCGGGGCAGCCTGGGAAGCGCATTCTCGCGAACCTCGACGACACGAAGCTCGCGAATGTCGCGGGGAGTACGAGTCCCGGGAGTACGAGTCCCGAGAGTGGCTTCGTCGTCGACGGGCTGAGCGCGAGCGAGGAGGTCGTCGTGGCCGGGAGGCCGCCGACGATCGATGTGGGGAGCAGCCGCACCGCGGCCAGCTCGGATTTCACGAGGCGCATTCCCACCCGCTCGTTCGAGTCGCTCGTCGGCGTCGCGCCCGGGGCGCAGGGCGCACCGGCGCGGGAGCCCGCGCCGCCGCCGCCGCCGCCCCCGAAGACCCAGGAGCAGATCCAGATCGAGCAGCTCGCGAACAAGTATCGAAACAACCGCAGGCAGGTCGTCGTCGAGGGGTATGCCGACGCGAAGGACGGGGACAAACAAGTGGCCTCGCTCGACCGGGCGAACCGCGCGCGCGAGCAGCTCATTCGCGCGGGGCTGCCGGCCTCGCAGATCGTGGCCGTGGGCAATGGCTTCCAGGAGGGCCGCAAGGGCGGCGTGAGCATCGTGGAGGCGCCCGAGCCCGAATCCGCCATGCAAAGGACCGCGAGCCTCGATCCTGCCGCGGCGACGAGCGGCGAGCCGATCGGCACGGCGCATTTCGAGTCGACGATCCCGATGACCGTGCCGCGCACGACGAGCGCGATGGTCTCGATCCTGAGCACGGAGACCGAGGGCGGCTTCGTGTATTTCTACGACCCGGAGAGCACGCGCGGCAATGCGGCGTTCCCGTTCAAGGCGGTGCGCCTGAAGAACCCGACGGATTCGGTGCTGGAGAGCGGGCCGGTGACGGTGTTCGGTGAAGGTCGGTTCATCGGCGAGGGCATGAGTGATCCGATCCCGGCGCGTTCGTTCGCGTTCATTCCTTTCGCGCTCGACCGGCAAATCGTGGTGGAGCGCAAGGACGACGAGGCCGACGCGATCACGCGGATCCTCTCGGTGCAACGGGGCGTGTTTTCGACGGAGGTGAAGCACACGCGGCGGAAGACGCTCGTCATGACGAACCGGTCGCAGGACAAGGCGACGGTGTACGTGCGGCATACCGTGGCGAAGGGATATACATTGGCCAAGGCGCCGCCTTCGCAGGAGCGGATGGGCGAGTCGTATCTGTTCAAGGTGGAGATTGAGCCGGGCCAGAAGGTGGACGTCGATATCGACGAGGAGACGCCGGTCTTCCGGACGACGGATCTGCGCAACGAGGTGGGGATGGAGATGGTGCGGGTGTATCTGTCGGGCCCGGCGGCGAGCGGGAAGCTGAAGGAGAGCGTGGGGACGCTCCTGGATCTGCACAAGGAAATGGCGAACCTGGAGCAGCGGATCACGACGACCCGGGAACAGCTCGCCGAGTATCGGCAGCGACTCGACGAGCTGCACGCGCAGGTCGTGACGCTGAAGATGGTGAAGAGCGGGGGGCCCTTGATGCAGAACCTGGAGAAGAAGATGCAGGAGGTGAGTGATCGGATCTCGAAGGCGACGATTGATCTCGTGGCACTGCAAGAGAAGCTGATGCTCGCGAGGATAAGGTTCCAGGACGGGGTGGCAGAGCTGTCGCTTTAGCGAGAGCGTGAGCGCACCCAGAATTCCGGGAGACCAAACACCAGGAGTGAGCGTCAATCGTTTGTCGCCTCGCATTCGTCCCGCCCGCGCGGATCTCCTTTCTCGCCAGCATTGATCTCGGATACTGTACGTTGCCGAAGTCTGGCCCTATGCAGTGCCACCGAGAATGCTGGCCGGAGAGAGGACGAGCGTGAACGACGAGCCGACCTACGAAGCCCTACGAGCCGAGAACGCGGCCCTGCGCGCGCGGGTGAACGAGCTCGAGCGTGCGCTCACCGAGCGCGAGGTGCTGGAGGACACCCTCACCGAGCACGAGCGCCGCGTTCCGTATCGCAAGATCTTCGATGCCATCCCCGTGGGTCTGGGCGTCTATCGGCGGGATGGCCTGTCGGTTGCGATGAACCGCAATTCACTGGACGTCGTCGGGGGTGTGAAGGACGAGATCATCGGGAAGTTCAACATCCTGACCGATCCGGCATCGATTTCGATGGGGTTCGTCGCCAATTTCGAGCGGGCGGCTGCCGAGCGCGCGAACATCACGATGCCGCCGACTTCCTACGATACCTCGGGGGCCACCTTGGCGACCATCGACGATCGCGTGGTATGGACCGAGACCACCTACATCCCCATCCAGGGCGACGACGGTACCGAGTACGTGGTCGAGTTCAACATCGACGTCACCTCGCAGCAGCGGGCAAAGCACGCCATCGAGCAGACGCAGCGCGCCGAGGCCGAGAATGTGCGCCTCCAGGAGGAGATCATTCGCATGCAGGAGGAGACCCTGCGTGCCCTGTCGACGCCGCTCATCCCTATCGCCGAGAGTGTGGTGGTCATGCCGCTCATCGGTAACGTGAACAGTAAGCGTGCGCAGCAGGTCATCGAGACGCTGCTCGAGGGGGTGACGGCGCATCGGGCGGCGGTCGCCATCCTCGACGTGACCGGCGTCCCCGTGGTGGATGCGGAGGTCGCCAATGGGCTGCTCCAGGCCGCGCAGGCCGTTTCGCTCCTCGGAGCAGAGGTCGTGCTCACCGGCATCCGGCCAGAAATCGCGCGCACGCTCGTCGAGCTTGGCACCGATTTGCGTGGCCTCGTCACCCGTAGCACGCTGCAGAGCGGAGTCGAGCACGCGCTCCGGCGCAGCGCCGGGTCTCGCCTTTCGACGCTCGCAAGGAAAAGGTGATGATTGGATCTGGATTGCTGCGCAAAGCCCTCGCGATTGCCGGGCTCGCGGCCCCCCTCGCCGCCTCCACCCTCGCCCACGCCGCCCCGTCGTACACACTTTTTGAAAGCGGTCAAGTGCGTCCCCTCGCACTCTCGGCCGACGGCAAACACCTCTTCGCGGTCAATACCCCGGATGGTCGCCTGGAGATCTTCCGCGTCAAGACGAGCGGCCTATCACATATCGGCTCGGTCCCCGTGGGACTCGAGCCCGTCGCCGTCGCGGCGAGGAGCGATGACGAGGTATGGGTCGTCAATCACCTCTCGGACAGCGTCAGCGTCGTCGACGTGAGCGATCCGGCGCACGGGCGGGTGGTGCGCACGCTGCTCGTGGGGGACGAGCCTCGCGATATCGTCTTTGGCGGGCCGGGCCGCCGGCGCGCGTTCATCACGACGGCCCACCGCGGCCAGAATCGCCCGAGCGATCCCCAGCTCGCCACGCCCGGCGTCGGCCGCGCCGACGTCTGGGTATTCGATGCCAATGCACTGGGCGCGCCCCTCGGCGGAACGCCGCTCACCATCCTGACCCTCTTCAGCGATACGCCGCGCGCGCTCGCCGTCTCCCCCGACGGCTCCAAGGTATATGCGGCCGCCTTCCACTCCGGTAACCGCACCACGGTCGTCAGCGACCTCCTGGTGCCCGACGGAGGCGAATCGGCCGGCGGCGTGGCCGCGCCCAACACGAACTTCGAGGGCCTCCCGCAGCCCGAGACCAGCATCATCGTCAAGCACAACGGCGTGAGCTGGGTCGATTCGATCGGCCGCACCTGGGACGACGAGGTGCGCTTCTCGCTGCCCGACAAGGACGTCTTCGTCATCGACGCCCTCGCCAATCCCCCGGCACAACTGGCGGGCTCGTCGGGATTTCATACCGGCGTCGGCACCATTCTCTACAACATGATCGTCAACCCGGTGAGCGGGAAGGTCTACGTCACCAACACCGACGCGCAGAACGACAAGCGGTTCGAGGGCCCGGGGATCTATGCGGGCGAGACGCTGCGAGGACACCTGCACGAGAGCCGCATCACGGTGCTGGGTCCGGGCGGCGTGGCTCCGCGGCACCTCAACAAGCACGTCGATTACGCGACCTGCTGCGCGCCGTTACCCAATACGGAGAACGAGCGGAGCCTCGCGCTCCCGCAGGGCATGGCCATCACCAGCAACGGCGCGACGCTCTACGTGGCCGCCCTGGGCTCCAGCAAGATCGGCATTTTCAATACGACGGCCCTGGAGAACGACACGTTCACGCCTTCAGCGGCGGACCATATCGCCGTTTCGGGCGGCGGGCCCACGGGGCTCGTGCTCGACCAGGCGAACGGCCGCCTGTATGCGCTGACCTCCTTCGACAACGCAATCTCGATCATCGACACCGCTGCGCGCGCCGAGGTGGCCCACGTGTCGATGCACAACCCCGAGCCGCCCAGCATCACCCATGGCCGGAGGTTCCTCTACGACGCGAAACTCTCTTCCAGCCACGGAGACTCGTCCTGCGCGAGCTGCCACGTGTTCGGCGATTTCGATAGTCTGGCCTGGGACCTGGGCAACCCCGACGCGGTCACCGTCACGAACCCGGGGCCCTTCCTGGTCGAGGATCCCGGAAACCCCAACTATCGTCCGCTGAAGGGACCCATGACGACGCAGAGCCTGCGCGGCATGGCAAACCACGGCCCGATGCACTGGCGCGGCGACCGCACCGGCGGGAACGACGCGCCGTCCGTCCAGCCGGACAGCGGGATCTTCGACGAGGTCGCGGCATTCAAGAAGTTCAACCCCGCCTTCGTGGAGCTGCTCGGGCGCCACGCCGAGCTATCCGAGGCGGACATGGACGCATTCACAGATTTCGTCCTGCGCATCACCTATCCGCCGAACCCGATCCGCAACCTCGACAACTCCCTCACGCCGGACCAGCAAGCGGGAAAGGCGTTCTTCACCGGCCCCCTGTCCGACGTCACGCATAGCTGCGAGGGATGCCACACCCTCGATCCCTCGGGCAATCCGGGGAGTGAAGCGCCAGGTTTCTTCGGCACCGCGGGCCTGAGCACGTTCGAGGGGACGCCGCAGACGATGAAGGTCCCCCATTTCCGCAACCTTTACCAGAAGGTCGGGATGTTCGGGATGGCCGAGGCGCCCGGAATCGAGCCGGGCGACAATGGTTTCATGGGCGATCAGGTGCGCGGCTTCGGCTATCTGCACGACGGCATGATCGACACCATCTTCCGATTCATGCATTTCGGCTTCGGCGAGAGCGAATTCAACCCCGAGGGGTTCCCGGTCGGCCCGAGCGGCCAGCTTTTGCGCCGGCAGGTCGAGTCGTTCCTGCTCGCATTCGATTCCAACATGGCGCCGATCGTCGGGCAACAAGTGACGCTGTCCCACGCGAGCAACGCGGCCGTCCACGCCCGTCTCAACCTGCTGCGCAGCCGCGCGGAGGCCGGGGAATGTGATCTCGTCGTGAAGGGACACCTGCTCGGCAGCGAGGTCGGCTACCTGTACGCCGGCAGCGGTCTGTTCACGGGCAATCGCGCGGGCTCTCCCCCGATGGCAGACGCCACGCTCCGCCTCGTGTCCTTCCTGCTCGACCTGCCGCTGACCTATACCTGCACGCCGCCCGGCTCAGGCGAGCGCCTGGGTCTCGACCGCGACGAAGACGGCTTCCGCGACGGCGACGAACACGACGCAGGGAGCGACCCGGCGGATCCCAGCAGCACGCCTTGAGCGGGGCGGCTACCGCGTAGCGCCGCGCCGGGGTTTCACCCCGGGCCCCGACCAGGGGTTGTCCACCCCTGGACCCGGACCAGCGCAAGCGCTGGACCCGGGGTCGATGAACTGCGCGATGCGCAGTTCATCGAACAGGCCGAGGCAAGACCGGCGACGACCTTGCCCGTCGAAACCGCAGCGCCGACGTGCCTGCGCGAGCCTGAGGCAGCGCTGCTGTCTCGGCTGGCAACGTGATCCCTGGTCTTGCTCCTGTCCCGTCCGAGAAACCGCGCATCGCGCGGTTTCTCGGCCCTCGGTCCAGGCCGTGCCTGGTCCGGGGTGAAGGGGGCGGACAGTCCCCTTCTGGGGTCCGGGGCAACGCCCCGCGCTGGCCTCGCGTTAAGTCACTTGACTTCCTAAGTCGAGTGCCTTAGACCTGGACGCGGAGGTTGTCTTCCCATGAGCAGCGAAAGCAGCGATCAGGTCTTGGATTATCCCCTCCGTGCCCCGACGGCTCTGGAGCCGCCCGCGGAGTGGGATCGTTTGCGGCAGGGGTGCCCGGTGGCCCACGTCCGGCTGCCGAGTGGGGACAAGGCGGTGTTGCTCACGCGGTACAACGATGTCCGCCAGGTTCTCTCGGACCCGCGGTTCTCGCGCAACCTCGCGCAGGATGGCGCGGCGCGGATCACGACGAACGAGGGAGGTAGCGTCTTCGAGAATCCCGAGGCGGCGTCCTTGGCGGGCGGCGAATCGCATCAAAGGTGGCGGCGGCTCATCAACCGCGCGTTCACGGTGAAGCGGATTCAGGCGCTCCAGACGAAGATCGAGGCGATGGCCAACCACCTCGTCGACGAGATGGTCAAAAAAGGCCCGCCCGCGGATCTCGTGAGCGATTTCGCGTTCCCGCTCCCCGTCTGGGTCATCGCCGATCTGCTCGGCATCGCCGTGACCGACCGCGACAAACTCGCGTACTGGTCCAATGCGATGCTCACCATGACGCAGTTCACGCAGGAGGAGGTCAACCGGGCCCAGATGGAGTTTGCCCAATTCCTCATGGGCCACATCGCCGCGAAGCGGGCGAACCCCGGGGAAGATCTCTTGAGCGAGCTCATCACGGCCACCGACAAGGAGGACGTGCTCACCGAGCGCGAGCTGATGATGACGGCCCAGGGCATCCTGGTGGCCGGGCACGAGACGACCTCGAACATGATCGGGAAGATGATGTCGATGCTCCTCTCGGATCGGAGCCGCTGGGAGCGGCTCCTCGAGAATCCTTCGCTCATTCGCACGGCCGTGGAGGAGTCGCTGCGCTTCGACGCGAACATGGGCTTCGGTTTGCCCCGGTTCATCTCGGAGGACACCGAGGTCGCGGGCCAGCCGCTCCCGCGCGGGACGACCGTGATCTGCAGCATGTCCTCGGCGAACCGCGACGAGTCGTTCTTCGAAGGCGCGAGCGAAATGAAGCTCGATCGTACGCCGAACGCGCACATCACCTTCGGCGCGGGCGCGCATTCGTGCCTGGGGCAGGCGCTCGCGCGGACGGAGCTTCAAACGACGCTGCAGGTGCTCCTCAAGCGGCTGCCGACGCTCGATCTCGCGGTGAAACCGGAAGAACTGCCGCGGCGTGAGGGGCTTCTCGTCGGCGGGATCGAGAAGGTTCTGGTACGCTGGTGAGCATGGCCGGCTCGAGGGTGAGGCAGACGCACGGGAGCGAGACGCGAGAGGTCATCCTGGCCGCGGCGGAGAAGCTCTTTGCGGAGCACGGCGTGGCGGCGGTCTCGAATCGTCAGGTGAGCGAGGCGGCCGGACAGGCGAACAACTTCGCGGTCGGGTATCACTTCGGGACGAAGACCGACCTCCTGCTCGCGATCGTGCGTCGACATGCCCCATCCATCGAGCGGCGGCGCGAGGAGATGCTGGCGACGTTCAAGGGTTCACTCGAGCTCCGTGATGGGCTTGCTTGCCTCGTTTTGCCGATCACGGAGCACCTCGCGTCGCTGGGCAATGCGAGCTGGTATGCGAGGTTTCTCGCGCAGGTGACGACGGATCCGGCCTTGTGGAAGGTGGTGCACGACGAGACGGTCGCCTCGCCGTCGATGCGGGAGACGACGAAGGTCTTCGAGCGGCTCTTGCCGATCTTGCCCGTGGAGGTGCGCGAGGAGCGGGCCGACATGAGCCGGCAGATCATCGTGCACATGTGCGCAGAGCGGGAGCGGGCGCTCACCGCGGGGACCGCCACGCCGCGCGCCTCCTGGGAGGCCGCGGGCGTGGGGCTCGTGGACGCGCTCGTCGGGTTGTGGCTGGCTCCGTTCACGCCGGCGAAATGAGCGTTCGGACAGAAAACGAAGGAAGAAGGTTCGTCATGGGAATGCGCGTGCTCGTGGAATACGAAAAATGCTGTGGCGCGGGGCAGTGCGTGATGGTCGCGCCGAAGGTCTTCGATCAGCGTGACGACGGGATCGTGGTGCTGCTCGACGAGACGCCGCCGCCGGATCAATACAAGGCGGTGCAGGAAGCGGTCACCGTTTGTCCGGGCGCGGCGCTGCGGCTGGAGGAGAGCGCGTAACGCCGCCCGTCCTTTTCCTTGGCGTGGATGGCGATCCCGCTTGCACGGAGGGATTCGCCATTCACGCTCCGGCTCCCGGCGCCGAGGGCCGATCATGAAGTAAACGAGGAAACGCCATGAGCACCTTCCATCCCGACCTGGCCCTCGTCGCGCGCATCTTGCCCCGCATCACCGCCGGCCCTCGGCTTTTGAAGGTCGTGCGCCGGCTCGGCCGAGACACGGGCGCGCCGCGTAGCACGCCGAGCGTGCGCGCGTTCCTTCGTGACATTCCGGGGGCGCAGACGGCGCGCGTCTTCGTGCCCGAAGGCGTCACGCAGCTTATGCCGGCGATGCTGTGGATTCACGGCGGCGGCTTCATCATGGGCTCGCCCGCGCAGGACGACGAGGTGGCGACGACGTTCGCGCGTGAGCTCGGGATGACCGTCGTCGCTCCGTCGTATCGCCTCGCGCCGGAGCATCCCTTTCCCGCCGCCATGGACGACCTGTATGCGGCGCTCACGTGGCTCCACGCGAATGCCGCGGCCCTCGGCGTGCGTGCGGACCGCATCGTCATTGGGGGCGCGAGCGCCGGTGGTGGGCTCGCGGCCGGGCTCACGCTCCTCGCGCGCGACCGGAAGGAGATCCCTGTCGCATTCCAGCTCCTCGTGTATCCGATGCTCGACGATCGGACGGTGGGCAAGACCATTGACGGTACGAATCATCGGCTCTGGAACGAGGGGAGCAACCGCTTCGGATGGTCGTCGTATCTCGGACGCGAGCCCGGCGGGGCGGACGTGCCGGTATACGCCGCGCCCGCGCGCGCCGAATCCCTCGCAGGCCTGCCGCCCACCTGGATCGGCGTGGGGACCTTCGACCTCTTCCACGACGAGGACGTCGAATACGCGAAGCGACTCGAGGCCGCCGGCATCGCCGTCGAGCTCGAAATCGTCTCCGGCGCCTTTCACGGCTTCGATGTGCTTCGGCGCGCGAACGTCTCGAAGACGTTTCTCGCACGTCAAATCGCGGCGCTGCGCCGCGCGCTCGCCTGATCGTCACCCCGCGGCGACGCACCGGAGCGATTCCGGCAGCAGCTTCCCCTTTTCATCGAGCGCAAATCCAAGCGCGAAGTTCGAGCCGCCCTCCTCTTCGCCCTCCTTCGGCTCGGGCGCCTTGCGCACGCTTCCCGGGATGCTCCTCGGCAAATCGTGGTTACCAGGGGGACCCGGGGGCCCCTGACAGCACCGTCAGGGCACGGACAGCGCTGTCAGGGGGGAGGCCGTGGTCTTGATTCGGAAAAACCGCCGTCTTCTCGTGGGCACGCCTCGTGCAAAGCGGCGCGCGCATGGCATTGAAATCTCATCTTGGGCTTGCGATCATCGCAGTCGCGATCGTGATGGGTTGTGAGAGCGAGCCGGAAAAGGGCGTGGAAGGCGGGGCGGGCGGGGCCGATGGCTGCGCGACGCTGCCGGTGGCAGAGGAGGGGGAGCTCTGCGTCGCATCGTCCGCCTTTGGGGGGATTTACATCGAGCAAGCGGAGAAGCCCGACGGGTATTCGATCATTGGATTCGCGGAGCCGGATTCATGCTCGTACTTCCTCGAGGTGGAGAACGTGCTCGAGGAGAATGGCACGCCGGTCTCCTTCCTGAAGGTGGAGCTCCTGGGCGAGCTCCCCGGGACCTGCAAGATCAACCCCGGGCCCGATCTCCCGCCTGTCCCGCACGACGGGAGCTGCGTCGCCGTGGTGCGCACGCGGCGCTTCTCGGCGGCTGGCAAGGAAGATCTGATCGCGGCGAGCGGCGAGGTGATCGTCACGCAGGTCGATGCGTCGACGCTCGAGGCGCGTGTCGAGGCGACGATCGACGGTCGCGCCGTGAACCTCACGCTCGCGGCCCCGCATTGCCCGGTCATGTGCACGTGCGTGGCCAATCTCTCCGGCTGTCCTTGCTGATGACGGACGCCGGCCGGGCGATAGACTCGCCTTCGTGCACCCCCTCGCGCTGCCCGTCGACGCACGCATCACCTTCCTGACCGGCGCGGGCATCTCCGTCGCCTCGGGCCTCCGGCCGTACCGCGGGCCCGGCGGGCTCTGGAACGAGGTGGATGTCGCTGCGTGGGCCACCGCCGAGGCCCTCGCGCGGGATCCGATCGGCTGCTTTCGCGCGCATCGACACTTCGCCGCGCTCGCCGCCGCCGCCCAGCCGAACGCCGCGCACCACGCGATCGCCGCCTTCGCGCGCGCCCGGCCCGAAGGCCACGTCGTGGTGATCACGCAGAACGTCGACGGCTTGCACCAGCGCGCCGGCGCGCCGCATGTCGTCGAGATCCACGGCTCCCTCTTCCGGCTGCGTTGTCCCGAGGAACGTTGCGCCGCGCGGATCCCCGCGCCCGATCCCTCGGCGCGCGTGGACGAACCGCCGCCTTGCCCGCGATGCGGCGCGAAGCTCCGCCACGACATCGTGCTCTTCGACGAGTACCTCGATCCCGCGGACGAACGCGCCGCCAAGGAGGCGCTGCGCGCATGCCAGCTGTTCGTCGCCGCGGGCACGAGCGGCGTCGTGTTCCCCGCGGCGGCGTACGTGCGCGAGGCGGACTACGCCGGCGCGCGCACGATCCTCGTGAACCTCGAGCCGCCTTCGCCGCCGAACCCTTACTTCGACGACGTCGTCCTCGGGCGCGCCGAGGACGTCTTGCCCGCGCTGCTCGGCGCGGACCCGCTCACTTCTTGATGACGGTCTCGCCGCCGAACGTCATCGGGTAGGTGATCATCACCGTTCCGCCGCCGGCCGGGCGCGGGAACTTGACCGTCTTGAAGGCCTTGCGCACGCAGTCCTCGACCTTCGGGTTCTTCACGGTCGAGTTCTTCACGCTCGCCTCGTTCACCGTGCCGAGCGGACCGACGGTCGCTTGGATCGTGACCGTGCCGGCGAGCTTGCCTTCCTTGTCCACGCCGAGCGAGTAACAGCCGTCGAACGCCTTCACGTTCTCGTTCACCGCCGTCTGGATCTGCTCGTTCGTGAGCGTGCCCGAGAGCGGGACGGTGTCCGGGTCCGGGGCCTTCGATGTGCCCTCCGCCGGGCTCGCTTCCGCCGGCTTCGCTTCGGAGGATGCTTGTTCTCCCGTGGTCACGGGCCCAGTCGTGGGCTCGTTCGGCCCCGACCCGCCCGCAGGTGGCGTCGCCCCGCAGCCCGCGAGGACGACGCAAACGATTGGAGTGACGAACCAGCGCATGGCTTCCGACTTCAGTCGAGATGCGCCTCGTTGTCCACCGGGAACGTACCACTCAAGCGACACGCGCGCGCGCCGCGCTTCCGCCCCCGGCGGCACGGCGGTAGGCGGACTCGTACGCGGTCGCCATGACCGAGGTGGTGAAGCGGTCGCGGGCGCGGCTCGCGCACCGGGCCCGGTCGAAGCGCGCGAGTTCGGGCGAACGAGCGACACGGGCGAGGGCCTCGAGGTCGTCCGGGGGGACGAGGAAGCCGGTGACGCCCTCGTCGACGATCTCCGGGAAGGATCCGCGCGCGAAGCCGATCACGGGCGTGCCACAGAGCATGGCCTCGACGGCGATGAGGCCGAACGGCTCCTCCCAGAGGAGAGGACAGACGAGCGCGCGTGCACCCGACAGCAGCCGAACTTTCTGCTCGTGGTCGACTTCTCCATGGTCGACGACGCCCGGGAGGTCGAGCAGCGGCGCGATGTGCTCCTCGAAGAACGCTCGATCCTGCGGGTGAGTACGGCCGCCGAGGTGGATGGGCATGTCCGCGAGGCGCGCGACGTCGACCGCGAGGTGCGTGCCTTTCTCCTCGCAGAAGCGTCCGATGTGCGCGAGGTAGCCGTGGTCGTGGAGGCTCGGCGGGTACCGGCTCGCCGAGACGCCGTGGTGGATGACGCGCGCGCGGAGCAGCGGGACCTCGAGGTCGAGCTGGCGCTGGCTGATCGCCACGTAGGAGACCTGCGGGTGCGAGGCGAAGATCCGGGAGAAGGATTCTTCGCGGTGATGGTGCATCGTGTACACGATCGGCACACGCACGAACGCAGAGAGCGTGACGCCGAGCGGGCTGTTGAGGTGGACGACGTCGAAGTGGCTGCGCGCGATCTCCGCGAACGCCCAGGCGACGTGGTTGAGCTCGTCGGCGGCCGTGGGAGGCCAGACGGGGCGATGGTAGAGCGCGCGCTTGCGGCAGCTGGTGACGGAGTCGCCCGTCGTGAAGACCGTGACCGCGTGGCCGCGTGTTTCGAGTTCTTCGGCGAGCTCGTAGCAGAAGAGCTCGGTCCCGCCGTAGCCGATGGGCGGCATGCGGATGAATGGAGTCGAGATCATCGCGATGCGCATGACTGACCGTGCCTCCCGCGCGCATTCGCCCCCGCTCGCGCGCGAGAGGCCAACGCTACACGTGGCGTGCCAGCGTGGTTTCGTCTGGGGGCCGCTGCGCTGGGGCTTCGCCCCAGGCCCGACCAGGGGCTATCCGCCCCTGGACCCGGACCAGCGCAAGCGCTGGACCCAGGGTCGATGAACTGCGCGATGCGCAGTTCATCGAACAGGTCGAGAAAAGACGGGCGAGCGACCTGCCACTCGAGACAGCAGCCCTGCCGTTTCAAGCGGCAACGCCTTCCCACGGGCCCGTTGGAAGAACTGCGCATCGCGCAGTTCTTCCACCCCGAGTCCAGGGCTTGCCCTGGTCCGGGTCGAGGGGCGGACAGCCCCCGCGGGGTCCGGGGCAGCGCCCCGGCGCGGCGGCCCCAAGAAGAGACCCGTCCTCAGAGCTCGGGCGCTTGCCAGGCTTCGAGGCGACGCCAGACCGCGGCGAGGAGATTCGGCGACGAACGTTTGAGCGCGTAAATGAGGTGCGCCTCCTTCGTCACGGGGACGAGGCCCTGGTTGCGCTCGACGGCGTCCATGATCTTCTCGGCCACGAGATCCGGCGAGGCGCCGCGCTCCATCAAGCGGCGCGAGCGCTCCACCGCTGCGGGCTCGGCCCAGCGGCCGCGGCGGCGGCTCATCTCGTTGATGTTCGTCCGGATGAACCCGGGGCAGATCGCGGTGACGCCGATGCGGTGGCGGCGCAGGTCGGCGCGCAGCGACTCGGAGAAGCCGACGACGGCGAACTTCGTCGTGGAGTACGCGACGAGCAGGCGGCTGCCCGCGATGCCTGCGGCCGAGGCGATGTTGACGACGTGGCCGCCTCGGCCGCGATCGATCATGCGCGGCACGAAGAAGTGACAGCCGTGCACGACGCCCATCACGTTGATGCCCATCACCCAGTTCCAGTCGTCGAGCGTGGTGTCGCGCAGGCCGCCCGTGATCGCGACGCCGGCGTTGTTGACGAGCACGTCGACCGCAGGAAACGCGGCGTGCACCTCGTCCGCGAAGCTCTGCATGGCCGCGGCGCTCGACACGTCGACCTTGCGCGCCAGCACGCTCCGGCCCTGCGCGCGCACGGCGGCGGCGGCCTCGTCGAGCGTCGCCTCGTTGACGTCGCAGAGCACGAGGTCCGCGCCCTCCTTCGCGAACGCGAGCGCCGTCGCCCGCCCGATGCCGCTGCCCGCCCCCGTCACGAGGACAACCTTGCCTGCAAAACGCCCGCTGCTCATGGGCATCGACGGAAGCGCCCCGGCGCGTGGGCGTCAAGTCATGTGCCGAGCGTGGTGAGCAGCGCCTCCACGGCCGGCGGCCAGATCGCCTGCGCCTCCGTGAGGAGCTCTCGTTCTTCGAGGACGCGGTAAATCGCGAGCGCGCGGCGCAAGAACGAGCGCGCCTCCAGCCGTTCGGCCGACGTGCCCTCCGCGAGCACCGTGGCCGCGCGGAAGCAGAAGAGCGCGTGATCTCCCTGGATCGCCGCCATGTCCGGCTGCTCGGCCGCGAGCCGCGCGGCGAGCTTGAGGCCGGTGCGGAACGCTTCGAGCGCGCCGCGCGAATCCCCCATCGCGCGGAGGACGTGGCCGATGCGGCCGTACGTCGCGTAGAGGTCACGCCGCGCCTCGTCGTCGTACGTGGACTCGGCGAGGTCCTCGCGCAGCGCGAGACAGGCGCGATAGGCCGCGAGCGCCTCCGGCTTCTCGCCCATCGCGCGCAGCACCTCGCCGATGCTCTCGTGACAGCGCGCGAGCGCGCCGCGGCGGGTGACGTCGTCCGGCGCGTCGCGCGCCAGCCGATCACGCACGACGAGGGCCTCCTTGTACGCCGCGAGCGCGCCGGGGCCATCGCCGGCGGCGAGCAGCGCGTCGGCGTAGCGGTCACGCGTGATCGCGAGGAGGGAGCGGTGATCCTGATCGTCGGGCGCGTCCCCGGCGAGGCGCTCGGCGAGCGTCATCCCGCGCTGAAAGGCGGCCGCGGCCGCGGCCTCGCGCTCGTCGTCGAGCAGGTAGTCTCCGACCATGACGTGGCAGAGGGTGACGCCCGTGAGCACGCCGGCAATGGCCTCGCGGAAGATCTCGTCGCGGTGCTCGGCCTCGTCGAGGGCGCGGCCATCACGCGGGTAGAGGGTGCGATCCGCAAGCAGGCCCGCTTCCTCCGGGGCACCCGCGCGGGCGCGGAGCGGGATCACCACGGCCCGCTTGTTACGCTCCATCGTGAGCCCCTCGCGTAGGATTGCCTCCACGAGCGAGCCGGACGTGAGGGCCTCGGGGCTCACGAGCACCAAGATCACGTCGGCCGTGTGGAGGAGGGCGCGCGTGTCCGTCGGGGGGGCCGCCGGCACGGATTCCCGCACGATCCCGGCGTCGACGAAGGCTGCGAGCCGCGCGCAGAGCTCCTCGCGGATCACCTGATCCCCGGGGGCGGAGGACACGAAGAGCTCGACGGCGTGGTGCATGACCGGACTCGCGGCCATCTTACCAGCGCCCGCGCCTCCGAGGCCGCCGTTCCCGTGCTCTCTTTGAAATCGAGAGATCCGAGCCGATCCCTGGTAAATTCGCCGCCTACAGCGACCAACCCCGAGGACACGGGCCCGATGCGACTCTTGATCACCGCGATTTCTGCGCAGGAAGGCGCCACGAGCGCGTCCCTTGCGGCTACGGGCGCAGGGCAGCTCAGAAGCCGCCTCGGTCGCGAGGATGCCGCGTTCGAGGTCGTGGAGGCCGATCCCGGCCGCGACCTGGCCGAGCAGATCGAAGCCTTGCTCGCCGAGCGCGGGCCGAGCTTCCGCGACCCCGTGATGCTCTACGTGGCGTGCCCCGCGCTGCTCTCCATCGACGGCGAGCTCTTCCTGTCCCTCGATCCGCAGAACCCCACCGTCGGCGACGCGCTCGCGGACGTCGCAGCCGTGCTGCGCGACGGCGCGCCCGGACCGAAGCTCGTCGTGCTCGAGCTCGTCGACGCGAAGCTCGGCCTCGATCCCACGCGCGCCGAGGTGCTCGTGCGCGCAGCCGAAGCCGCGATCGATCCGACGGTGAGCGGCATCGAGCTCGTCCTCGGCGCGCGCCCGCGCACGGCCGACGCCGCGGGCCTGCCGCTCGCGCAGGCGATCGTCGCCGAGCTCGACGCGCTGCCGAACGGGCGGGCCTTGACCTCGCGTGGCCTGTTCGATCGGCTCGCGAGCAAGCTGCGCGAGTCGGTGCCTTGCCTGCACCACGCGCGGGCAAAGGTGAGCTTCGAGCTCGCCCCTGGCAAACCAGGCCGGCGCGACTCGACCTCGACGATGCCGGCGCCGCGCCTCGACGTGCTGCCGCGCAGCGTGACGCCCGCGCCGCCGCCCGTGATCCCACCCGCGCCGCCGCCGCCCGCCGTGATGCCGCCGCCGCCCGCCCCGGTGCCAGCGCTGCGCGACGCCGAGGTCTCGTTCGCGCTGCCGCGCCCGCCGCGCACGTTCCGCCCGCCGCCGCCACCGACCGACGTCGATCTCACCTGGACCGGCGAAAGCGAGGACTGGGGCAGCATCCCGCGTGTCATCCCGCTCGCGCGTCCGCTCGCCGCGCCACCAGGCGCCTCGCTGCCGCCGCCGCCGCCGATGCCAAGCGGAGGCAGCACGTCGATCCGCGGGACGGACGGGCCGATCTCGAGCCCGATCTCAGGCCGCGAGATCTCTCCGTTCGCGCGCTACACCGTCGAAGGCGAGCTGCTCGCGTCGCAGGGCGAAGTGAACGGCGCGATCACCGCGTTCCGCAAGGCGCTGTCGGTGCTCGGGCCCGGCGGCGATCCGCACTCGCGCGCCGAGATGTACGTGCGCATCGGCGAGCTCCGCTCGCGGCACGGCCAGCCCGAGGACGCAATCTCGGACTTCGAGAAGGCTCTCGCACTCCGGCCAGGGCACCTCCCCGCACTCGAATCGCTGCTCCAGCTCTGCGCGTCGGAGCGCGACTGGCGCGGCGTGATGAGCGCCGAGGAACGCCTGATCGCAGCGCTGCCGAGCGACACGCTGCGCTTCGAGCGACTCATCGAGTTCGCCGCACGCTGGGAAGGCGAAGCAGACAAACCAGCACGCGCACGTCTGCTCTTCGAACGAGCACGCGAGATGCGCCCGCACGATCCGATCGTACGCGAGCAGATCCGCCGCCTCACGCTGAAGTCGTTGCCGCCATCGCCGCGGGAGTGAGCCCCCAGAAGCCGCTGCGCTGGGGCTTTGCCCCAGGCCCCACCGGGGCTATCCGCCCCTGGACCCGGACCAGCGCAAGCGCTGGACCCAGGGTCGATGAACTGCGCGATGCGCAGTTCATCGAACAGGCCGAGTCAAGACTGGCGACGACCCTGCCAACCAAGCCAGCCGCGCTGACCGTTCGACGGGCAACGCTGTCCCTGGTCTTCCAACGGGCCCGTTGGAAGAACTGCGCGGAGCGCAGTTCTTCCACCACGAGTCCAGGGCTTGCCCTGGTTCGGGTCGAGGGGCGAACAGCCCCCGCGGGGTCCGGGGCAGCGCCCCGGCGCAACACCTCGGCGCGGATGTTCGCTTCAGGCGATCGCTTCGGCCTCGTACATCTTGATCTGCGCGGCGGTCATTGCCTTCTCGCCGCGTAGTCCCTTGTGGTGCTTGCGGAACAGTTCGGAGCGTGGGTAGGCGAGGAAGGCTTCGCGTGTGGCCCAGCGGGAGACGGCGAGTAGGGCGCCGTCGTCTTGCCAGAGCTCGATGCCGAGGAAACCTTCGAACTGGTCGAGGTCGTGCGCCGTGTCGCGGAAGGCCCGCTTGATGCGTGAAAGCTCGTGCTCGGGGGCCTGGATGGTGTTGACCACGACGTACATGAGGTGACTCCTTCGAGGCGGAGCGCGTGTGGCGCGAGCACGGTCGGGGCAAACCGCGTTCCACCCCGGACGCGGAAATGCCGGTAGCATGGGCGCGCGAGCGTTTGCCATGACCACCTCCCAGAGCTTGCTCTCCAAGAAACTCCAGATCAAACCGAGCACGCGCGTCCTTGTCCTGGGCGCTCCGAACGGCCGCGCGGAGCTGCTCGAACCTTTGCCCGAGGGCGCGAGCGTCTCCAGGACGGCGCGTGGGTCGTTTGACGTCGTACTTTTTTTCGTCGAGAAGGTGAAGGAGCTCGAGAAGGGCGGATCGAAGGCGATCTCTGCGGTCCGTGATGGCGGCGTCCTCTGGATCGCCTACCCGAAGAAGAGCTCGAAGGTCGAGACGGACCTCACGCGGGACGTCGGCTGGAACGTCATCGACGAGGCGGGCTGGGGCGGCGTCGCGCAGGTCGCGATCGACGAGACGTGGTCGGCGCTGCGCTTCAAGCCTGAGGCCACCGTCGCGCGCAAGGCGAACTCGGCTGCGGCGCCGGGCGCGATGAAGAAGAGCGCGGGCGCCTCGAAGAAGGCGGCGCACGTGCCGGCGCCTGCGGATCTGGCGGCGGCGCTCGCGAAGAGTGGCGCGGCGAGCATCACCTGGGACTCGCTCGCGCCCTCGCATCGCAAGGAGTACGTCGGCTGGATCGAGGAGGCGAAGAAGCCCGAGACACGCGCGCGCCGGATCACGTCGGCGGTCGAGATGCTGGCGGCCGGCGTCAAGGACCGGAACGCCAAGTACGCGCGGTGAGACTCAGCTCTTCTCCGACGGATGCCATCGCCGGAGCAAGAGCCAGCCGCCCAGGTTCGTCGCGCCGAACAAACCGAGCCCGAGCGCCGAGGCGCAGAGGACGGCTGCGAAGAGCAGATCGGTCCGGAGCTGCCGCGGCGCGCTCATGATCAGGATGCCGAGCCCGGGCGTCCCCTCGGCGAAACCCGCCACGAATTCACCCACGATGGCCCCGATCACCGCGAGCCCGCCCGCGATACGCAGGCCCGTGACGATGCTCGGCAGGGACGAGGGCAAGCTCAAGAGCACGAGCGTGCGGAGCTTGCCCGCGCCGTAGAGGCGGAAGAGATCACGCAGCGCCGGCTCCACGGATCGCAGCCCGGAGAGCGCGTTCGCCACGACCGGAAACACGCTCACGATGAACGCCGATACGCTGACCGCGCGCTCGCCCGGCCCGAACCACAGCACGAGCAGCGGCGCGATGGCCACGATCGGGACCGTCTGCAGGAAGACGGCGTACGGGTAGAACGCGCGCTCGAGTAAGCGCGAGGCGGAGAGCGCGACGGCCACGAGGACCCCGATCACGCCGGACAGCGCGAATCCGAGGAGCGCGCTCTTCGCCGTGGTCAAGGTCGCGAGCGCCAGCGTCGTCGCGTCGGCGGCGAACGCGGCGGCGATCTGGCTCGGCGGGGGCAGGAGATACACCGGCACCGCGAGGACCCGCACGAGCACCTCCCAGGCGCCGAGCATGAGCACGAGCGAAAGAACCGGCGGGGCCGCGGCGGCGAGGGACCTTTTCATGGCGCCTCTCCGGCGAGCAGCGCGTCCTGGAGCGGGCCGAGCACGCGGGCGAAGCGGGGATCGCTGCGCAGGGAGGCGTGGCGCTCGCGGGGCAACTCGATCGGGGTGTCGAGCAGGATACGCGCCGGGCGGCGGGAGAAGACGATGCAACGCTCGGCGAGGTAGGCGGCCTCGGCGTTCGAATGCGTGACGAAGAGGACGGTCATGCCGAGGTCGAGCCAGAGCGCGCGGAGCTGATCGTCGAGCCTCTGGCGCGTGAGCTCGTCGAGGGCGGCGAACGGCTCGTCGAGCAGGAGGATGCTCGGGCGCGTGACGAGGGCGCGTGCGAGCGAGACGCGCATCTTCATGCCGCCCGAGAGCTCCGCCGGATACCGCGCCGCCGCGTCGCCGAGCCCGACCTGCTGGAGCGCGGCGAGCGCCTGCGCGCGCCGCTCGTCGCGAGGGACGCCCGACAGCTCGAGCGGCAAGGCCGCGTTGTCGAGCACGTTGCGCCAGGGCAGGAGGTGGGCGTCCTGAAAGACGTAGGCGATGCGCGGCCGCGCGGCGCCGTCCGGCGAGACGAGCTGAACCGAGCCCCCGTCGGCCTGGTCGAGGCCGGCGACGAGGCGCAGGAGCGTGGACTTGCCGCAACCGGAGGGGCCGAGCAGGGCGACGAACGTGCCGGCGGCGACGTCGAGGTCGAGCCCGTCGAGCACCACGCCGCTGCCGGCGAAGACGCGCCGCGCGCGCTCGACGACGATCCGCACGCCGCCCGGAGGGGCCGCCTCCTCTGCGATTCCGGGTTCGAGGACCAGGGCCGTCATGGGGCGATTTCCCGGTAGACGTCGAATCCGTCGATCGTCCGGACGAGTGTGTATCGATTCTCGAGGAGCGCCTGGAGCTCCGGGAAGCTCGTGAGCGCGTCGGCCGAGCCCATTCCGTCTCCCGTGACCATGGCGACGACGTCGTAATGCTGCACCACGACCGCGGCGGGCGGCTTGCTCCGGAGATCCTCCATGAGAATGCGCCGGTGCTCTTCCTTGGCCCAGGGCACGCGCTGCGGGATGTCGTAGATGTACCGCGTCGAGGAGGCGCGCTCGGCCATGTCGTAGAGATTCGGCACGAAGCCCCAGACGAAGATGGGGCGATTCGCGGGGACCTCCTGGCGAAGGAGATTCGCGACCTCGCGCAGCGCCACGATGTTCACGTCGCAGAGGCTGTTCAGCTCGTCGAGCCCGCGCTGGTCGCGGAATCCCTCGGCCGCGATGGCGAGGCGCTTCTGCGAGCGCACGAGGAACGAGCCGGGGACGTCTTTCGTCGCCGATCGGCCGAACGGGACGAACAGGACGAACAGGACGAAGGCCGCGAGGCCGAGGGCGCCGCGCGCCCGCGCCCACTGGAAGGCCGCGTGATACCCGAGCGCGGCCGCGAGCGCGGTGAGCGGCCACGTGGCGCCGTAATGGTACGGGAAGAACTTCCCCTGCATGGCCACGCCGACGAGGTGGATGACCACGATGCCGAGCGCGAGCAGGACGAGCGGGCGCTCCTTCGCGCCGACGCCGAAGCCGAGCGCGAGGAGCAATCCCACGGTCGGGACGCTGCCGTATTGCTGAAGCCACTCGGTGAACGCGTAATACAGCATCCCCGTGAGGGTCGCGCCGTGCCAGCCGAGCGCCGTGTAATGGGGCGTGAAGACGAAGAGGACACGGTAGAGGTCCCCGAGCGCGCCGCGCGCGGCGAACCACGCAATGCAGAGCGCGAGCGGGATCGCCCCGCCCGCCGCGAGGAGGAGCGAGGGGCGGACCAGGTTCCGCGCGGCGACTTTGAGGCGCTCGATCGTGGGCTGTTCGGCGTCCGTATCCCACCACGCGGGCAGGAGCGCGAGGATCGCGGCGCCGCCCACGAGCGGCGGCTTGAGGAGGAAGGCGAACCCGAAGAGGAACCCGGCGGCGAGATACGAGCGCGCCTTCGTCGCCGCGTGCGAGGGCAGCCCCGACGGGCCGAGGCCCGGGACGCAGAGCAGCGCGGCGATCGTGAGCATGCCGCCGAACGATTCGGGCTGCGCCGTGTGCCAGAACTCGAGCTGCGCGTGGATGAAGACGGCGATCGTCGCGGCCACGAGGCCGATGAGGCCGCTGCCCCAGAACCTGCGCGTCAGCCGGACCATGCCGAACGACATGAGCGACAGGCCGACGATCTCGAGCACGCGGATGCCCCACTCGGCCGAGCCGAAGAGGAGCCGGGCGAGGGCGTAGATCAGGAAGATGCCGGGGGGCTTGAAGTCCCAGGCGTCGCGGTAAGGCATGCCGCCTTCGACCACGGCGCGCGCGACGAGGGTGTAGATGCCCTGGTCGCGTCCGTGGCCGAACGTGAGCATGTCGAGGAACAAGACCGCCATGATCCCGAGGCACAGGGCGACGAGCGCGCGCTCTGCGTGGGTCGCGAGGCGCGTCGGGTTCGCGGACGCGGGGGGCGGCGTGGCCCGCTCGGGGGCGGCTTCCGGTTCGTCGGCAGCGAGTGTCACCGGAGCGACGTTCTAGTCGGAACCGGCGGAGGCTCCAACCAATTTGGGCCGTCAGATGCGGTACGTCCGCTCGATCGCGCGGACGAAGAGCGGCGCGACGGACTCGATGGCGGAGGGCGCGAGCTGCTGGCTGCCGGGGTGCGAGTCGGTGCCGAGGATGTGCTCGAACATGCCGCTCGCGCGGAGTTTTTCGAGCGCGCCGGCCGGCAGGACGAGGTGGCTCGCGACGGCGTGGCAGCGCGTGGCGCCGGCCGCGAGGTAGGCCGCGGCGGCCTGGATGAGCGAGGATCCCGTGCGGATCATGTCGTCGTAGATGACGACCTCGCGGCCGCGGACGTCGGCGTTGACGCCGGTGACGGCGAGCTTGCCGGTCTCGGGATCGCGGCGTTTGTAGACGAACGCGGGCTCGACATCGAGGTCGCGCGCGAGGCTCTGGACCCACTTGGCGCGGCCGGCGTCGGTGGCGCCGAGCAGGTACGAGCGGCCGTCCATCGTGCGCTGGATGAGCTTCGTGACGAGGGACGCGCCGTAGAGGTGGTGCGTGACGTGGCTGTCGCCGAAGTAGTAGGGGATGCCGTCGGTGTGGAGGTCGAAGAGGTAGACGCGCGTGCCGCCCTCGCAGGGGGGGATGGCCGAGACGAGGCGGGCGCGGGTCTTGGCCGTGACGACCTCGCCGGGCAGGACGGCGCGCTCCATGGTGGCGTAGCCGAAATACGGCATGACGATGGAGAGGGAGCGGGCGCCGCCGGTGCTGATGGCGCAGCCGAGGTCGTAGAGCTCGAGCCAGTCGAGGTCGGTGGGGGTGCCGCCGAGCAGCACGACGTCGCGGCCCCACGGGTCCTCGGCGACGCGGAGGTACCGCTCGCCGTCGGGGAAGGTCTTGTGCACGATCTCGCCGCGATCGAGCTCGCCTGCCGCGAGGAAACGGGGCTCGAGGTAGGCGTACGAGGAGATCGTGAAGAGGAGCTTTCTTGCCATGGAACCCGGGTTCTCCTCGCCCATCTTGGCGCCGTTGTCACGTCTCGAAGGAGGAGTTCATGAGAAAAATCGCGTTGCTCGGCCCGGTCGCGTCCGCCCTCGTCACGCTCGTCACGCTGATCTTCGTCCCCGGCGTAGCGCGCGCGGACGAGCCCGCGCCGGCGGGCTGGGATGGACGGTTCGTCGTGGGGATGAGCGCGCTCGGTGTGTCGGCGGTGTCGCTTGGGTTCGGGATTCTGTCGACGTATCAGGTGCACGAGGCGAACGAGGCGATTCGAACGAGCGTGTTCGCGGCGCAGTTCACGCAGGAGCAAAACGTGTGCGTGGCGGCGGAGACGTCGGCGGATCCGGGGGCGGGGGTCATCCGGGAGACGTGTGCGCGGGGGAATACGTACAACACGCTGCAATACGTGATGTATGGGCTGCACGTGGGGGCGGCGCTTGCGGGGACTTATTTGGTCGCGACGAGCGTGATGGCGGCGGAGAAGAAGGGGGCGGGGAGGGGGATCGCGGTGGTGCCGGTGGTTTCGGCGGGGTTTGGCGGGGTGGTGGTGCGGGGGGCTTTTTGAGGGTCAGCGGATGGGGCGGAGGTGGTCGTAGCTGCTGTCGAGGGGCTTGTAGGTCGCCACGAGCGTGGCCGACAGGTTCTCCGGGTTGATGTCCTTCACGCAGTAGTACGTCTGGTCGAGGCGAACGCAGTCACCCTCCAAGATCGTGGAAGCCGGGGGCTCGAAGCCCTTGCCCCACCAATTCGGGGCCGATTCGGGTACACCACAGGCCCATGCCATCCACGCAGAGTCCGGCTTGATGGTGACGCTGCGTAGCCAGACATTGCAACCATTCACGCGCGTGGACTTATCGAGTTCGACCGTAACCTCGGAGGGCTCGCCGCGCCCGCACGAAGCGAGCGCGAGGGCCACGAACATGTAGAGAAAGCTTCGCATGGCTCCTCGGTTGCGGCAGGACGTCAGCGGATCGGCCGGAGCTGGTCGTAGCTGCTGTCGATGGGCTTGTAGGTCGCCTTGAGCGTGACCGACAGGTCCTCCGGGTTGATGTCCTCCACGCAGTAGTACGTCTGGTCGAGGCGAACGCAGTCACCCTCCAAGATCGTGGCGGGCGGGGGCTGGGAACCCTCTCCCCACCAGTTCGGGGCCGATTCGGGCACGTCACAGGCCCATGTGAAGAACCCGGCGTCCGGCTTGATGGTAACCTCGCCCAACAAGACATTGCAGCCATTCACGCGCGACACCTTATCGAGCTCGACCGTGACCTCGGAGGGTTCCGCGCGCCTGCAGGAGGCCAGGATGAGGGCGGCAATCATGAGGAACGAAAGTCGCATGGTCAATTCCCGTGTTGGAGGCGTTTGTCGCAGCTACCGAAGCTTATTTCTTCTCTGGGCGCGCAGTCGAGGCACCTCCTGCGCATCTCGTTGCAACAATCGTGGCAAGCAGAGCGGGTAGTCAGGTGATCGCAACTGTTGTGACAAAGAGAGGTATACTCGTTGCACTTCAGCGGGTCCGAGCACACGGTTACCGTTACGCTCGACCCACCACCACAAGCCGCCAGCAAGCTTGCAAGCAGGACCATCACCGGAAGCACGCGCATGGTTCGAACCCCGCCCGAGGCAGATACCTCCCGCAGCCTGCCGGCCCTCAGCCGGAGCGTCAACCGCTTTCCCCGCCTGGATCGCCCCTCGCGCCCCGCGCAACCGCCACGATCCCCGCCTGGATCCGCCCCGTCGCTCCGCGGAGCGGGCGCACTCCCGACGCGGATCCGCCCTCGCGCCCCGCGCGACAACCTGTTTCCCGACCCGGATCGCCCCTCGCGCCTCGCGCAACCGGCGCGCTCCCCCCCTGGAGTCACCTCCGCGCGCCACGCAACCACCTCGATCCAGGTCCGGATCACCTCTATTGCGCGATCTACCTCACGAACCGTCGCCGCTCTCCGCGTCGTCGCCGTCCCCCGCAGCCCGCTTCCGCCTCGCCCGCGTCGGTTCCAGGAAGGCCGCGACCCGCTTCGGCTGCCCCGGGAACAACTTCTTCAGGTCGCCTTCGAGGCGATCGAGCTCCAGGTTGATGTCCTCCACGTAAAGCTCCTCCGACGTACCCTGCAAGGCCAGCGCGCGCAGCCCATTCGCGCGCTCCTTCGCGGCCCCGTCGAGCTTGTCCGTCACCGCCCCGAGCCGCGGTGACCATTTCAACGCGAGGGGCTCGTCCGGGTTCCGCCCGAGCTCGTCGGTCCATTCACGGCCCTGCTTCACCTCGCGATCGACCCCGAAATCCTGCGCCGCCGACGGCGAGACGTCCTTGAAAAACCGCGTATAGGGCGCCGCATCCCGGCGGCCGCCCGTCTTGTCGACGACGTCCCTGCCAAATGCCGCGACCTCCGGATCCCATTGTGCATCCGCGACCGCGAGCCGCGCCCGCGCGCGGCCGAGGGAGCGCTCCAGCTTGCGGCGCTCCGCCGCGAGCGCGTCGCCCTTGGCCGTGAGCGATTCCCACAGGGGCGCGAGGTGCTTCGTGGCTTCGTCGCTCGCGAGGCCGTCGGCGATCGCGGCGCAGGTGTCGGCGGCAGGCTGGGCGGATGTGTTCGGGCGTAGATGTGTAGCCATGTGGGGAACGTAACCGATGCGGCAGGGGACGTGTCAAGTGGGAAGGGGGCCCACGCGTCTCGGCCGCCGCGCGCGTGGCGTTGCAGCGCGTAGCTCGAGCAGCGACAAGCTCACGATCTCGGCGGCGTGCTTGTGGACTTCCTCGATGAGGAGCGCCGTGAGCGGGTCGCCGGCCGGCACGCCATGGAAGGCATGTCGGCCGTGCGTGCTCTTGATCTTGTCCGCGGTGACATAAAGGCGATGATCACTGCCGACGAGGTAAAGCCCGACCTTCTCCCGCATCGCAGGATCGGCGTGGAATTTCTCGGTTTCACGGCGCGTCAGGGCATGAAAGATGGTCGCCGTCGCCCGGCTCTCCTGCTCGGTCCAGAAAAACGAGCTCACATAAAGGACGCCGTCGCTCCGGCGGGCGTATGCCGTCGTGAACCTGGGGTCCAATTTCGCAATTCGCTCGTTGCTCATGGTGTTTCGATTCCCCCTCGCTCGGGCGACGATCCCGGGCGCGACAGCGTCGCCCCCGGCGCGGCGGGCGCCGCGGGTTTCATGGCGTTCTCCGCATAAAGAGCCAGCGCCGAGCGCCCCTTGCGCGGCGCCGGCATTGCGTGGTTCACGTGGGCCTCGGGCGCCCTCGGCGGAAGGGGAGGCGCCGAAAGGAGGAGCGCCGGGACCCGCGCGATTTCGACGGTCTCGCCGTCGTGAACCGGCGGTATGGGATCGACCGCGGGGGCGCACGCGAGCGCGGGGGGGCGATCCGGGCATCGCATGGGGATGAAGGGAGGGCGTGGACGAGAGCACGAAAGCCGCCGCGCCCATACCGAGGAGCGCCCGCGTAGGCGCGCGATGGGCCCATCGGACGAGGCGTCGCCACGCGGCCCCGAGCCGCGCGCGCGCCGCGCGCGCGAACAGGGCGACGAGCAGGAAGGGCACGAGGGCAAAGGTCCGGCGGCCGGGCCGCACCTCGTCGAGCTGCGCGAGGCGTTTGCGCATCGACCGCAGCGCCGCGGAGATACGCGAATGGACCGTGCTCGGGGCCATTTCCTGTTCGGCGGCGAGGTCGCGAATTCTCCGGTCGTGGATCACGTGCTCGACGATCAGGTGACGTTGCATGTCGTCGAGCCGTCCGAACGCAATCGCGAGCCTCGAATGCTCCTCCAGGAAGAAGGACGCGCCTCCCGCGTCGGGCGCGTTCTCCAGCGCCTCCCGCTCGGGGACGATGTCGGGCGCGTTCTGCTGTTTGCGCAGGTGGCGGAGCGTGATGTTTTTCGTGATGGAACAAATCCACTTGCCCATCTCCTCGCGATTCGCTGGATCCGGGCGCCTCGATTTCGGCTTGCGACAGGCGACCACAAATGCATCATTGACGAGGTCGGCGACATGATCACGATATGCCCCGCATCGACGCGCGACGCTCCGCATCTGCGCGATGTGGTGCGCGATATCCACCGCCGAGATTCCGAGCGCCTCGCCGGCGCCCGCGCGCGGCGCCGTCGGATCCTCGACGGTGTCCGTCGAGGTTGTCGGGGGAGCGGGGGGGCGGTGCTCTGCCTGCATGTCTGTAAATCCCAGGAGAGGGGCTTTGGTCCGAAAAAATTCGAAGAGGGTTCGCGATATTTTCCCCGAACCTCCGGGCTCGTGTTGCGTGCGGGGCGACGGCGATCGTGGTTTGGATCGCAGCGTCGCCCGCCCGGGCCGACGAGCTGCTCCATCACCGGCTGGTGTTCGAGGGGGATCGGTCGCTGCCGCGCTGCGACGAGGCCCTCACGTTCAAGGCGCTGCTCGTCGAGCGGGTGCCGTTCACGGTCTTCGACTCGCCGACGTCTCGCACGCTCGTCGTGCAGGTGCGGCGTGCGCCGAACGGAGACAAGACGACGGACCTCACCGTCAAGGACGAGGCCGGGCAGGTGCTCGCCACGGATCACCACGTGTACGAGCTCACGACCGAGTGCTTCGAGGTGCTCTACTGGACGGCGATCGACGCGGCGAAGCTCATGCGCGCGACAGGGACGGTGGCAACGCCGGAGGAACCACCGCCCCCGCCGTGTCCCCCGAGCGCGCCGCCGCCGCCCTCACCGCCGCCCAAGCCAGCCCGAGAGCCCGAGCGGCCGGCACCGGTGCCGAGCGTCGTCCCGCGAAGGTACTTCCTGGGGGGCGGGGCGTCGGTCGTGTACAACCTCGCGCCGGAGATCGTGGTGGGGCCACGGTTGCTGTTCGGGATCGAGCGCGGGGCGTTCGTCGGGGAGGTGGATGCGAGGTGGCTCCCGCTGCTGGAGACGCGGCCGGTAGGTGCCACCGCGTTCGATGTTCAGACGATGTCCGTCTCTGTCGCGGGGTGCCTGAAGCGGCACTGGCTGCTCGGGTGCGGCATCCTGATGGGCGGCGCAGCGCGCGTCCAGGTGTGGAACCGCGAAGACTACGAGCCAGCGTACAGCGGGTTTTTCGGGGTGGGTATCCGCGGAGCCGTCGAGGCGCCACTCACGAGCTGGTACGGCATCTTCCCGTCGCTGCCGCTTCACATGAGCGGCGGAGGGTCCCTCGTGTTTTCTATCGAGTAGCCATCATGTCGTGGCCGCCGGGCAGCATACCGTTATGGGTTTGTCAAGGGTCAGTTCGCCGATGACGTCCCCGCCGTTCGGGATGCAGGTGCCCTTCGTATAGTTGAGGAGCTCGGCGGTTTTCTCGCTGAGCTGCGTGCCGGGCATGACGTCGGTGCACGGCGCAACCATCCCGGTGAAGACATCGTTCGAGAACGTTTCCGCCATGCATGCGGACTCCCCGAAGACGCGGTACTTCACCTTGCACGTCCCGCCGGTCGGCGCCCCGCAGGAGCAAGCCGAGCACTCGCGCTCGTCCTTCACCACGCCGTAGAGGACGTGCCGCTCCCCGGTCCACCCCTCGGGGCAGAGGTGCTCCCCCTCCTGGAAGATACAAGAGGAGTAGTCGTCACCGGCCGGCCCGCAGAACTTCCCGGTTTGCCCCGGGCAGCTCGGCCAGGGTTCGGCGCTCGTGCACACCCGACCGAGGGGTGTTTCCGGTCCACCGTTCCAGAACTTTGGGATCTCCTGCTCTGGCTCTCCTTTTGTATGTGCCTTGCAGGGCTGCTCCGCGATCACCGGAGGCGAGACGGTGATCGACCGGACGCACGGCACGCCGCCGCAAAGTGTTGCGGAGGGGATCGCTTTGTCCTGATTGCAGGTGCCGTCCCAGTTTGTCGGCGGATCGAAGTTTGTCTTGACACCTCCGCCGGGATCTGCGCAGGCCGCCGAGCTGACGGTCCACGTCTCCGGCAGCGTGCACGTCCCCTCGGGCTCGTCGCACGAGCACTCGCCACAAGGAAGAGGAGGAGGCGCAGGCGTGCCCTCGAACGCGAGGATGGGCGTGTTGGCCGGGCACGCCGGCGGCTCGCGCCAGTCGGAGAAAAAGGCCGCGTGTCTCCAGTCTTTGGGGGCCTCGGGAACGCAGGCGTCGCCCGCACAGAGCGACATGCCGCCATCCTCTTCGCCTCCGTCCGTGCCCCCATCCGAGCACCTCGGCGGCAGCGGCGGCGGGCCGTCGCATGCGTTCGGGCAATCCCAGGGGATGGGCCTGGGCTTGGTGAACCCCGGGTTGTCCGGGTCCGGGCACAACTCGGGAAAAGCGCACGGACAGCAACGCGGGTCGCGATTCGCGTCCTCGGGGCAGCCGTACTGTTGAAGCTCCCACTCAGCGTTGCAGCCGAGGAAGGCGATCCCCGCGATCGTCCCACCGAGCGCAAGGAGCAAGCCGAAACGAAGAACAGGTCGCATGCTCGTCTCCCTACTGTGTTGACTCCGCCGGAGGTTTCCCACCGAGATCCCGGACCACCTGAAGCTCCGACTTGCCCGTACGCGGCGCGGCCGATCCGGACGAAGTCGGCGGAATCCGGACGACGATGGTCTTGCCGGATCGGGGTGGAGTCTTCGCCGACGAGGCGAAGGGCGCGGCGCTCGCGCTCGCGCTCGTGCTCGCACTCGCGCTGGGCGCGACGGGCGGCTCGGGCAACGCGTTCAGCGCCTCGCAAGACCAGGCGCCGAGGAGCACATACGCGCGGCTGCAACGGACGTCGACCGTGCCGCCCGTCGTGTTGACCTGGAGCGTGTGCGCCCAAGGCACTCGCTCCCACTTCATCGGCATCGCCTCGCACCCGCGAGGCTGCCCCATGCAGGCGGTTTCGCTCGCCAACCGATCGACCTCGATCGTCGTCGCGAACACGTTCACGACGCCGAGGATGCACGCGACGAATATCAGCGTGCCGCCGACGAACTCGACCCAGAAGACGAACCACGCAGAAGGTCCGCTACTTCTCGCACGCGGAGGTGGCTGTTGCTTTTGTTCCATGATGGCACCGTCAACGCGAACAGGCGTCACGCCTGTCCGCTCCGTAGTAGGTCAGGGTGCAACACAGCGTGTACTCGCTCTGCGGTACGCCATTCTCGTCGAGCTCCGCGATCGGCGGGCCGTTTGGCTCGTACAGACACGACGCGTTCCGCAGGGGCTCGACGGGGTAGATCCCGCGGAGGGGCAAGTCCTTCGGACACCGGTGGACGCCCAGCCGACTCTTGCAAAGACGCGCTTCGTCGGGCAGGCGCAGGTGAGGGCCGAACGTCATAGCGACCTTTCTCGGCTCGCGGAGGCCCGCCTCCTCCTCGCGGCTCGGTGCGCATGCAGCGGACACGAGGAGCGGCGCGACGAAGGAGAAGGCCGTGAGGTACAGCGGAAACCGTGCAGAGGGTGATGACCGAGGCATGTTCCAGGTCAAACCCGTACCCGGAAAAACCCACCTCCGCAATCCGTTTCTGTACGTCCCCCGGATCCTCCGACAAACTCCCACACGACGGCACCGCCCGGAGCGCCCGCTTGCCTCCCGGCCGGCCCCCCGCGCCTCGGTCTCATGTCGAAGCCGTTTCGCTGGGGCGTTGCCCCAGGCCCCACCGGGGCTGTCCGCCCCTGGACCCGGACCAGCGCAAGCGCTGGACCCGGGGTCGATGAACTGCGCTTCGCGCAGTTCATCGAACAGGCCGAGGAAAGACGCCTGCCGAGCAAGACCGCCGCGCTGACCTTCCGATCGGCAACGCTATCCCTGGTCTTCCAACGGGCCCGTTGGAAGAACTGCGCATCGCGCAGTTCTTCCACCCCGAGTCCAGCGCTTGCGCTGGTCCGGGTCGAGGGGCGGATAGCCCCCGCGGGGTCCGGGGCAGAGCCCCGGCGCGGCGGCCTCGCGCGTGGGGTCTTCATGCCGCGCCTCGCTTCCGGTATCCTCCCCTCGCCGTGTCCTTTCCGCTCCTCGTCCTCCACCTCTCGGACCTGCATTTCGGCCCGCATGGTCGCTTCGGGGGCCAGGACGGCGAGCGGCTCGCTTCGCGCTTCGCCGCCGCGATCGACGCCGCGCGTGAGGAGCTCGGCATTCGGCAGGGCGTGGGGCTCGTCGTGGTCACGGGCGACATCGCCGAGGCGGCGCGCAAGAACGAATACGAGGCCGCGCTCGGGTTTTTTGGGCACCTCGACGCGCTCCTTCGCGTCCCGCGGGATCGATTCGTGTTCGTCCCGGGAAATCACGACGTTTCCTGGGCCGAGACACGCAAGGTCCAGATCGAGCAAGAAGACGAGGGGTTCGACGATGCCGAGCTCGAACGGCGGCTCGCCCTCGTGCGCCTCGCGCGCTTCGAAGGGTTCGTCGCGGCGTTCCACGGGCGCCCGCGCGCCGAGCTGCCGAACGTGACCTCGATCGGCCACGGCGCCGTCGTCCACCATTTCGCCATGCCGGACGGCGGGATCGCCGTCGCCGCCCTGAACTCCTGCGAGCGCGAGTCGCACGCGCGGCAGGGCGGATCGTTCGGCGAGGCGCAAGCTCAGCGGCTGCTCGATCATCTGCGCGGCTTGCCCCCGTCGTGGATGTCGATCCTCGCCGTGCACCATAATCCCATCACGCCCGTGCCCGAGGCCGTGGAGAGCTGGGTGGAATGGCTGCGCGGCCACCCCGGGCCGCTCAAGCCCGAGACGATCGAGCATTTCGCCGCCGACGCCGCCGGCTTCGAGGGCAAGGAGCATCTGCGCGCCGTCACCGAGGACGCGCGTGTCTCCGTGGTCCTGCACGGTCATCACCACGGCGCCGACGCCCACGCATTCCCTTTCCGGCGCGGGGAAAAAGGGCACACGCTCGTGCTCTCGTCCGGGAGCTGGGGGCTATCGCCGGGGAAGTTGCCCGAGAGCCAGCCGGCCATGGTGCACCTCCTGGAGCTCGATCCGACCCGACGGCAAGCGCGGTCGATCCTGCGGATCTACGCGCCCCGCGCCCGCGCCGAGGGGCAGGTCGAGCCGGGCACGTTCGCGGTCGATCCCGCGAGCCCGCGCGGCGCCACGCTCGATCTGTACGTGCCAAAAGGGTTTGGCGAAGAAAAACTGGTCGCGGCGTCGTCCGAGGCGGTCGAGGTGTCGGCGTTCGTCGAGGCCTATCGCCGGCGCTTCAGCGCGCGTTATGTGCGCTGGGACCTCGGCGGCGTGGGCGTGACGCAGCCGAGCGGGGGAGGGCCGCCCGTCTCGGCGCGGCTCGACGAGATGTTCGTGCCGCCGAGGCTCGGGACGAACACGGACCCGGACCGGCTCGACGACGGCGCGCCGCTCGATCCGTTCGCGCTCGCCACGCGCGCTGCGGCGCTCGTCATTCGAGGGCCGGCCGGCTGCGGCAAGACCACGATCCTGCGCCATTGCTTTCGCAAGCTGCTCGCAGAGGGCGGAAAGACCTGCGTGCCGTTTCTGATCGAGCTCCGCGAGCTCGGGCGCGCATGGGAGCGGGCGGCGCCGAGCGAGCGGACGCTCGAAGCCTATCTCGCGGGCCGGCTCGCCGAGGTGCGCGGGCGCGACGAACGAAAGACGCTCGCCGCGCTCTTCGACGATCCCACGGGGCCGCGGCCGATCCTGCTCGTCGACGGCTGGGACGAGCTCGGCGATCTCGGCGACGAGGTGCGCGAGAAATTGATGGGCCTGCTCGGCACGTGGCCGCGCGTGCTCGCGGTCGTGACGAGCCGTCCTTATGGCGAGAGCCGGCCTGCGGGCGCCGAGGGGTTCGACGTGCTCGACGTGCAGCCGCTCTCGGACGAGGAAATCCGGGCGTTCGCGGCGCGCTTCCACGGGCGCGTGCACGGCGAGGACGAGGTGTCCGCCCGCGTGGCGAGCGAGCGCTTCGTCTCGGCCCTCGCGTCGAGCGCCGAGGCCTGCGCCCTCGCGCGGACGGCGCTCCTGCTCGTGATGATGCTCTTCGTGCACCGGTCGAGGCCGCTCCCGGACAAACGGCACGAGCTCTACCGCGTGTGCCTGGACAACCTGCTTTCGGCGCGGCCGCGCGCGAAGGAGGCGGAGGGGGCGCGGGCGCCCTCGGCGATGTTCCGGCCCGAGGATGCGGCCGAGCGGATGCGCGTGCTCGCGGAGCTCGCCGATCGGGTGCAGCGCGATGGCTATCGCGAGCAGAGCCGGAGCCCGATCGTGCGCACGGAGGACGAGCTCTGCGCGCTCTTGCCGTCGCGCTTTTCGCACGAGGAGCGCCGCGGATTCATCGCGTGGCTGGTCTCCTCGGCGGGGGTGCTCGTGGATCGCGCCGACGGGACCTTTTCGTTTGCGCACCTGAGCTTCCAGGAATACCTCGTGGCGCACCACTGGGCCGCGGTGGTGGAGGGCGCGGAGGCGCGGGTCGCGCTTTGCCGGCGGTATTTGCACGATCTCGCGTTCTGGGAGACGCTCCGGCTCTGGGCGGCGGTCGTGGAGGACCGGAATCCCGAGCATCTCGCGGCGGTGCTGGAAAATCTCATCGAGGGGAACGCGGACGGGTTCTGGCTCGCGGGCGTGATGTTCGCGGACGGGCTCGGCGAGGGGCATTTCGAGGCGTGGTGCGCGCGGCTCTCGGCCCATTTCCACGTGCACGAGCAGGTGCGCGGGTTCGCGGCGGCGCGGGCGTGGGCGGCGAGCCGGCAGGAGGGGCGGCGGCAGCGGCTCGCGGCGGCGTGGCCGGAGGTGGCGTCGCAGGCGCGATGGCTGCCCGGGGTCATCGCGGCGTCATGGTGGCAGGAGGCGCGGCTCGGGCGCGAGGAGGCGGAGCCGCCGGCGATGTCGCGATTGCTCTCCGCGGCGGGCGAGGGGCAAGGCGTGGCGCGCGGTCGGGCGCTCGGCGGATCGAGCCCCGTTTGGCCGGGGGATCCGCCGGAGCTTTCATTATTGCATTTGTGGCCGGGTCCGCGGGGGCTCGCGGCGGCGCGGCTGCAGACGTTGATCTCGCTCGGCGGCAAGCGCGAGCACCTCGGGCGCGCGGCCCGGCGGGCGCTCGTGCCGGAGCGGGAGGAGCGGGATCTGGCGCGGTACATGGCGCGGTATCTGGCGCGGTCGTGGGCGAAGGATGCCGCGCACGACGACTGGGTGCGGACGTGGGCGCTCGACCTCGCGCGGGATTGGGCGATGGATCTGTCGCGCTCGTGGGCGCGGGAATGGGCGCGTGATTTCGCGCTCGATCTGGCGCGGTACTGGGCGCGGTATCTGGCGCGGTACTGGACGAGGGACCTCGCGCGGGACTGGGCGTTCGATCTGTCGCGCTACTGGGCGCGGGACTGGGCGCAAGACTGGGTGCTCGACATGGCCTGGGTCTGGGCGCACGAGCTCGAATTGCCCGAGGAGCCGTGGACGCTCGATTTCGCGGCCGCGGAGCTCGCGGGGATCGGTCGAGCCGGGACACGCGCGGTGCTCGCGTTCTCGGAGCCGAAGGATCCGCTCTTGCGCCTGTTTCACGAGGCCTGTCGCCTCTCGTTGCGCCCGCGCTCGGAATCGATGCCCTTCCGCCGCGCGCTCGCGGAGCTGCCCGAGGGGCTCGATCCGCTCTGGCCGGCGCTCGCGCGGCACGTGGCGCGCGTGTCGACGCCCGAGGACCGGAAGCTTTTGTGCGAGCTCGCCGAGCACCCGGAGAGCCGCGAAAAACCGCTCTCCTGGGGGCTTCGTTATTACGTGCGCGGGGACCTCGTGCTCGACGACGGGACCGAGGTCGAGCTCGACGAGCTCTGCGACGAGGCGGGGATCGCCCGATTGCCGTGGCTCGTGGACATGCCGGACGAGCTCGAGGTCGACTTCGATTGAGCGTCAACGCCTGGCGAGAAAGCCAGCGAGGAGGGAGGCCGCGCCGCAGGCGGCCATGACGCCCGCCATCGGGCGCATCGAGCCGTCGTTCAGGAGGCCCACGAGCGACGACGCGCAGGCCGCGATGCCGAATTGAATCGACCCGAGCAGGGCGGAGGCGAGGCCCGCCCGGGCCCCTTGCTCCTCCATCGCGAGCGCGGTCGCGTTGGGCCCGATGAAGCCGATGCTCGCCAGGAATCCGAACAGCATCGCGGCCACCGCGGGCAAACCCCCGACCCCGGTCACCGCAATGGCGCAGAGGCCCACGCCCACCGTCGCCGCCGCGGCCGTCCCGCGCGCGAGGAGCCGGCCCGGCGCGAAGCGCGCGAGGAGCTTGTGGTTGACCTGGGACGCGGCGATGAACCCGGCCGCGTTCGCCCCGAAAAACCACCCGTACCGCTGCGGCGAGACGTGGAAGAGGTTGATGAGGACGAAGGGCGAGCCCGAGATGTACGCGAACATGCCCGCCTGCGAGAACGCGCCCGTGAGCGTGTATGCGACGAAGGAGCGGTGCCCAAGGAGCGCGCGGACGTTGCGGGCGAGGGACGGGACCTCGATGCGCGTCCGCGTGGTCGAGGTCTCGGGCAACGCCGCGGCCATCAGCGCGAGGCAGGCGGCGCCGAGCACGGTGAGCACGACGAAAATGGTCCGCCAGCCCGCGACTTCCAGGGTGATGCCGCCGAGGAGCGGCGCCAGGATGGGCGCCGCGCCCATGACCAGGATGAGCATGGAGAGCAGCCGAGCTGCCGCGGCGCCCACGTAAAGATCCCGGACCACCGCTCGCATGACGACGGGTCCGGCGGCGCCGCCCAGCGCTTGCAGGAACCGGAGCGCGATGAGCGCCTTTGCATTCGGCGCGAGCGCGCATCCGGCCGACGCGAGCACGTACAGCGTGAGCCCGAAATAGAGCGGGCGCTTGCGGCCGAACCGATCCGTGATCGGTCCATACCCGAGCTGGCCGATGCCGAGCCCCGCGAAATACGACGCGAGCGTGAGCTGCGTCATCGAGGCGGTGGTGCCGAGATCCCGCTCGATCGAGGGCAAGCTCGGCAAGTACATGTCGATCGTGAGCGGCCCGAGCGCCGCGAGCGCGCCGAGGATGAGCGCGAGCAGGCCCGGGCGATCACGGTGGGAGAGGTGATCGTCGGAGGGGAGGGAGGTCGCCATTCAACTCTTCTCGAGCGTCACGAGCACCGTCTTCAAATGGGCCTCCGCGCCCGGCTCCGGCGGGAAATCCTCGGGATCGGGCCACTCCTTCACCTGCGCCGCGCCCCGCCCCGCGTCGCGCGCGGCGTCCTGCAGGACACGCTTGAACTTGGCGCGCGGGATCCCCTTGTGATTCGTGCACGCGAGGAGACGTCCGCCCGGCGCGAGCACGCGGAGGGCGCTCGCCGCGAGCTTCTTGTAATCGCTCTCCGCAGAGAAACGTGTCTGCTTCGTGGTCGCGAAGCTCGGCGGGTCGAGGATCACGAGGTCGAACGGTCCTTCCTTGGCCGCGCTCTTCTCCAGCCATTTGATCGCGTCCGCCTCGACGAGCACGTGCGCCGCGGGATCCGCGCCGATCCGGTCGAGGTTGCGCCGCGCCCATTCGAGCGCGCCGCGCGACACGTCCACGCTCACCGTCCGCCGCGCCCCGCCCGCGGCAGCCGCGACCGTGAAGGGGCACGTGTAGGCGAAGAGGTTCGCGACCGACAAACCCGAGGCCATTTCCCGCACGCGGCGACGGTTTTCCCTTTGGTCCAGGAAGATCCCCGTGGACAGACCGTCGCCGAGCCGCACCTCGTACGGCACGCCGAGCTCGTGCACGATCAGCGGGTCGGGCGCGGGCGCGCCGCGGACAGGGTCCTTCGGGGCGAACTGCGGCTCGCGCGCGTCGACGATGCGGCTCGCGTGTTTCGGGCGGATCTTGAGGTAGATGCCCGTCGCGCCGAGCCGGAAGGCCGCGTCGAGGATACGCTCCCGCGCGGCCTCGGCGTCCTCGTCGTAAAGCGAGACGACGAGGAAATCCCCGTATCGATCCACCGTGACGCCGGGCAATCCGTCGCCCGCGGCATTCGCGAGGCGGAACGCGTCCGTGCCGGGGAGGCGCGCGATCCACGCGCGGCGCTCGGCGGCCTCGCGCAGGCGGCGCTCGATGGCGTCGACGTCGGAGAGCCCTTGTTTCCCTTCGAGAAAATCCGAAAAGAAGACGGGTAGGGGGGCGCGGAGCGTGAGCGGGCGGCCGCCTTCCGGGTGGTCGAGGACGAGCTCTTCGAGGTGCAAGGCGAGCCGAGGGGCCGGATCGCCGCCGCGCGCCACGTCGCCCACGATCGGGGCCTGCTCGGCGCCGAGCTGGGCAGGCAGATCCACGGGACAACCGACCTCGGGCGTGAGCGCGAGGAGCGTGCGATCGCCGTGCCTGTCGAGGACGCGGAAGAGCACGGTGGACGGCTGGCCCGCCCGCGCCGAGGGCGGCAAGACGCGATGGCCGCCGTCGCCCGGCGCGAGCCGATGCCGCAAGACGCCCCTGTCCGGCCCCTTGCCGCGGCCGAGCATGCCCGGCGTGCCGCGGACGAGCGCGACGTAAGTGCGGCGCGCGCGGCGGCGCTCGATTTGCTCGGCGATGGATCGGTTCGCCTCGCGGCGGCGCGTGAAGACGAGCACGCCCGACGTATCTCGTTCGAGGCGCTGGTGGACGCCGAGATAGACGGGCGCGCCCGGCTGCATGGCCTCGTAATAGGCCGTGAGGCGGCGATGGACGTCGTCGCTGCGCTCGGGCGCGTGGGTCGGGATGAACGGGGGCTTGTCGATGGCGACGAGGTCTCGGTCCTCGTGGATCAGACGGCCCGGCGGGGAGAGCGGCCAGAGGTCGAGCGGCACGGCTTCAATTCTGGGTCACGTTGGTGCCCGGCGGAGGGGTGAAGGTGAACTCGGCGGGGTCGATCGTGGCGGGTTGCGTCGAGCCCTCGAAATCGAAGCGGTTTCGGTTGCCCTGGGCGTCGACGAGCATGACGCGGCGGATGACGCCTGGATCCTTCTTCTCCAGGAGCGCCTTGTCCACGTAGAAATACACGGAGTCGTAATGGGGCGTCGCTTGCCGGGGTTTCCCGAGCAGGACGGGGCCGCCCTCGAACTTGGATTTGTCGTGGAACGAGAAGTTGAACGAGGGCCCGAGCCCCTTGCCCATCAAGAAGGCGAGGGCGCCGGGGTACTCGGTCTTGTCCACGGGCTGCACGAACATCTGGTTGTCCTCGCCGATGTACACCTTGAGCGACGTGCCGTCGGAGACGATGCGATTCTTGCTCGGCAGGTCGTACCGGAAGGAGATCTTGTTCGGCCGCTCGAAATAAAAGACGCCGGTCGATTTCTTCGTCGTGCCCGCCACCTTTTGCGTGTGCTCCTGCTTGAACTTCGCGAAGAAGGTCTTCTTGTCGAGGAAGACCTGATCGATCGACACGGCCACGGCGTCGGCCGAGCCAGGCGCAGGCGCGGCCGTCGGTGCGGGCGCGGCGGCGGCGGAGGCGGTGGTGGGCGGCGCGGCGGCGGAGGCGGTAGCGGGCGGTGCGGCGGCGGACGCGGTCGCGGTCGGGCGC
>NZ_JASBQE010000089.1 GCF_029960785.1 Polyangium sp. 15x6
TGCCACCCGCGCCCGCACCGCCGCTGCCACCCGCGCCCGCGCCGCCGCTGCCAGGGCCAGGTCCCGCGCCGCCCGGGCCGGTGCTGCCGGGGCCCGTGCTGCCGATGCCGAGGCTGCCCGCGGAGCCGCCCGCGCCGAGCTCGTTGCCGTCGCTGCACGCGACGAACGCGAAAGGAAGGGTCAGGAGAGAGAGAAGAAGGGGAGTGCTGCGCGACATGGGCCCAGAGTAGAGCCCGGCCGCCTCGGCGTCACCCGCCGTTCGTCGCGTGCGCCTCGGGCGCGTCGTTCGTGGCCCACGGCGCCTTCGCGAGGCTATCGAGCGTCCAGGGCTCTTCAAACCCCTTCCGGAGCACCTTCGCGAGCTGGCCGAGCTGCGCGCCGTCGATGAAGCGGTGATCCACGGTCGCGGTGATGGTGACGAGCGGCCGCGGGACGACCTTGCCCGCGACGACCGCAGGCTGCTCGCGCACCGCGCCGACGAGGATGAGCACCGGCACGCGCGCGAACGGGGTCGGCGGGGCATACCCCTCGTCGACGCCGAACGCGCCGACGTTCGTGATGACGCACGAGCCGAACGGGAACGGTTCGAGGCCGAACGCCGCGACCCCGAGCGAGCCGGTCAAGAACCCCGTCGTCCAGAGCATGGGCTTGAGCAGCCACGAGGGCAGGGCCCGCACGATGCCCTTGCTCTTCTCGAAATCGGCGTCCTTTCCGCCGCGGAGCTTGCCCGCGCCCTCGGCGAGCGCCTTGGCGATGTCGGCGACCGATTTCTCGTCCGCGCGCGGGATCTTCGTCTTCGCGAGGTCGCGCCCGTCCTCCAGCGCGACGAGGAACGTGACGTCCACGGTCTCGTGGGGGACGTACTTGCCGAGGACGATGCGGCCGTTCAGCCCCGGCGCGCTCTTCAGGGCCATCGCCGCGGCCTTGCCGACGATGTGGCCGACCGTGACCTTCTCCCCGGTGGTCTTTCGCAGGTGCTCGATGTAGGCGAGCGCCTCGCCCGCGTCCATGACCAGCTTGCCGTAGATGTTGCCCTCGCGCGGCGAGGACCATGTGGCAATGGCGAGCTTGCGCCTCGTCGAATTCATGTCTTTCCCCCGGGGGAGTGGGTTCGCTTCCGGAACGATTACACCACGAAATCGAGCATCTGCACACGCGTCAAATGCTCGCCGAGCTTCTTCGCGTACTCCTCGATGAGCAGATCGAGCTCCACGAGCACCGAGCCCTCGCCCGCCTGCCGCACCTTGCCGCTCACGGGGATCTCGCCGTTCGGGATCACCAGCACGAAGCTCACCTCGTCGCCGGGCTTCGCGTCGGGCAACGAGACGAGCTCGAGGTACCGGTCCGACATGGCGCTCACGGGGATGAGCACGCCCGTGTCGAGGCGGACCGAGGTCGAGAGCGCGTAGGCCGGCGTGACCATGTAGTGGGCGCGGCGGTTGTGCTCGATGAGCGCGTCGAGCGTCTCGCAGACCGCGCGGCTGATCGGCGTCTCCTCGGCCTCGAGCACGCGGTCGCGCAGCTCCTTCATGGCCTTCTGCGTGCGGATGATGTTCGCCCGCATCTCGCCCTGTCGCATCGCATCGCGGTGGACCTTCTGCGCCACGATCTTGAGGAGGTTGTGATAGAACGGGAACGCGACGTCGCCGTGGCTCTCGAAGAACTGCATGAGCGCGACGACGCCGATGCGGTAGAGCTCGGACGCCTCGGTCGCGACCGCGCGGGTGTTGCGGTAGAGCCCGGTCAACGCCCCGAGCTCGCCGATGGGCGCGATGGGCGCGAGCCGGAAGCGGACCTCGCCGGCCTGCTCGAGGGCGATCTCGCCCGAGGCGAGCAGCCACAGGTGTTTCGGCTCGGTGCCGGCCTCGAAGAGCACGTCGCCGGGCGCGAGCGTGACGCGCTCGAGGCCCTCGATGAGCTCGGCGAGGTGGGCCTCGGTGATGCCCTCGAAGAGGGGAATCGCGTGGAGATCGGCGGGTCGAATCGTCATGGCAGGTCCTTGTCGCCGCGGGCCCAAACGGGGCGGTTTTCCGCGGCGCGGGGGGCGGATCCTCGCATGAATGTGCCGTCCGCGCGAGAGGCGTCAGCGCTTGTCGCGCGGACCGAGCCCTGCACAGAAGCGCAGCGCGTCCTTGAAGCTCTGGAGCGTGCGGATTTGCGCGAGGTTCACGTCGATCCCGATCAGCGTCTTGGCGACCGAGGGACGGATCCCGGTGATGATCCCCTCACAGCCGAGGAGGCGCACGGCAGAGGCCACGCGCACGAGGTGCTGCGCCGTCGCCGTGTCCACCGTCTCCACGCCCGTGAGGTCGAGCAGCGCGAAGCGCGCCTGCTTGTCGACGACGGCTTCGAGCAACGCCCCGAGCATCTGCTCGGCCCGCGCCGCGTCGAGCGTGCCCACGACGGGCACCGCGAGCACGTCCTGCCAGACCTCGAGGATCGGCGTGCCGAGCTCGACGATCGCCCGCTTTTGTGACGCGATGAGCTCGAGCTGCGCCCGGAGCTGCGCCTCGAACCGGAGCTGCTCGGTCGCGTCCTCGGTCGACGCGCACGCGCCGATCACCTCGCCGAACGGATCCCGCATCGGCGCGTACCGCATGCGGAGCTGGGTGTCGCGGAGGGAGCGCTCGACGACGTACTCCTCTCCGGCCAGCGCGCGCCGCATGTCGCCGACGAGGTCCGGGCGGTCGCGGTAGAACTCGAACAGGTTCTTGCCCACGAGGTCCGCCGCCGTGCGGCCCATCTGCCTCCCGAGCGCCCCTTCGAAGAGGGTACATGTTCCCGTCTTGTCGAAGGCCCATACGCAGATCGGGAGGCGGTCGACGCACTCCGCGATGGCCTTGGATTTCTTGGAGAGCTGAAGATCCTCGCCGTCGTTCACTGCGAGCGACTGGAGCCCCTTCACGGTGCCGTTCGCGTCGACGAGCGGCGTGTAGACGTTCCGCCAGTGCGCCTTCTCGGTGACGTCCTCTTGCAGCAACGTCTCGCCGGCGAGCGTGCGCTCGACGATCGTGTGCACCTTCGAGTCCGGCGGGTAGAGCTGAAACACGCTCTTCCCCACGGCCGCCCCAGGGACGAGGCCGAGCAGCGCGAGCCCCTTGCCGTCCGACACGAGGACCTTGCCCTCCGTGTCGCACGACCAGACGATCGCGTCCATCGCGCGGAAACAGTCGAGCAGGATGCGCGCCTTGCGCTCCTCCTGCTCGTCGCGGGTCACCTCCGCCGAGGCCCACAACGTCCGCTCGTCGGCGCGCCAGAACGAGAGCCGCGCGCGCTCGCCTTCCCGCGCGAGGCGCACGTCGAGCGAGCGCGTCGCCTCCGAACCGAACGCCGCGCGTCGCGCCTCCACGAGCGCGGCGCGATCCTGCTCGTGCACGCGAGCGTCGAGCACGCCGATGCCCACGCGAGCGTCCCAGGCGGCGTTCGTCGCGAGCGTCTCGCCGGAGAGCGACACGAGCGCGAGAGGTGTCGGGCAGCCGCGAAGGAGCGTCTCTGCACTGGGGAAATCCATGCGCATCAAGCGTCCACCCTCCGGGACGCATGACGCGGCACCTCGAGCCGGTGCGATGCGCATGGCCCCCTCCATAGGCCATGGTGCCTGCCCTGCTCGTCCGCTCGCAATGAAGAATCGAGCGGTTTTCGTGCCCTCCTTACTTCCCCGCGAAGCGCGGCGGTCGCTTCTCCATGAACGACGCCATGGCCTCGCCGAGATCCTCGGACGCGAGGAACGCCGCGTTCCACGCCGCGACGTAGGCGAGCCCGTCGGCGACCGACTTGCCCTCGCCGTGATCGAGCACCGCTTTGACGCCGCGCACCGTGAGCGGCGGATTCGACGCGATCTCCAGCGCGAGCTTGCGCGCCCCCGCGTGGAGCGCCGCCGCGTCGTCGAAGAGCTCGTTCACGAGGCCGATCGAGAGCGCGCGCTCGGCCGAGAGATCCTTGCCCGTGAATGCGAGCTCCCGCACGAGCCCCTGGCCGAGCAGCCGCGGCAGCCGCTGCAAGCTCCCGAGATCCGCAACGATCGCGATCTTCGTCTCGCGCACGGAGAAGTACGCGTCGCGCGTCGAGAGGCGGATGTCGCACGCCGCCGCGAGGTCGAGCCCGCCGCCGATGCAAGGCCCCTGGATGGCCGCGATCACGGGCACGGGGCAGGCCGCGACGGCGTCGAAGCCGCGCTGGTAGCGCCGGATGAGCCCGAGGAGCTCCAGCCGCTCGGCGGCGCCTCCGCCCGCGAGGTGCGGGCCGAGATCGGCCATCGCCGCGCGCAGATCGAGCCCGAACGAGAACGCCTTCGCCGTCGACTGCAAGACGACGGCGCGCAGGCCCTTCTCGGCCGCGAGGCGCTCGAACAGCGCCTCGAGCTCGACGAAGAGCGCGGGCGGCATCGTGGGCCGGAGGAGCGTGACGGTCGCGATCGTTTCGGAAATCTCAAGAGAGACGAACTCACTCATGCGGGCGAGGCTAGCAGAGACCGCTCGGGCGTCGGTCGAGAGCCGGCCGCGACCCGGTGTGCGCCTCCCACTTCACCGCGCTGCCCCGGACGTCGTATGCTCGGCGCGATGGCCCACGACGTCTTCGGGATCGCCGGCACGACGCAGGGCCCCTTCACCATCGAAGAGGCGGTGGCCGAAGGGGGGTTCGGCGTCGTCTACCGCGCGCTCCACGGAGCGTTCCGCGCCCCCGTCGCGCTGAAGTGCCTGAAGATACCCACGATCCCGGAGGACTTGCGCGCCGGGTTCCTCGAACGATTCCGCGAGGAAGCGGAGATGCTCTTCCGGCTCTCGGCCACGATCCCGGAGGTCGTGAGGCCCCTGCATTACGACGTCATCACGCTCGACAGCGGCCTCATCGTCCCGTTCATCGCGCTCGAGTGGCTCGAAGGGCGCACGCTCTGGTCGCTCATCGAGCAGCGCGCCGCGGACGGCCTGCCGCCGCTCGGCTGCGTGGACGTCGCGCGGCTGCTCACGCCCGTCGCCCGCGCCCTCGACATCGCCCACAACTTCCCCGGGCCGCAGGGGCCGATCTGCGTCGTCCACCGCGACATCAAGCCCGCGAACATCTTCCTCGCCGAGGTCCACGGCTCCGAGTACGTGAAGATCCTCGACTTCGGCATCGCCCGCGCCCGCGACGCGGCCTCCGTGATGGCCGGGGAAATGACGCGGGCGGACGAAGCCACGCCGCTCGCCTTCACGCCGCGGTACGGCGCGCCGGAGCAGTGGGCGCCGAAGCGGTTCGGCACGACCGGCCCGTGGACCGACGTCTGGGGCCTCGCGCTCGCGTTCCTCGAGACCATGGCCGGCCGCGTGGTGATCGACGGCGATGCGGTGGCGATCATGGGGACCGTGCTCGACGAGAAGCGCAGGCCCACGCCGCGGAACGAGGGCATCGTGGTGCCCGACGCGCTCGAAGCCGTCTTCCGCCGCGCGCTCGCCGTGGATCCGCGCGAGCGCCCCGGGAGCGCCGGCGCGTTCTGGGACGAGGTGGAGCAAGCGCTCGGCATCGGGCCGCGCCTCTCCGCGCCCACGGGGCATCGATCCGGGAGCATGCGCGCGCCGCTCCTCGAGGGGCAAGAGACGCGCCGCAGCTCGGGCTCGATGCGCGCCGTCTCCGTGCCGCCCGCGAGCATCGACGTCGCCTCCACGGTGCTCGCCGACGAGGGCGCAGGACGCATCTCGCGGTTGTCGGACCCGCCCGCGGTGCTGTCCGCCGGCGCCCGGGATGCCGCCGCGATCGACGTCGACTGGGGTGCGAGCGGCCCGAACGCGCCTCAGCGCCGATCGAGCACGTCGATGCCGGCCGTGCGCGTCGATGCGCCGGTGTCGCAGCCGAGCCCGCGGGTCCCCTCGGTCCCCAGGCCGCGCGTGTCGTCGGTCCCGCGCGAGCCGCTTCCGAGCGTGCCCCACGAGCCCGCGCCCGACGTCCGCAGCATGCTCGGGGGCCCGGTCGTGCTGGCCGGCGCGGGCGTGCTCATCCGCGTGCTCGACCAGATCGCCGGATGGCTCTGGCTCGGGGGCGAGCGCGTCGGGTTCGGGCCGCTCCGTCTGTCCTACCTCGCCGCCATCCTCATCGGCGCCGGCGCGCTCCTCGCCCTCGCGCGCCTGCTGCGACATTTGACCCGGTAGGTGTCCTGGAGGCGGAGGTCGCTGTCCTGGAGGCGGAGGTCGCTGTCCTGGAGGTGGACGTCGTCGTCCTAAACGCTCCGGGCGATCGGCGCGAGCGTCCCTTTCACCATCCGCACGTAATCGGCCGGCGCGAGCAGGATCTGCAGCCCCCGCACGCCTGCCGAAACGGACACCACGTCGTGAAGCTCGATCGTCTCGTCGACGACCACGAAAAACTCTTTTTTGCCGCCGATCGCGGTCACGCCGCCGCGCACGTACCCCGTGAGCGGCTGCACCTCCTTCAGCGGCACCGTATCCACCTTCCGATCGCCCGTGGCCCGCGCGAGCGCCTTCAGATCGAGCTCCTCGTTGCCCGCGAGCACGGCCATGAGCACGCCCGTCCGATCCCCCCGGCAAACCAGGGTTTTCCAGACCTGCTCGACGGGCAAACCGATCTTCTCGGCCACCGTCCCGGCCCGCAGATCGTCGGGATCGACCTCGTAGTCCCGGAGCTCGTAGGAAATGCCGTGCGTATCGAGCAACCTCACCGCATTGGTCTTCATCGTGCGCTTTCAACGCTCGGGGGCTAACCGCCCGCGGCCTCGTCCCCCGACAGGTCCCGGAACATATCGGTCGAGAAATACCGCTCCATCCGGTCGCAGAGCACGGTCGCGATGTCGTGCCCCGGCCCGAGCCTCCGCGCCAGCATCCGCGCGCCGGCCAGATTGAGCCCGCTCGACGGGCCCACCGGGAACCCCTGCGCCACGAGATCCCGCGCCGCCCGAATGGCCTCCGCGTCCGGCACGGGCAGCGAGACCACGCCCCCCACGGCCTCCTCGTCGAGGATGTGCGACAGCCCGTCCACGACCCCCGGAATCCCGCCGCAGATCTCCGGCTGCCCCTCGAAACACACGCCCCGCTCCGGCCGAGGCCTCCCGATCACCGCCTTTTGCCCCGCCTCGACGAGCGCCCGCGCGATCCCCATGAGCGTCCCGCCCGTCCCGACGCCGGCGACGAACCCGTGGATCGTGGTGCCGACCTGGGCGATGAGCTCGGGCCCGGTGGTCCGCTGGTGGGCGAGGGCATTCTGGGGATTCTCGAATTGTCGCGGCCAGAAGATCCGCGGGTCCCCTTCGGCCATGCGCCGGGTCTCGTCGATCGAGCCGGGCACGCCGAGGTGCCGGGGCGTGAGCACCACCTCGCCGCCATAACGACGGATGATGAGCAAGCGCTCGCCGCTCACGCCCTCGGGCATGACGGCGCGGAATCGCACGCCGATCATGGCGCAGGCCATGGCGAAGGCGATCGAGGTCGAGCCGCTCGACGCCTCGACGACGACGCTGTCGCTCCCGAGCGCGCCCCGCTCGACGGCGTGGCCGAGGATGAAGCTCGCGATGCGGTCCTTCGTGGATCCGCTCGGGAGCATGTACTCGAGCTTGATCCAGAGGGTACACCCCGTCTCCTCGTCCCGGAGCGGGACCGTGGGCGTGCCCGCCGCGAGCCGCGCGAGCCAGCATTTCATCGAACGTCGGACCATGGGGGGGAAGGCTAGCCGAGGTCGCCGCGGTTGTCCTTTCCGAACCGGAACTCGGCAGCGGCGCCGCTGCCGTTCAACGCGGCTCCGTCAGCTTGCTGTGCACGAGCACGTTCCGCCCCGACGCCTCGAACAGGATCGCGAGCCGCGTCGTCTTCGCGCCGAGCGCTTCCGTGAGCTTCGCCCGCTCCTTTTCGTCCTTGCTGGCGGCGAGCCGCTCGCGCAGCGCCGCGATGTCCCGCAAGAGCTCCACCTCCTCCGGCGCGCTCCCTGCGATGCGCTGGATCCGCGCGGCCATGCGGTCTTCCTCGGGCAGGCCGGCGAGGTCGTCCGCGGGCATCGGCTTGCCCTTGCCCGGCAGGTCCTCGAACGCCCCTCGCGCCTCCGCCTCCCGGATCCGCGCCTCCACGAGCACATGAAAATCCCTCGAACGCACGCCTCGCCTCCTTGCTCGGCTTGCCCGTCGATCACGACGTGGGGAGCGTCCGCGGGCCGGTCAAGGCACGACGTTACGGCTCATGGGGTGGGCGTGCACATTCCCGCGGCCGTTCCGGACGCGCCTGCCGGACGAACCCAAGCGGTCCGCTCCAAAGCGGCTGGTCAGCGTCTCCGATCCATGTATGCTCCGCCGCGATGCGCTACCGCGCTGGGGACGCTCCTCGTCCATTCTCGGGCAGGCGACTCGGGCCACCGGGCCTGGTCCGGCTCGTTTGCTCGTTCGCGGCCTTCGCCGCGGGCCTCACCGCGACGGCGGCGGCCTCGGCCGAGGAGCCCCCTGCGTTTGCGCTTACGCCCGAGCCCTCGTCCCCGAGCCGCGGCAACCTGCGCCAGGCGAAGAATTTCGTCGGCTTCGGGCCGCTCTTCGGCATCACGGGCCACACCGACGACTCCATCTCCGGCGCCCTCGGCTTCGAGCTCTCGTACGTGCGATACCCCGTCGAGGCGTTCCGCTTCGGCCTCGGCGCCTTCGCGCAGGCGCAGTCCGTCGGGTTCACGCATGGCCGCTGGGCGTTTGGCCCGCAGATCAACTTCATGATGTTCGGCGCCGAGATCGGCGCATACATCGAGGAAGGCTACGGCAATCGCGCCACCACCATCGGCCTCCACGCCTCGCCTTTCGTCTCCATTGGCTTCTTCTCCGCGGCCCTCCGGATCGGCGTCCCCGTCAGCGCCTTCGCCGAGGGGACCCCGTACGGCCTGGATATCGGGCTCATCTGCGCCATCAAGGCGCCCATCCCCCTCGACGGCCAGCTCTTCGGGCTCGCATTCCATTGATGATCGACGAACGCACGGACGAACAGGACGAACAGGACGACCACGAGCCCAACGCCCCCGAGCAGGCTCCATTTTCCGAGGCCGATCTCCGCGTCGCCCTCGACGTGCTCGAAGCCGTGGTCCGGGACCGGGCCGTCCTCGCGCACGTGCCGCGCGAGGCGCGCGTGCGGCTGCTCGAAGCGGCCGGCCGGGTCTCGCGGCCCGATCGCGCCGAGCAACGCCGCCTCGCGAAGGCGCTCCGCAGAAAGGATCGCCTCGCCGTGAGGGCCGAGGACGCGGCGCTGCTCGACGCGACCGGCATTCGCGCCGCCCGCCGCGCCCCCGTCTTCCAGACCCCGCCGCCGAGCTTCGGTGTTTTGCCTGGCCCCGCGGAGACCCCGCCGCCCGCCGAGCTCACGGGCGCGCGCAAGTGTTACGTCTGCAAAGCCGAGTTCCGCAAGGTCCATTTCTTCTACGATCAGCTCTGCCCGCCCTGCGCCGAGCTCAATCATCAGAAGCGCACGCAGACGGCCGACCTCCGGGGCCGCGTCGCGCTCGTGACGGGCGCGCGCGTCAAGATCGGATACCAGGCCGCGATCCTCCTCCTCCGCGCCGGCGCGCGTGTCGTCGTGACCACGCGGTTCCCCCACGACGCCGCCCTCCGCTACGCCCGCGAGAGCGATTACGAGGCCTGGGCCGATCGGCTCGAAATTCACGGCCTCGATCTGCGGCTCACCCCGAGCGTCGAGCGGTTCGCGCGGTTCCTCGAAGGCCACCTCCCGCGCCTCGATTTCATCATCCACAACGCCTGCCAGACCGTGCGCAGGCCGCCGGGCTTCTACGAGCACCTCCTCGACGTCGAGCTCTCGTCGCCCGATCGATTGCCCCCCGAGGCGGCCCGCCTCGTCGCGAGCCACGAGGCCGAGCGCGCCGCGCAACGAGCGTTTGCCCAGGCAAACGAGGTCAGCCTCGCCCCGCGCACGGGCTCGCTCGCTCTGTTCGAGGATCCCGCCGCGCTCTCCCAGGTCCCGCTCACGGCCGAGGACCACGCCTTGCGGGGCCGCGTGGATCTCTTCCCCCGCGGCGCGCTCGACGCGGACCTCCAGCAGAAAGACCTCCGCGACAAGAACAGCTGGCGCTTCGCGCTCGCCGAGGTGCCCACGATCGAGCTCATCGAGGTGCACCTCGTCAATGCCATCGCCCCGTTCGTGCTGAGCAGCAAGCTCAAGGGCCTCATGACGCGGCATCCCACGCGCGACAAGCACATCGTCAACGTCTCGGCGATGGAGGGGCAATTCTACCGCGAGCACAAGACGGACAAACACCCCCACACGAACATGGCCAAGGCGGCGCTCAACATGCTCACGCGCACCTCGGCGCAGGATTACGTGAAGGACGGCATCCACATCAACAGCGTGGACACGGGCTGGGTGACGGACGAGGATCCCGCGGAGATCGCGGCCCGCAAGCAATCCATTCACGGCTTCCACCCGCCGCTCGACATCGTCGACGGCGCGGCCCGCATCGTGGACCCGATCTTCGAGGGGTTCGCCACCGGCGTCCACGCCTACGGGCAGTTTTTCAAGGATTACAAGCCGACGCCCTGGTGACGAGCGCGCTCGACACGGGGGCTACGGCGGGACGAGCGACGACCTCACGCAGGCATCGGTTCGTCGAGACGAGGGCGCGGCGAAGAGGGCACGTCCCATGCTAGTCCCATGCTAGAGGAATGGGCGTTCGAGGGGGCTGTCGACGGAACGTCGCGGCTGGGCTTCTTCCCGCGTGCCCCTTCCCGGGCGCCCGCTCCGGGCGGCGAGCTCTTCCCATGCCGACGAAGGACGTACCCCCGTTCGCCATCCTCGAGACGCTTCACGAGGGGAGAGGGACCCTGTTGCTCCGCGGGGTCCGGACGGCGGATCGCCTCCCGGTCATCCTGAAGGTGCTGGACCCGAGGCGCAGCCACCCGCGCGGTCTCGAGCGTTTGAAGCGCGAATACGAGCTCCTCAGGCAACTCGACGCGCAGGCCATCGTCAAGCCGATCGCCCTCGACACGCACGAGGGATGGCCGGCGCTCGTGATGGAGGATTTCGGCGGCGCGTCGCTCGACCACTTCCTCGGCGCGCCCATGCCCACCGAGCGATTCCTCGACCTCGCGGTTCGTATCGCGGCGGCCGTGGCGGAGCTCCACGAGCGTGACGTCATCCACAAAGACCTGAAACCGCAGAATATCCTCGTCGATGCTGCCACCGGCCAGGTGAAGCTCTGCGATTTCGGGCTCGCGGCGATCCTTTCCCGCGGACACCGGGCCGTGGAGAGCCCGAGCCTCATCGAGGGCTCCTTGCCTTATCTCTCGCCGGAGCAGACGGGGCGGATGAACCGTGCGATCGACAGCCGCGCCGACCTCTACGCTCTCGGCGTGACCTTTTACGAGATGCTCACCGGGCGGCTGCCCTTCGAGGCGCATGATCCGCTCGAATGGGTGCATTGCCACGTCGCCCGTGCCCCGCCGTCGCCCTCCGCGTTCGTCTCGGAGCTCCCCGAGATCCTCTCCGCGATCGTCCTCAAGCTGCTGGCCAAGATGGCCGAGGATCGCTACCAGACCGCCCGCGGCCTGCTGAACGACCTCGCGCAGTGCCGGGGCCAGTGGCGGGCCGAGGGCCGGCTGGAACCGTTCCTCCTGGCCGAGCACGACATCCCGGATCGCTTCCAGATCCCCCAGAAGCTCTATGGTCGCGAGGGCGAGATCGCGGCGCTGCTCTCCGCGCCCGAGCGCGTGCTCGATACGGGATCCCCCGAGCTCGTCCTGGTCTCGGGCTATTCCGGCATCGGCAAGTCGGCGCTCGTGAACGAGCTGCAGAAGCCGGTCGCGCGCGAGCGAGGCTTCTTCATCGCAGGGAAGTTCGATCAATACAAGCGCGGTATCCCCTACTCCACGATCGTCCAGGCCTTCCGGGACCTCGTGCTCGAAATCCTCACGGAGAGCGAGGAGCGGATCGCCGCCTTTAGGCAGCGGCTGCTCTGCGCGCTCGGGATCAACGGACAGCTCATCGTGGACGTGATCCCGCAGGTCGAGCTCGCCATCGGCCCGCAACCGCCGGTCGCCGAGCTGCCCCCGGCCGAGGCGCAGAACCGGTTCCGCATCGTGTTCCGGCATTTCATCGGGGTGTTCGCCACGAAGGAGCACCCCCTCGCGCTCTTTCTCGACGATCTCCAGTGGGCCGATTCGGCGAGCCTCGGACTCCTTCAGGATCTGCTGACGCACGGAAAGACGCACCACCTCCTCGTGATCGGTGCATGTCGAGACAACGAGGTGAGCCCCTCGCACCCGCTCATGCTGATGCTCGACAAGGTGCGGAAGGAGGGCGTGCGCGTCTCGGATATCGTGCTCGGCCCGCTTTCCCGCGAGCACCTCGCCATGTTCGTCAGCGATGCGCTGCACTGCCCTCGCGAGGGCGCCCGGCCGCTCGCGGACCTCGTTCACGAGAAGACGGCTGGCAATCCCTTCTTCGCGATCCAGTTCCTCACGGAGCTTCACGAAGAGCGCCTGATCGAGTTCGATGGGCGCGCGGGGATCTGGCAGTGGGACGTGGCCAAGATCCGCGAAAAGAACTTCACCGACAACGTGATCGACCTGATGATCGGGAAGCTCGTGCGGCTCCCTGCAGGCACCCAGGAAGCGCTGAAACACCTCGCTTGTCTGGGAAATACAGCGGAGACCGCCATCCTGACGATGGTTCGCTGCGGATCGCTGGAGGATACGCACGCGAGCCTCTGGGAGGCCGTTCGCGCCGGGCTCGTCCTCCGCCTGGACGACGGATACAAGTTTCTCCACGACCGTGTCCAGGAGGCGGCCTATTCGCTCATTCCCGAGGAGCAGCGGGCCGAGGTGCACCTGCGGATCGGCCGGCTCCTATTGGCGAAGTTGCCAGAAGAGGTGATCGCGGAGCGGGTCTTCGACGTCGCGAACCAGCTCAACCATGGCGTCGCGCTCATCACCGATCCACGCGAAAAGGAGACGCTCTGCCGGCTCGACTTCCAGGCGGGAAGAAGGGCGAAGGCCTCGATTGCGTACGCGTCGGCGCAGAGCTATCTGGCCCAAGCGACGGCGCTCTTGGCCGCGGACGCCTGGCGCACGCAGTACGAAGAAACGTTCGCCCTCTACATGGAGCGGTCCGAATGCGAATACCTCGTCGGCAACTTCCAGCAGGCCGACGAGCTATTCGACGTCATATTCCAGAACGCCCGCTCCAATCCCGACCGAGCCAGGGTCTACCGGCTGCGCATCAGGCTGTACCAGGTCTCGGGGCGATATGCCGACGGGGTGACGGTCGCACGGGAAGCCCTGCGGCTCTACTGCGTGACATTGCCCGAGTCGGACGAGGAGATCCAGGCCGCCGTCGAAGCCGAGAACCGGAGCATTTCGGCCAGCCTGCGCGGCCTCCGGATCGCCGACCTCCTCGACGCGCCGGTGGTGAGCGACCCCGATGGGAGGGCGATCATCGGCCTGCTCGTCGATTCGATCCCCTGCGCGTACAACGCGCGACCGGAGATGTTCGCGCTGGACGTCGTCAAAGCGCTGAGCTTCTCCCTGCGGTACGGGAACGCCGAGGAAACCTGCTTCGCCTACTGCGCCTACGGCATCATGTTGGCGTCGGTCTTCGGCGACATTCCGTCCGCCTACGAGTTCTCCGAGATGTCGCTGCGGCTGAACGAGAAGTTCAACGACGCCAAGCTCAAGGGCACGCTGCTATTCATGCATGGCGGCCACATCCACTCCTGGCGGAGGCCCATCGCGACCAGCGTTCCGATCATGGAGCAGGCATTCCTCGCCTGCTTGGAGGTCGGCGATCTCGTTTTTGCCGGCCTCGTGACCGTTCTGACGGTATGGCAGGTTCTGGAGACCGGCAGCCCGCTCGACGAAGTCCTCGGCGTGGCGCAGAAATACCTCGCGTTCGCCCGAGAGAGCCACAACGATGCGGTATTTCATACGATCCAGCTCGAACGGCAGTTCGTGACGAGCCTGCAAGGATCGACGCTGGAGCCGGCAAACCTCGACGAGCGAGCTTGCGACGAAGCTGAAAGTCTGGCCGTGATCACGGGGGCGACGTTCGGCTGCGGGATTGCCTTCTACCATGTCATGAAGCACGTCGCCGCTTTTACCGACGGACGGTATCGCGAGGCGCTCGATTCTGCGGCCCGAGCGGCGACGATGCTGGGGGCGGTCATGGCGCAGCCCATCGAGGCCACGCATCACTTCTACCATGCGCTCACTTTGACCGCGCTCTACCCGCAGGCGCCTGCCGCGCAGCAGCGGGAGTTCGCGCGCACCCTCGAACGGGGGCTGCAGAAGCTCAAGCTCTGGGCGGACAACTGCCCCGAGAACTATCTGAACCGCTACGCTCTCGTGTCGGCGGAGGTTGCTCGTATCGAGGGCCGAGACCTCGACGCCGAGCGCCTCTATGAAGAGGCCACCCGCTCGGCGCGCGAGAACGGCTTCGTTCACATCGAAGCGCTCGCCTACGAGCTCGCGTCTCGGTTCTACCGGGCGCGTGGGTTCGCCCTGTTCGCCGATACGTGCCTCCGCGAGGCGCGCGCCTGCTACGCCCGCTGGGGCGCTGATGGCAAGGTGAGACAGATTGATCAGCAGCATCCCCGCCTCCTCGAGCCGAGGTCGCTCGCGCATACCGCCACCTTCGCGGTCCGGTCCGAGCAGTTCGACCTGCTCTCGGTGACCAAGGCCTCGCAGACCATTTCGGGCGAGATCATCTTCGACAAGCTCTTGCGCACGCTGCTCACGGTCGTGCTCGAGCAGGGCGGAGCGCAACGAGGCTGCCTGATCCTCTGCCGGGATGGTTGCTCCTCGATCGAGGCGGAGGCGTCCCTCGAGGGAAGAGGCGTGGCGACGAAGCTCCTGGAATCGCAGCCGCTCTCGTCGTCGCTCGTGCCCGTCTCGATCGTCAACTACGCCATGCGGACGAAGGAGCGCGTGATCCTCGAGGACGCGGCCGAGGCGGCGAAATACGCCTCGGATCCCTACGTCGCCCGCGTGAAGCCGAGGTCACTCTTGTGCTTGCCCATCCTCCGGCAAACCGAGGTGGTCGGTCTCCTCTATTTGGAGAACAACCTCCTCGCCGGCGCGTTCACGCCCGATCGGCTCGTGGCGCTTTCGCTCCTCGCCACGCAGGCGGCGATATCCCTGGAGAAGGCGCAGCTCCTCGGCAAGGAGCAGGCAGCACGCGCGGCGGCCGAGGCGGCGCGGGCAGCGGCCGAGGTGGCGCGCGCGGCAGCCGAGGCAGCGGAGCGCCGGGCCACGTTCATCGCCGAGGCGGGGGCGCTCCTTTCGGAGTCGCTCGATTACAAGGAGACGCTGGCGCGCCTCGCGCGGCTATCCGTGCGATCCATTTCCGACTGGTGCGTGGTCGACATCGTGGAGAGTGGCGAGATCCGGCGCATCTGCGGCGCCCACAAGGACCCCGCGAAGGAGCCGTTGCTCGAGGAGCTCCAGCGGCGGTATCCTCCTCGCACGAATTCACCCCACCCGGCCTCCAAGGTCTTGCAGACGGGCCAGCCGCTCCTGATTCCCGATCTCGCCGAGGAGGTCATTGGGAGGTTCGTCGTCGACGATGAGCACAGGAAGCTCAGCCGCGCACTCGGCGCCCATAGCTCCATCATCGTGCCGCTCGCGGCGCACGGACAAACCCTCGGCGTCCTGAGCGTCGTCTCCTCCGCGCCGGAACGCCGCTACGGGCGCGCCGACCTCGCGCTGGTCGAAGATGTCGCGCGCCGCGCCGCGGTCGCGATCGACAATGCGCGCCTCTACCGCAAGACGCAGGAGGCGGTGCGCGTGCGGGACGAATTCCTCACGGTGGCCTCGCACGAGCTCAATACGCCGTTGACGTCGCTCCGGCTCACGCTGCAATCGATGGACCGGGCCATTCGGTCCGGTCGATCGGGCGATACGCAGGTGATGAGCAAGCTGGTCGAGCGGGCCCTGCGTCAGGGGACGCGCCTCGGTCGGCTGAACAAGGCCCTCGTGGACGTCTCGCAGCTCCACGGGGGCCGGCTCCCGCTCGAGCGCGAGGACGTCGACCTCGCGACCCTCATACGCAATGCGATCGACCAGCTCAAGCCGGAGCTCGCGCAAGCGCGGTGCTCGGTCCACATCCAATACGACCACCACGTCGTCGGTCGCTGGGATCCCGACCGCGTCGAGCAGATCCTGACGAACCTCCTCTCGAATGCGATCAAATTCGGAGCCGGCAAGCCCATCGAGATCTACTACGGCGAGGAGCAAGGAATCGCGCGGATCGTGGTCAAAGACCATGGAATCGGCATCGACCCGGCGCGGCAGGAGCGCATCTTCGAGCGCTTCGAGCGCGCCGCCTCCGAGAATTACGGCGGCCTCGGGCTCGGGCTGTACATCAGCCGCCGGATCGCGGAAGCGCACGGAGGCACGCTCCGTGTCCAGAGCGAGCCGGGGGTCGGCTCATCGTTCACCCTCGAGCTTCCTTGTGCCGGCCACCTCTCGACAGCCTGCTAAAACCCGCCCGACCTCGCTGACAGAAAGGCGTTCGAGCTGGTGAGCGAGCTCATACGCCGTGGCCCGCCCTCTCGTTGGGGTGCGACACCAGCGGCCGCGCAAGGGTCTGTCCCTCGCAAAGAGGCGCTCCGGAGGGGCGCGTTGCATGCTATGGGGGTTTCAGGGGGCTGTCGATGGCCCTCATGGCTGGGCATCGTCTCCGTGCGCCCCTTGCCTGGCGCCCGCTCCGGTCGGCGAACTTCCCCATGAAGGACGCGTCCCCGTTTGCGATCACCGGCACACTTCACGAGGGCAGAGGCACGGTTTTGCTCCGCGGGGTCCGGACGGCCGATGACCTCCCCGTGATCCTGAAGGTGCTCGACCCGAGGCGCAGCCGCCCGCGCGATCTCGAGCGCTTGAAGCGTGAATACGAGATTGGCAGGCAACTCGACCTACCGGCCATCGTCAGGCCGCTCGCCCTCGAGACGCACGAGGGAATGCCGGCGCTCGTGCTGGAGGATTTCGGCGGTCAGTCGCTCGACCACTTCCTCGGCGCGCCCTTGCCCATCGAGCGGTTCCTCGACCTCGCGGTTCGTATCGCGGCGGCCGTCGGGGCGCTCCACCGGCGTGGCATCATCCATAAAGATCTGAAACCCCAGAACATCCTCGTCAACGTGTCCACCGGCCAGGTCAAGCTCGCCGATTTCGGGCTCGCGGTATGCCCATCCCGCGAGCGCCAGGCGTCCCTTCGCCCGAGCCTCATCGAGGGCTCCCTGCCGTACCTCGCGCCGGAGCAAACGGGGCGGATGAACCGTGCGATCGACAGCCGCGCCGACCTCTATGCCCTGGGCGTGACATTCTACGAAATGCTCACCGGGCGCCTGCCCTTCGAGGCCCTGGATCCGCTCGAATGGGTGCATTGCCATGTCGCCCGTATCCCGCAGCCTCCCGGAACGTGGGTCCCGGAGCTGCCCGAGGCCCTCTCCGCGCTCGTCATGAAGCTCCTGGCCAAGATGGCGGACGATCGCTACCAGACTGCCCGGGGCCTCGCGCACGACCTCGAGCGGTGCCTTTTCGAATGGCGTGCCAAAGGCAGGCTCGAGCCGTTTGCCCTGGCCGAACACGACGTCTCCGGTCGCTTCGAGATCCCCCAGAAACTCTATGGCCGCGGGGAGGAGATCGCTGCGCTGTTGCGGGGGTTCGAGCGCGTGGTCGGCACGGGATCCCCCGAGCTCGTCCTGGTTTCGGGTTACTCCGGCATCGGAAAGTCGGCGCTGGTCCAGGAGCTCTACAAGCCCATCGTCCGCGAGCGGGGCTTCTTCGTTTCGGGGAAGTTCGACCAGTACAAGCGCGACATCCCCTATTCCACGATCGTCCAGGTCGTCCGGGAGCTCGTGCTCGACATCCTCGCCGAAAGCGAGGAACGGATCGCTCCTTTCCGTGAGCGCCTCATGGGCGCCCTCGGGATCAACGCACAGCTCATCGTGGACGTGATCCCGCAGGTCGAGCTCGTCATCGGCAGGCAACCGCCGGTCGCCGAGCTGCCGCCGATCGAGGCGCAGAACCGGTTCCGTATCGTGTTCCGGCATTTCATCGGGGTGTTTGCCCGGAAGGAGCACCCCCTCGTGCTCTTCCTCGACGATCTCCAGTGGGCCGATCCGGCGAGCCTCCTGCTCCTCGAGGATTTGATGACCCACCCCGAGATAGGCCATCTCCTCGTGATCGGCGCATACCGTGACAACGAGGTGACCCCCTTGCACCCGCTCGTGCAGACGCTCGGCAACGTGCGGAATGCGGGAGCGCGCGTCTCGGACATCGTGCTCGGCCCGCTCTCCTGGGAGCACCTCGCTGCGCTCGTCAGCGATATGCTTCACTGCCGCCCCGAGGAAGCCGCGCCGCTTTCGGACCTCGTCCACGAGAAGACCGCGGGCAACCCCTTTTTCACGATCCAGTTCCTCACTGCGCTGCATGAAGAGCGCCTGATCGAATTCGACGAACGCGCGAGCGCGTGGCGATGGGACGTCGCGAAGATCCGAGCCAAGGGCTTCACCGACAACGTGGTCGACCTGATGGTCGGCAAGCTCGCGCGGCTCCCTGCGCGCACGCAGGAAGCGCTGAAAACGCTCGCGTGTCTCGGCAATACAGCCGAGGTCGCCGTCCTCGCGGCGGTGAGCGGCCGCTCGGAGCAGGCATCACACGAGGATCTCTGGGAGGCCGTCCGTGTCGGGCTCGTCCTCTGGATGGACGGGGCATACAGCTTTCTCCACGACCGCGTCCAGGAGGCCGCTTATTCGCTCATTCCGGAAGCAGAGCGGGCGGTCGTGCACCTCGAAATTGGCCGGCTGCTCTTGTCGTCCACGCCCCCCGAGGAGCTCGAGGAGAGAATCTTCGACATCGTGAACCACCTCGATCGCGGCGCCGCGCTGATCACGTCGCGGGAGGAACGCGAGCGCGTGGCCGAGCTCAATCTCCTCGCCGGCAAGCGCGCCAAGGCAAAGGCGGCCTACGCATCGGCGAAGAATTGTCTCGCCGTCGGATCGGAGCTCCTGCCGGAGCATAGCTGGGAGCGGCGTTACGAGCTCACCTTCGCGCTCGAGCTCGACCGGGCCGAGTGCGAGTTCCTGCTCGGCGAGCTTTCGGCCGCGGAAGAGCGCCTCTCTTTGCTCTCGCTCCGCGCGAAAAACCTCGTCGATGCAGCCGCGGTCGCGTGCGTGCGCATGGATCTCTACACGACCCTGGATCGAAGCGACAGCAGCGTCGACGTGGGCCTCGAATACCTCCGGCGTGTCGGTGTCGAGTGGTCGCCGCACCCGACGAAGAACGACGTGCGGCAGGAATACGAGCGGCTCTGGCAGCAGCTCGGGGGCCGCGCGATCGAGGACCTCGTCGACCTGCCCTCGATGCACGATCCGGCCTTTCGCGCGACCCTCGACGTTCTCACGAGGGCCATTCCGCCGGCTTTGTTCACCGACGAGAATCTGCTCTGCCTCGTCATCTGCCGGATGGTGAATCTCAGCCTGGAGCATGGCAACAGCGACGTATCGAGCCTTGCCTATGCCCACCTCGGCATGGTCCTCGGGCCGCACTTCGGCGATTATCAAGCCGGGTTCCGCTTCGGAAAGCTCGGCTCGGACCTGGTGGAGAAACAAGAGCTGAACCGTTTCAAGGCCCGCGTCTACGTGTGCGTAGGCTCCGTGGTCATTCCCTGGACGAGGCACCTGCGGAGCGGACGCGCGCTCCTGCGCCGCGTCTTCCACGCGGCGCTCGAGACCGGTGACCTCACTTATGCGGCGTATAGCTTCTTCGACCTGATCACGCACCTCCTCGCGTCCGGAGATCCGCTCGGCGACGTGCAGCGAGAAGCCGAGAACGGGCTCGAATTCGCGCGGAAGATGCGGTTCGGCCTCATCGCCGACATCCTCACCGGACAGCTCAGGCTCATCCGCACGCTCATGGGCCTCACCCCCCATTTCTCTTCCTTCAACGACGACGAGTTCGACGAGGGCCGGTTCGAGCAGCACCTGGAGGCGGATCCGCGCCTCTCGACCGCCACGTGCTGGTACTGGATCCGCAAGCTCCAAGCGCGCTACTACGCGAACGATTTCGTCTCCGCCGTCGGCGCCGCGTCGAAGGCCGAGCCGCTTCTCTGGACGTCGCCGTCACACTTCGAGATGGCCGAGTATCATTTTTATGGCGCGCTCGCGCGGGCAGCGCATTATGGCACGGCGTCTGCCGACGAGCGGCCCGAGCACATGAGGGCCCTCGTCGCCCACCACGAGAAACTCGCGGGCTGGGCGGAGAACTGCCCCGAGAACTTCGAAAACCGGGCGGCGCTGGTGGCCGCCGAGATCGCCCGCATCGAAGGCCGAGACCTCGACGCCGAGCGCCTCTACGAAGAGGCCATCCGCTCGGCCCACGACAACGGCTTCGTCCACAATGAAGGGCTCGCCCACGAACTCACGTCGCGGTTTTACAGGGCACGACGATTCGACAAGATCGCCGACATGTACCTCCGCGACGCCCGCGCCTGTTATGCCTGCTGGGGCGTCGACGGCAAGGTCGAGCAGCTCGACCAGCAGCATCCTCGCCTGCTCCCGTCGAGATCTCTTCCGCCCGCTGCCACCTTCGCGCTTCGGCCAGAGCAGCTCGACCTGCTCTCGGTGACCAAGGCCTCGCAAACCATTTCGGGCGAGATCGTCCTCGACAAACTTTTGCGCACGCTGCTCACGGTGGTGCTCGAGCAGGGCGGAGCGCAACGAGGCTGTCTGATCGTCTGCCGGGAGGGTGGCTCTTCGATCGAGGCGGAGGCGTCGCTCGAGGGAAGAGGCGTGGCGACGAAGCTCCTGGAATCGCAGCCGCTCTCGTCGTCGCTCGTGCCCGTCTCGATCGTCAATTACGCCCTGCGGACGAAGGAGCGCGTGATCCTGGAGGACGCGTCCGAGGCGGCGAAATACGCGTCCGAGCCCTACATCGCCCGCGTGAGGCCGAGGTCGCTCCTGTGTTTGCCCATCGTCCAGCAGACCGAGGTGGTCGGCCTGCTCTATCTGGAGAACAACCTCCTTGCCGGCGCGTTCACGCCCGATCGGCTCGTGGCGCTTTCGCTCCTTGCCACGCAGGCCGCGATTTCCCTGGAGAAAGCGAAGCTCCTCGGGATGGAGCAGGCGGCGCGGGCGGCGGCCGAGGCAGCGGAGCGTCGGGCCACGTTCATCGCCGAGGCCGGGGCGGTCCTGTCGGAGTCGCTCGATTATCAGGAGACGCTCGCGCGCCTCGCGTGGCTGTGCGTGCAATCCATTTCCGACTGGTGCGTGATCGACATCGTGGAAGGCGGAGAGATCCGACGCATTGCCGGCGCCCACAAGGACCCCGCGAAGGCGCCGCTGGTCGAGGAGCTCCAGCGGCGGTATCCTCCTCGCTGGAATTCACCCCACGCGGCCTCCAGGGTCTTGCGGACGGGCCAGCCGGTCCTGATTCCCGAGCTCTCCGAGGAGGTCATTGGAAAACTCGTCGTCGACGACGAGCACCTGAGGCTCAGCCACGAGCTCGGTGCGCAGAGCTCCATGATCGTGCCGCTCGTGGCGCACGGACAAACCCTCGGCGTCCTGAGCGTCGTCTCCTCCGCGCCGGAGCGCCGTTATGGGCGCGCCGACCTCGTGTTGGTCGAAGAGGTCGCGCGCCGCGCCGCGGTCGCAATCGACAACGCGCGCCTCTATCGCAAGACGCAGGAGGCCGTGCGCGTGCGGGACGAATTCCTCACGGTGGCATCGCACGAGCTCAATACGCCGGTGACGTCGCTCCGGCTCACGCTGCAATCCATCGACCGGGCCATCCGGTCCGGCTGGCCGGCCGACACGCAGGCGATGGGCAAGATGGTCGAGCGGGCCCTGCGTCAAGGGACGCGCCTTGCCCGGCTGAACAAGGCCCTCGTGGACGTCTCGCAGCTCCACGCGGGCCGGCTCCCGCTCGAGCGCGAGGAGGTCGACCTCGCGACCCTCATCCGCAATGCGATCGACCAGCTCAAGCCGGAGCTCTCGCAAGCGCGGTGCACGGTCGACATCCAGGACGGCCAGCACGTCGTCGGTCATTGGGATCCCGACCGCATCGAGCAGATCGTGACGAACCTCCTCTCGAATGCGGCCAAGTTCGGGGCCGGCAAGCCCATCGAGATTTTTTACGGCGAGAACGAAGGGATCGCGCGGATCGTTGTCAATGATCACGGCATCGGTATCGACCCGGCGCGGCAGGAGCGCATCTTCGATCGCTTCGAGCGCGCCGCCTCCGAGAATTACGGCGGCCTCGGGCTTGGCTTGTACATCAGCCGCCGGATCGCGGAAGCGCACGGAGGCACGCTCCGTGTCCAGAGCGAGCCGGGGGCCGGCTCGTCGTTCACGCTCGAGCTTCCTCGTGTCGGCTGCGTCTCGACAGCCTGCTAAACCCGCGACGCACGAATCGCGTGGCGGAGCGCTGCCTGCAGCGAGCCGAACGTCTTGACGGCGAGCGGCACGTCGAGCTCGACCAGCGTGCGCGCCATTCCGGGCCCGAGGCCCGAGACCAGGCATTCGCTGCCGATGAGGCCGGTCGCGCGGATCATGTCGCCGAGGTGCGACGCAATCGAGGCGTCCATCGTCGACGCCCCCGTCAAATCGAGGATCGCGAAGCGCGCGCTGCTTCGCACGATCGCTTCGAGCAGGCTCTCCGTCATCCGCGTCGCGCGTGCGGCGTCGATTCCGCCGACGACGGGCATCGCGAGAACGCCTGCCCACAGATCGAGGACCGGCGCCGAGAGCTCCTCGATGGTGGCGGCCTGCGCGCGCTCGCGCTCGCGCATCTCCTCCTCTTCTTTCACGCGTTCGGTCACGTCGGTCACGAGCGACGCGACGCCCACGATCTGGCCTTCCTCGTCGACGAGCGACGTATTCGCCCATTCGCACGTGATGCGCCGACCGTCCTTGGTGATGTTCTCATTGCGGGCGCGCACCGGCCCCTTGGCCTGCTTGATTTGCTCCCAGATGTCGGCCACGTAGGGCCGGACCTCCGGGGGCACCATGAGATCCTGGCCGTGACGGCCCGCGGCCTCCTCGCGGAGCCAGCCGAAGATCGACTCCGCTGCCGGGTTCCAGTCCACGACGCGGAAATCGGTGTCCCACTCGATCATGCCGATCGGCGCCTGCTGGAAATGCAGCGCGAGCCGCTGCTGCGAGCGATAGAGCGCCTCGCGGATGCGTTTTTGACCCGTGACGTCGATGCCGACCCCGTAGAAATACTTGAACGCGCCGTCGTCGTCGTAGACGGGCCTTCCATGCCACTCGACGAGCAGCTCGCGGCCGCTTCGGGTGATCACCCGGTTTTCATTGTAGGTCGTGCCGCGCGACGACACGAGCTCCCCGAACACCCGCCGGAGCATCTCGTGATCCCGCACCGGGACGAACATCGTCGCGTAATCCTGGCCGATGACCTCTTCGCGCGTATACCCGAGAGCGCCGAGCATCGTCCCATTCATGTACATCGTGCGGCCGCTCGCATCGATACCGACAATGAACGTCGGCGAGGTATCCAGGATCTCGTGCGCAAGCAAGGGTTCCACGGCGTCCGGCATGGTGGTTCGTGCGCCGCTCGCGTTCTCCGAATCCAGGCGGCAAGGGTACGTTACCCGAGCGCCTTCGGCACCGCAAGACTCCACGGACGCCATTCGTATCGCAGAACACGCGTAATTTAATTGACGCTCCGGGCGCGTATGCGTTTCGATTCCGATCGGCGCTCGGATTTCGTTTTCCGCTCGGCGGCGGCCCGGGCTTGTTTGAAAGCCCCGGCCGCTTGCTCGCTTCACGCTACGGAATGTCTTCGAGCCCCCCCGGCATCGGGTAGGGCCACGTACTCGCGCTCGCGCCGCCGTCGACCTCCAGGATCTTCCCCGTGATCCACGACGACGCCGGCGAGGCCAGGAAAAGAACGGAGGCCGCGATATCCTCCGGCGTGGCGAGGCGGCCCATGGGCGTCTTCGCCGTCATCTTGTCCAGCATGTCGCCGGCCCCGACGAACGCTTCGAGCGCGTCCGTCATCGTCGCGCCCACGGCCAGCGCGTTGACGCGCACCCGCGGCGCCCATTCGTGGGCGAGCAGGCGCGTCATGTGGTTCAGCGCGGCCTTCGCGGCCCCGTAGGCGACGAAGCCCGTGTCCACGCAGTGGCTCATCGCAGACGAGATATTGACGATGGCGCCTCGCGTCCGCGCGAGGTGCGGCGCGGCGCTCCGGGAGAGGTGCAGCGCCGAGACGACGTTGAATTGGTACGACTCCATCATTTCTTCGTCCGACAGCGCGACCGCGATCCTCGGCGGATAGCCGCCCGCATTGTTGACGAGCACGTCGAGCCGGCCGAATTCCTCGAGCGTGCGCGCGAGCAGCCGGTCGAGCTCCGCGCCCGCGGTCACGTCCGTTGGCACCACGAGCGCGCGCCGCCCGCGCGCGCGCACCTCCTTCGCGGCCTCCTCCAGCACGTCCGCGCGCCGCGCGGCGAGCACGACGTCGGCCCCTGCCTCCGCCAGCGCAATCGCCGATCCACGACCGATCCCGCGGCTCGCGCCCGTGACGATCGCGACCTTGTCGTTCATCCGGAAAACATCGAGGATCATGGTCTCGTCTACCCCTTGGCCTTCCTCGGCAGGCGCGGCAAGAGCGCCGGCACGCGGTTCATGTGATCGGCATAGCCGGGCCTGCGCGCGACGGATCGTTTGTCCATCAGCGGAATGCTGATGAACACGAAGAGGCAGGTGATCCACGCGGGCCCGACGAGCGGATACCGGAGACCCGGATCCGAGGCGAGGGCGAACAGGAAAAGCCCCCACCAGAACGTGATCTCGCCGAGGTAATTCGGGTGGCGGCAATACGCCCACACGCCTGTATCGAGGATCTTCCCCGGCACGTCGTTCCGGAGCCGGAATGCGCGGAGCTCCGCGTCGGCGCGGCTCTCCAATGCGATCGCGCCCGCCGTGACCACGAACGCCGCCCCATCGAGCCACGAGAGCGGCCGCGTGCCCGTGGCGAGGGCCGGGAAGAGCGACAAACAGCCGAGAAACACGCAGACCGTCGGCATGAAATGGAGGCCGAGGAAGCTCACGAGCCAGTAGGCCCGCCCCATCGACCGGCGCAGATCGACGTACCGAAAATCCTCGTGGCCGAGCCCGTGCCAGCCGCGCGCCCAGTTCCACGTGAGCCGCGCGCCCCACGCGAGCACGAGCGCCGTGACCAGGATCCGCCGCGCCACGGGCGCGCCCGCGGCCTCCGGGGACATCGCAATCGCCGGCGCGATCACCATCGGCGCGACGCTCCAGTACGCATCGTACATGCTCGAATTGTTACAAAGCACGCTCCCCGCGAAGACCACCACCGTCGCCGCCGCGTCTGCCGCGGCGAACGCGACGATCGACGAATGATCCTGCGCGAGCGCGCGAAACACGAGCCACCCGACGACGGTGCCCGCGACATACGCGAGCGTCACGATCCCGAAATCCCGGGCACGATTCCCGGCTTTGTTCATGTCGTCTCCTCCGACAAACCCGACCAGCTCCGGTCGTCTTTCGGCCCACGCGCCGGGACCACGTCCACGACGAACCCCGTGAGGTGCGCCATGCCCGAGACCCGCTCGAGCCGCTCCGGCCCATCGGCCGCGAGCAGGTTGACGTTCACGCCCCGCGTCTTTGCCGCGACGGAGAGGCCCGCCGCGTGCTGATGACCCCAGCCGTGCGGCAATGCCACGGTCCCCGGCATGAGGTCGGCGAGCAGGCGCACGGGTACGCGCACCGTGGCCACGTCCGTCGAAACATCCGCGAAATCGCCGTCCGAAAGGCCGATTCGCTTCGCGTCCTCGGGGTGCACGTACAGGTGGTTCGTCCCTCCGTCCGGCTCGGCGAAATCTTCGAGGTTGTGGGTCCACGAATTGTGCGTCGTGACCCGCCGCCGCGTGACGAGCTTCAGCTTGCCCGCGCGGGCGATCTCCGCCTCGTAATCGAATTCGAGCTTCTTCGCGGCGGAGAGCAGCACCTCCGGCGCGAGATTCACCTTGCCGTCCTTCGTGATCACGCGCTTGCCGAGGAAATCGTCTCCGCGGTGCGGCGGGCGAAGGCGCCCGTGTATTTGCTCGGCGAGGCGCCCGAAGGTCCCGTTCCCGGTCGCGAGCAGCATCGCGGAGAGCAAGAGCTCCTGCGGAATCGAGCGGGGTTCGTCCGGATGGAACCATCCCTGCGCCGCCGTGAAGAACTCGAGGGCGCGCTGGGCGATGGTCGAGCCGAAGATGGGTTTGCCCGCGGCGCGGCAAAGATCGAGGTACATCGTGGCCTCGTCGCGCTGATCGCCGTCCTGCTTCACGACGGGCCGCGTCGCCTGGAGGTAAGGCCGGCGCTGCAGGCCCAGGAGGAGCGGGAAAATGAAGGGCAAATCGGCCCGCTCGAGCGGCGATGTCGCGGGCAGGACCCAGTGCGCGAGCGAGCCGGTCTCGTTCACGAAGAGATCGATCGTGACGAGCAGATCGAGCTTCTCGAATGCGCGCCGCAGCCTCCCCGCGCCCGGCATCGTGATGAGCGGGTTTCCCCCGGTCACGAAGAGCGCGCGGATCTTGCCGGGCCCGTCCGTGAGGATCTCGTCGGCAAGCAGCCCGCCCGGGAATGCGTCGTTCACGGAGCGGAAATCGCCGATGCGGGAGCGATCCTCCCGGAGGAGCGTGCCCGTGCGCCGGCCGAACGCGGCGAAATCGAAGATTCCCCGGCCGACGAGCGTCCCGCCCTCGCGATCGAGGTTCCCCGAAGCGGCGTTGATGCACTCGGCGAGCCAGAATGCGAGCGAGCCATTGCGGCCCATGTTGACGCCCGTCGAGACGTAGATCGCCGCGCGCCCCGCATCCCGATACGCGCGGACCATCGAGCGGAGCACGTCCGGCGCGATCCCCGTGACGCGCGCCGTGCGCTCGGGTGTCCATCCTTCCGCGACGGCGAGGACCTCGTCGAGCCCTTTCATGAAGCGCGCCGCGCGCTCGCGATCGATCCCGCCCACGGCTGCGAGCTCGCGCAAGAACGAGAGGAAAAACCACACGTCCGTGTCGGGCCGGATGAAGACATGCTCGCCCGCGACCTTGGCGCTCTCGGTGCGGCGCGGATCGACGACGAAGAGCTTTCCGCCGCGCGCCTCGATGTCCTTCAGCGCCCGCGCCGGGTTCGGGACCTGGAGGAAGCTCCATTTCGACACGACGGGGTTCGCCCCCACGACGATGAGGCATTTCGTCCGATCGAGATCGGGAAACGAGAGCGTGAACGGGAATCCGTACATCTCTCGTGAAACCGCGAATTTGTTGCTGCAATCTTGCGTCGCCGAGGCGTACATGCTGCGCGAGCCGAGCCCCTGCATGAAGCCCTGCGCGAAGACGGGGTGCAGCACGGAGAAACCCGCGGCCGTGCCGACGTACATGGCGATCGCGTCGGGGCCGTGTTCGTCGTGGATCCTGCGCACACGCGCGCCGATGTCGCCGAGGGCCGCGTCCCAGGACGCGGGCTCGAAGCGCTCGCCGCGGCGCGCGAGCGGGCTCCGCACGCGGTCGGGCGAGGCGTACATGCGGTGCTGCTTGAGGCCCTTGGGGCAAGCAAAGCCCTCGGTGGCGACGTGCCGCGCGTCGGGCCGGAGCGCGATGACGCGCCCGCCCTCGACGTCGGCCTCGAGGCCGCAGAGGGCCTCGCAGATGCGGCAAAAGGTGTGGTGTGTTTGGGTCATGAGGACACGCCGATCGAGCCGGCGCGGCCTCATATACCGATATCGCTGGGAAGTGACCAGGGGTCAGCAGGCTTCAGATCTCGAAATCGGCCGGATACTCTTCGTCCCCCGGCTGGCTGCCCGCGGCGATGACGCGAGTCTCCGGGGGTTTCACGGCGACGCGCGAGCGCTTGGGGATTCCCCGCGTGAGGAAGACCGAGCCGCCGACGACGCTGCCGTGTCCCACCACGGTCTGGCCGCCGAGCACCGTCGCGTTCGCGTAGAGCGTGACCGAGTCCTCGACCGTCGGGTGGCGCTTCGTGTTGCGAATGACGCGGCCTCGCTCGTCCTTCGGGTGCGAGATCGCGCCGAGCGTCACGCCCTGGTAGACTTTTACGTGACCGCCGATGTGGCTCGTCTCGCCGATGACGACGCCCGTCGCGTGATCGATGAAGAAGCTCTCGCCGACGGTCGCGCCCGGGTGGATGTCCGCGCCGCTCTGCGAATGGGCCCACTCGCTCATGATGCGCGGCATGAGCGGCACGCCGAGCACATAGAGCTCGTGCGCCACACGATGCACCGTGATCGCGAGCAGGCCCGGGTAGGAGAGGATCACCTCGTCGAGGCTGCCCGCCGCGGGATCTCCGTCGTACGCCGCTTGCACGTCGAGCAGCAGCGTGTCGCGGATCTCCGGCAGGCGGCTGAGCAGCCGGCACGCGATGTGCCGGCCGTACTCGGCACAGCCCCCGACCTCTTTCTCCTCCGTGCCGTCGCGCTCCGATTCGCCGGCCCAGCAGAGGCATTTCTCGATTTGCGTCGCGATCTTTTCGCGCAGCGTCGAGACGAGCGTGACGACGTGGTACCGAAGGTTGCCCTCCGTGAGGTCCTGACGCCCGTAATAGCCGGGGTAGAAGACCTGGAAGAGCAGCTCGATGATCTCGAAGATCTCCTCGCGGGAGGGCAGGAACTTCTTGCCGATGTAGTGGCCGCGCCGATCGCGCTCGTAGCTCGCGATCAGCCCGTCCACCACTGCGTCCAACGTTCGGGGCTTCGGATCGCCTTCGGCGTCCTTCGCCCCGAGCCCCAGGCTGTTTTCCAAATCGCCCATCATTCAACGCTCGGGGGCTCCGCCCGGCGAGCCGAGCTACGCCCCCGAACCCCCTCTTTCACGTGGCCGTCGCCTTCTCCACGGCCTCGAACATGCCCTCGAAGAGCGCGGTCGAGAGGTACCGTTCACCCGCGTCCGGCAGCACGGTCACGATCGTCTTGCCCTCGAACGCGGGATCGTTCGCGAGCCGGAGCGCCGCGACCATCGCCGCGCCGCACGAGATGCCCGCCAGGATGCCCTCCTCGCGCGCGAGCTGCCGCGCCATCGCGATCGACTCGTCGTTCGTCACGGTCTCCACGCGATCCACGAGCGAGAGATCGAGGTTTCGCGGGACGAACCCCGCGCCGAGCCCCTGGATCTTGTGCGGCGCGGGCTTCACCTCCTGGCCTGCGAGCGTCTGCGAGATGACGGGCGAGTGCACGGGCTCGACGGCGACCGTCAGGATCTTCTTGCCCTTCGTTTGCTTGATGTACCGCGACACGCCGGTGAGCGTGCCGCCGGTGCCGACGCCGCTGATGAAGACGTCGACCGCGCCGTCGGTGTCCTCCCAGATCTCGGGGCCCGTGGTCTTCTCGTGGATGGCGGGGTTCGCCGGGTTCTCGAACTGCTTCATCAGCACGTACTTGTCGGGCTGGGTCGCGGCGAGCTCCTCGGCGCGGGCGATCGCGCCCTTCATTCCGAGCGGGCCGGGCGTCAAGATGATCTGCGCGCCGAGCGCGACCAGCACCTTGCGCCGCTCCATGCTCATCGTCTCGGGCATCGTCAGCACGCAGGTGTAGCCCCGCGCCGCCGCGGCGAACGCGAGCGCGATGCCGGTGTTGCCGCTCGTGGCCTCGACGATCGACATGCCCGGCCGGAGGGCGCCGCGCTCCTCGGCGTCCCACACCATCGCCGCGCCGATGCGGCATTTGACCGAGTATGCGGGGTTTCGACCCTCGATCTTGGCCAGCACGGTCGCGCGCGCGCCTGCCGTGAGGCGGTTGATCTTGACGAGGGGCGTGTGCCCGATGCTGCGTGAGTTGTCTTCGTAGATACGCGCCATGGGGCGCGGACTCTACCACGCTCGCCGCGATCATGGTGCTCCCTCGGCACGAAGCCGTGAAAGGCGCTCGCGCGCCCCCCTCGCTTGACGCGCGGCTGTCCCCGCCATAACCCAGAAAACCCATGCACAAGATCGGCTTGCTCGTCTCGGTCGCCGCGCTCCTGCTTCCGGCGTGCGGAAAATCCTCGGATCCGGCGCCCGCGCCGTCAGGAGCGGCCGTGCCCGCGGCGGCCTCGGCGGCCGCGCACGCGCCCACGGCGAGCGCCGCCGCAGCGCCCGCCGAGACGAGCGCGTATTCGATCGTGCTCGAAGCACCGGGCGAGATCATGATCACGGCGATGAAGGGCGGCGCGTTCCTCGCCGTATCGAGTCTCTACCTCCCCCTCGGCGAGGGGCCGCTCGTGCAGGATCCCGCGTTTATGAAGGGCCTCAAAAAGGGCGAGCCGTCGTTCGGCCTCGACGGCGCCGAATGGCCGAAGTCCGCCTGGATCCTGGCTGTCGACGAGGAAGGCAAAGGCAAGCTCTACAAATGGTTCGACTCGCTCGGCGGCCGCTGGGAGCCGCAGCCGATCCTCCGAGAGGGCGAGATCGTGCAAAGCCAAAATGTGATCGGCGAAAACGTCGTCGCCGCCATCCAAATGCCCTCGAACGATATCCGGATGGCCCTCCTCGGCGGCAAGGGCGGCGTCCTCCCGGCGCCCGCGGCCGCGAAAAAAGCTGCGCCGGCCGGCGAAGGCGCCGAGGAGGCGCCGAGCGATACGCCGCCCGAGAACGACAAGAGCTGCAAGGTGAAGATGAGCCCCGATGGGCCTTATCTCCTCGCCGGCACGCCCACGGGCGAGGCCTTCGCGGCGGGCTACGAGTGCCAGGACGGCGGCGGCAAAGGCGCGCCGATGGTCGAGCGCTGGGAAGCGAAGAAGGTGCGCGGCACGGTGGAGCCGCTTCCCGCGCCGGCCACGGGCTCGCTCGCGTTGATCGGCGTCGTGGCCGTGTCGGCGACGGACGCCTGGGTCTACGGGAACACGGACGGGACGTCCTACCTCGCGCACTGGGACGGCAAGGCGTGGGCACTCGAAAAGGCACCCTCCGGCAAGAAAATCAACCACCTCACCACGATCGAGGGCGGCGCGCTCCTCGGAAGCTTCGAAGATGGTTTGTACACCAAGAAGTCCGGGGGCGCGTGGGAGGCCGTGGCCCTGCCGAAGAAGCCGGAGGGCTTCGAGCCCGAGACCGCGTACGCGCGCACCGCGACCGACGTGTGGGTCGCCGGCAAGGCGGGCGGCAAAAGGTACCTGCTCCGCTCGGCGAAGGTGGACAAACCCGTGGTCATGCCCTCCGAAAAGGAGGTCCAGGCCACGCTCACCTCGAACTTCCGCTACGCCGCGACGCCGCTCTGCGCAAAACCCTACGCCCACCTCTTCTCGATCGGGCCGAGCGCCACGCCGATTCCGAAGGAGTTCCCCGCGATCAAGAAATCCTTCGAGGGCAAGAAATTCGACGGGGCGAAGCTCGTCGTGGAGGACGACGGCCGGAGCCTCTTCGTGGGCGCGAAGGCGGCGAACATCGAGCAAGCCGAGGCGATCGTGAAGGCGTTTGCCGAGGCAAACCCCAAGACGACGCCCCGCGTGTTCTGCCACGAGCCGCAGGTAAAGAAGGACGTCGACTGGCCCTGAGAGGGCGGGGAGGGAATCGCGTCCGCTACTGGCAGAACTCCTGCGTACACACGCCCCCGATCGGCGCGCAGATCCCGCAGCTCTCGTTGCAGCAGTATTCGCCGGGGCCGCAAATGTTGTCCCTGCAGCGCACGCGCCCCGGCCCCCCGCCCGGGCCGCCGACCCTCAGGCAGCCGCAGCCGCATTCGTCGGAGAAGGGCCTGGACCCTGGCTCGCAGGGGAACCGCATGGCTGCGCACGCGGCCGGGTCTCGCGAGAGGTAGCGTCGCCGCGGGTTCGCGCAGCGAGCCGCCGTCGGTCCTCCCCGAACACACACGCCAATGCAGTCCGCGCCGCCTCGGGCCGGATCACAATCGTCCCCTGGCAGATCGATGCACCGCAGACCGGCGGGACACCGGAATCCCGCGAATCCGCCGCAACGCGGGAGCCGCGCGAAGTCCTGGATGGAAAGATCGTCCTCCGCGGCTCCGAGGTCCTCTTCTTCCGCGGCCGTGAGGGGCAGGTCTGCATCGAGATCGTCGTCCGTCGGTTCGCCGCCCACGCAAGCGCTCCCCACGATCGCGGCGCCGAAGGCAAGCCCGAGCAGCGCGAATCCTTTGGTCCACATATGATTGCTCCCTTTCAGGCTCGGGGGGAGCTCGTGGAGACGAGCGAATCCCCCCCATTTCCTCTGTCGAGCACGGCGCGTACCGTTCCCTTTGCGTGCATTCGGCGCCCGCGTGATCAGGAACGGCACAGCGCAGGCGCGGCACGCTTGGCAAATCGGGCGAGGTGGGAGAGCGATTCGAGGGCGCTTCCATTGACACGGCATTTCGCCACCCAAGAAAACGATCGAGGTGAGCCATGAGAAAGCGCATGGGTGGGACGATGCTGGCCTGCATGATCGGAATGATGTGCAGCTTCGCCGGGGCCTCGGCGCGCGCCGAGGAGCGGGGCGCGCCGAGGAGCGAAGCGCGCGAGGGGACCTCGGAGGCCCGAGGCACACTCGTCGCCGAGCCGACGATGTGCGCGCGGTGCATGCGCGGGTGCCTCCGCGGCGAATATCGATGGTGGCCGTTCAATTGCGAGACGCTCTGCGCGGTCCTTCTGTGCAGGCCCGAGCACAGGGTCGGCGTCGACGACGAGGTGACGACGCGCTCGGTTCAGCCCTGATTCGGGCCTTTCTCCGGGGCGAGCGTCGAGCCTCGGAATTCCGCGTTGCCCTGGAAGCACGTGACCGATGCCGCCCCGTTCGGGGCTCGCGGATGGTAGCGCGACACGTCGACGGGCGCCTCGCGGACCGTGGTCCCTTCGGGCGTCGCGACGTACGCCGTGAGCGCGTGGGCCACGTCGTCGGCGAGCAAGCGGGTCGAGAGGACCTGGAAATTGGCGCTCCACGAGCCGTCCGCGGCGAGGTGGCACCATCCCTCGGCGATCGAGAGCGGGGCAATGACGTCACACACCGCGTCCGGCGGCGCTCGCATCTCGCACGCTCGGTCCGTGGGGGCGATCTCGATGCAGGGTTTGCCGTCGAGGAAAAGCTCGATACGTCGGGGGCTCTCGCCGCCGGGAATCGAGCCGGGTGCGTCGAAGCGGACGCCGAGGCTCGTGAAGCAGTGGGCGCCCGGCACCTCGGCGTCGCGCGCCGGCTGGGCCTGGGAGGCGAACGAGACGAGCAGAACGGCGGCGGCGGCGCATCGCGTTGCGTGTCCGTACATGTCCCATCGGTATACCAATTTCCATGCCGGTTCCGTCCAAAGGACCCCGCGCGCTCCTTCCGTTTGACAGGCAAGCGTCCCGGCGCTTTCATCCCGCCGCTGGAACACGAAGATGCCCGATACCGCCTCGCAGCTTCTCCCGTACGACCAGATCAAGCAGCAACTCGACACGGGCGCCGTCGCGTGCCTCGCGTCCGCGAGCCCCGAGCTCGTGAACGCGCACCTGCCGGTGATCTCCTACAAGAAGTCCACGATCACGGTCGAGCTCTCGTTCCAGAGCCTCCCCAAGGAGGCGTTTTTCCCGATCGTCGACGTGCTTGCGCAGTATTTCCGGTACTTCTCGGAGTTCCGCCGCAGCTATTTCGGGGTCGCGGTCGTCGCCGACCATCACAGCCCCTTCGATCGCCGGATGTCCGAGCGGCGGAAACCGGGTGAGGGGCCCGAGCTCCCGCCGCCGATGAAGGTGACGTTCCGGTTCGATCCGAAGGGGCACGGCGCGATTCATTTCGAGAAAGAGGCGCTCCTCCTGCAAGAGGAGGTCAATTGCATCCTCGACGTCCTGCGCAAGTATGCCTTCCATACGAGCGACGCGGCGAACGCGAGCTCGCCCAAGCAGAAGCTCGCCGAGCTCGGCGCCGTGGTCTTCGAGGCGAGCCCCGCGTTCTCGGAGGACCGCATCGCCGGCTACGAGCGCACGAAGCGCGAGGTGCGCGAGACCATCGTCCTGCCGCTCCTCCACCCCGAGATCTTCATGGCCGTCGGCGAAATGGCCCGCACGCGGCCGGGGGCGAGCGTCCCGCGCGCCGTCCTGTTCGAGGGACCGCCGGGCACGGGCAAGACCACGATGGCGCGCGTCATCGCGAGCCAGAGCGGGATCCCGCTCGTCTACGTGCCCGTCGAGTCGATCATGAGCAAATGGTTCGGCGAGTCGGAAAAGAGGCTCGACGCGATCTTCGACCGGGCCGGCGCTCTTTCGCGGAGCATCGTCTTCCTCGACGAGATCGACGCCTTCGCCGGCTCGCGTGATCGGGCGATGCACGAGGGGACGCGGCGCATCCTCTCGGTGCTGCTCCGCCAGATGCAGGGGCTCGTCGATACGAGCAACGTGGTGGTGATTGGCGCGACGAACCGCAAGGACGACCTGGATCCGGCGCTCCTCAGCCGGTTCAACCTCTTCGTCCATTTCCCGCTCCCCGACGCGGAGGAGCGCGCGGCCATCCTCGCGTATTATGCGAAGCACCTCGAAGCGGAGGAGCTTCGTTCGCTCGCGGAAAAGGCCGAGGGGCGGTCGGGGCGTGAGCTCGAGGATGCGTGCGGCGTGGCCGAGCGGATGTGGGCCTCGCAGATCATCGCGACGAACGCGAGCGTGACGCCGCCTCCGGTGGAGACGTACGCCACGGCGTTCCGGTTGAAATTCCGAGGATCGGGGGGAGGCGGGGCTACTTGACCTTCGGGCAGGCCGCGAGATCGGCTTCCTTGAATTTTTTGCCGTTCTCGATGTCCTTCTTCGTCACGTCCACGTTGCCCTGCGTGGCGTCCTTGACGGGCACCCACGCCGCGTCCTTCCCGGCGAAATCGGTGAACATCGCGACGGCGCTTTGCTCGAGCTCGAGCTGCTTCTGGAGCGCGGCGAGGTAGGCGTCGTCGGCCTGCGTGAGCGCCGCGCAGCCGTTCTTGAGTTGCTCGACCGTCACGCTGGCCGTGTCTTTCTTGTACTTGTTCACGAGCGCGTCGTACGCCTCGGCGGCCTGCGTGCGCGCGCCCATGGCGATGACGCCGGCGGCGAGGCGCTGGTTGCGCGCGAGCTCGTACTGGGCGAACGCGATCGGGGGCGGGGCGCCCTGGAACAGGCCGTCCTTCGCGGAGCTCAGGAACATGAACGTGTAGGGCACCGTGAGCTCGGTCGACGTCGTCTTCAGCGGGAGCGCGGCGACCTTCGGCTGCAGGCACGTGGCGACCTGCGTGCCGTTCGGGTCCGTCGGCGGCTTGATCGTGACGGCCGGCGCGCCCGCCTGCGTGAGCTTGACCTGGGCCGTGAGGACCACCGGATCCGCGCTCTTCCACGGCGCATAACAATCGCAGAAGCTGCCCTGCGCGAGCCGGATCGTGCCGGCCACGTCGGAGCCCTCGCCGACGCCCATCTTGACCGAGGGCATCACGCTGGCGATGTGCTTGTATTGCACCTCGGCCGTCACGTTGCTCGCGGCGCCGGCTTTCTTTTCCCAGTCGGGGGCGGTCGCGGTGAACTTGTCGACGGCGGCCTTGATGCATTGCTCGCCGGCGGGCGTGATGTTCTGGCCCGTGATGGCGTGCGCGAGCTTGCCGCCCGAGAGGGTGGTCTTGAGGGCGAGGTCCGTCTCGTCCGCGGGGCCGCGGTTCTTCGGGTCGACGAGGCATTCCATGACGAACGGCCGGGCCGCGACGAGCAGGCCGGTGAGCACTTCGCTGTTGATCTTCTCCGGCAGGGCGGGCGCTTGCTGGAAACAAACGCCGAGATCGACGGGGTTGATGTTCACGATGCGCTGCTGCGTGGAGACGGGGCCCGTCGGGCCGGCGCCCTGGCCGGTCTGCGATGCGCCACCACACCCGAGCCCGAGGCCGAGGGCGAGGAGCGGTAGAGCTTTGCGGAGATGGATCATGGCTTCTTCCAGGTGGTTTTACCGGCGTCCTGCCGGCGGGCGCGGAGCTTAGCGGAAGGGCTCGGCGGGGCACAAGCGCGGCGGGCACGGTTTTTCCGGCCGCCGTAGGGCAGGGACGGATCCCTTTTCTGGAACCCTCGCGGCTCCTCGAACGTCAGAGGTCATCGGCCCGGCGAGCGCCGGGTGGATCGGACGGAGGTTCGGGCATGGACGTTTCGGGCAGCGAGGGCAGGGGGCAGGGCGAGGGGCCGGCGGGCGAGACGCGGCGATCGGGTGGGGTCGCGCGGATCGTGCTCCTCCTCGGGGCGGCGCTCTCGGTCGTGGCGGGGCTCGAGTGCACGCCTTCGCAGCGCGCGAGCGCGAAGCCGGAGGCGCCGCTCATCACCGCCGAGCATCGCCCGCGGTTTCCTCGGAGCCCCCACGCGAACCCGCGCTGGTCCTGGCCCGCGATGGCGCAATTCCAGTCCATGTACGATCAAGCCGAGCGCCAGGCCAAACCCATTCGCCTCGCCCACGGCCTCCTCGTCAAGGACGTGGACGGGCAGCACGCGGAGGTCGACGACGTGGTGCTCTCCATCGAGCGCGAGGCCGAGGGCGATCTCTACGAACTCCAGGTCGAATTCGCGGCGACCGACGAGGCGTACGATCAAGCTCGTTTCTGGAACCGATCCGGCTGGAAGCTCGTGACGGGCTCGATGGAGCGGGCCGCGGCGGGCGTGCCGCTCGTGTTCGAGAGAGGTTCGTCGCGGATTCGAATCGAGCCGACGTACGTCTCGTCCGAGGGCCGCATTCCGATGGAGGCGCTCGACGCCTGGTCGTACGTGGCCACGCTGCTCGCGTCGGATCCGCCGGTGTACGACACCACGCGTGCCACGTTCGAGGAGGACGCGGAGGAAAAGATCGCGGCGGCGCGGGCCGCGGGCGACAAGGAGAAGGCGCTCTCGTATTATCGAATCTGGCGCCCGATGGGCCGCTGCTCGATGGATTCTCGGCCCGCGCAGGTCGCGCGCGAGTACGCCGAGCTCTGTTACGAGATGGGCAAGCTCGGCTGTTTCCTCCAGCTCCAGCTCCGCATCATGGGCGACCAGTTCGACCGGGTCGCATATTCGAGTTATGGCGAGGCCTCGCACGCGACCGAGGCGGAGCGGCTCACGGAGACGGGGCTCGACGTGGACACGTTCCTGCTCGGGCTCGCGCTGCGGTTCAGCGGCGTTTCGCGCCAGGGTGAGCTCGGTGGATACCGGCTCGTGCGCTCGATCAAGGAGTCGGGGCGCGCGGCGCCGATCGCGGCGAGGCTTTCGGCGTGGGCGAAGGACGGCACGTTCGACGACCATAGCAGGCTCACGGCGACGCAGATCCTCGCGCTGCTCGAAGAGGACGCGGCGCTCGCGGACGAGGAGTCGCTCTCGGAAATCGCGCGGTTGTGGCTCGCGCGGCATCGAGCGAAGAAGTAGTCTTTCCGGTCATGATCGCGATACGTCCGACCTTCGCTCTGCCGTTCGTCCTGCTCGTCGCCGCCTGTTCCATGGACGGACCGAATTCGTCGCCGACCGACGGAAGCGCGAGCGGAAGCGGAGGCGACAGCGGGAGCGGGACCGGAGGCGGAGGCGGCGGAGGCGGCGGCGGCGGCAGCGTGCCCGAACCGTCCGGTCCGATCCGATATCCGCACGGCCTGCGGCATTCGCCCCTCTCGAAGACCGTCGTCGAGCGATGGAAAGGCATTCTCGCCACGAGCCCCGGGCGGACGAGCATCTTCGCCAAGGTCGGCGATTCGAATACCGTCAATACCGGGTTCGCGACGTGTTTCGGCAGCAATGACATCCAGTGGGGCCCGAGCGCCGCCCTCGAGCCTGCGCGCGCGTTTTTCGGGAAAGACCTCGCCGACGGCGCGAAGACCTCGTTCGAACGGATCACCCTGGCCGCGAAGGTCGGTTGGTCCTCGGGGGCCGTCCTCGCCGGCGATCCTTCGCCGCTCGCCCAGGAGATCGCCGCCATCACGCCGGCCTTCGCCGTCGTCCTGCTCGGCACGAACGATACCTATCCGCAGGGCATCGAGCCCTTCGCGCAAAATCTCCTTCGCGTCGTCGACGAGCTCGCCGCGGCCGGCGTCGTCCCATGGCTCACGACCTTGCCCCAGCGCGACGATAACGACGAGGCCCGCGCGCTCGTCCCCGAAATGAATGCCGTCGTCCGCGCCGTGGCCCAGGCCCGGCAAGCGCCGCTCATGGATCTCTTCGGCACGCTCGCCGAGCTGCCCGATCACGGCCTCGTCGGCGACGGCATTCATCTGCAATCGTTCGCGCAGGGCGGCGTGCACGCCTGCTGGTTCGACGCCGCGGGCCTCGGCGAGGGGATGAATCGGCGAAACTTGCTCACGATCGAGGCGCTCGACCGCGCCCGGCGTTTCCTGCTCGAAGGCGAGGCGCCCGAGCCGCGGCCCAAGGATCTCGCGGGGGAGGGGACGTGGGAGAGCCCCTTCGAGATCGACGCGCTCCCCTTCGTCGACGATCGCGACACCGCCGCGAGCAAGATCTCCGTCGCGAACCAGTATTCGTGCAGCCCCGTCGACGAGGGCGGATCCGAGGTCGTCTACCGGCTCACGCTGACCGAGCCGACGAACCTGCGCATTCGTGTGTTCGACGCCGCGGGCGTCGATATCGACGTGCACTTCATGGAGGATCCGGGCGGCGCCGCGCTTTGCGTCTCGCGCGCCGACAAAGTGCTCGACGTGAACGCGGGCCCGGGGACGTACTGGATCTCCGCGGATACCTACGTGAGCGCGTCCGGGCCTTTGCCCGGGCCCTACCTCTTCACCGTGGTCGCGATCGACTGAACGGGCGAATCCCCGGCCCCATCAGCCAGGCTCGTGATACGCTCCGCGCCGATGGCCCTCGTCGCCCACAGGCCCGTTCCCATCACCACCGTCGGACCGTCGAAGGGGGGAACGACCGTTTTTCGTCACGCTGGAAAGCTCCACGTCACGTGCGTGCTCAAGGCCACGTTCAACTTCGTTTCCGGCGCGCCGATGCAGCCCATCGCCCCGGAAGAGCTGTTCCGCGCCGAGATGCACCACCGCGACAACCCGACCCGCAGCATTCGCGCCACGAGCGACGTCGTGCCGCACCTGCCGCGCGTCGATATCGTGCTTTCCGGGCACGCCTGCGCGCCCGCGGGGACCACCGTGACCCGGCAGGTCGTGCGCCTCGCCGTCTTCCATGGCCACGCGCTGCTCGACAAGACGCTTCACGTCTACGGCGATCGCAAGGGCGCCGAGATCACGCCCTTCGACAAGATTCCCCTCGTGTACGAGCGCGCGCTCGGCGGCATCGGTTTCCGGCCGAACCCGCACGGGACGGGGAAAGCGCCCGGATCCTCGCCGCCGAACGTGGTGTACCCGACGGACGGGAGCATCGTCGCGGGTTTTGGGCCGATCTCGCGCGCGCTCGCGCAACGCAAGTCGCTCCTCGGCTCGCTCTCGCCCATGGCGCTCGAGCAGCCCGTGCCGGAGATCCCGGCCGATTTCGATTGGTCCTATTTCCAGGCCGCGCCGCACGACCAGCAGATCGAATCGCTCGTGGGCAACGAATGGATCGTGCTCGAGGGGCTGCACCCGGAGCATCCGCGGATTTCGTCGCGCCTGCCCACGGCGCGGGGCCTCGTGACGCTCTTCGGCCTGTCGCCGGGCGCGCCCGAGGCCGCGCGTACCATTGCGATGCGGCCCGACATCCTGCGCATCGACGCGGACACGCTGCGGTGTTCGCTCGTTTGTCGCGTCGTCGTGCCCCTCGATGACGAGCGGGCCCTCGGCACGTTGCGCATCGCGGGCGGCATCGAGACCGAGGGGCGCCCGCTCGCGCACCTCTTGACCCCGCCGCCGATGCCGGAAAAGAAAGGGCAACCCCTGGTCACGACGGTCGACGATCTGGCCACGACCACGGCCCGGAGCGATACGTGGTCGCGCGGCGGGAGCGAATCGACGATGGTGCTCGAAGACATCGTGCCGAGCTCGGAGCCGATGCCATTCGCGCAAAGGTCCCCGCAACACCCGTTCGAAGGGACGTTCGCCCTCGACGGGGACGCGGCGGTCGCCGCGCAGCAGAAGCCCGCGATTCCGTTCGCAGGCGGGCCCAAGTCCGCGTCGCCCGCGGCTGCGGGGGCTCCCATTCCGGGCGCGCCCTGGTCGAGGGGCCCCGCCGAAGTCGCACCCATGCCGATCGTCGAAGAGGTGACGCGGGCCCTCTCGTTCGCGGCGGATCTGGCGAATCTCGATTTGTCGGAGGCAGCCGCCGAGCCGCCGCCCCCGCCGCCGAGCGCGCCCGTGCCGAGCGCGCCTACGCCGAACCCCGAGCCCGTCGCGCCGAAAGCGCCTCCGACCGCTGCCGCTCCCCCGGCGCCGCCGCGCCCCGCGCGGACCGATCCGTGGGCGGAATCGCCGAAGGAGCCGCAGGTCGAGATCCCGAAGCCCCCGCCGCCGCGAATCCCGCCGCGGCCGGCGGTCAACAAGTCGCTGTACGGCGGGTTCGGGCCGCCCAAGAAAAAGAGTTAGTCAGGACAGACGGGCGCGGGCCGCGTGGCACGCGGCCGTGACCCACGCGAGGCCGAATTCGCCGTCGAGGACGAGATCGGGCTCGACGCCGACGCCGTCGATCGCGATTCCGCCCGGCCCCGTGGAATGCGCGGCCGTGCGATAGGCGAACGAATCCTCCTCTCCCGGAACGAGGCGCTGCGCGCTGCCTTTTCCGTGGGTCCGCTGGCCGAGGACGAGGGCGCGGCCGTGCGCCTTCAGCGCCGCGGCGAGGATCTCCGCGGCCGAGCCCGTCGCGCCGTCGACGAGCACGACGAGCGGCATCGTGTACGCCGCTGGCAATTCGGCGCGGCGAACGACCTCGTCCCCTTCGGCGTCCTCGATCCGGACGATCTCCGCGCCCGCGTCGAGGAACGTCGCCGCCCACGCGACGAGCGCGTCGACGTCGCCGCCCGGGCAGCCCGCGAGATCGAGGACGAGCGCCCGCGCGCCTTCGGCTTCGAGCTTCCGCGCCGCCACGTGAAAGCGGCTCGTGATGTCCGTCGTGACGACCGCGACTCGCACGTATCCGATTCCGTCGTCGAGCATCACGGCCGCGAGCGGCGCCGTGCCTGCGCGGCCGAGGATGGCGTCACCGAGAGCCGCGGCGCGCGTGGCCGAGACGCTGTCCGGCGAGGCCGCGGCCGGGGATTGTGCGTATCCGTAAAACACGTTCACGGCGCTCGGGACCACGACGGCGCCGAGGGCGTTGTTCCCGGTGTTGCCCATCGTCGGGCAGGTCAGGTTGATCGCGGGCATCTTGTCGACGAACACGATCGGATTGCCCATGACGTACTTGCCCGGGCCCTTCACGGTCCAGTGCGCCGTGCCGGGTTCGTCGCCGGAGGTCATGGCGATGATCGATCCGAGGTTCAGCGCGTGGACGCCCGAGACCTTCACGATCGGCGAGAACACCGAGGCCTGCGCGTTCATCGCGATGTTCGGATACGGAATGGGGACGGGGCCGACCGGCGTCGGCGTGAGGCAGACGTCCGGAAACCCGAAATTCATTCCGGCTCCGCGGTTCGATGCAGGGAGCATGGCAGAGCGCCTCCTAGCCCAGGTGGACTTCCTTGCCGTTGATCGAGACTTTTTCCTCGGTGAGGATCGTCGCGCTCTTCGCCTGCGAGTGCATCGAACCCTCGACGACCGTGTGCGTTTGTCCAGCTTGCACACTGATGAGCTCCGTGACGCGCTGGCGCAGCGTGGTGAACGCGTGGACGACCTCCGAGGCGATCGTGCGGATCTTCTTCGAGGTCACGGAGAGCTCGGGCGAGGCGATCTCGACCCCGCGATCCGCTGCGATCCGGAGCGTCCCCCCGGCGCGCAGCTCGGCGTCGGCGGGGAAATGCAGGACCGCGGGACCCCGCGCGTGCACAACGCCGATGATCCAGTGGCCCTCGGCGTTCCCGATGACGAGAACCTCGTCGCCGGGGACGGGCTCGTACGCATGGGCGAGGGCGAGGCGCGCGTGGACCTTGCCGCCTTTCGGCAGGTCGACCTCGATTTCGGCGGGGCGGACGGACGCGACCGTCGCCGGGCCGAGGTAGAGGCCCTTGTCCGCGGTTTCCTCGAAACGCAATCGCGCTACGTTCGACATGGGGTCTCCTTCAAGCTCCTTCGCGCGGCGGGGGCCTGTAGGCCTCCGCTTCGAGCCGGTCGACATCGGTGCGGCGGACGCCGAGGAGGTTCGCGCCCACGAAGAGCGCGCCCGAATCCCGGACGTTGTGCAGGTTGGCGTGGGAGAGGTTCGTCGTGGAGAAATCGGCCTCGCGCACGTCGGCATGGGAGAAGTCCGCGTGGGAGAGCTTCGCCCCGCCGAAGATCGCGCCTTTCGCCTTCGAGCGCACCCAGAGTGTCTCGCGCAGGTCCGCGCCGCCGAAATGGGCGAAGCCCGCCTCCGCCCCGGTGAACGTCGCATGCCGGAGCCGCCCGCCGGTGAAGCGCGCCCCCGACACCGCCGCGTCCCCGAAGAACGCGCCTTTCGCCTGGAGCCCGGTGAGATCGGCCGTTTCGAGCCGCGTGCGCGCAAAGCAGGCCTGCGTGGCCGTGGCATTCGTGAGCTTCGCGCCGGACAGATCCGCGTCCGTGAAATCGGCATGCGTAAAATCGCAGCCGGCGAGGTTCATGCCGCGGAGGTTCGATTTGAAGAACGAGCAGCGGTGCATGGAGAGGCCCGCGAGGCGCAGGTTCCGGAGATCCATGCCGCCGAAATCGACGGTCTTGAACGTGGCTCGCTCGATCTTCGCGCCTTCGAGGCTCGCGCCGCGGACGCTCGCGCCCCACAGGAACGCGTGCGAGAGGATCGTCCCGGCGAGGACGGCCCGATCGAGCTGGGTCATCAGGAGCCGCGCGCCTTCGAGGCTCGCGCCGGAGAGGTCGGCCTCGGTGAGCGTGGTCATTTCGAGGTCCTGCCCCGCGAGATTCACGAGCACGAGCTTGGCGCGCTGGAGGATCGTGCGCTTCAAATTGGCGCCGGCGAGGTCCGCGCCCGTGAGATCGCAGCCCGAGAGATCCGCCATTTCGAGGTTCGCCCCCGAGAGGCGCGCGTCGCGCAGGCAGACGCCGCGCAGCGACGTGAAGAAGAGATTTCTTCCTGCGAGGTCGGCGCGATCGGCCTCGCCCTCCTCGGCCGGGAGCACAGCGCCGTCGTCGCGATTCCGATCGAGCTTGCTCAGGATCGCCCGGTCGAGCTGGCATTTGCCGAGGACCTTGGGCAGCGTCGCGCCGCGCAGATCGGCCTCGTGGAAGAGGACCACGTCGAGCGTCGCGCCGTCGAGGTTTGCCCGGACGAGCCGTGCGCGCGAGAGGACGCTCTGCTCCATGCGGATTCCGCGGAGGTTCGCGCCCGTGAGGTTCGCCCCGATCAGCACCGTCTGGTGGAAGACGGCGTTTTCCGCATCCACGCCCGAGAGATCCGCGCCTTCGAGCATGGCCTCCGAAAAATCCGCGCTCCAGAGCCGCGCCCGCGCGAGGTTTGCCCGCGGCAGGACGGCGCGGCGCAGATTGGCCGTCGCGAGGCTCGTGCCCGCGAAGCTCACGCGGAGGCATTTCGTGCCCTCGAGGTTCGCTCCTTCGAGGTTCGCCCCTTCGAGCGAGGTGTCGAAAATTTCGGCCTCCGCGAGGTTTGCATTGCGGAGGGAGGCGCCGTCGAGCCGCACGCCGCGGAGCTTGGCTTTCGCGAGTTTCGCGGCGCCGAGGTCCTGGCCACGGAGATCCACACCGTCGAGGGTCACGCCCTCGAAGCTTTCTCCCGATCGGAGGCGTGCGGCGAGTTCGGCCGGGCTCACGCGCCACGCTCCAGGGTGGAGCGCTTCAGGTTCGCCCCGTTGAAATCGGCGTCCTTGCCTTGCGCGGCGGTGAAATTCGTCTCGTAGAGGTTTGCCTTCACGAACTTCGTCCGGCTCACGAGCGCCCTCGAAAAATCGGCTTCGAAGAAGTTGGCTTGCGTCGCGTCCACGCCATCGAGCTTCGCCTTGTAGAACCGGGCCCCCGGGAGGTTCGCCCGGACGAACGAGGCCGCGGTCGCGGAGACGCGGGTGAAATGGGAGCCCGGGAGATCGGCGTGGGAGAGGTCGGCGTCTTCGAGGTTCGCGCCTTCGAGGAGGACCTTTTCGCCGGAGGTATCCGCGAGCGAGGCGAGGACGAGGTGCGCGTCGTGGAAGCTCGCGCCCCCGATGCGCGCGCCCACGAGCCGTGCCTTTCGGCCGCGGACACGAGCGAGGAGCGCGGAGACGAGCGAGGCGCGCTCGAACGAGGCGCCGTCGATCGTGGCCTCGGTGAAATCGGCGCGCTCGAAGTCGGCGCGCTCGGCGCGGGCTCCCGTGAGGTTCGTCCGAGTGAACACCGCATAGGGGCCGCTCGCCTGCGCGAGCGTGGCGCCTTCGAGGTCGCCGTCCTCGAAAAAAGCCGTTTCCAGGGATGCGTGGCTGAAATCTGCATTCTTGGCGCGGACGCGGGCGAGGTTCGCGCGCCGGAGATCCGCAGAGACGAGTCGCGCGCCTTCGAGGTTCGTCTTGAAGAGCACGGCGTCGCGCAGATTCGCGCCGGAGAGATCGGCGCCGGAGAGGTCGGCGCGCGTGAGGATCGCGCCTTCGAGGTTCGCGCCGCGCAAGTCGAGGCCCCGCAGATCCTGCCCGGTGAGGTCCTGCTCGGAGAGATCACGCCCCGGCCCGGGTTCGTCCGTCGAAATGGGGCCCGTGGGCGGGCGGTACGCAGGATCGAGCTTTTGCCAGCGGGGATCGTGGGGGACGGCTTCGAGCTCGGCGAGCTTGGCGGAGAGCTCCTCCCGTTTGTCCGCAGGAACGTCCTTGTCCGCGAGGTTCTTTTTGACGCGCTCGACCTCTTCGAGCACGCTGCGCATGGTCCTGCGCAGGCCGAGCGGCGGGAGGACGCCCGGCTTCTTGATGACCATCGAAGGCGGCGCGTCGTCGACCGCTTGCGCGGCCTTCGCGAGGTCGGCGTCGATGTCCTTGTGCCCCTTTGCCTTCTCGCGCGCCTGGGCGATGCTCTTGCTGACCTCTGCGACCATGGGCGCGCCGAACGCGCCGAGCTTCTGATCGATCTTCGCCGAAATGGGATCGAGATCCGAGCGCAGGGGAGGCGGCTCGCCGCGCTTTTCAGCCTGCGCGCGGGCGATGACGTCGGCAAATTCGGGGGGCATGGCCGCGGCGAGGTTCACCGGATCCTTCTCGAAGGCGAGGAGGATGTCCCGGTAATGGGCCTCGGGAAGGGGCCTCGTGCCGAGCTGCTCCTGGGCGATGAGCATCGTGCGGACGTCTTCGAGATCGTGCTCGCGGACCTCGATGACGCCACGGAACGTCAATTCGAGGACGTTGCGATCCAGGTCGGCGAGCAAGGTGTCGAGCGAAATCGGCACCTCGCGGAACCGGCCGGCGTCGTCGTGCACGAAGGCGCGAACGCGCGTGCCGGGCAGGCGCGTGCGCAGCGTGGGCTCGGTCGGCGAGAGGTTCTGGAAGAGGAGCTCCTCGTCGCCGCGCAGATACCCGGGGAGCTGCTGATCCGGAGGCGCGGCGTGGAAGTGCGTCCAGTCGAGATCCTCGGCGTAAAACGGCGCGCGTTTGTCCTGCCAGGCCTTTCCGTACTCCTTGCCGAGTTTGCCCGCGCGGGCAGGCCAGTACGGGCTCACGGGGCCAAACCCCGCTGGAATCGGGCGATCGCCGCGGCTCCGGACCGGCACGTCCGGGTATTCCACGTTGGGCAGTTCGTCGCCGAGGCCCTTGCCGGCGGGGTTGTCCAGAAAACCTGCGCCGCCGAACGCGTTCGCCCAGGTGAGGGGCATTTTCGTGAAGCCGATCGGAGCCGAGGGGACGGCGCCGGGCAGTTTGTCGGACCAGGCCCGCCGCCCGACGACACGCAAGGTCTTCGACCAGGCGCCGACCGCGAACCGGACGAGGCACTCCGTGAGGGGAATGCCGCCGGCGGCGTGGCAATGGCCCTTGACGAAGACCTCGGCGTTCAGCTTGAAATCGGCGAAGTCGCTGGGAAAGAGGCTCTCGCCCGTGCGCTCCTCGTCGCTGTCCGCGAACGTCTCGCCGGAGAGGAAGCGCTGATCGATCGGCTGCTCGACGACCTTCAGCGCGCCGCCGGGCCCGAGCGCATACGTGGCGCGGACGACGACGGTCATCTCGGGCTGTGGCGGGCGCCGCGAGGTGAGCTTCGTGCCGACGAGGAAGGGGGTGAGGTTTTTCGTGAGCATGACGTCGCCGGAAGCTCAGAGCCCGAGCTGCACCTGGATGCCGGCAATGCCTACTTGCAAGGCCGTGAGCTTGCTGTCGAGCGAGACCGTCGAGTCGTTGAGGGTCGCGTGCATGGTCTGGAGCGAGGCATTGAGCTCCTTCAACGCGATCTCCTTCTTGTCCGGGATGCGGATCTCTTCGTGGTGCTTGCCGATCGTCCACTCGTGGCTCCACCCGATCGTGAGGCCGACGCGCGCGCCCAGCGTGAACTCGCCCGTGAGCCCGACGATGCTGATGTTGCCCTTCGCGCCGATGATCTCCGTGTCGAGCTGCGCCGCGGCGATCGTGAGGCTCCCCATCGTACCCGCCATCGTCGTCTCGAACTGCGCGCCGACGATCGTCAGCTCGTTCGAGTTGAGGACGTCGGTCTTGGTGTTCGAGCTGAGCACGTACGTCTCCTCGAACGTCGCGGGCACGCGGCGGGTGAAGCTGCCCGTCTTGGAGGTGATCGTGCCGTCGCAATACGTGGTTTCGCTGATGTCGCCCGTGACGTCCGTCGTCGAGCTCGTCGTGTCCGCGTACGTCTCCTCGGTGATCGAGGGGACCCGCTTGGCCGAGCTGCCCGTGTAGCTCTCGATCTTCGAGGCCCAGGTCTTCTCCAGGATCTCGGGGTTGCCGTAGGGTTTTTCCAGATCCTCGTTCCACTCTTGTGGGTTCTCGGAGCCCACGATGGAATGCTTGTAGTTGCCGTACCAGTGCTCGTAGAAGTCGCCGGCGTAATCGCTGGTCTGGCAGAAGTTGTTCGTGGTGTTCTCGAGGTGCCAGGTGCCACGTTGCCCGAACAGGCCGGCATGGAACTCCACGCGCACGCTGGCGCCGGGCATCGAGGCCGGGCCGAGATCCTGGAGATGGCCGCCGGAGAGGTCCCAGCCGCCCGCGCCCCCGGGGTCGTCCTGGCGACTCATCACGACCATCTTGTAGTTGCCGCGGATGACCTCGACCTTGTCGCCATAGGTGGTCGAGATGCGATTGCCGTCCGTATGATCCCACCAGCCGCCGCGCGTGAGCAGCGCCGCGCTATGGGCCAGGCGCTCTTCCTTGAGGCGTGATTGGTTGTCGCGGTCGTCCTCGCCCCACGGCGGGTCACCGATGCGCTGATCGTCGAGGAAAACGCCTCGGTTGTCCTCCTTGTCCTTGCCCGTCTTCTCGTCCTTGACGATATCGCCGTTCGCGTCCCTGAGCGGGAGGACGCCGACGCCGGTGTTGTCCTCCAGGTTGGGGTATTTCGTTCTGACCTCGGACCCGAAAGGCAGCGTGGCCGGGCCGCCCTGGCCCGACGAGACCACGAGCGCCACTTTGGCAAGCTCCTGCGCGCGTTTCGCCGCCGGGTCGTTCTCCGGGTGCTCGTGGAAGGCGCCGAGCCGCAGGAACGAGCTCATCGTCTGGCCCAGGCGATCGCCCTTGGGAATCAGCGGCGAGGATTCGTCGTCCGGATCCTCGTGCACCATCTTGGCCTTCTGCCCGACCGGATCGATCGCGAAATCGGGCACCGAAATCAGAAGGTACTTGCCCTCCGCCGAGACATCGTCCGCCATGTGCTCGCGCCTCCTACGGAAGAGACGCTAACAGAGCGCTCATCCGGCTGTAAAGCTATGAAGTCGAATGACTAGCCCGACATGCGCTCGCACGCGCGCCGGAGCTCTTCGAGTTTCTCGGATGACAGATGCAGCGTGATGCGATCTTTACGATCACCGTCGCGGTAGCCGAGCGTGAGGATCGCGATCTTCCCGGTCCCCGCGTCGCCGCGGCTCGAAGCGAGGACGGCGTCGACCCGCCATTCGATCGATTCGACGACGGCGCCGTGATCCGTGAGCGTATCCCGTAAGGCGCCCGCCCCGATGGCCGTGCGTACCGCGTCGTACTTCGAGAGCAAAATCGGCGCGATGACCGCGGCCTCCGGCGAGAGCGAGCCACCCGCGAGGCCCACGATGTCTTCCTCGAATCGCGAGCGCTCGAGGCCCCGCGCGCACGCCTCGCGCACGAGGAAACGCGAGGCCTTGAGCGCGCGGGCAAGATCGTCGCGCGGGACGTCGAACGCGCGCGCGAAGGTATCGAGCGCAGACTCGGCCGAGGCCGGCACAGGATCGGGCAGCGCCGGGCCGAGCGCGTCCCAGAATCGCGCGCGAGCTCGCTCGGGCAGCCGCGCGAGGGTCTTGAGGTCGGCCGCGATCGCCTCGGGCGCGGCTTTGCCGCCGAGGCAAAACAAGGGGAGGGTCATGCGCTGCCGTTGCTCTTGATCAACGCGTCCTTCATCTCGATCAGAATCCCCGTCGCCGTCTTGATGCGGTGTGCCGGCGCGCTGTTCGACGCAACAGGCGAGGGTGTGATCGCGTTGGGAACGGTATGCAAGATGATGGGCCGGTCCGGGTCGCCGTCGACGAAGCCGACGAGGACCTCGGTCCCGGGCTTCAAGGGGTGATGGTGCCCATAATTCTGACCGGAGTGCGGCTGGGCCATACGAATACGGCGTGAGACGAATTGTCGGTCGCCCGTTTGCGACGTGTCGAACATCATGCGGACGAGGTAACGGCCCTCCTCGTCGATGCGCGCGAAGAGGCTTTCGGTGCCCTCCATCTCGTGCGCGATGACGCCGTTGACGACGCCGTTGATGTGGGGCTTCGGCGTGACGCGCGCGGGCCGGAAGGGAATGGTGTTCTCGATGGCGCGGAACGAGTTCGTATAAGGAATCTCTTCCTTGCCGCCGAAGAGGGCGACGGGATGACGCGCCGCGTGCTCGATTTCGGTGACGAGGAAGGTGACGTCGCCGAGCTTGGGGTGCCCTTCGAGCGTGAAGCTCCCGCCCGCGCGGACCCAGCCGAGATCACTCTCCAGGCTGAAGACGCGGTGCGTCGCCTCGGTCTCCTCGGCGCGGATCTTGGCGAGCCGCGCGGCTTCCACGGGCGTCTTGCAATGGGCGCCGTACTCGACGAGGCCGCCGCCGAGCCCGGACGGCGCGTCGGCGCTGCCCGTGGGATCGACGAGCGGTATACGATAGTTGTAATCGTGCACCACGTGGGCCCGGGGCACGAGGCGGGTGGTCGCCTCGATGTGGTAGATGTCACGGCGCTCGCCGCGCGACCGGAACGCCGCGTGTTCGTGGCCCGGCGCCACGGGAAAACCCTGGTTGTCGTCCGTGAAGACGATCTTGTCGCGGTCGCCCTCGTGCTCGAAGAAAAACGTGATGCCCTCGTGCTCGGCGAGGCGCGAGACGAACGCGAGGTCGGTCTCCTTGTACTGCACGACGAACTCGCGCTTCGGGTACGTCGCGGTGAGTCGCATCTCCACGTCGTCCCCGCCGAGCCCCACGAGCTCGAGTTTCTTCTGGATGATCTCGGGGACCGAGAGCTCCATGAAGATCTCCTGCGTCCGCACGAGCGAGAGGCGATGGGCGCGCGGGACGAGGAGCAGGTAGTACGAACAGGTGTTTGCCTCGGTGTCGATGCGGTCGCGGATCTCGGCGATCATGCCGTGGATGCGCCGTACTTCCTGGCCCTGTACGTCGAATACGAGCGTCGCCGTCGCGCCCTCGACGAGGGCGAGGTCGAGCCCCGGGGGCTTCGTGCTGGCGACGCCGATCGAGAGCGCGAACGGCTTTCCAAGCGATTCGCGTCCCGAGAGCTCGAAAACCTGCAAATCATCGCAGGGGAAATCGTCAGACTCGATCCGGAGGTGCACGAGGTCGTCGGGCATGGGGAGAGGACAACAAATGGCGACGTGACCGTCAAGACAAGATGGGTGGGGCTTTCAGAATGCCTCTCCCCGAAGGCGTGGCAGTCGTGTTAGCTTCTCGTGCCGCCCCGATCCCGGGGCCTTTCGCGCGGGACGACGTCATGAGCGCCTCAAGAACCAGCAATCTCTCGGTCGAGCTCGCCTCGGGCGATGGCTTCGATGTCCGCGAGTTCTCTGTGAGCGAGAAGATCTCGCAGCTCTTCGAGGTGCGCCTCGTCGCCCTCAGCGACAACCCCAACGTCGATTTCGAGGCCATCGTCGGCCAGCCGGCGCGCTTCGTGATGCACGGCGGGCACGGCGAAGGCGCGCAGCCGCGGGTCTGGACCGGCATCTGCAACGAGCTCGAGCAGCTCGGCGCGGAAGAGACGGGCCTGTCGTCGTACAACGTCTCGATCGTGCCCACGCTCTGGCTCGCGACGCAGCGCCGGAACCACCGCATGTTCCAGCAGCTCTCGGAGCCCGACATCGTCGTGAAGATGCTCTCCGAGTGGGGCATCGAGCCCGTCCTCAAGATCGACAAGGGCGCCTACAAGAAGCGCAAGTACCGCGTGCAGTACGCGGAGACCGACTACCAGTTCATCAGCCGCATGCTGGAGGACGCGGGGATCAGCTTCTACTTCGAGCCGTCCGAGGAAGGGACGAAGCTCGTGCTCTCGGACGCGCCGCAGTCGAACGCAGCCCGCAAGCCCATCGCGTTCCGGGACAACCCCACGACGGCCGATCGCGAGCACGTGACCGTGGTGCGCATGGCCCGCAAGGTGCGCCCCGGGAAGTACACGATGCGCGACGTCGATTACCGCAGGCCGCCCTCGTACAACCTCGCGGCCACGGCCTCCGGCGCGGAGATCCCGCTCGAAGACAAGCTCGAGCGGTTCCACTACACGCCGGGCGCGTTCCTGTTCGGCGCAGAGAAGGGCGACGACACGCCCGCCGCCGACGACAAGGGCAAGGCGCGCACGGACGAGGCCGAGGGCGCGAAGCTCGCCCAGAAGCGGCTCGAAGCGAAGCGCGGCAGCGGCACGGCGATCTCGTTCCAGACGAACGTGCTCGATCTGGCGCCAGGCGTGGTGACGAGCTTCCTCGATCACCCGCGCGCAGATCTCGCGTCGGACAAGCAACTGCTCATCGTCGAGTCGCACATGGCGGGTACGTCGACGGGCGAATGGTCGCACCATTGCGAGGCGAAGAGCACGAAGATCCCGCACCGCCCGAAGGCCGTGATGCAGCGGCCGAAGGTGAACGGCGTGGAGAGCGCGACGGTCGTCGGCCCGGCGGGCGAAGAGATCCACTGCGACGAGTTCGGCCGCGTGCGCGTGCACTTCCACTGGGATCGCGAGTCGAAGATGGACGACAACAGCTCATGCTGGATCCCGGTGAGCCAGCCCTGGGGCGGCGCCGGCTACGGCGGCATGAACCTGCCGCGCATCGGGCAAGAGGTGCTCGTCGACTTCATGGGCGGCGATCCGGATCGTCCGGTGATCGTGGGTCGCGTGTTCACGAACCTGCAGAAGGTGCCGTGGAAACTGCCCGACAACAAGACGCAGAGCGGTCTGCGTTCGAACTCGACGGGCGGGAGCGGCGGCTACAACGAGATGATGTTCGAGGACGCGCTCGGCAAGGAGCTCGTCCGGTTCCAGGCCGAACGCGACTACAACAAGCTGGTCAAGCGCGACGAGAACACGACCGTCGGCAACGATCGGACGAAGGTCATCCAGCGCGACGAGAACGTCACGATCGGCAACGATCGGACGAAGACGGTGAAAGCGAACGAGACCATCTCCATCGGCAAGAACCTGATGAAGACGGTTCAAGCGAGCGAGCGCGAGGTGACGGGCATGAACCGCAGCGTCGTGGTCGGCGTGAACCGCTCGACGCAAGTCGGCGGGATCGACTCGACGATGGTCGGCGGGACGCACTCGGTGCAAATCGCACCCCCCGGCGAGGGCGGTGGTGGGCCGACGACGGCGCATGTGATGGAGCACGACAAGATCACGCTGGGCACGCCAGGCGGCGCGAGCATCACGCTCGAAGGCGACAAGGTGACGATCACGGCGACGACGATCGAAGTCGCAGGCTCAGGCGTCGTGAGCGTGACGTCGTCGGGCGGCGACGTGATCATCAAGGGCGGCCCGATGGTCAAGATCAACACCTGAGGAACGCGTGGGACGTGGGGGGCTTTGCCC
>NZ_JASBQE010000008.1 GCF_029960785.1 Polyangium sp. 15x6
CGCCTGCGCCGCCGGCACCACCCGCGCCGCCTGCGCCGCCGCCGCCGCCGCCGCCGCCCGCGCCGCCCTGGCCCTCATCGGCGCACGACGCGCTGCAACCGTCGCCGTCCGCCTGATTGCCGTCGTCGCATTCTTCCACGCCCGATTGCACGAACCCGTCGCCGCAGCTCGCGTCCTCGCACGTGGACAGGCACGCGTCCGTGTCCTCGTCATTGCCGTCGTCGCACGCCTCGCCCGCCTGCACCACGCCGTCGCCGCACGTCGGCAGCGAGCAGTCGTTCTTGCAGCCGTCCGTGTCGTCGTCATTGCCGTCGTCGCACGCCTCGACGCCGTCCTCGACGAACCCGTCACCGCAGCTCGCGTTCTTGCAACCCGAAACGCAGCCGTCGGTGTCGTTCGTGTTTGCGTCGTCGCATTCCTCGACGCCCGATTGCACGAACCCGTCGCCGCAGCTCGCCGCGAGGCACGTGCCGAGGCACGCATCCGTGTTCGACATGTTGCCGTCGTCGCACGCCTCGCCCGGCCCGACGATGCCGTCACCGCAGCCCGGCAGCGAGCAGTTGTTCCGGCAGGCGTCGGTATCGACCATGTTGCCATCGTCGCAGGCCTCGACGCCCGATTGCACGACCCCGTCCCCGCAGCTCGCCGCCTTGCAGCCGACGAGGCACGCGTCCGTATCGTTCCCATTGCCGTCGTCGCAAGGCTCGACGCCCACCTGGACGAACCCGTCGCCGCAGCTCGCCGGCACGCACTGATTCAGGCACGCGTCCGTGTTGCTCGCGTTGCCGTCGTCGCATTGCTCCGTGCCGGCCTGCACGAAGCCGTCGCCGCAGCTCGCCTGCACGCAGGTGCTCAGGCACGCGTCCGTGTTCGACACGTTTCCGTCGTCGCATTGCTCGACGCCGGTCTGCGTTTGACCGTCGCCGCACTTCGCGGTGACGCACGTGTTCAAGCACGCGTCGTTGCTGCTCTGGTTGCCGTCGTCGCACTGCTCGAAGCCCGCGCGGACGACGCCGTCGCCGCACTTCGCTTGCACGCAGGAGTTCAGACAGGCATCCGTGTTCACCGTGTTGCCGTCGTCGCACTGCTCGACGCCAGTCTGCACAACCCCGTCGCCGCATTTCGCGGTCATGCACGAGTTCAGGCAACCGTCGTCGTTGTTCATGTTGCCGTCGTCGCACTGCTCGACGCCCATTTGCACGACGCCGTCGCCGCACTTCGGAGCCTGGCACGTGCTCAGACACGCGTCGTTGTCGTTCTGGTTGCCGTCGTCGCACACCTCGACGCCGGCCTGCACGTAGCCGTCACCGCAACCGGCGTTCTTGCAGCCCATCACGCAGGCGTCGGTGTTCACCATGTTCCCGTCGTCGCATTGCTCGACGCCCGTCTGCACGTAGCCGTCGCCGCAGCTCGGGTTCGTGCAGGCGTTCAGGCAGGCGTCATTGTTCGACGTGTTCCCGTCGTCGCATTGCTCGCCCGCCTGCACGTAGCCATCGCCGCAGGCCGCGGGCTTGCAAGCGTTCGTGCAGACGTCGGTGTTCGACGTGTTCCCGTCGTCGCACTGCTCGACGCCAGCCTGCACGTACCCGTCGCCGCAGGCCGCGGTCTTGCAACCCATGACGCAGCCGTCGGTGTTCGACGTGTTCCCGTCGTCGCATTGCTCGACGCCCGCCCGGACGAACCCGTCGCCGCAGGTCGCCGCCATGCACGTCGCGAGGCAGCCGTCGGTGTTCGACGCGTTCCCGTCGTCGCATTGCTCCGGCCCGTTCGTCAGGCCGTCGCCGCAATACGGCCCGGGGCCCGAGCAGTCGGCCTTGCATTTCCCGTATTGCCCGTTCGCCGGCCCGTCGTCGCAGGTCTCGCCCGCGCCGAGCGCCCCGTCGCCGCATACCGAGGCGGGCGCGTATTCGTAGGCGCCCATGTCGTACTCGGCGCCGTTCAACCCGTCGCCGTTGAGCGGCCGGATCGTGCCCTCGATGTCCTTCGACGGCGCGCCCGTCGCCGTGCCCACGTCGATGCAGAAGCTCGACGACGTGAGCTTGAGGTTCGTCGATCCGACGTAGAGCGGGTTCGACGAGATCGTGCCGACGCCCCCGCTCGTCCCCGAATAATTCGTCGAATTCCCCCACACGTCCGAATACGTCACCGTCACCGACGACGTACCGCCGACCGTCTCCCGGTAGATCCCGTACGACGTGTTCGTCACGATCGCGTTCTTGATCGTCACGGTCAGCGGCGGCGACGACGTGTACGTGTACACGCCATACGACCCATTCTGGTTGAGCGTCGCATTCGTGATCGCGAGCGACACGCTCCCCCCGCCCGACGACGACACGTACACACCCCGGCTCGAGTTGTTCCGGATCACCGCGTTCGTGATCGAGCCTCCGCCCGTCCCGGTGTAGTACACGCCGTACGTGTTCGTGTGCGCCGTGAACCCTTCCAGCGCCGGCGTCCCTTCCGGCACGTGAATGCCATACTGCGCGTCCGAGATCGTCACGCCCGACAGCACCGGGTTCGGCGCTCCCTGCCGAAAGATGACCCCGTACCATTGCGACGTGCCCGACGTCGTGCCCGACAGCGCCACCGGCTGCGCCGACGTCCCCTTCGAGCTCAGCGTCCCCCGCACGACGAGCTCCGTCTCGCTGACGTCCAGCCCCGAGCCCATCACGTCGCTCGTCGAAAAGCGCACGGTCACGCCCGGATCGAGCGTCAGCGTCACCCCCGGCGCCACCGTCAGATCACCCGTCACCGTGTACGGCGAGCCCGCGAGATTCAGCGTCGTGTTCGTCCACAAAACCCCGAGCAGCCCGCTCGTCGGATCACTCGTGTACGGCAACGCCCCGATGTCCGTCCCCGCCGCGCTCGCGAACCGCGCTGGCGAATTCGACGTCAGCCGCAGGTTCGACGACGACACGTACAGCGGATTCGCCAGGATGCAGCCCGTCCCCGCGCTCGTCCCCGAAAAGTTCGTCGAATTTCCCCACACATCCGAGTACGTCACCGTCACCGTCGACGAACCACCCACCGTCTCCCGGTAGATCCCGTACGACGTGTTCGTCACGATCGAATTCGTCACCGTCACCGTCAGCGTCGGCGACGACGTGTACGTGTACACGCCGTACGACCCATTCTGGTTGAGCGTCGAATTCGTGATCGCGAGCGACACGCTTCCCCCGCCCGACGACGACACGTACACACCCCGGCTCGAGTTGTTTCGGATCACGGCGTTCGTGATCGAGCCTCCGCCCGTCCCGGTGTAATACAGGCCGTACGTGTTCGTGTGCGCCGTGAACCCTTCCAGCGCCGGTGTCCCTTCCGGCACGTGAATGCCATACTGCGCGTCCGAAATCGTCACGCCCGACAGCACCGGGTTCGTCGCTCCCTGCCGGAAGACGATCCCGTACCATTGCGACGTGCCCGACGTCGTACCCGACAGCGCCACCGGCTGCGCCGCCGTCCCCTTCGAGTTCAGCATCCCCTGCACGACGAGCTCCGTCTCGCTGACGTCCAGCCCCGAGCCCATCGCGTCGCTCGTCGAGAAGCGCACGGTCACGCCCGGATCGAGCGTCAGCGTCACCCCCGGCGCCACCGTCAGATCACCCGTCACCGTGTACGGCGAGCCCGCGAGGTTCAGCGTCGTGTTCGTCCACAAAACCCCGAGCAGCCCGGTCGTCGCATCACTCGTGTACGGCAACGCCCCGATGTCCGTCCCCGCCGCGCTCGCGAACCGCGCCGGCGAATTCGACGTGAGCCGCAGGTTCGACGACGACACGTACAGCGGATTCGCCAGGATGCAGCCCGTCCCCGCGCTCGTCCCCGAGAAGTTCGTCGAATTTCCCCACACGTCCGAGTACGTCACCGTCACCGTCGACGAACCGCCCACCGTCTCCCGGTAGATCCCGTACGAGGTGTTCGTCACGATCGAATTCGTCACCGTCACCGTCAGCGTTGGCGACGACGTGTACGTGTACACGCCGTACGACCCGTTCTGGTTGAGCGTCGAATTCGTGATCGCGAGCGACACGCTTCCCCCGCCCGACGACGACACGTACACACCTCGGCTCGAGTTGTTCCGGATCAGCGCGTTCGAGATCGTGCCTCCGCCCGTCCCGGTGTAATACAGACCGTACGTGTTCGTGTGCGCCGTGAACCCGGAGAGCGTGGGCGCCGCGTCGATCACGTGAAACCCGTACTGCGCGTTCTGCACGACGAGCTCCGTCGTCGTGAGCACGGCCGTGGTCGCGTCGACGACGACGCCGTACCACTGGCTCGCGCCCGCCGTCGCGGACCGGAAGTTCACCGGGCTCGCCGCGGTCCCCAGCACGTCCAGCGTGCCGCGGATCGTCATCTCGACCTCGCTCGTGTCCTTGCCGGTGGCGAGACCGTCCGACGTGCTGAACTGCACCTCGACGCCGGCCTGGATCGTGAGCTTCGAGCCCGCAGGGACGATGATGTCTCCCTGCACGAGGTAAGGGCTACCGGCCACGGTCCAGGTCTGGTTGACGATGTTGCCGCCCGGGATCGTCGTCGCGGCCTGGGCGGCGCGTGGACACGCGAGCAGAATCACGGCCCATAAAAGGGCGATCAAGGGAAATGCGAGCGCTATCGGGCGCTTCATGACTGGCTCCTCGCAGGAACGTTCGTGCGCGGGCGCGGGGCGCTTTCCCCCTCGGGCCCGGCGAAAGGGCGACGCTACCCCAAGCAGTTCTCCGACTCAACGACCTCCATCGATCGCCGACTTGCCTCCGGGCCGCTTCCGTGCCCCAATGATCTTGAAGCGATGCGCGCAGACGACGACGAGGAGCCCGGGGAAGAGACCGGCACATTTGGTCCCCTTTTCGACAACCGCGGCACGATGGCCGTCCTCGCCGCGTCCGACGAAAACCTCCCCGCGCCGCCGCCCCGCGCCGCGTTCCTCGTCGCCTACGACCGGCTCGCCGAGCTCGCCTCCGCGACGCGAAAGCCCTCCTTCGCCGTGGCGCTCGTCGACCCGCGCGCGCGCCTCGTCGGCGCCGTCCTCTGCGAGGCGGGCTCGCCGCTCACCATCGGCCGGCACACGAAATGCCGCTTGCAAGTGCCCTCGTCCGCGATCTCGCTCCGCCACATGGCCGGGCTCGTGCTCGCCGACGGCAGCGCGCCGAAGCTCCAGGTCTGGGACCTCAACACGAAGCTCCCCTTCCGCGCCGAGGACGGGCAGGAGAGCGGCGCGCTCTCCTCCGACGGCCCCACGTACCTCTCGATCGGCGCGTACGCGCTCTGGTTCTTGCCTTGCTCGCCGGACGTCCCGTGGCCCGCGCGCGCGGGCGACGCGTGGACCTCGATGCCGCCGCGCACGTTCGTCGATCGACGCGCCCCGGCCGCGTCCGACAAGCGCGCCGGCGTCGACGCATTGCCCCCGCCGCGCCTCCGCGGCGGACCGTATCGCGGCCTCGAGGAGCCCTCGCGCGTCACCACGCAGGCCTCGCCGCTCTTGCTCGGCGACGACGAGGAGCCCGAGATCGCCTGGGGCACGATCCGCCTGCAGGCCGGCATGGCGAAAGCGAAGCGGCGCGTCTCGGCGGAGCGGCTCGGGCAGGGCCTGCTCATCGGCCGCTACGAGCGCTGCGGCCTCTCGCTCGGCGAGATCGACAGGAACGTCTCCCGCGTGCATTTCCTCCTCGTCCGCATCGGCGCCGACGTCTGGGCGATCGACACGGGCAGCACGAACGGCGTGCGCCGGAACGGCCGCGCCATCGAGGCCGAGGTGCTCGCGGACGTGGATCGCCTGGAGTTCGGCTCGCGCATGATCCTCGACTGGCAGCGGCTCGAGCACCCGGAGGCGTGATGGCCGAGGGCATCTCCGCCGTCCCGATCGTGGATCTCGGCCCGCTCGTGCGAGGCGGCCCGGACAAACTCACCGCGGCGCGGGCGATCGACCAGGCTTGCCGCGGCTCGGGGTTCTTTTACGTCGTGGGCCACGGCGTGGACGAGGCCCTCGCCGCGCGCCTCGACGCGCTCTGCCGGGCGTTTTTCGCGCAGGATCTCGATCGAAAGATGGAGATTCGCATGGAGAAGGCGGGGCGCGCGTGGCGGGGGTATTTCCCCGTCGGCGGCGAGCTCACCTCGGGCAAACCCGACCTCAAAGAGGGCATTTATTTCGGCGCCGAGCACGAGGACGACCACCCGCGCGTCCGGGCCCGCGTCCCCCTGCACGGGAAAAACCTCTTCCCCGACCTCCCCGGGTTCCGCGAGGCCGCGCTCGCGTGGATGGCCGAGATGATTCGCCTCGGGCACGTCATCCTCGAAGGAATGGCCCTCGGCCTCGGCCTGCCCGCTTCGTATTTCTCCGAGCGTTACACGGCGGATCCCACGATCCTCTTCCGGGCCTTCCATTATCCGCCTCCGGACGGCGACGCCGAGGGCTGGGGCGTCGGAGAGCATACCGATTATGGGCTCCTCACGATCCTGCGGCAGGACGACGCCGGAGGATTGCAAGTGAAATCGGGCGGCCGCTGGGTCGAGGCGCCGCCCGTGCCTGGATCCTTCGTTTGCAACATCGGCGACATGCTCGATCGAATGACGGGCGGGCTTTATCGATCCACGCCGCACCGGGTCCACAATCGCTCGGGGAGAAATCGGCTCAGCTTGCCGTTTTTCTTCGACCCTGGCTGGGACGCGGAGATCCAGGCGATCGATACGAGCCGTGCGGACGGCCGAGCGGACGAGCGGTGGGACCGGCAAAACGTGCACGAATTTCGGGGAACCTACGGGCAATGGCTCCTCGGCAAGGTCGCGAAGGTCTTCCCGGAGCTCGGGCAAGCAGCGGGCGTGACGTGAAACTCTCCTCGCCTTCCCCCGATTTCCAGAGCTTCCCGGCCCCCTTCGCGGCGAACGCAGAATGCAAGCAAGAGGCCAGGACCGTAAAATTTCGCGTCCTCTCGCGATGTCCCAGCGTTCGTGCTATCCGGTAGGGCCTTCGAGAACCACGACCGCATGCGCGCACGACGCCCTCATATCGCGGAACTCACGACCCAGACGCTGCAATCCCTGCTCACGGGTCCCACGCCGCCCGTCGTGCTCGTCCCGGTCGGCTCCGTCGAGCCGCATGGCCCGCACCTGCCTCTCGGGACGGACACGATGATCGGCGACGCGGTGGCCGAGCGCGCCGTTTCTTTGCTCGAAGCGCGGGGAACGGTCGCGCTGATCGGCCCGAGCGTGCCTTATGGCGTCACGCGTTTCGCCGAGGGGTTCGCCGGCGCCGTCACGGTCACGGAGGAGGCGCTCATTGCGTTCCTGCGCGCCGTGATCGAGGGATATCTGAAAGCCGGCTTTTGCCATGTTTGCCTGGTTTCCAATCACCTCGAGCCCGCGCACGACGCCGCGGTGAGGGCCTCGATCGAAGGGCTTCCCGCGGGCCAGGCCTCCGTGGCCTCGCCGCTCTCGCGTCGCTGGGCGCGCACGCTCTCGGCGGAGTTCAAGAGCGGCGCCTGTCATGCGGGGCGGTACGAGACGTCCATCCTGCTCGCGGCAGCCCCGGACACCGTCGACGAGGCCCGCATGGCGGAGCTCCCGGCGCTCGGAATCAGCCTCTCGGACGGTATCCGTCAGGGCAAAACGAGCTTTCTCGCCATGGGGATCACGGACGCGTATACGGGCGCGCCAGCCGAGGCCACGGCCGAGGAGGGGCGCGATTCGATCGAGCGACTGGCGACGATGGTCGTCGGCGAAGTGGAAGACGGTCTCGCCGCGAAGGCCCTCGGGGGCGAAGCTTCGCGGAGTCCATGAAGTACCAATAGGGGGGGAAATGACGAAAGCACAGGAGTCCGGCGGTGACGACCGCTGGCAGCGGACGCTCGTCCAGATGATGCAGGGGCAGGCCTATCGCGAGCTCGCGGCGGCGCACCTCTTCGGCCACGGCCTGCAATTCGTCCCGGAGATGCGCTGGCTCAAGCTCTTCACCTGGCACATCCGCGAGGAGCTCGAGCACTACGAGGCCGTGGCGCGCATGTACCAGGATTTCACGGGCGAGAGAGTCGAGCCCGTCGTGAATGCGCGCCTCGCCGAGCGCCCCGTGCCCCTCGCCTCGAGCTTCTACGAGCTCGCGATGGCGCAGTTCCTTTACGACCGCGGCGGCTTCTGGCAGCTCCGCGAGTACGAAGAATGCAGCTTCGAGCCGTACCGCAAGGTGGTCCGCAAGATCGTCGAGGAAGAGCGTGGACACCAGGCGCTCGGCGAGCGGCTCGTCGTGGAGTTGACGCGCACGGGGCGATACGACGCGGACAAACAGAAGATCTTCGAGCGATGGCTGAGGCAGGGGCTCCTCTCGTTTGGCCGGCCGGGCAGCGAGGGGGCGCGATACGCCATCGCGATGGGGCTGAAAAAGCGTGATCCCGCGGAGGTGATGCAGGACTTCCTCGACGACATCACTTCGGCGATGCGCCTGTGCGGCCTCGTGTTCCCGCCGCTCGCCACGCTCGGGATCGAGGGTCCCGAGAAGGTAGCCGTGCCTCCGCCGTCGGGGCCCGTGAGCGCCCCGCCGCGGACCGAGCGCAGCGCGGGCCAGCCCGCGGTCTAGAACATCGAGCGGTTCGGCGCTCTGGCCACTCCGGCGGCGACGGCGGCGCGAATCCGCTGCCATTCCCGATTTGCGCGATTCCGCGCATCGAATACCACAATACGATTCGCCCGCGGCATGCGAATACCTCCACCGAGGACGGCGTGCGACCGCGCAAAACCCGCGAGAAACGCGATTCTCTCGGCGTGCCCGCGCGGGGCCGGCTTCCGGCGCAACGCGGGGCGCCTCCCCCGCATCATCCTGTGCGTGCTCGGACTCGTCCTCTTGCCGATCGTGATCGTCTCCGCTGCGGCGGCGGTCGTGATCGCCGGCCGTCCGGTGTCGCGCGTCGTCGCATTCGCGGGTACGTCCACGCGCGTGGCCCCGAATGCGATGTCGAATGGAGAGGTGGTAACAAAAATCTCCAGTGCGGCTTGCTTGTCCGAGGTCGCTTGGTAACACTTAATGCATAGGAGCTGCTGACGAAGACGCGCTCCTGAATGAAACGCAGTCGCTTCGGATCGGAGCGCCCCGCGGAGATGCATTGCGCAGCTCCTCGAAGGCGAGCCAAGTAGCAATAGCTAACGACACACCTGCTTCGATACGGGGGAAAGAAACACACCATGAAGAAGCTGCTTTCGTTTGCGTTCGCCGCCGCGATGATCGTGCCCTCCAGCGCCGCCATGGCCCTCACCGAGGGAGCCGCGTTCGAGGTCTACGTCAATGACGACTTCGCGGGGACGATCTATCCCTACCTTTACAAGGACGCGGGGAAGGCGTGCCTCTACGTGTCCGAGTGGTACAACCAGGGCTACCTCATCAGCGAGGAGTGCGACCTGCTCGAGCGCAAGACGAAGGGCTACCTGAGCTGCCTCGGCAACAGCTACATCAACTTCCCGACCACGGTCGCGAGCGACGTGTACTGCCGCGGCTTCAATGACTGGGGCCTCTCGCTCCAGATCGAGTACATGCACGTCGGCGAGCACTACGACGGGTTCGCGGGCGTCGTGAAGTACGCGGGTTACCCGTACGTCAACACGATCGAGGCCTGGGAGTACTGATCTCGCGCCGCGGTAGGGCCGGCATTCCGGCCTGACGTGGCGAACCACGGGCGCCGCCGCTCACCACGGCGGCGCCCGTTTCTCTCGGCCATCACCCTGAAATCATCCTTTTGCCCGACAGGCGATGTCGAGGTTCACGATGCACCTGCCCACGAACCAGAAAAAGCCTTTCTTTCGCTCCCCTGCCGGATGGGCCACGCTCGGGACCGTGCCGGTCCTCGCCCTCGGCGCTTTCCTTCTCTGGCCTTCCGCTTCGCAGAGCCACGCCGCCGACGCGCCCGACGCGGCTCCCGACGCCCGCGCGAAATACATCAATCGTGGCCTCTTCCGCTCCGGGGACGAGGAGCCGGGCGATGTGGAGGCGAAGGCGATCACCGGCCGCGTCTATTCGATCGACGGACAGCCCCTCGCGGGCGTGCAGGTCTCGGCCACGAGCTTCGCCATCGCCGGGAACCTCCCGACGACCGCCGCCTCGCTCGAGACCGACGCCGAGGGCCGCTTCGAGATGCGCCTGCCCGACGGCAGCTATCAGCTCGTCGCGAACAAGAGCGGATACGGGCCCTCGTTCGTGCCCGCGCAGACCGGCGAGAGCGTGAGCCTCGTGATGACGAAGAGCGGCGCCGTCCGGGGCCGCGTGCTCGACGCCGATCGCGCGCCGATGCAGCGATTCGTGATCGACGTGCTCACCGCCGCGCCCGATAGCTTCGCCGCGCCCATGCCGCTCTGGTCCAAGCGATTCGAGGTGACCGACGGCACGTTCGAGGTCGACCAGCTCCCGGCCTGGCCCGTCGTCATTCGCGCGACCGCGGTCGACCACGCCCCGGCCTTCTCGAACGCCATCAACATCGAAAAGCCGGGCGACACGCGCGAGGTCGAGCTCGTCCTCGGCGATGGCTGCGTCCTCGAAGGCACGGTGAAAGACGGCGCCGGGCGCCCGCTCGCGGACGTCTTCATCGACGCCGAGGCGCGCTTCCCCGGCGGCGTGAGCGAGGTCTCGATGGAGGCCGCGAGCCGCGCCGAGAGCGACGAGAACGGCCGGTTCCGCATCGAGCACGCCCCCTCGGGCAAGGTCGTCATTCGCGGCTACGACGGCGAGCACGCGCCGAGCACGGTCGTCGTCGAAATGACCGATTGCAAGCTCGCCAAACCCCTCGAGCTCGTCATGTCGGACGGCGGCAGCATCACCGGCGTGGCGCGCAAGGGCGACGGCAGCCCGCTCCCCGGCGCGCGGCTCACGCTCATGCAGCGCGCGATCGGGTTCGTCAACGTGATTGCCGACGAGGACGGGCAATTCAGGTTCGATTCCATCCCGCCGGGCAACACGCGCCTCGAGCTCCTCCATGGCAATCAGCGCACGTCGGCCTCGGTGCGCGTCGAGGAAGGGGGGATCACGGAGCGCGACATCACGATTCACTCGACGGGCCAGGGCGAGATTCATGGCCGGATCACGGCGGGCGGCACGCCCCTCGGGGGCGTCCAGGTCCTCGTCGCGGCGAACCGCGGCCGCGAGAAGGGGCTCGACATCCGGTATCCCGTGACGGACAAGGACGGCGTCTACAAGCTCGCGGGGCTGCCCGAGGGCCATTATGCCGTGAACGTGGTCACGTCGGCGAGGACCGAGGGTGTCCAGGTCGAGGAGGGCAAGGTCGCCGTCCTCGACCTCGATATCGCCGAGCCGCAGAAGAAGAGCGCGCGCGAAGAAGCGGAATGAACGTAAAGGCGCGGCGCGGGCGAAGGTGGCTCGTCGCCGCCGCCCGCGCGCCGCGCGTGTGCGATCCAGCCGGTCCGTGATAGGCTGCGTGCCTCGCCATGCCGGAACCCTTGAAAAACAGGTTTACCTTCGAGCTCGGCACGCCCGAGGGCACGCTGCGCGCGAACCTCGCCATCCCCGCCGAGCCGATGCGGCTCTCGGACCTCTCGCGGCTGGTGATGCCGCTCGACGAGCAGATCGTCGCCCTCGGCGTCAAGAAACACCTGCCGACCCTCGGGGCGGTCTCGTGCAAGAAGGGCTGTGATTCCTGCTGTTACCAGCTCGTGCCCATCTCGCCGCCCGAGGCGTTCATGATCCACGACCTCGTCGCGACGATGTCCGAGGCGCGGCAGGAGGAGGTGCTCACGCGGGTCGTCGACGCCGAGGCGGCGCTCGAATCGTTCGGCCTCGACGAGGCTGCGTTCGCGGAGATGTCGAACGACAACGAGCTGCGCAAGCTCCTCATCGCGTGGCATCGGCAGGGCATCGCGTGTCCGTTCCTCGAAAACGGGGCGTGCACGGCGTACGCCTCGCGCCCCTCGGGGTGCCGCGAGTATCTCGTGACGTCGCCGGCGGAGAATTGCTCGAAGCTCGGCGAGGTCGTGGTGCGGAGGCTGCCGGTCTCGATTCGCATGTCGCTCGCGCTCTCGCGCGTGACCGCCCGCCTGCTCGGCGGCGAGCCCACGATCTTCCCGCTCACGCTGGCCATTGCATGGGCCGAGGCGCACGAGGAGGAAGGTCAGCGCCGATTCGACGGCTTCATGCTGGTGAACATGCTGCTGGAGGAGCTGTCCGGGGGCAACCCGGCGGACAAACCGTCCTGAACGAGGCTCGTCCGCCGGCGGGGCGCGGGGGGATCAGGGCGTCACGAGACCCGTGAACATCGTGGCGCCCGTGTTTCGCTGGGCGTTCTTGAACGGGGCCGCGAAATCGTCGTTGTCCCGCACGGTGGCCATGACCTGGATGAAATAGTATTTCCCGGTCTGCAGGATACCCTCCGGGAGGGTGACGTTCGGGCTCTTGACGTACACGTGCGCGACGTTGCGGCGGGTTGAAAGGACGCCGTCCGCGTCCGTGAGATCCGTCGTATCGACGACGGTGACGCGATATCGCGTGGGGGTGCCGAGCGACGGCGCGGTCCACGTGATTTCCGGCGTCGTCCCCACGCCCGTCGTCACCTGATCGTAGGGCGTATCCTTGCCGGCGACCTTGATGTTCTGCGGGAGGCCGAGGGTCGGCGTGAGCGGCTTGCCTGTGATCTCCTCCACCGGCGCGGAAACGGTAAAATTGCCGCGGAGCGACTCCGAGGTCGTCTCGGGCAGAAGCGATCGGACGCTCTTGCTGAATGTGATGGTCACACCGCCGAACGTTTGCCCGTCCGTGAACGGGTCCCCGTACGAATAGGTATGCGCGTGGTCGCCGGCGAGAACCATGGTCCCCGCGTCGCAGCCGCTCGGGCATGCGGCTGGATCGCAGAGGTTGCCGTGGCAGGCCGGGTCCGGGTTCGAATAGACCGTCCCATGGATCACGCTGAGACCGAGCAGCGTGGCGAATGTACCGATTGCGGGCTCGGGCACGCTGGGCTCGTGGTCGACGCTGAAGCCGACGGCATGGAGGGTGAGCGGGGTGTTCGGAAGCAGGGCGTTCCAGGCCGAACCCTTGTAGTCCAGATCGAAGCTCTTCTGCGGGGCCGGCGAGAAGGTGCCTTTTGCAACGCTCGTGCCCCCGTTCGTCATGGTGAACGGCATGGCCTCCATGCTCTCCGCCGTGGCACCGTACGTGTAGCCGTTCCACGGATTGCCGTCATCCGTCGGCGTACCGACCTGCTTCGTCACGTTGTGCAGGACCGTGACCTCGTCCCCTTTGCTCCCGTCGATGAGCGTTGGGTCGGTGAAGAACTGGACGAACGTGTCCTGCGCATTGATTTTCCAGGTGGAGAGCTGGGTGGCTCCATTCGCGGGGGGATTGTCCTCCGGGGGGCTCGCCGGGGCGTAGACATAGGCGAGGGCCGTGCCGTTTTGCGAATAGATCAGGATCTCGTCGTCGAGCCCCTGGATGTTGCCCATGTCGTCGACCGTGGACACCTGCAGGGGCACGCCGAGGGTCGCGTCGATCGTGAGGTACGTCGGCTGCGACATGGGCGTGGGATCGGGCCGCCCGCTGTAGAGATAGCCGATATCGATCGTCCGCGCATCGGTCGCGACAAACCACCGAACCGGGGGCGCGTTCGGGAACTGGGACGAGGGCGTGCTCTCGAGGGCGAGGAGATACGGCCCCTCGGGGACGCCGGGGATGGAGATGTTGCCGTCGGCGTCGATCGTGCCCGGGTAGGATTGCACGGTCCCGCCTTGATCGACGAGGGCCTCGATCTTCGCCCAGGATTTGCTGCGCCGGGTGATGTCGCCGGTGGTCGGCCGATGCAGATCCACCGCGGTGCCCGTCACGCCATCCGGGGCGCCGCCGGTGCCGCCATTGCCAGCGGCGCCGCCATTGCCGCCGGTAGCGCCGCTGCCGCCGCTGCCGCCGCTAGCGCCACTTCCACCGGTACCATCACTGCCGCCACCGCCGCCACCGCCGCCACAAGCAGCCGTCGCCGTCAGTGCCATGAGGATGCCGAGAGAGATTAAGCTGTAGGTTCGCATAAGTACTCCTTGCAGCCGAGGAGCGTAGCGGTGCCCCGGACCACGGAAAAGGGTATTTCGTGTCCGGGCATGAATCGGACGATCCGTCGTCCGCGGAATTATCGGCCGAGAATCAGGGCCTCATAAGGACGCAGCACGGCCTCACCTTCGCGAATCGGCAGCGGCGCGGGATACGTGGAGGCCAGGGGGACGTGGCCATCCCCCGGGATCCGCACGCGCCTCGTGGCGTCGTCGAAATGGAGGAGCACGGTGGCGACGTCGTCGCCGAACGTCCGGCGATAAGCGAGGACCTCGGGCGGGAGCACGTGCTCGGGGTAGAGCTCGAGCGCGCCGGCCTGGAGCGCCGGGCGGGTTCTCCGAAGCCGGAGCAGGCGCTTGTAACAATGCAGGATCGACGCGGGATCACGCTCTTCCGCCTCGACGTTGGTGGTCTCCGCGGCGGGGTGCAACGGGAGCCACGGCGTGGCGCCGGGTGCGGTGAAACCCGCGTTTGGCGCGGCGGACCATTGCATCGGCGTGCGGCAGGCATCGCGGTTCAAGAGAACCCCGGCCGCGTGGAGCTTGCGCGCGACGATGTCCGGGAGGAACCGGTACATCCGCGCGAGGGGGTCCTTCGCGGTGGCGAGCGGCAAATCGAGGTCCCGCATGCCGATCTCCTCGCCGTAGTAGACGAAAGGAATGCCGCGGGCCGTGAGCTGCACGGCGACGCTGAGCTTTTCGCGCTCGGGGTGATATCCGAGCCGCTCGCCGCGCCGGGACCGATCGTGGTTGCCGAAGACCCACGTGGGCACGAGCGGCGCCGGCATCTCGCGCTCGAATTCGAGGACGAGCTCACGGAATCCGGCGGCCGTGAACGGCGCGCGCATGGCCTTGAACAGAAACACACTGTGCAGGCCGTCGCCGCCCTCGCAATACCTGCGCAGCTCGCTCGGCTGCCCGAAGACCTCGCCGACCATGAATCGCGGCGGATCCTGGAATTCGTCGACCACGCGCCGGAGCGTGCGGGCGAAGGCGATGGTCTCCGGGTGGTGGAGCGTGCGCCGGTACGATTGCAAAAACCCGTCCGGATCGTCCTCGGTCGGGAGGAGGCGCGTCGAGAAGGGGTTGTCCTCGAAGCGTTCGTCCTTGAAGAGCGCGTGAAAGATATCGAGCCGCAGGCCGTCGAAGCCGAATGCGAGCCATCGCCGCACGACGCCGAGCATGGCCTCCTGGACCTCGGGGTTGCGATAATCGAGGTCGGGCTGGAACGGCAAGAAGCTCGCCCAGTACCATTCCTGCGTGCGTTCGTCCCAGTGCCAGCCGCGCGGCCCGACGAGGGAGCGCCAGTTGTTCGGGGGCGCCTTGCCGCCGGGCTTTCTGCCGGGCCGCCAGAGATAAAAGTTTCGTTTCGGGTTCGTCCGGCTGGAACGGGATTCGCGGAACCAGGGGTGTTCGATCGAGGTATGGTTCAGGACCATGTCCGCGACGACGCGCATCCCGCGCGCGTGCGCCTCGTCGAGCAGGCGCCGCACGTCGTCGCGCGTGCCGTACTCGGGGGCGACGGCGTCGTAATCGGAGACGTCATAGCCGAGGTCCTGCTGGGGGCTCCCGTAAAACGGGCAGATCCAGAGCGTCTCGACGCCGAGATCCTGGAGATAGTCGAGCTTCCGCACGATCCCCGGCAGATCCCCGATTCCGTCGCCGTTCGTATCGAGGAACGAGCGGGGGTAGATCTGGTAGACGGTGGTCCGCGCCCACCAGGGCGGAAGCTCGGCTCTTTGCATGTCGTTTCACATCCCGCAGGCGGGGAACTGCCCCTGTCCGGGCGCATCGCCGGCCTCGATGAAGGGGATCCCGCTGTCTTCGAGCACGCTGCCGTAGACGTCGGTCACGCGGACCGTGTACGGCCCCGGGCCCATGCCCTCGTCCTCGACGAAATAGTTGTAATCGAGCCGCTGGACCTCGTGCCAGGCGCCGTCGTCGCTCTTCCACTCGAACTTGGCAATGGCATTCCGGTGGTTGCGGATCTGCACCGCGGTCCACCACTGGTTCGAGCCTTCCTTGAAATGGTAGACGATCGGCCCGAGGTTGTTGCAAGGGACGAACTGCCAGGAGATCGCGATCCGGCCCTCTTCGAGCGGCGCGAGCATCGCGAACGCTTCGGGCGAGAGGTCGATGTCGCCGTGCACGCACTCGGGGCAAAGATCGACGATACGCACCGTCGCCTCGCCGTTCGGCCCCTTCACCTGCGCGCAAGCGCCGCAGACGCCCGAATTGGCGTAATCCTCGGCGTTCATGGCCCCGACGAGCAGCGGAGACTCGGCGGAGACGTCGAAGCTGCACGCGCCGGAGCCGTTCGCGGCGTAATAAGTGCCTTCGCCCTCGAAGGTCGGCGCATCGTCACACGCCCCGAACCCGGAGCCGGTGCTGCCCGCGCCCGAGCCGCCATTGCCGCCGCCGTTGCCGCTCCCGCCGCTCCCGCTGCCGCCGTTGCCGCTCCCGCCGCTGCCTCCGTCACCATCTCCGCCGCCGCTGCTGCCGCTGCCGCATCCGACGACGAGCGCGAGGGCCGCCGCGAGGCCTACACCATAGGAAATGCCGAGGGATCGGATGGTTCGATAAGCCATGCCGCGACGGTACCACCGCGGCGGCGCGCCTGTCCATCCGGCAGGAACTTGGCCCGCGCGTCCGAGGCCTGTTAGCGGGCCGTTCATGCGGGCCTCATCGTTCCTCGCCACCGTGGCCATCGCGAGCCTCGCGACGGGTTGTCCGTTGCTCGAGCCGAGCGTAGGCCAGGAATTGGCCTCCCCCGCGCCGGATTCTCTCCCGAAACCCGCGCCACTGCCCGCCCTCGTCGCACCGACGCCCGCCCCCGCGCCGCCCCCTACCCCGCAGGCGGCCGCGCCCGCAGCCGCGCCGCCCGCCGAGGCGACCGTCGATACGCCGGATCTCCCGCCGGATCCGGCCGCGCCCGCGGATCTCGCGCTCACCGAACCCGAAGCGCCCGCCGTGCCCGAGGAGCCGGAAGAGCCGATCGAGACGGTGAAAGAGCCGCCGAAGAAGCCCGAGGCCGAGATCTTCGAGCTCGCGAGCATCGCGAAAGAGACCTGGATCTACGCCGAGCCCCGCTGGCGGAGCCGTCGCATCGGGTATCTGCGGGCCGGCGCGATCGTCGAACGCGACGAAAAACCGAAGAGCCGCGCGAATTGCGAAGGCGGCTGGTACCACATCAAACCGCGCGGTTACGTGTGTGTCGGGACGAACGCGACGCTCGACATTCATCACCCGGTGGTGGAAGCGGCCGCGACGCGGCCTTCGCGCGACGGTTTGCCCTACACGTACGTGATGTCGCGGAATCCGCCGCCGCATCTTTACGCGCGCCTCCCGACCGACGCCGAGCTGCGCGTCGTCGAGCCGGATCTCGCGAGCCATCTCCGCAAGGTGGCGCAAACAGCGCTCGATCCGCAATTCGTCCCGCCCCCGCCGCCCGATCCCACGCCGGGCGCCTTGCTCTACGGCCTCGCGGCGCCGCCGCTCGCCGGCGTGTCCCGCGGAGCCGATACGCTCGTCGTGGGGCGCGCCAAGGGCCGGTCGGGGTTTGCCTTGCTGTCGACGTTCGATCACGAGGACCGTCGTTATGGCCTGACGACGGAGCTCGCCGTCCTTCCGCTCGATCGCACGCGGGTCATCCGGACGTCGCCGTTCCAGGGTTTGCCCCTCGACGAGGTGACCTTGCCAGTGGCCTTCGTGAAGAGCCGGCACGCGATGCGATACACGTCGGGCAGCGGCGGCCTCGGAGGCGCCACGAAGCTCGGCCATCGCGAGGCCGTGCCGCTCACGGGGAAATCGATCCGCTCGGGCGGCGCGACCTACCTCGAAGCGCGCGACGGCTCGTGGGTGCGCGAGGATCAGGTGGTGCGGATCGATCCGATGACGCGGCCGCCAGGCTGGGCGCTCGCGGGGCAAAAATGGATCGATGTTTCGATCCTGAAGCAGAGCCTCGTGGCCTACGAGGGGACGAAGCCGGTCTACGTGACGCTCGTGAGCACGGGCGCCGACGGGCTCGGCGATCCGAAGAAGACGCATTCGACGATCCAGGGCGTCTTCCGCATCCACACGAAGCACGTCAGCGTGACGATGGACGGCGACGAGGTGGGCGACGAGTTCGACCTGCGCGACGTGCCGTTCGTGCAGTACTTCAACGAAGGCTACGCGCTCCACGCGGCCTACTGGCACGACGATTTCGGGACGCCCCGGAGCCACGGCTGCGTGAACCTCGCGCCGAGGGACGCCGCATGGCTGTTCGGCTGGACAACCCCGGAGGTGCCCGCGACGTGGCACGCGGGGCTCTCGCTGCGGAGCGGGACGGTCGTGTATACGCATCCGTGACCGCTCGCGGCGGGACGGTCCTTCCGTAGACGACAGCGCTTCGCGGCGACGCGCGACCCGCGCTACCCTCTCGTACTCCTCGCGATGCGGCTTCGTGCTCTCCTCGGCTCGCCCGGTCCGATCACGCTGGCGGTGCCCGACCTCGCGCGCGGGTTTCGCGCGGCGCTCCTGGTGCTGCCCGCGTTTTATCTCGCGTCGACGTACGCGCACCCGGAGCTCACGTGGACGGCGCTCGGCGGCTGGCTCGGCACCCTGGCCGACCCGGGCGGCTCGCGCGCGACCCGCGCGAAGGCCCTCGCCGCCTTCGCGATCGCCGGGGCCGCGGCCGTCGGGCTCACGGAGGCCTCTGCGGGCTCGCCCGTGCCGTCGACGCTCATGCTCGCGGGGATCGCGTTCGCCGCGGGGCTCGCGCGCGCCGCGGGGCCCACGGCCTCGCTCGTCGGGCTGATGGTCGCGCTCGCCGTGGCCATCGCAGCCGGACACCCATCGCTGATGCCGCTGCGCGACGCCCTGTATTTCGGCCTGGGCGCGACGCTCGCCGTCCTGATCTCCTCGGTGGTATGGCCCGTCTGGACGCACCTTCCCGTGCGTCGCTCGCTCGCGCGCGTGTACGAGGAGCTCGCCGCCTACGCGTTCGCGGCCGGAAGCGCGGCGATGCTCGAAATCCCGCGCGACGATCCGTCCTGGAGCGCGCTCCTCCGGCAACACCACCGGCGCATCCGCGACGCGCTCGAAGCCGCGCGGGAAATGGCGCTCGCGATGCGCGCGCGCCGCGAGGGAGACACGCGGCTCGGCCGCAACACGAGCCTGCTCCTCGGAGCAGCGGAGGCGCAGTTCCCGCGGCTCAGCACGCTCGTGCACGAGCTCGAAGCGCTCCCCAAGGAGGCGCGCGCCGAGCTCGCCATGCACCTCGCGGAGGTCACCACCGCCTATGCCGAAATCAACCGTATCCTCGGGGCACGCGCGCTCCGTTCACGCCCGAAGGCGCGGCCCACCCCGCGCACGTCCGCGGCTGGTGGAGCGACATCGAGGGCAGGCGCGCTCGCCGCGCACCTCGCGTCGGAGTCGCGCGCCGCGCTCGAGCTCACGAAGCACATCGACGAGCCGCTCGGGGCGACCGCGCTCGAATACGCGCCGCTGCCTCCACGCGCGGACGAGCGCGCGCCCCTGGGAAAGCTCCGCACGGGCCTGCGCGCGATACGCGACGCGCTCTGCCCGCAATCCGTCCTTTTGCATCACGCCGTTCGATCCGCGTGCGCCGTCGCCGCGGCGTCCATCGCGGGCGCCCTCGCGTTCCCGCGCCATTCCTACTGGGTCACCCTGACGACCCTCGTCATCCTGCAACCTCATATCGGCGCAACGCTCGAGCGCGCGCTCGAGCGTGTCGTGGGGACGGTGCTCGGCTGCATCCTCGCGGCCACGATCACGCTCACCGTTCGATCGCCGATCGTGCTCACCACGCTCATGGTCCCGCTGCTCGTGGCCGCCGTCGCGACGCAGCCGCAGAGCCGCGGCCTCTTCACGGTGTTCCTCACGCCGGTGTTCGTCCTGCTCGCGGAGCGTCACCTCGGCGATTGGGAGACCGCGGCGGAGCGCGTGGCCGCCGTGGCCCTCGGGGGTGTCATCGCGGTCGTGGCCGGCACGATCTTGTTGCCCTCGTCCGAGCGAAAACGTTTGCCGGACGCGCTCGCGTCGATGCTCGGCGCCGTCTCGTCCTACGCGCACGTGGTGCTGACGTCGGCGCCGGACCGAGGGGCGCCGGGCGCAGCAGACCGCGTGGCGACGGCGCGGCGGGCGGCCGGCGTGGCGCTCGGCGAAGCGGACGTCTCGCTGGAACGCCTGCTCGCGGAGCCCCTGGGCGACAAGAAAGCCGCGGCGGACGCAATGCTCCTCGTGACGTACGTGCGGCGGCTCGGCTCGGCGCTCACGGCGACCGATATGCTGGTGAAGGAAGCGCCCCCGCAGGCGGACGAGCTCGAGCGCGTCGACGCCTACGTCGCGGCGGTGCTACGGGCGGCCGAGGCGCACGTGCGCGGCAAGCGTCCCGAGCACGTGGCGACCGCGCCCGAAATCGTGGATCACGACCCGCTCGAACGGGTGGTGCGCTCGGCCGGGCTCGTGGCGAGCCTGGCCAGGCAGGATTGAGGGCGCGCATCCGCCTCCGCCCGGCGTCATCGTCGGCGCCATGGGAGATCGTCGCGATTTGCGGAAGGCACGCCCTGCAAGCGGGGGCACGTGCAATGCAACGCGTGGCTGTTCGGCTGGCGCCACGGAGCGGGACGGTCGTCCATCCCCATCCGTGAGCTCGGCTGGTGCGGAGCGGTCGAAGGGCGAAGAGCCCCCGCGGGGCCCGGGGCGGCGGCCGGCGCGGCGGCTCGTGATCAGGGGCAGGCGGTGATGTCGAGCTCGCCGATGGCGAACGGCCGCTCGCTTTGATCGTAGACGTTCGCTTCGGTGGTCGCGGTCACGCTCCAGCCGTAGGACAGGATTTCGCCCGTCGCCTCGTCCGTGTAAAGCCGCAGGTAGGCCGAGCCGGCGATGTTCGGCGTGAAGCCGCTGGCCGAGCGGCGGCTGTCGGGGAACGCCGTGTTCTGGCCGTGCTCGCTGCCCGTGGAGTCGGCGATCGGCAGCGCCCACTGCCTCTGCCCCGTGCGGTACGGCGTGTAGAACCCGGCCGGCGGCGTGATGTCGATCGGCTCGCCGATGACCACCGCGGCATGGCCGGTGTACGACTCGGTGGCGTTGATCGCGATGATGTGGCCCGCCTCGACGTCCGCGATGTTCGTGATCTCGACGAAGTTGCTGCCCTCGGTGATGTCTTCGTACCACTGCGAGGCGCTCAGGGTCGAGGAGCCGAAGCAGTACAGCCACTTGCTGCTCGTCCAGGCGAGAGCGTTCTTGACCGCCTTGGTGACGAAGCTGCCGCCGTTGCCCGTGCTCGTGGGGATGAGGGCCACCGCATGAGAGGAGATGGAGGCGTTGAGCACGGGATCGGCTTCCGCGTCCGAGGGGAAGCAGAGAGCCGTCGCGATCGCAGCAGCACCCAAAAGACCGAGCTTATTCATGTTCACACCTCAGGAGGAACGACCGTGGTGGTCGTCAGGAAAGAGAACGATGGTCAACCGGCGAGTGGGCATCAGGAAGTTGCAATATGCGCACTCGATAGACCGCATCGTGTATACACCTATATCGATGCGAAGGCTATGGTGGTTGTGGGAGGGGCGTTCTATTTCTTCATCCGCCGTCGGAGCGAAAGCGCCTGCCGGACGCGCGTACGTCCCGCTCGCACGCGTGGTGCGCTTAGCGGGCTCGTGGCGAGCTTGGTTGGATGGGATCGAATGAAAACGCTCCCAGGAGGGCGCGACCTGCGGGGCGCGCCCTGGGAGCGTTGAGCCATGCGACTGGGCGCGTGGCTGAGATTCGTTCAGGGGGCGACCGTGAGCTCGCCGATGGCGAACGGGCGCTCGCTCTGATCGTAGATGTTGAGGTCGTTCGTCGCGGTGATGCTCCAGCCGTAGGACAGGATCTCGCCCGTCGTGGCGTCCGAGTAGAGCCGAATGTAGGCCGTGCCGGGGACGTTGGCCGTGAAGCCGCTGGCCGAGCGGCGGCTATCGGGGTACGCCGTATTCTGGCCGTGCTCGCTGCCCGTGGAGTCGGCAATCGGCACCGCCCACTGCTTCGTCCCCGTGATGTACGGCGTGTAGAACGCGTTCGGCGGCGTGATGTCGATCGGCTCGCCGATGATCACGGCGGCATGGCCGGTGTACGACCCGGTGGCGTTGATCGCGAAGACCTGGCCCGCGTCGACGTCGTTGATGTTGTCGACCTCGACGAAGTTCGAGGGCGCGCCACCGCCCGGCGGGACGATTTGCTCGTACCACTTCTGGGCGCTCAGGGTCGAGGTGCCGAAGTAGTACAGCCACTGGCTGCTCGACCAGCCGAGCGCGTCCTTGACCGCCTTCGTGACGAAGCTGCCGCCGTTGCCGGTGGTCTTGGTGCTGTCGTTCTGGTACGCGATCACCAGGTCCAGCGCCGAGCCCGAAACGTCGCCGTCGCCCGTGGCTCGCGCGTCCGAGGAAAAGCAGAACGCCGTCGCGACCGCAGCAGCACCGAAGAGAGCGAGCTTATTCATGTGCGCACCTCAGGAAGAACGACCCTATTGGTCGCCAGGAAAATGGAACGATGGACAACCGAGAGTGGGCATCTTCCAAATCGTGGGATGCGCACTCGATAGGCGGCTCGTGTATACCTCAACGTCAAGGCAAAGGTCAAGCGCCAATCTGGAAATCGATACGCGCTCAAACGACCCCTCACCCGGGTGCGCCGGCAGCACGAAGTCGACGTGATGCAGCGCGCCGTTGCCGTGGGCACATGCGACGACGGGGCGCTGGGCGGAGCATCCTATAGATGAGACGTGGGGCGATGCCCGGAAGAGACGTCTCGCGCCCGCAACGTACACTACACGTGCGCCCGCGCGCGATCCCGGTGACGCGTAGACACCTACGCGTGCCGGTTCCACGGCCAGAACGCGGGCGGCGAAGGCACGCAGCTCAGCCTCCGTCCCTCGCCTCCGTCTTCTTCCTCGCATAGAGCAGCCGCAACGCATGCACGGCGCCGACATGGTAAACGGTACCATGCGCCTCCGCCGGAAGCGGTACATAATGCCATATCAGCCCCGCGGGCGCATGCTGGCGCAGGATTCCGGCCATCCGCTCCGTTTCCGCGGTATTGTCCTCGACGCCGCCGACCGTCAGGTACAGCGTCTTGCCCTGCGCCGATAGCGCCTTCAAGCGCGGCTCGGCCCGCGCGAGCAGGAAACCATCGTTCCACCAAAGGCTCGGGCTCACCGCGATGTACGTCCCGAACAACGCGGGATCATCGAAAAACGTCTCCAGGACGAACAGCCCCGCCAGCGATTCCCCCATGAGCCCGCGTTCCCCGCTACTCCGATAATCACGCTCGATCCGCGGCACGAGCTCGTTCTTCAGGAAGGCGCGGAACCTGGCCGAGCCGCCGACACGCGGCGCGATCGCCTTGTCCTTCTCGTTCTCCGTGGGGCCCGTGAGGTCACGCCTTCGCTCGGTGTTTTCGATTCCGATGACGATCACCGGCCTCATGATCTCGTTCGCCACGGAGACCTGGACGATGCCGGTGATATGGTGAAAATCCTCCGCCGCGCCGCCGTCGAGCAGATACATCACGGGATATCGCTCGCGGCTCTCCGCATACCCCGGCGGCAGGTACACCGTGATCCGACGCTTTTCGCCGAGCGCGGCCGAGTCCATGATGAACGATTGACCAATGACGATGGCGTCGTCCTGCGGCGCGGGCGCGTGGCTCGGCTCGGGAGAGCGGGCGGCGCAGCCGAGGAGGGGCATGCAGGAGGCGAAGGTCACCGCAAAGAGGAGGTGGCGCATGGGGGCGCCACCATACCCTCGTCGCTCGCGCCACGAAAGCTCACGCTCGGGTCGCCGTCGCACCACGCGTCCACCGTGCCGGCAATGTTTCGCCTGGGCCAGACGGCCGCGCCAATGCTGCGCGAGCAAGATCCGCGCGAATTGGGCATTGGCTGCACACGCGCCGGGTCGTTCGACCTCCATCCGGAGACATACAGCGTGGCCCCCGTCTTGCCAGGCGCCATGCCCCGTAATTTTCGGCACCAAGGAGCTTCTCGTGGCTACCAATCTTTCCATTCCCGACGCCATCGCCAATGACGTCCGCCGTATCATCGCCGAGACCCTCCGCCTCCCCGTGGAGCAGGTGGCGCTCGACGCGCGGCTCGACGAGGCGCGCCTCGGCATCGATTCCCTCGGGCTCATCAAGCTGAACGTCGCGCTCGAAGAGGCGTTCGACATCACGCTGCCCGATTTCACCACGCCCGAGCAGCCGCACATCCGCTCCGTGGGCGACGTGGCCGCGCTCGTCGCACAGAAGGTCTCCGCCCAGGCGAACGGAGGTGCCCGATGAGCTCCACCGCGCATACCCACCCCGAGCGCGAGGCGATGGAGCGCTCGCCCGCGGAGCAACGCGAGCACGAGCGCCGCGTCGTGGCCGAGCACTACCAGCACGACGTCGAGATCTTCTCGATGGTGCTCGATAGCCGCCTCGCATACGCGACCGGCGTCTTCGTGAGCCCCGACGAGGACCTCGAGACCGCGCAGGCACGCAAATTCGCCCGCATTCAGGCCAAGCTCGACATCCAGCCCGGCGAGCGTGTCCTCGACGTCGGCTGCGGGTGGGGCAGCAATCTCCTCTACCTCGCCGAGCATACCCAGGGCGAATTCTTCGGGATCACCCTCAGCGAGCGGCAACGCGAGGAGGCGCTTCGCCGCGCGCGCCTCGCCGGCGTCGCGGACCGCGTGCACATCGACGTCGAGCACATCGAGGATCTCGCCCTCGAACCCGCCTCGTTCGACGTGGTGCTCTTCAGCGGCAGCATCGTCCACATGCACAACCGCGAGGAGATCCACCGCACGGTCGCCCGGCTCCTCCGCCCCTCCGGGCGCTTGCTCATCTCCGATTGTTATTATCCGGCCGAGCACCGCGGAGATCGCGAGAGCACGGCGACCGATTACATCTTCGTCGAGGCGCTCGGGTATTGTCGTCTGCTCCACCTGAGCGAGGAGCTCGCCTTCATCGAGCGCGCGGGGCTCGACATCTGCCACGTCGAGGATCTCACGAGCTCGTACGCGCTCACGCTGGAGCGCTGGATCGACAACGTGCGCAAGAACCGCCGCCGCATCGAGGCGATCTCGCCGGGGTTCTCGCGGCTCCTGCAGCAATACATGACCGTCGCCAAGCTCTCGTTCGCGCGGCGCACGGCGCTCGAATACATGATCCTGGCGACGCGGGGCCGGCCGCGGGTCGAGTCCGCGTGGTTCCCCATCGTCCCGCCCGCGCGTGAAAAGGGGGCGAGATGAACACGAGGACCATCGCCGGGCTGCTCCGCCGCCGCGCCGGATCGAGGAGCGACGCGATCGCCATTCGATTCAAGGAGGATCCGGGGTTCGAGGCGTGGACCTGGCTCCGATTCTGGGAGGAAGCCGTGCGCGTCGCGGCCGGGCTTCACGAGTCCGGCGTGCGGCCCGGGGACCGCGTGCTCGTGCTCGTGCCCGAGGTGAAGGCCGCGGTCACGACGCTCTTCGGGATCTGGTCGCTCGGCGCGGTGCCCATTCCCATCGGGCTGCCGTTCCGGTTGACCGATATCGAGGGTTTCCTCGAGCAGCTCCGCAAAACCGCGGAAAGGCTCTCGGCGCGGGCGCTCGTCACCTCGCGCGCGCTCACGGCCTTCGCCGGCGCGCGGGGGCCGGTCCGGGTCCTCTGCGCGGAGGAGCTGTCGATCACGCCGCACGGGTTTTCGCCCGATCCCGACGCGGCGCCCGGACCCGCGTTGATCCAGCTCACGAGCGGGAGCACGGGGCATCCGCGCGGCGTCGTCCTCGGGCACGAGCGGCTGATGCTGCACATGGCGTGCATGAGCGAGGCGCTGCCGAGCCACGCGGAATCGGTGGCCGTCTCGTGGCTACCGCTGCACCACGACATGGGCCTCATCGGCGGGCTGCTCTTTCCGTTCTACAATGGGTTCGTCGCGAACATGCTCGGGCCGCAGGATTTCCGGGCGCGGCCGCTCGCCTGGCTGGAGGCGATGTCCTCGCTGCGGGCGACGATCTGCGCGGCGCCGCCCTCGGCCTATGCGCTCGTCCTGCGGCTCGCGCGGCGCGCGGCGGAGGCGGGGCTCGACCTTCGGCCCTGGGAATGCGCGATGATCGGCGCGGAGCCCATTTCACCCGGGCTCTTGCGGCGCTTCGCCGAGGCCTTCGGCCCCGTGGGGTTCCGCGCGGAGGCGTTTTTCCCGGTGTATGGCCTCGCCGAGGCCACCGTCGCCGTGAGCTTTCCGAAGCTCCTTTCGCCGTCGCGCTTCGCGGTCGTGGATCGCGGAATGCTCGAGCAGACCGGGCGCGCCGTCGCGACCGAGCCGGGCCCGCACGCGCTCGAGCTCGTCTGCGTGGGAAAACCGATTCCGCGGACGGACGTGCGTATCACGGGCGAACGCGGCGAGGCCCTGCCCGAGCGGCACGTGGGCGAGATCGAGGTCCGCGCGCCGACCTTGATGCACGAATACCTCGACGATGCGGCGGCGACCGCGGCGGTGTTCCGGGACGGCTATCTGCGCACGGGAGATCTCGGGTATCTCGACGAGGGCGAGCTCTTCGTCACGGGGCGGAAGAAGGACCTCATCATCAAGGGCGGGCACAACCTGCTTCCCTCGGTGATCGAGGAGATCGTCTCCGAGGTCGAGGACGTGCGGAGCGGGTGCGTCGTGGCCGTCGGCGTACGCGCGGAGGCGGACGAGACCGAGCTCGTGTACGTGATCGCGGAGACGAAGCTCGATCCAACCGCCCACGACGCGCTCGGCGAGCGGGTACGCGCCGCGCTGCTCTCGCATGGGATCGGGATCGATCGCGTGATGTTCCTGCCCCCCGGGACCTTGCCGAAGACCACGAGCGGCAAGCTGCGGCGGCGCGCGGTCGCCGAGGCGCTCTCGCAAGGACGCTCGCTCGAATCAACCTGACGGGCGCGCGACGAATCCGGAAATCTTCTCCATCATCGTCTCCAGGTGCTCCGCGAGAGAATGGTTTGCCCCGGGGATCACCTCCAGCGTGACCGGGCCGGGAAGCTCGCGCGCGAGCGTGCGGACCGCTTCGATGTCGCCCCATTCGTCGCGATCGCCCTGGATCAGGAGCAGGGGCTTCCGTGTCTCGCGGAGATAGGAAAAATCGTAGACGTTGATGGGGATCCCGATGCCGATCAGCGCCTCGGCCCGCGGATCCGAGGCGCCGACGCGCAGGCCGACCCAGGCGCCGAAGGAGTACCCGGCGACGAGGAGGCGGGGGTGCTCGGGGGCGAGAAAATCGAGCGCCGCGCGGGTATCGTCGACCTCGCCCACGCCGTCGTCGAAATGGCCCTCGCTCGCCTCGACGCCCCGAAAATGGAAGCGCAGGACCGTGGCCCCCGCGGCGTGGAGGGCGCGCGTGGCCCGGGAAACGACCTTGTTGTAGAAAGTGCCGCCGAAGCGCGGGTGCGGATGGCAAACCACGGCCGCCGCCCTCGCGCTCGGGTGGCGCTTGAGCACGGCCTCGATGCGGCCAGCCGGGCCAGGAAGGAAAAATGTGCCGTCAGGGGGGCGCATGCTGCATCCATAACACGCGGATTGTCGCGATCGTGAGGGCGCGCGCCGCGACGCCCCTTCCCCGCGCTCGCCATCCGGGCTACACACGCCCGAGACCATGACGCCCCAAGAGCCGCTCTCGCTCGACGCCCTCATCGCCATCGACGGCCTCCTCACGGACGAGGAGCGCATCATCCGCGACACCGTGCGCAGGTTCGTGCGCGAGCGGTATCTGCCGCGCGCCGCCGAGCTCTTCGCGAAGGAGCAGTTCCCGCAAGACCTCATCCCCGAGATCGCCGCGATGGGCCTGCTCGGCGCCTCGCTCCAGGGATACGGCTGTGCCGGCATGAATGCCGTCTCCTACGGGCTCGCGCTCGCCGAGCTCGAGTACGGCGACAGCGGGCTCCGGAGCTTCGTCAGCGTCCAGGGTTCGCTCGCGATGTACCCGATCTGGCGCTTCGGGTCCGAGGAACAGAAAAACAAATACCTGCCGAAAATGGCCGCCGCCGAGCTCATCGGCTGCTTCGGCCTCACCGAGCCGGACGCGGGCAGTGATCCCGGATCGATGAAGACGCGCGCGCGGCTCGACGGCGATTCGTACGTGCTCACGGGGACGAAGATGTGGATCACGAGCGCGCCGATCTGCGATCTCGCCGTGGTATGGGCGAAGGTCGACGACGGCGACGCCTCGTCCATCCGCGGGTTCATCGTCGAGCGCGGGACGAAGGGCTTCGAGACGCCCACGATCCACGGCAAGATGAGCCTGCGCGCGAGCCCGACGGGCGAGATCGTGCTGAACGAGGCGCGCGTGCCCAAGGAAAACATGCTCCCCGGCGTGGTGGGGCTCAAGGGGCCGCTCTCCTGCCTCACGCAAGCGCGCTTCGGCATCTCCTGGGGCGCGCTCGGCGCCGCGCGCGCCTGTTACGAAGCCGCGGTCGCGTACACGCGCGAGCGCGTGCAGTTCGGAAAACCCGTGGCGGCGAAGCAGCTCGTGCAGGAGCAAATCGTGGAGATGGCCATGGACATCGCGAAAGGCCAGCTCCTCGCGCTGCATTACGGTCGTCTCAAGGACGCCGGCGCCATCACGCCCGTTCAGGTCTCCTTCTGCAAGAAGAACAACGTGGGCCTCGCGCTGCGCGCCGCCCGCAAGGCGCGCGGCCTGCTCGGAGGGAACGGGATCCTGCTCGACTACCCCGTCATAAGGCACGCGCTGAACCTGGAGAGCGTCTATACCTACGAAGGCACGGACGAGGTGCACACGCTGATCCTGGGGAGCGCGCTGACCGGCCATAACGCATTCTGAGCGAGCCCCGAAGGCCGCGATCTCGCCCAAAAAGAATGCGCTGGGCGGGCGACCTCTGGCATGATGGAATGCGAGGTCCTTGCCATGTCCACGCGCTCTCCTTCTCCGCCCCGGCGTAGCTTTGTCGGCCGGGCCGGCCTCGCCGCCCTCGTCGGCGCAGTCGCCTTCGCCACCCTCCCCGCCGGAACGGCCCTCGCCGCCCCCAAGCTGCGAAAGCAGTTCGACGGTCACGGCGATTTCAAGCTGATCGGCAATACGCTCGGGTACGAGTGCGGCAACGTGGGGGTCGCGCCCGTCATCGGCGAGGTGGTCTGCAACGGCAGCGGCGACGGCGCCCCCGATATCCACTGGCGCGCCGACGAGCCCGCCCTCGGCAGCGCCAGCGCCTCCGAGAGCGTCACCGTCGCCGATCAACGCTCGACCGCCGCGCTCACGCTGCCGCCCGGCGCGACCGTGACCTACGCCCGCCTCTACTGGGGCGCGCGCTGGGACAACAATGGCATGCCCGACACGAGCGTGACGCTCGAGCGCCCCGGCTCGTTTTCCCCCCAGGTGATCACCGCCGACGACAGCCTCGTGAGCACGAACGTCTCGGGCGGCGTGACCGAGTATTTCTACCAGTCGACCGCGGACGTGACCTCACTCGTGGCGACCCAGGGCGCGGGCGCGTACCGGCTCTCCGGCGTCGACTCGATCAGCTTCGTCGGCCTCGTGCAGGACCGGCTCTTCGCCGGGTGGTGGCTCGTCGTGTTCTACGAGCTGCCCTCGGAGAAGCCGCGCCACCTTGCGCTGCACGACGGCTTCGATCGGATCGGCGTCACGCCGCAGACGCTCGCGCTCTCGGGCTTCACCGTCCCCGGCGCGGCCATCGACGGCAAGCTCGCCGTCATCGCCTACGAGGGCGACGTCGCGAGCTCCGCCGGCCAGAACGATTACCTGCGCTTCGGCACGGGCGTGCTCAGCGCCGCCAACGACATCGTCGACGCGCAGAACCCCACGGGAAACTTCTTCAACGCCTCGCGATCGTGGCTCGGCGCCGCCGTCTCGACGGACGGCGATCTGCCGAAGCTCACGGGCGGGCCCGGCAGCATGAGCGGGATCGATCTCGACGTGGTCGACATCTCCACGAAGATCACGGCCGGCCAGAAGACCGCGAACGTGCAGGTCGGCAATGCTTCGGGCGCGAACGATGTCTTCTGGATCGGCGGCTTCGTCTCGTCGATCGCCACGCTCCTGCCCGATTTCTCGACCTCGACGAAGACCGCGTCGGACGTGAACGCCGGCAAGCTCGTCGTCGGCGACGAGCTCGAATACGCGATCGCCGTGACGAACAGCGGCAACGACACGTCGATCAACACGCGCCTCGACGATCAGCTGCCCGTGGGCGTGTCGTTCGTCCCGGGCTCGCTCGAGATCGTGCAAGGGGCCAACGCGGGCCCGAAGACGGAGCAGGCGGGCGACGATCAGGGCGAGTACATCGCCGCGACGCGCACGGTCACGGTGCGCCTCGGCGCGGGCGCGAACGCGGTTGCGGGCGGCGAGATGGCCCCGGGCGAGACGGCGCTCGTGCGCTTCCGCGTGAAGGTCGAGCCGAACGCGCCCGCGACCCTGTCGAACCAGGCGACGGTCAGCGGCGAAGGCAAGCAAGGCGCGCCGTACACGTCCTTCCCGACCGACGGCAACGGCGTGTCGCCCGGCAATCCGCCCACGGTCGTGGTGATCGAGGAGTGCACGACGAACGCCGATTGCGGCGGCGCGACGCCGATCTGCGACACGTCGAGCGACCCGAACGAGTGCGTGGGCTGCACCGAGGACAGCCACTGCCCCGGCGACAAACCGGTCTGCGACCCGGCGCCAAAGCAGTGCGTCTGCGTGCCCTCGGGCATGGAGACGTGCGACACGATCGACAACGACTGCGACGGGACGATCGACGAGGGCTGCAACGACAGCGACGGCGACGGGCTGCCCGACGACGTGGAGACGATGCTCGGCACGGACCCGACCGACGCCGACACCGACAACGACGGCGTGCCCGACGGGCAAGAGCCGCTGCCCGGCGACGACACCGATGGCGACGGGCTCATCAACGCGCTCGATCCGGACAGCGACGGCGACGGGCTCTTCGACGGCACGGAGATGGGCCACGACTGCAGCGGTCCCGGGACGAACCCCGCCGCAGGCAACTGCGTGCCCGATGCGGACATGGGCGCGACGACGACCGATCCGCTCGACCCCGACACGGACAACGGCGGCGTCCCCGACGGCGAGGAGGACAAGGACAAGGACGGCGCGGTCGATCCGGGGGAAGGAGACCCGAATGAGCCGAGCGACGACACGGTCTCCTCGGGCACCGGCGGCATGGGCGGCGCAGGTGGCGCAGGTGGCGCAGGTGGCGCAGGCGGTATGGCTGGCGCAGGTGGCGCAGGCGGCGCAGGTGGCGCAGGCGGTATGGCTGGCGCAGGTGGCGCAGGTGGCGCAGGCGGAAGCGGCGGACAAGGCGGAGCCGCAGGCAGCGGCGGAGAAACGCCTCCCAGCGGCTTCGTGATCACCGGCGGCGCGTGCTCGACCGGCAAGGCGCCGTCGTCGACGGATCCGCTCGCCTGGGCCCTCGGCCTCGCGGGCGCGGCGCTCGCGCTGCGAAGGCGCCGGAGCCGTTAGCCCGACCCCGGTCCCCCTCTCCCCCATCCTGGAGGGGGCGGGGAGCGCGATCGTGGCGAACCCCCCACACGTGAAATCGACTTCGCGTCGTGCGCGCGAGCTTCCGGGGCGTCACGATCGCAGCGGAAACGAAGGGCCCGGGGCCCTACGCCCGCGTCGTTTTGATGGATGACCCCAAGAGTCTCACGAGGCACAATGTCGGACCGAGCGTGGCAGTAGCGAGTGCTCGGTTTCCACGCACATGGAACAAGCTCCACACATGACGTCTCCGTCGCGGCTCGTTCTGCGCTTCATCTCGGGAAAGTACCAGGGTGGCGAGATCCCGCTGCAGGACGCGCAGGAGCTCGTCGTCGGACGCGCGAGCGACGCGGGCATCGTCCTCGTCGAGGAGATGGTCTCGCGAAAGCACGCGCGCTTCTTGCTCTCGAACACGGATCTCACGATCGAGGATCTCGGCTCGACGAACGGCACGTTCGTGAACGGCGAAAAGATCCAGAAGAGCACGCTCAAGGAAGGCGACCGCGTGCTCATCGGCACGAGCATCCTCAAGGTGGTCTCGGCCGACACGGCCGCCGCCTCGCGCCGCAAGATGGAGCCGCCCCGCCCCTCCGTGGCGCCCCGCGGCCCCGCGCGCTCGATGTCCGGCGCGATCGAGGAGATCCCGCTGCCCGACCTCCTGCAGCTCCTCGGCACCTCGAAGAAGAGCGGCGTCCTCGTGATCACCTCGGACGACGACGTCGGAAAGATCTTCCTTCACCGAGGCATCGTCACGTACGCCGAGATCAACGAGGACGACGTGCCGCCGCTCAAGGCGGCGATCCGCATCCTCGCGTGGACGCGCGGGACGTTCGACTTCGACCCGCCTGAGGAGCGCACGCTGCCGGTGACGATCAATCTGTCCGTGCAGGAGCTCCTCATGGAGGGCCTACGGCAGATCGACGAGCTCAACGCGCTCCGGCACAAGCTGCCGGATCTCGATACGCGGCTCATCGTGCCGCACCCGCTCGGCCCCGCGCTGCGTGAGCTCTCGCCGACGGAGATCGAGGTCTTCCAGCTCGCGTACAACCACGGGCACCTCGCCCTCGTGCTGAACAAGAGCCAAGCGACGGATCTCGACACCACGCAAGCCATCATCAAGCTGCTCAACGCCGGCTATCTGCGGAAGGGCTGACGCGCCAGGACAAACGCGCGTCCGGACGAACCCGCGACGCGCCAAAGAAAAAGGCCACGGGAGCGAATCCCGTGGCCTTTTCGTTTCGAGCGATCCCCTCACCCCCGGCCCCTCTCCCGCGGGAGAGGGGTGGGGGGAAGGTGTCTTCGATCAGTCGTAGATGCCCTTCATCGACGGGTCGGCGAGGCCGTACGCCGCGAGGGCCTGACGGATGAAGAACGGCACCTCGGCGTAACGCGAGAGCTTGACGCAAGCGCGGTTCGCCGTGCAGGTGCAGCCCGTGTTGTCGGCGGCGGTGCAACGATCGGCCGACGACTGGATCGTCGAGTCGAACTTGACGAGCGGCGCGCCGTAGTTCGGCGACGTCGTGTCACTGTTGGTCCGCGCCTTGTACCAGTCGACCGTGCCGTCGTTGTTGTAGTCGACCTCGTCGACCACGTACGCCTGCTGGAGCAGATCGTTCGCGTACTGGAGGACGCGCGCCGAGATGCCCTTCTGGACGGTCTTCTCGTACTTCGTGCCCGAGAAGAGGACCTCGGTGCCGAAGGTCTTGGCGACGTACACCTTGCCCGACGGATCGTGGAACTCGATGCGAGCGTCGAACTCGGGATCGCCGTCCACGCCCTGCTCCCACAGGCGGAGCATGTTGATCCACCACTGCTGCTGGTTCTCGGGCAGGTAGTTCATCGTCCAGGCGATCAGGAACTTCTGCTGCTCCCAGCCGATCTGGCCGTCGATGGGCATGAGCGTGTCGACGTTGACCGACTCGCCCTCGAAGACGCCCGGATCCCAGCCGACCGCCGAGCAGACCGTCGACCCCTCGCCGGGGAAGCAGACCTGCGGGCCCTCCGCCGGCCACCAGCTCGTCCAGCCGAGCGGCGTCGACGGGAACTTCTGCGGATCGGTGATGGGGGTGCCGTTGTTCGCCTTGACCCACGCGCCCTTGAGCATGTCGTCGCCGGTCAGGTTGTTGCCCAGCCACCGGCGATAACCGTCGGGGAACACGTCCGCGAGCGAGACCGCGCGGTAACGAGCGTCGAGGAAGTCCTGACGCGAGGCGCTGATGAAGTTGTCGACCGACTCGGTGAACAACATCGAGGCCCACGCCTTGTCGTAATACGACCCGGCGTTGATCGTGTACTCGGAGTCGTAGTCGTTGCCCTTGTCGTCCGCGAGGGCGTTCTCGAGCGGCCTGCCGCCGATGCCGATCGCCGCGGGACCCGCGGGGCTGTTGTCCGAGCGATACCCCGTGGCGCCGTTCGGCACGACGAGGACCGTGGGACCCGGCTGCGAGTAGATGTCGTCCGTCGAGCGAAGGACGAGATCGTTCGCGACCTTGTGATGCTCGCCGTACTGCGGGCGAGAGACCTGGCGCGCGAAGTGATCGAACGCGAGGCCCGAGGCCAGGATGTTGTCCTGGTAGAACTGCTTCGCGATCGAGGGCCACTCCGAGTTGAAGTCGAAGCCGGACTCGAGCGCGAAGTCACGGTAGATGTTCACGAGCAGGCCGAGACCCTTGGCCGCGTCGCGCATCTTCGTGTTGTACCGCTCGAGCGTGCGCATCGCCGCAGCGCGAACGCTGAAGCTCTGCCGGTTGCGGCGGTAGTTGTCGAAGATGTGCCCGACTTCCTGCTGCGTGATGAAGAAGTTGAAGAGCTCGTAGACGTCCGCGCCGTTGTCGTGGCGGTAGACGGCGACGTTGCCGAGGTCGGCCCAGCGGTCCGTGGCGAAGCCGTAGGGGACGCGCGTGCGCTTCGTCGCGTCGACGGAGCTCCAGCGACGGCCGAAGTCCACGCCGTTGTCGCGCATCGACTGCCACGGCATGTAGTCGACCTTGCGCGTCTTGCACTTGGAGTACTCGCCGTTGACCTTGACGATCAGGCCGTCGAGCAGCGGGTCCCACTTGCCGAGGCGCCCCTCGTCCCAGTCGGCCGGCTTCAGGCGCTGAACTTGCTCCTCCGTGAGCGCGGTGCAGCTCTGCGCGTCGAGCATCTTCCACGTCCGCTGGAGCTGGGAGTAGTGGATGTTCGCGCTGCCGTTCGACGTGTACTGGTAGCCGATGATGCCGCCGAAGCCGTCCATCTTGTCGAGGGCGGCGCGGCCGAGCGGTTTGTCGGCGTTCATGTCCGTGTCGGCATGCACCGCGACCGTCTGGCCGTAGAACATGCGCGCCGCGGCGAAGTCGTACGCGGAGAGGCCGATGAAGTCCTGCGTGACCTCACCGCCGTACTCCATGATCGACTGGTGCATGAACATGGTGAGGAGCTGATCACGCTCGTTCGCCGTGACCTGGTCGAAGTAACGCGGCCCGACGCAGTTCTCGCTCTCGGCCTCGCTCTTGAGGTCGTTGCAAGCCGCCGTGACCTTGCCGTTCTTCGTGCGGAGCTGCCAGTACTGCGGGCGGAAGCCCCAGGCGTCCGACGAGCTCACGAAGTTGTGACGCAGGCCGATGGAGTGACCCATCTCGTGCGCCATGACCGAGTAGTGCGCCTTCTGCGCGATCCAGTGACGGATCACCTCGGCGCGATCGAGCTGGTCCTGCTTCGTGTTCGACATCGGATCCGCGAACGTGCCGTACGGCGCGCCCGTGCGCGGGTTGATGGCGTCCTTGAACTTCGCCTGGATCGCCTTGTCGAGCGACGTGAGGCCGATCGGCGAGGGGAAGGTCGCCTGCATGATGCACATGCCGCGCTCGGCGAGGGCGATCTCCTTCATGCGCGCGATGTCACGCTGCACCTGCGGGTGATTGCCACGCAGAGGCGAAGCGAAGTTCATCACGGCGTCGTTCACCGGGAGCTTGTCCGTCCCGGCGAGCTGCTGCATCGCCTTCGTCGTGAGCTGCGCCTCCATCTGCGAGCCCGCCGCACGCTGGCGGCGCGCCTCGTAGACCGGGCGGTTGGCCGAGGGCGCGAGCGCGTCGGCGCGCACGTCCCGGACCATCTGCTTCACGTTCTCGAGCGACTCGGCGAACTCGGGCTTCGTGACGATCGAGCCCTCGCCGCTCTCGACGGCCTTCATCTTGTCCGGCATGACGCCCGCGCCGCCGAGCACGCGACGCGAGAGGTCCGCCTGGCTCATCTGCGGGAGCACGCCCGTGCCGCCCGCCACCTCGCTGGCGATCGCCCAGTCCTTGACGTACGTGCCCTCGGTGACCTGGTCGGTCGTGAGCTCGCCGTTCAGGTACCGCATCTGATCGACGAGGCCCTGGCTGAAGAGGTCCGTCACGTGCGACCAGACGTTCGCGCTCGCGGCGATCTTCTCGCCCGTGAGCGGGTCGTCCGAGTCGACCATGATGCCCCACGGTGAGGGCGTCTGCGGCGTCGGGATGACGTTGATCTGGTGGTAGCGCAGGTCGCCCATGCGCACCGTGCGCCCCGCCGGGCCGCAGGCCGGATCGTCGGTCTCGAGGACCGGGCTGTGGCAGAGCATGATCATCTGCTGCATCTTCGCGACAGCGATCACGCCGGGATCCACGCCGCGCTCGGAGCCGAGCTGATCCGCGATCGCCTCGCAGTTGCGACCGTCGTTCGTCTTGCCGGCACGGCAGGCGTCGACCTCGTGGGAGAGCTGGATCAGATCCCAGTTGTCGTCCATCTGGCCGCGGTACATCGGGAACTGGCCGTCGCACGCCCCGGGATCACCGCCCGTCGCCTTGCACTCGGCGTTGCGCGCGGACATGACCGCGGCGCGCATCGCGACGTCCCACTCGTGCGTCGCCCAGTCGGTCGACTCGAAGTACTCCGGGTCCGACTCCTTGGTGTAGTACCAGGGCTGCGGGACCTCCTTGCGCAGGCGATACGGCAGCGTGCAGCGCTGCTTGAACTCGTCGCAACGCGAGCCCGCCACGCCCGTCTCCTTCGTGACCTCTTCGCACTCGTCCTCGGTGCCGTTGCCGTCGAGGTCGCGGTGCGGATCGTCGCCCGAGAGCGTCTTCTCCGGGACGAAGCACTTCACCTCGCCCGTCATCTTCTCGGGATCGGCGTAGTAGTGGCTGCGCTCCCAGATGTTGTAACGCGCGGCGAAGCGGTACCACTTGTCGTCGCTCATGCCGTAGTTGCGGGCGTAACCCGAGCGATCGACGGTGAACGCGCCGTACGCGCTGAAGCGCTTGCCGTCCCAGTTCACCGGCTCGTAGTCGCGATCGACCACGCGGCGGAAGGACTGGCGGATCGTGAGCTCGACGGGGTTGCAGGTGCCGGAGGGCGCCGAACCACCGAAGAAGTCGTTGTCGAGGTAGCAGGCCGGGAACTTGTCGATGCCCCAGCCGAGGTGGCTGAGGTCGATCATCTTCGGCTTCGCGAACGCCTTGTTCGTGACGTCGAAGTAGCCCGTCTCGGGATCGAAGTGCGGCGCGTCGGGATCGTTCGGATCGCTGACGTAGTAGTCGAGCGGCTCGTAGTCGACGCCGCCGTAGACGCCGAGCATGGACAACGTGTCGTAATCGTACGAATCCACGTTGAGGTTCTTGCTCCAGTCGACGCGGAAGTACTCGCGGTCGTACCAGGGCCTGTCCGAGCCGTTCTCGACGAGGACGTTCAGCTCCTCGCCCGTCGTCGGGTTGTACTCGTAACGAATGTCGAAGTGCGACTGGATGGGGTACGCGACCACGATCACGCCCTGATCCGTCGACGGTCCGACGCCCTTCTTGCCGTCGGAGTCCTGGATGCGCTCGTAGCTCAAGCGCCCGATCAGGAGGTCCTCCGTGATCTGCCACTTCAAGCGCGCGACGGGCTGCGCGTACGTGGACGTGAACAAACCGTCCTGCGCCGCGCCGTAGCCGACGTCGACCACCGTGCCCTGTGACCAGAACTCGGGGTTGTCCGCGTCGCTGTGCAGGTCTTCACCGACGAAGAACGACTTCGCCAGCGCGTTCGCCTGCACGCGGTTGATGGGGTCTCGCTCTTCGGCGCACCCGAGCGCCCCACCAGCGAGGAGCCCGAGGGTGGCCACGAAGGCGACCCGTATCCTCATCCATCTCATCGAAGGTCCTCCTTGCACTGCCGATCCGAAGCCCGCAGAAAGCCCACGCGAGCGGGTCGATGCCCGGTCAGCGGGACTGAAAGCACGTTTGATGCCACAACGAATTTTCGGGCGTTTTCAAGCACTTGCTTGTTGAAGCTCGGGGCCCCGCCCGGATCCCCGTTAAAGCTCTGACACGACGATCGCTAACTCTCGCCCTCCCCCCGCCCCCCGAGGCGCGTGTGTTGCGACATCCGCAGCTCGACCGCGCGCGCGTGCGCGTCGAGGCCCTCCGCACGCGCGAAGTTCGCGATGTGGGGCCCATGACGGAGCAGCGCAGGCGCGCCGTAACGAATGATGCTCGCCCGCACGACGAAGTCGTAGACGCCGAGCGGAGAGCCGAAGCGCGCAGCCCCGCCCGTCGGCAGGACGTGCGAAGGACCCGCGAGGTAGTCACCCGCCGCGACCGGCGTCATGCCGCCGAGCAGCGCGGCGCCTCCGCCCTCGACGGCGTCGAAGAGCGCCTCGGGCTCGGCGACGTGATACGCGACGTGCTCGCCGGCGACGAGCGAGGCGATCTCCGCGAGGCGCGCGAGGGTCGGGACGACGAGCGCGACGCCGCGCGTGCGCATCGCTTCGCCCGCGATCGAGTCGCGCGAGAGCGCCGCGAGCTGCGGTCCGAGCTCGGCGACGACAGCTTCGGCGAGCGCGCGGGAGGTCGTGACGAGGACACACCACGCAGCCTCGTCGTGCTCGGCCTGCGAGAGGAGATCCGCGGCGACGATGACGGGATCGGCCGTGTCGTCGGCGAGCGCGACGATCTCGCTCGGCCCCGCGATGCCGTCGATGTCGACGTCGCCGTAGACGAGCTTCTTCGCGCAAGCGACGTAGATGTTTCCGGGGCCGACGATCTTGTCGACGCGCGGCAAGCTCGCCGTGCCGTACGCGAGCGCGGCGATCGCCTGCGCGCCGCCCGCGTCGAGGATGCTCGTGACGCCGGAGAGGTGCGCGGCCGCGAGGAGGCGATCATCGGGCGCGGGCGTGGCGAGGACGATGTCACGCACACCAGCGACACGCGCGGGGATCGCCGACATGAGCACGCTCGAGGGATACCGAGCCTTGCCGCCGGGCGCATACACGCCGACCCGCGCGAGCGGGCGCACGCGCATGCCGAGCACGACGCCGTCTTCCTCGTAACGAAAGCCGGTCTCGCGCTGATGCTCGTGGTAGCGGCGGATGCGATCGGCCGCGAGCTCGAGCGCGGCGCGGAGATCCGGCTCGAGGCGCGCGAGCGCGGCGGCGCCGTCGAACGTACGGATCAAAAGCGATTCGGGGCGGCGGCGCTCGAACCGCTCGACGTAACGGAGGACCGCTTCGTCTCCCTCGGCGCGGACGGCCGACACGATCGCGCGGACGTCTTGCTCGACCGCGCCGAGATCATCGGCGCCGCGCGCCACGAGGCGGCCGAGGCTCGCGGCGAACGTGTCGGTTCCGTCGATGTGAATGGGGATCATGCGACAGCGAGCGCGCTGCGAATCAAGGGGATCGCAGCCGAAGCTCGTGCCGTACCACGATCTTTTTTCGGCACATAGGCCCGATCGGGGCCTACTCCCGCGGCTTTTTCACCGGACGGAGGGATCGTTCCCGGAAGAACGACCCCTCGCGGGCACCCAGGACATCGTTCGGAACGATGTTCTAGGTCCAGTGACCAGCGCGCAGCGCAGCCGAGTCGATCGTCTTGATCTTCGGCGCGAGCGCCTCACGGAAGGTCGCCTCGTCCTCGTCGTCGAGCACGCCGCTGCCGAAGCCCGTCGCGACCTCCATGCTCGTCGCGAGGATCCGCAGGAACTGCTGGAAGCTCGACGCGCAAAGCACGGGCTTGATCGTGTCGGTGCCGAGCATGCACGTGAAGATGGGGCAGTCCCCCTCGGCGTCGAGCTTGCTCGTGTCCAGGAAGTAGGGATCACCGAGCAGCGCGCTGCGGCCGATGATCACCCAGTTCTTGCGCCAGTTCGGGATCTCTGCCGCGGGCTTGCCCCCGAGCGTCTGCTCGTCGGCGAGCTTGTACGACGGGAAGAGTCGCACCCGCTCGACCGGGGTCACGGTCTCGACGTCCGTCGGATCGGCCGCGGTGATGAAGGCGCGATATCGCGCAGGGATCCTGAAGGTCTTGCGTAGCTCATCGATCGCCGCAGGATCCGCCTTGCCGAAGCTCACCGGGATGCCCCGCTTGGCGAAGATTTCCTTGAGCGCCGCAACCGAGTCGGCCAGGTCGCTGTCCACCGAACCCATCCTCCGTCTCGCGGGTCTCGCACACGTCCGAACGCCTGGGAAGACCAGAGCCACGCCCGCCGTGCCGAACCCATACGCCGGAACCACCGGCGCGCGTAGGAATACCCCGCACGGGGCCAGGTAGTGTAACAGAAAAATGATGGTCGACACCGCCTACGCCGAGAGCCGGTACCGGGCTGCCGAGATTCCCCATCGTTACGGGCCGGGGGTCCATCTGATCGACGACCCGTTCGCCTGGACCCTTTTGACCCGAGCTTGCTCGCCGGACACGGGCCAGCCGGACATGGGACGCCTGGTCCGCATGCTCTACGAAGGGCTCGCCCGCATCGTCCTGGCCACGGAGTTCCCCCGCGCCCGCGTGGACGTCCCTACCCGCATGGCCGTCTCGCACCCGCAGGCCGTCTACCGCGGCACCGCGCTCTCCAGGACCACCAAGGCCGTGACGGTGGGCATCGCCCGGGCCGGGACGATGCCGTCGCAGGTGGTCTTCGACCTGATGAACGAGGTGCTCGACCCGAACCTCGTACGGCAAGACCACCTGTTCATGAGCCGGCAGACGAACGCCCAGGGCGAGGTCGTCGGCGCGACGTGGCACGACGCGAAGATCGGGCGTGACGTGGGCGATCGTTACGTGCTGTTCCCCGATCCGATGGGCGCGACGGGCTCGTCGATGGTCAGCGCGGTCTCGTATTACAAGAACTCGCTGGAAGGGACGCCGGCGAAGCTCATCGCGATGCACCTGATCGTGACGCCCGAGTACATCCGGCGCGTGCACGCGGAGCATCCGGATCTCGCGGTGTACGCCTACCGGCTCGATCGCGGGCTCTCGCCGCCGGCCGTGCTGCGCACGGAGCCCGGCACGAGCGAGGAAGAGCGCGGGCTCAACGAGGTGCAGTACATCGTCCCCGGCGCAGGCGGCGTGGGCGAGATCCTGAACAACGCCTGGGTTTGAAGCAGGAGCGCGTGGCCGAGGACGCGTCTAACGTCGCGTCCTCGGGTTGTGCACGGTGACCATCGCGCGGTAATCGAGCGCCTTCTCCGAGCGCGAGACGGGCGGGCGCAGGTCGGGGAGCATGTGCTCGAGGCTCTGCACCATCGCGCCGAGCTCGCTCGCAGACGCGGCGCGGCCCTGCGTGAGCTCGCGGTAGGCCTCGGCGATCGCGGGGATACCGCGGCCGGAGACGTGGCCGCGGCGCGAGAGGTCGAGGTAGCTCCGGCCGAGCGCGGCGCCGTCGAAGTTGTGGGACGCGACGAGGTCCTGCGCGACGCGGAGCACGGCGCGATCCGGGATGCGGCCGTCCTCGTGCAAGACGAAGGCAGCCTGCAGGTAGTTGTAGAACGGGACGACGCGCGCGCCGTAGAGGCGGAAGTCCGACGGCGATGACTGCCGATCGAGGTGGATCAGGATGCGCTCGACGACAGGGCCTTTCTCGACGTAACCGGCGAAGCGGACCGCATCGAGGATCGTGTCCTCGTACGCGCCGCCCGCGCGCATGATGTCGACGAGCTCGTCGGGCTTCACCTTGCCCTCGCACACGTCGGCGTAGAGCGAGTAAACGAACGCGTCTGCCTCTGCGTCGTCGCCGAGCAGGACCTCCCGCACGAGATCGCCGTTTTCGTCGCGCACGGAGCCGAGCTCGCAACGGCGACGAAGGAGCGCCGGCAGCTTGTAGCCGAGCTGGCCACGCAGCGCGCGGAAGCGCAGGCGCAGGATGTTCTGCAGGTTCGGCTTGAGCGTGAGCGAGGCCCAGCGCGCGCCGTCGAGGCGGAGCTTCTGCTCGATGCGCGAGCGGAGCTGCTCGGGGCTGCCGGAGAGGATGTGGATCTCCACGTCCGCGCGGCCGAGCTCGCGGAGGAGCGCCGCCGCGCCGGGGACCGTGCGCTTCTGATCGGGACGCTCGATCGCGGTGCGGACGAGGTCACGCACCGTGTCGAAGTCGGTGCGCAGGTAAGTCTTGTCGAGGTCCCAGCGCGCGACGAAGGGGCGAGACACGCCGCGCGGCGCGGAGGTTCCGGGCGCGGGGCCCTCGGGGACCACGCGTCGCTCGTTCACCCCGCGTTCCATTCGGCGCGCATGCGCTCGAGGGAGGACATGAGCTCACTCGACCCGAGGGTTCGCGCGAGGTCGAGCGACTGCTGCAGGAAGGCGAGCGACTCCTTCGCGCGCCCGCGCTCGTGCGCGACGAAGGCGAGCGCCGCGAGCAGGCGCGCGCGCTCGATGCCACCCGCGGCAAGATCGAGCGCTTCGCGCAGGACGCCGTCGGCGTCGGTGAGCGCGGAGGCGCGCGCGAGCGCCTCGCCGAGCTTGCGGCTGAAGATGATCACGGCCTTCTCGGGCTCGTCGAGCTCGCCCCGGAAGAGCTCGCGGCGCGCGAGGTCGAGGCCGCGGCGGAGCGCGAGGATGGCCCCCGCGCGGTCACCACGCTCGCCCGCACGATCGGCGACCTGTTCGAGGAGCATGAGCGCCTCGAAGGTGTCCTGCGCGTGGTAGGCGTGGAGCGCGCGGACCTCGAGCGGCAAGGGGAGCGGGTCGCCGTCGCGGCCCACGAGCGCGCGCGCGTGGAGGTCGCGGCGGACGGCGACAGGCGTCGTGGCGAGCGCGATCTCGCGGAGGAGCGGGTGCGCCGCGCGGAAGCCACCGAGCTCCTGCTCGATCATGCCCGACGCGCGGAGGACGGCGAGCAGCGTGACGGTGTTGCGATCCGAGGGCAAAAGCCGCTCGATGTCCTCCATCTGCGCGTCGTCGCCGAGCACGGAGACGGCCTGGAGCACGCGGCGCGCTTCCGGCGGGAGGCGCTCGATGCGCTGGGCCACGAGATCGCCGAGGCGCGCGGGCGGGTTCGTGCCGCCCTCGGAGGAGAAGCGCAGAAACTGGTCGAGGTAGAGCGGCGAGATCGAGCGCCCGCCGCCCTGGCCGAGGGTCGCGGCCATGGGCTGACTCACCATCTGCGAGACGAGGTCGAGCGGGAGCCCTTCGAGCACACGCGTGGCGCCGGCCCAGCCCGGATCGAAGCCGGGCAGGTGCGTCGAGACGACGAGCAGCGGGTGGATCGGCGGCTCGGCGACGACGTCGGCGAAGGCGCTGCGACTGGCGCCGTCGACGGCGTGTAGATCGTCGATCGCGAGCAGGACGAGGCGCCCTTCGTTGCTCTCGTGCGCGCGCATGATCGCCCAGCGCAGGGCCTCGGCCGCGGTGAAGCGACGATCGTCCGGCTGCACGATGCCCGCGGGGGGCTTCGACCACATGTGCACGCTCGGGTGCGGCGCGCTGCGATCCTTCTTGCCGAAGATGGCCATGAGGCCGGCGCGCGCCTCGGGCGTCGCGCCACGCCACTCGTGCGGCTCTCCGCCGCCCGGCGGCAGCGACGCGAGCGCCACGATCGACTCACGCAGCACGTGGTAGCCGACGTCGGCGCCCCACGGATCGGGACGCGTGAGCACGACGAAATCGCCGGCCACGGAGGCGAGATGGATGAACTCCTGGAGCAGGCGCGTCTTGCCCGTGCCGCCCTCCCCGACGACGCGCGCGGTCGCGAGTGAGCGATCGACGTCGAAGCGGAAGCTGTCGAGCCACTCGAGGTCGCGCTCGCGGCCGACGAACGGAAGCGGCAGCTCGGGCAAGCTCGACATGCGCACGCGCGGCGGCGGGCCCGCGGAGACGGGCGGCGCGATGCGCCGGGGCTGGCTCATGGGCGGCTGGAGGGAGATCCGCGCGCCGCACTCGCCGCAGAACTTCTGGTTGCGCGGCGCGATCGTGCCGCACGACCCGCAGGCCACCCCGGGCTCGTCGACCGAGGGCGGCGCTCCACGATCGAGCATCGTCGCGGCGGCGCGCAGCGCGATCGTGAACTCGTCGGCCGTCTGGTAGCGGCGGCTGACTTCCTTCTCCATCGCGCGCAAGGTCACGTCGACGAGCGGAAGCGGGATGTTGCGCGCCGGCGCGACGTCGAGCGGGTTCGGCGGGGGCACCGTGAGGTGCATCAGCACGACCTGCGTGGGCGACTCGGACTCGAACGGCAGTCGTCCCGTGAGGAGCTGGAAGAGCAGCACGCCGCACGTGTAGAGATCGCTGCGGCCGTCGATCGGGTCGCCGCGGCCCTGCTCGGGCGACATGTAGTCGGGGGTGCCGCAGACGATGCCGGGGCTCGTGATGTGGGTGCTCGGCACCTCGCGCATCTTCGCCAGGCCGAAATCGACGACCTTCACGAAGTCGCCGCCCGTGCGCATCGGCTCGAGGACCACGTTCTCGGGCTTCAGATCGCGGTGGATGATCCCGAGGTGGTGCGCTTCCGCGAGGCCCGCGAGGACCTGGCACATGACCTCGACGATGCGGCGAAACGGGAGCGGCCCCTCTTCGTAGTCGACCCGCGCGAGATCCCGACCGCGCAGGAACTCCATCACGAGGTAGAGCTGGTTTCCGCTCTTTCCGAAGTCGAAGACGCTGACGATGTTCGGATGGTTCAGCCGGCTCGCCGCGCGCGCCTCGGTGATGAAACGAACCGACGCGCTCTCGTCGCCGAGCAGGTGCGGGTGGATGATCTTGACCGCGACCGTGCGGCCGAGCGCCTTCTGCTCGGCGCGATAGACGCGCCCCATGCCGCCCACCCCGATGAGCTCGAGGATGACGTAGCCGCCGGGCAGCGTCGTGCCGAGCAGCGGATCGTCGGCGCGTGCTTGCAGCTCCGAGATCGGAAAGCCGCACACATGACAAAAGCGGTGTGCCGGATCGCACGCAGTGGCGCACTGAGGGCAAAGGACATCCGACACGCGCCGCAAGGTACCACGGTCGGGGCCGAGATTGGGCCGGTTCTGTCAAGCGAGCGCCGCCCCCCAACAACTGGTAGGTCCGCTCTGCGATCGGCTAACCTGCGGGCCGATGCCAACGCCGCGCCTCCGTCTCGGTCAGCTCCTCGTCGATGCAGGGCTGCTCTCGCAGCAAGACCTCGACGAGGTCCTCGCGCTCCAGAAAACCGACGGGCGACGCCTCGGCACGTTGCTGGTGGAACGAGGGTACATCAACGAGACCCAGCTCACACAGATCCTCTCGCATCAACTGAGCGTCCCCTGGGTCTCGCTGCTGCACATCGAGTTCTCGCGGCAACTCTTGAACCTCGTGCCGCACCACGTGGCCGAGCGCTTCTGCGTGGTGCCGATCTACGTGCGCCACGTGCGTGGGCAGGGGCAGACGCTCTACGTCGCGATGGACGATCCCTCGAACGAGGAGGGCCTGCGCGCGTGCGGCGAGCACTCGGGGCTGCCGGTGAAGGCGATGATCGCGCCGCCGAGCGACATCCGGAACGCGATCCGCGTCTACTACGACGTGCAGCCCAGCGCGCCGCCCGCGCAGCCGTCGCCCGCCGAGGGCGCGCCGATCGTGGAGCGCGACACGACGCCCGACGGCACGAGGCCCGAAGCCGCGGCGGATGCGAGCCTCGGGATCGTGGAGACGCCGGCCGTGCCGTTCGCGGCGCCGGCGCCGGCGGAAGGGCCAGCGGTCGAGGTCGCGGAGGTCACGGTGAGCTCGTTGGAGCTCCCAGGTTCGGAGCCCGAGCGCTCGCCGCTGAAGCCGCAGCCGAGCGCGGCGCGCAGCGCGCCGAGGACGCCGCCTCCGCCGACCACGCAGGACGCCGTCACGCTCGCCGAGGCGGCCGCGCTCCCGCCGCCGGCGCGCGGCAAGATGCCCTCGGCGCCCGACGTGCCGCCGCCGCCGACGCTGCCGGATCCGGGCGCGCAGTCGCCGCAGCTCGAAGAGGTCGCCGCGAAGACGCGCGTGTCGATCGTGGAAGCGCGGCCCCTGCCGCCGCCCTCGGAGCGGCTGCGGCGGGTGCTCGAAATCGTGGACGAGCCGCAGCCGCCGACGCTCGACGAGGGCGCCCTGCCGCCGAGCTCACAGCCGGTGGACACGATCCCCGAGCCGCGAGGCCGCGCGCCGCGCATGATCTCGCTGACACTGCTCGACGGCACGACGATCTCGCTGCCCGCGCCGCGCAAGCAGAAGCAACGCGTGCCGACGCTCGCACAGCCGGCCGGGGGGCTGTCGGAGGAGGAGCTGCCGCCGTCGACGCTGGGGGCCGAGGACGATCGCGCCGGGCTCACGGCGCGGGATCTCGTGGCGGCGCTGCGCGCGGTTTGTCACGGCGCGGACGCGAACCAGATCCTCGGGCCGACCCTGCGATGGGAGGCCATCGCGGCCGCGCTGTTGTCCGTGCTCCTGCGCAAGGGGCTCGTCGCCGACTGGGAGTTCGTTGACGAGCTCAAGAAGATCTGAGGGGGTTTTTCACGGCGTTTCGCCGGGGTTTCACCCCGGGCCCGACCAGGGGCTCTTCGCCCCTGGACCCGAACCAGGGCGCAGCCCTGGACCGCTGGTGCATCGACCGCGGTGCGGTCGATGCAAGGTTAGCTGCTCTCGCCTTCGCGGATGACGCCGGCGCGGGCGAGTTCGTCGATGTCCGCGTCGGAGAAGCCGGCTTCGCGGAAGACCACGCGCGTGTGCTCGCCCGAGCGCGGCGGCGGGGCGAAGGCGACGCCCTTCGGCGTGACCGGGAGCCGGATCTGCGGGATGTCTCCGCGCGAGCTCGGGATGTCGAAGAAGAGCTCGCGCGCCTTCATGAGCGGATCGTCGCGGAGCTCGTTCGGGCGCACCACCGGCTCGAGGCAGCAATCGTGGCTCGCCGCGATCGCGATCCACTCGTCGCGCGTCTTCTGGGCGAAGGCGTTTCGCACCGTGGCCTTGATCTCGGCCTGGTGCGGCCCCGGCAGGAGCGCCTCCATGCGCGGCTCGATCCCAGCCGCGGCGCAGAACGACATCCAGAACTTCGGCTCCAGCGCGCCGAGCGCGAAGGCGTGGCCATCCTTCGAGAAGTACGTGCCGTAGGGCGCGATGCCGCCGACGAGCGTGTCGCCGCCCCGGGGGCGCGTCTCGCCCGCGAGGGCGGCGCCGATCGTGGCCGTGGCGAAGCCGAGGATGCCGTCGGTCATCGAGACGTCGAGCACGCGCCCCTCGCCCGTGCGATCCCGCTCGGCGAGCGCGGCGAGGATCGCGATGACGGACCACATGCCGCCGCTCACGTCGGCGAGCTGGAAGCCGGGCGGCTGCGGCGGGCCATCCTCGGGGCCTTGCGAGCCGAGCAGGCCGCCGCGCGCGAGATAGTCGATGTCATGCCCGGCGCGATGCTTGAGCGGCCCATCCTGGCCGTATCCGGTGAGCGCGCAGATGACGAGCTTGGGGAATTTCCCGCGCAGCACGTCGTGCCCGAGGCCGAGGCGATCGAGCACGCCCGGGCGAAACTGCTCGAAGAGCACGTCGTACGAGCCGACGAGTCGCTCGAACGCCGCGCGTCCTTCGGGTCGCTTGAGGTCGAGCAGCGCGCTGCGTTTGCCGCGGTTCAAGAGCTGGAACGCCGCGGACTCGCCGGCGATCGCGGGCGGCATGTGCCGGAGGTAATCACCGCCGGCGAGGTCCTCGATCTTGTCGACGGTGGCGCCGAGGTCGGCGAGCACGAGCGTCGCGAAGGGACCGGGCAAGAGCCGCGAGAGGTCCAGGATCCGTTTGCCGACGAGGGGGCGCATGCGTCTCCTTTGAGGTCAAAACGAAATGACGACGGATGAACGAAGGCCGGCGGCCCTCGGACGGATCCGAGCACGCGCCGGCCTCTTCCCGGGCTCGGGATCGATCAGAGCTCGAAGAGCTTGTTCAGCTTCATCGCGAGCATCTGGTTGCCCACCGCCTTGAGCTTGCCGGCGAAGTAGAGCGGCATGCCGTTCGCCTGCGGGTTCTCGTAGAGCTTCTGGAAGTCCTCCGACGAGATCGTGATGGTCAGCTCGGCGCCGCCGGGGCTGCCCGGCTGGGCGCTCGGGGCCGTCAGGTCGAGGAACCACTCGCCGCCGCCCTCGCCCGTGATGTTGAACTGGTACTTGCCGCCGATCGCCTTCGCCCCGTCGGGGTTCTTGGCGATCTTCGAGGGGACTTCTTCGTTGAAGAGCTTCTGGATGTCGACGGCCATGGTGCCTCCGGGCAGCGATGCGCCGATGTCGCCGGCGCGTTCTAGCGTCGGCCGGGTGTAGCCGTGAGCGACGTGCCGCGTCAAGCGGCGGCGAAAACAATGGTTTGGCGGCAAAATTTCGCTTCGACTACGCGCGCGCCCGCGACGGCTGCTGCGAGGCACGCGGGGCCCTGTCGAGGGCCGATCGCACCGGCAAGACGAAGAGCCGATCGATCGCGACCCGCGCATCGCGGGGCGGCGGCTCCTCGGGCGGCGCCTGCATCAGGCGCAGATCCCGCAGGAGGGTGCGATCGAGATCGCTCTCCTCGCCGAACTCGTAAGGCAGGATGGAGGGCAAGAGCGCGACCAGCACGGCCTCGCTCCCGCCCTGCCGGATCGACGTGCCCTGATACACGGCGACGGCCTGACCGAAGGCCTCCTGGAAGACGAAGGGTCGCCACTCGAGCGGCGCGGTGAGGTCGAAGCGGCGCTCGCCCACCACGAGCTCGCGGCCGTCGAGCGTGAGCGGCGCGCCCCGCGCGTCCGAGAGGACGAGGCGCTCGACGCACGAGGGATCGAGCTCCTCGACGGCGAACACGAGCGTCGCGAAGTCGGAGGGCAAGAGCTCGAGCGGCGCGCCGTCGGGGCCGAGGGCCTCGAGTGCGGCGTCGTCGCCGACCGCGGTGAACGCGCGATCGAAGAGCGTCCCGAGCGCGCGGCGCGCCGTGCCTTCGAAGGTCGATCCCACGTAGAAGAGGCCTTCCGGCGAGCTCCACACGGCGACCATCCGATCCCGCTTCGCGCTGGTCACGAGCGTCATGCCGAAGGGCTCGCCGAGGGGCACGACGTTCTGCGGCGGCCCGCTCTCCGGCTGGAAGAAGAGCCCGTGGCCGTCGACGCAGATGCCGCGCGACGCGGCCTCGCTACTCGAACGCCTGCGTGATCCACGCACGTAAAGCGCGATCGCCGCCGTCACGAGCACGAGCGGCACGGCCACGCGGAGCACGATGTTCTGCGCGACCGCGAGCACGACGAGCGCGACGAGCAAGAGCGGCAAGGCTCCGTCCCGGGAGGCGGCCTTCGTCGCACCTGCGCCCGGGGTGATCGCCGTGAACGAACGCGCGCCTTTTCCAGGTCCGCCCCACCTTCCGTCGGCGTGGTGCGACAAGGGCATCCCGCGCGTGCGCGGCGCGCCCTCCCGCGGGGACACGCGCGTCCTCGTCGTATCCCTCGGGCTCGCGGCTCCGTTGCGATTGCGCTCGCTTGCCATCGAACCTCCCGGCGGCAGGCGCGTCGCCCCTCGAAGAGCGTAGCACCCCGATTGCCGTACGGGAGGGGGTTGGCGCAGCCCAACCGGCGATGCAAGCTCGCCCTCTTTCCAGGACGGCCTCGGCTTTCCCGGCTCGGCCCACCCGCGGCTTTTCCGCCCTTTCGACGCTTGGGGGCCACGCGCGGCAGAGCCGAGCGTAGCCCCCAAACCCCCAACCGAGCGACCGACGCTTTGCGTCAGAGGCGCGTGGTGCGCAGCCGGAGCGCGTTCGTGATGACCGAGACGCTGCTCAGGCTCATGGCGGCGCTCGCGATCATGGGGCTCAGGAGGAGGCCGAAGAAGGGGTAGAGGACGCCGGCCGCGAGCGGCACACCGAGGCCGTTGTAGACGAAGGCGAAGAAGAGGTTCTGGCGGATGTTCTTCATCGTCGCCCGCGAGAGGCGCCGCGCCCGCACGATGCCGCGCAGATCGCCGCGCACGAGCGTGACGCCCGCGCTCTCCATCGCGACGTCGGTGCCCGTGCCCATCGCGATGCCGACGGCGGCGCGCGCGAGGGCTGGCGCGTCGTTCACGCCGTCGCCGGCCATGGCCACGACCTTGCCGTTCTTCGTGAGGCGCTCGACGACCGCGCTCTTCTGATCGGGAAGGACCTCGGCTTCGACGTCCGTGATGCCGAGCTCGCGCGCGACGGCCTCCGCCGTCGTGCGACTGTCGCCCGTGAGCATGACGATCATGAGGCCCTCTTCCCGTAGCGCGGCGAGCGCCTCTTTTGCCGAGCCTTTGATCGGATCGGCCACGCCCACGAGCCCGAGGATGCGCCCGCCGCGCGTCACGAACACCACGGTTTGTCCACGCGCGCGGAGCGCCTCGGCGCGCGCGAGAGCCGCAGCGCTCTCGATCGAGAGCTCTTCGAGCAATCGCGCGTTTCCGAGCGCGGCCGGCTCGCCCTCGACGACGCCCGTCACGCCGCGGCCCGTGAGCGATCGGAAGCTCGTGACGGCCGCGAGGTCGAGGCCTCGTTCCTTTGCAGCCGCAAGGATCGCCGAGGCGAGCGGGTGCTCGCTGCCGCGCTCGAGGCTCGCCGCGACGCGGAGCACGCTCGCCTCGTCCGCGCCGTCGAGAGGCACGATCGAGGCCACGGCGGGTTTGCCCTCGGTGAGCGTGCCCGTCTTGTCCACGACGAGCGTGTCCACGCGCTCCAGCGCTTCGAGCGCCTCCGCATTCTTGACGAGCACGCCCGCCGACGCGCCGCGCCCCGTGCCCACCATGATCGACATCGGCGTCGCGAGGCCGAGCGCGCAGGGGCAAGCGATGATGAGCACCGCGACCGCGTTGAGCAGCGCGTACGCGAGGCGCGGCTCCGGGCCGACGAGCGCCCACACCACGAACGTGACGGCGGCCGTGAGCACGACGGTCGGGACGAACCACGCGCTCACGACGTCGGCGAGGCGCTGGATCGGCGCGCGCGTCCGCTGCGCCTCGCCCACCATCCGCACGATCTGCGCGAGCAAGGTCCCCTGCCCCACGCGCTCGGCGCGCATCACGAAGCCGCCTGCGCCGTTCACCGTCCCGCCCGTCACGTGATCGCCGACATCTTTTTCCACCGGGATCGGCTCGCCCGTGACCATGGACTCGTCGACGGAGCTCTTGCCTTCGAGCACCACGCCGTCGACGGGGACACGCTCGCCCGGCCGCACGCGCAGCCGATCGCCCACGGCGACGACCTCGATCGGCACGTCCTCCTCGACGCCGTCGCCGAGCCGCCGCGCGCTTCTCGGGGCGAGGCCGAGCAGCGCGCGGATCGCGCCCGAGGTGCGACTGCGCGCGCGAAGCTCGAGGACCTGACCGACCAGAACGAGCGTGACGATCACCGCCGCGGCCTCGAAGTAGACGGGCACCTCGCCGCCGTGCGCGCGGAACGACGCGGGGAACATCGAAGGCGCGATCGTGGCCGCGACGCTGTAGACGTAGGCCGTCCCCGTGCCGATCGCGATCAGCGTGAACATGTTGAAGCGCCGGGTCACGAGCGAGGTCCACCCGCGCTCGAAGAACGGCCATCCGCCCCAGAGGACCACGGGCGTCGCGAGCGCCAGCTCGATCCAGCGCTGATACGGCAGAACGTGCGACCAGCGCCACCCGGGCATCAGCATCGGCGCCATCGCGAGGACGAGCAGCGGCAGCGAGAGCGCGGCCGAGATCCAGAGCCGCCGCGTCATGCTCTCGAGCTCGGGGTTCGGCGGCTCCTCCGCGGTCAGGATCGCCATCGGCTCGAGCGCCATGCCGCAGATCGGGCAGGATCCCGGTTTGTCCTGCCGGACCTCGGGATCCATCGGGCAGGTGTAGATCGTGCCCACCGGGAGCGCGGCGCCCGGCGCCGGGGCTTTCTCCTCGGCCTTCGCTGCGGGCGTTTCAGGCTTCGCTTCGACCTTCGGCGCGAGGAACTTCTCGGGCTCGGCGGCGAACTTGTCCCGGCAACGTGGGTTGCAGAACCAGTACGTCGTGCCTGCGTGCTCGTGATGACCGCCCTTGGCCGCCCCGGGCGTCACCATCATCCCGCACACCGGGTCCTTCACCTTCGCGGGCGCGGGGGGCTGTTCTTCCGCCTTCGGCGTGAGGTATTTCTCCGGATCTGCTGCGAATTTCTCCCGGCAACGTGGGTTGCAGAACCAGTACGTCGTGCCTGCGTGCTCGTGATGACCGCCCTTGGCCGCCCCGGGCGTCACCATCATCCCGCACACCGGGTCCTTCACCTTGGCCGGTGCTTGCTCGTTCACCCCACCGTCCATGTTCCGGCCGGCGGGGTTTGCCAACAAAAAACCTTTCCCTTTGGACCTTCCTGGGTAGACTCCCCGCCCCCCGACTCGCCTGGTGCTCGTTCACCCCGGTTTCTGCGCTTCGAACCGGCCTTCGCCGAGCAGGCGAAAGATGCGATGAGGGGCTCGCGACAATCGCGAACACAGCCGGACGAACCCAGAAGAAGCGCGGATAAAGGCATCGAGATGAACAAGAACCTTGGCATCCTCGGCAAGAAGATCGGGATGACCCAGATCTTCGACGAAAAGGGCGAGGTCCTCCGCTGCAGCGTGGTGCAGGCGGGCGGCGTCGTGATCGGCAAGCGGACGGTGGAGAAGGACGGCTACAGCGCCCTCATCGTCGGCCTCGGCGAGCGCAAGGAGAAGCACACGAAGAAGCCCTTGCTCGGCGCGTACCGCAAGAGCCAGCAGACGCCGAAGCGCGTCGTGCGCGAGCTGCGCGTGTCGGCCGAGGACGCCGCGAAGTTCGAGATCGGCCAGAAGATCGGCGTCGATCAGGTCTTCGAGGTCGGCCAGATCGTCGACGCGCAGGGCACGTCCCGCGGCCGCGGCTTCACCGGCGTCGTGCGCCGCTGGAACTTCGCCGGCGCCGTGCAGACGCACGGTACGCACGAGTATCGCCGTCACGGCGGCTCGATCGGTACGAACATGACCCCCGGCCGCACCCTGCCCGGCCTCAAGATGCCCGGTCACTACGGCGCCGAGACCGTGAGCGCGCTCAACCTGAAGATCGCGAAGCTCATCCCCGAGGAGGACCTCGTCCTCATCGAGGGCGCGGTCCCGGGCGCGCGGAACGGCATCGTCCTCGTCCGCGGCGCCGTGAAGAAGAAGAACGGCGGCAAGAAGGCCTGATCGCCATCTCCTCGTGAGCGCGAAGGGCAAAAACCCGTACCGGAAACCCGACACCTTCACCAAAGCGGCGAAGGCACAAGGGTTTCCGGCGCGGAGTGTCTTCAAGCTCGAGGAGATCGATCGCCGGGTACGTCTCCTGCGACCCGGGCAGCGCGTCCTTGATCTAGGCGCCGCTCCCGGGTCGTGGTCCATGTACGCCGCGCAGAAGATCGGCTCGAAGGGGCACCTGCTCGCCGTGGATCTCTCGGAGATCCGGCAAGCCTTCGGCCCCAACGTGACGGTCGTGCGAGGCGACGCGCTCTCGCTCGCGAACGAGGCCCTCGCGCAGTTCGCCCCGTACGACGTGGTGCTGAGCGACATGGCGCCCGCGACCACGGGCAGCAAGGCCTCCGATCAGTGGCGGAGCTACGAGCTCTTCGATCGCGCGGTCTCGGTGGCCGAGGCGCTCGGCGCGCCCGGCAGCGCCTTCGTCGGCAAGCTGTTCATGAGCGAAGAGTTCCAGAAGGCGCGCGAGAGGCTGCGCTCGCTCTACGACGAGGTGCGCGTGATCCGGCCCGAAGGCACGCGCAGCGTGAGCTCCGAGGTCTTCCTCGTGGGGCTCGGCCGGAAAAAAGCAGCGCCGTGAGCGTGTGGATCTTCGGCTACGGGTCGCTGCTCTGGCGGCCAGGGTTTCCGTACGTCGAGGCGAAGGCCGCGCGCGTCGCGGGTTTGTCGCGACGACTCGAACAAGGCTCGCCCGATCATCGCGGCACACCCGAGCGGCTCGGCCGCGTGGCGACGCTCGTCCCCGCGCCCGGCGCCCACGTGGGCGGGCTCGTGTACGCACTCGCGCCCGCGGAGGCGGACGTGATCCTCGCCGCGCTCGATGAACGCGAGCAGGGCGGCTACGACCGCGTCGCGGTCCGCGCGGAGCTTCACGAGGAAGCCACGACGATCGAGGCGATCACCTGGATCGCGCGCCCCGGAAACCCGTGGCACCTCGGCCCTGCGCCGTTCGAGGCGATGGTCGCCGACGTGCTCGAAGCGCGCGGCCCGAGCGGAACGAACGTGGAGTACGTGCTGCGCCTCGCGGAGACGCTCGCGGCGCTCGGCTTCGAGGACGATCATGTCTCCTCGCTGGCCGAGGCGGTGCGCGCCGCGGTCGTGGATCCTCCGCGTTACTCGACGCGCACGTAGCCCGACGAGATCAGCTTCAGGAGCGTGCGCCCCGTGTCGAGATCACTCGCGGGGCTCTTGTCCATGACCACGTGCATCTCCGCGTGGTTCCACACGGCCTGCAGCACGTCGAGCTCCATCGGCGAGAGATCGCGGATGAGCGGCTTCAGCGGGAGCGCGACCGAGAGCTGCGCGTTTTTCCCGGGCAGCTTGTGCTTGATGGCGTTGTGCTCGTCGAGCTGACGGAGCCCTTCCATCAGGAGCTCCTGCACGGACACGTCGACCGGATCCTTCGGCAGGACCTCGTCGGGCGGCTCGAAGTCGAACGTGCCGCTCCCCCACGAGAGGATGCGATACGCGGCCTTGAGCGGCGGCAGATCCGCGCTGTCGTCGAGCGACGCGTGGATGATCGTCCCCTTCGAGAGGTGGATCTTGCCGACCTCGTCGTCGGTGCGGATCACGAGCAGGCCCGTCTTCTTCGACGAACCGAGGAGCTGCAGGAGATCGGGCAGCGGGATCTCGTCGATCGCGCCGGACATGCTGCGCGTCGGCGAGCGGCCCGAGGGCGGCAGCTCGCTGCGCTTGGGCAGACGGATCCCGGGCGACGAGACCTCGGCGATGACGACCTTCAGGATGTTCGTGCCGATGAGGACACGATCCCCTTCCTTGAGCGTCGCGCGCTTGATGCGCTCGCCGTTGACGAAGGTGCCGTTCGTCGAGCCGAGGTCCTCGATCGTGATCGGATCGCCGACCGCGATGCGCGCGTGCTTGCGCGAGACCATGTCCTCCACGAGGACCATGTCGAGGTCGCTCGAGCGACCGACGATGATCTCCTTCTTGTCCTCGAGGAGGAACTCTCCGCCCTGGTATTTGCCGGAGATGAAGCGCAGCGCGAGCCTCCGCGGCGGCGACACCTTGGGCAGTTGGCTTTCCATGCTCGGCCGAAAGATTCGCGGAGGGCGCAGGATACGCCCGCTTCGTCCTTGAAACTTTAGAGTTCGAGGCCTGCGAGGGTCAAGCGTTCCTCGCGGGATCCCCCCGCGCCTTCCGCCGGGCGAAAGGCGTGATAAGGGAGCGCTCGTGACAACGCTTGCCGGAGACCCCCTCGGGACCCACCGCGTGATCGCGCCGAAAGGTGCGCTCCCCCAGCCCGCTGAGCGGCTCGATAACGACTTTTCCAAGGTCTACGCGACCGAGATCGTCGTCGACGTCCAGACGCTCAACGTCGACGCCGCGAGCTTCCGGCAGATGGAAGAGGCCTCCGGCGGAAATCCCGACGGCGTCGCGGCCCTCGTCCTGGAAACCGTGAAGCGACGCGGCAAGCAACACAACCCGGTCACCGGCTCCGGCGGCATGCTGCTCGGCGTCGTGGAGCGCGTCGGCGATCTCGCGTCGACGCGCGGCTTCGTTCCAGGCGACCGTATCGCCACGCTCGTCTCGCTCTCGCTCACGCCGCTCTGGCTCGATCGCGTGCTCGCGGTGCGCCCCGCCTCCGCGCAGCTCGACGTCGTCGGCAAGGCCGCCGTCTTCCTCACGGCGCCGATCGCGCGCATCCCGACGGACATGCCCGAGCGGCTCGTGCTCGCCTTGCTCGACGTGGCCGGCGCCGCGCCGCAGGTCGCGCGCCTCTGCGGACCCGGCGACAGCGTCGTCGTGCTCGGCGCGGGCGGCAAATCGGGCCTGCTCTGCGCGGCCGAGGCGCGCCGCCGCGTCGGCGATACGGGCAAGGTGATCGGCATCGAGTCCTTCCCCGCCTACGCCGACGATCTGCGCGCGCTCGGGATCTGCGATCACGTCGCGACGCTCGACGCGCGGGATCCGCTCGCCGTGCGTGACGCGGTCGCGCCTCTGACCGAAGGCCGCGGCGCGGATCTCGTGCTCTCGTGCGTGAACGTGCCCGGCGTCGAGCTCGCCGCGATCCTCGCGGCCCGCGATCGCGGCAAGGTGTACTACTTCGCGATGAGCACGAGCTTCACGGCCGCCGCCCTCGGCGCCGAGGGCATCGGCCGCGACGTGGATCTCTTCATCGGCAACGGCTACGCCCACGACCACGCCGAGCACACGCTCTCGCTCGTGCGCGGGAGCCGCCCGCTCCACGATCTCATGCAACGCCGTTACACCTGACGCCTGCGCAGCAGGCACCGAGGAGGCCCGTGACCCTTACGCAGAGCGCTTTGCCCATCGGACCCCAGGGGATCCTCGACGTCGCGCGCGAGCTCGGCGTGTCCGAGGATCACGTCGAGCCGTACGGCCGCAACAAGGCGAAGATCGATCTCGCCGCCCTCACGCGCCCCGCCGCGGGCGCGGGCCGCCTCGTGCTCGTCTCCGCCATCAACCCGACGCCCGCGGGCGAAGGCAAGACGACGACGTCGATCGGGCTCGCGATGGGCATGCGGCGCCTCGCGAAGCGCGCCGTGCTTTGCCTGCGCGAGCCCTCGCTCGGCCCGGTCTTCGGCGTGAAGGGCGGCGGCACGGGCGGCGGACGCGCGACGCTCGTGCCCGCCGACGACATCAACCTGCACTTCACGGGCGACATCCACGCGATCTCCACCGCGCACAACCTCCTGTCCGCGATGGTCGACAACGCGTGTCACTTCAACACCGCGTTCGGCGACAAGGGCGCGATCGATCCGCGCCAGGTGACGTGGGGCCGCGCGCTCGACATGAACGACCGCGCGCTGCGCAACGTGATCGTCGGCCTCGGCCGCAAGGCCGACGGCGTGCCGCGGCAGGATCGATTCGACATCACGGCCGCGAGCGAGGTCATGGCGATCGTGGCCCTCGCCAACGGGCCCGAGGATCTCGAGCGGCGCCTCGGCCGCATCGTGATCGGCCAGAGCACGAGCGGCGCGCCGATCACGGCGAACGACGTGGGCGCCGCCGCGGCGATGACCGCGCTCCTGCGCGACGCGATCAAGCCGAACCTCGTGCAGACCGACGAAGGCGGCCCGGCCCTCGTGCACGCCGGCCCGTTCGCGAACATCGCGCACGGCTGCTCCTCGGTCCTCGCGACGCGCCTCGGCCTGCTCTCGGGCGACTACGTGATCACCGAGGCGGGCTTCGGCTTCGACCTCGGCGGCGAGAAGTTCCTCGACATCAAGTGCCGGACGATGGGCGTCTTCCCGCGCGTGCTCGTCCTCGTGGCCACGCTGCGCGCCCTCAAGATGCACGGCGGCGCGCCGGTCAAGCGCGCGGCGGAGCCCGACGAGAGGGCGCTCGAGCTCGGCCTCGCGCACCTCGACAAACACCTCGACTCGGCCGCGTTCTTCGGCCTGCCCGTCGTCGTGTCGATCAACGTCTTCCCGAACGACACGCAAGAGGAGCTCGCCCTCGTCGAAGCGGCCATGCAGCGCCGCGGCGTACGCGCCGTCCGCTGCGAAGGTTTCATGCGAGGCGGCGAGGGCGCCCTCGAGCTCGCCGAGGCCGTCGCGAGCGCCGCCGACGCGACCGACGCCGCGCCGCCTGCGCCCCGCTTCGTCTACGACCTCGGCGAGCCCCTGCGTGACAAGATCACCAAGATCGCCCACACGATCTACGGCGCGGACGGCGTCACCTTCACCGCGGCCGCCGAGCGCGACGCCCGCCGCATCGAGGAGCTAGGCCACGGCGGCGTGCCCGTCTGCATGGCCAAGACCCAGCTCTCGCTCTCCGACGATCCCGCGCTCGTTGGACGTCCAACGAACTTCCAGGTCACCGTGCGCGAGATCCGCCTGAGCGCCGGCGCGGGCTTCGCCGTCGCGCTCACCGGCGACATGATGACCATGCCGGGCCTGCCGCGTGAGCCCTCCGCCTTGCGGGTCAAGCTCCTGCCCACCGGCAAGATCCGCGGCCTCATGCAGAACGACTGAGCGGCGTCGGCGTCGAGGACGGCGCGCCGAGCGCGTCCATCGCCGCCGGCAGGATCACGGCGAACGTCGATCCTTTGCCCTCGTACGATCGCACCTCGATACGCCCGCCCGCGCCCTGGGCGATGCGCTGGCTGATCGCGAGCCCGAGCCCCGTGCCCTTCTCCTTCGTGGAGAAGAACGGGAGGAAGATGTTCTCCAGCACCTTCTGCGAGATGCCGGGCCCGTTGTCCGCGACCGTGAGCTCCACGAAGGGCTCGTCGGCCATCCCCGTCCCCGAACGTGTCGTCCCTCGGCCGAGCCGCACGCGCGTCGACACCGTGATCTTCCCCCGCCCCTTCATGGCCTGCGCCGCGTTCCGGTAGAGGTTCATGAGCACCTGCCGGAGCTTCTCCGGATCGATCGCGACGCGCGGCAGGCTCGAATGGAGGTTCATCTCCACCGTCAGATCCTGGTTCGCGCGTTCGGTCGAGAGCACCTGGAGCGTGCGTCGCACGACCGCGTTCACGTCGGTCGGCACCACCGCGCCCTGGTTCGCGCGCGCGAGATCGAGGACAGAACCGACGACCCGATCGAGCCGCTCGACCTCTTCGAGGATGATGCCGATGAACTCGCGCGACTGCGGATCCGGCTCACGCCCATCCGGCGCGGGCTCCGCGAGGAGCTGCGCCGAGCCCTTGATCGCGCCGAGCGGGTTTCGAATCTCGTGCGCGAGCCCCGCCGCCATCTGCCCGAGCACGGCGAGCCGGTCGCGCTCCTTCATCTGCTGGTAGACGCGCGAGTTCTCGATGACCACGCCGACCTGCGTGGCGATCGCGTCGAGCAGCGTGATCTCCTCGGGCGAGAACGCGTCCCGCACGCGCTCGTCGACCACCACGAGCAGCCCCACGATCTCGTTGCCCTCAGCCCGGATCCGCAGGACGACCGCGCCGTCCCGCATGCCCCCGAGCACCGCCGCCGCGCTGAGCACCGCCTCCGACGCGTCCGTGGGCGCGCCCCTCGCCTTGCGCTCGCGCACCTCGCGCTTGAGCTCTTCGAGCGAGAGCGGCCCCACCTCGATCCGGTCGAGCAGCGCGCGCGCCGTCGCCACCTCGATCCGCGGCGGCGCGCCCTGGCCGAGCGACGCGAGCTTGTCGAACCCCGTGCCGTCCGCGTCGCGCAAATAGAGCGCCGCCTTCGTCACGCGCCGCGACTGCTCGAGCGCCGTCATCACGATCGACCCGAGGTCGTCGAGCTCGAGCACGTGCACGAGCCGCCGCCGCGCGTCGGCCACGGATTGTTCGAGGTCGAAACGATCTCGAAAGAAGAGCTTCTGGATCTGCTCGGCGACGCGCTCGCGCAGCGGATCGAAGAGGACGAGGATCACGATCGCCGCGAGCACGGCGTTCAGGTACATCGTGTTGAAGCCGCCGATGAACGTGATGAGGACGTAGAAGATCCCCGCGATCAGAAAGGCGACGGCCGTGGCGACGAGCAGGCGCGCGAGCATCTCGTAGACGTCGAGCAGCCGCTCGTGGCGGAGCGCTTGCGCCAGGATGAACAGGAACACCACGCTGAGGGCCGCGCCGACGGGCGCGGGGTTCACGCCGAGAAACCACGCGAAATCCGCGACGCTCGCGAGGCCGGCGAGCGCGCCGATGACCACGAGGAAGCGGACGCGCCGCTGCGTCGCGCGCGAGCCGCTCCGCGCGCCGCGTTGCCCGAGCTCCCAGAGCCCCGCCGTGAGGAACGCGAAGACGTAGAAGAACACCGCGCCGCGCACGAGCCAAAAGCCCTGCTTCGGGCTCAAGACGAGCAGCACCATGGGGATCGCGAGCACGCCCGCGAGGCGCGGAAGTCGGCTCGGTCGATCCCCCTCGTGCGGGATCATCGCCTCGAAGAGGTGGAGCGCGAACTGCGGCAGGGCCACCGCGAGGATCGCGGTGAAGCGCTCCCAGATCGTCTGCTGGAAGAAGCCGAAGAGGGACTGCGACAGGTACCAGAGGCCGATGTCACCCGCGAACGCCGCGAAGAGCAGGTGCACGGTGCGGACACGCCCGCGGAGCAGGATCGAGACGGCGATGACGAGCGCGAGCGCGCCGCAGACGAGCGTGGTCCGGGTCCGGAGATCGATCCCTATCGGCACGACGAGAGCGTAACGCGCCGCCCCGGGGACGTCCCCGATCGATCGCCCGGTGTGCTCCTAGTCTTGCTTCGTCCCGGTGCCCGGCGAGCTCTGCGTGCCGGCGCCGGGGACCCACGGCAGCGGATCCGGGCCGCTGCGCGTCTCGGGATCACACCCGCCGGGCTTCACCGTGACGACCTCGTTCCACGGCAGCGGATCGGGCATGTCGTCGGTCTGCGGAGGCGGCTCGTCGGGCACGCCGGGGGAACCACGATCCGGCTGATCTTCCGCGTCGGAAGAGCTCGCCGCGAGCTCCTCGGTGACCTCGTCGAGCGCGGCGCTCTCGTCAGGCGCAACCAGACACCCCGTGAGCACCGTCGCGACGAGTGCGAAGAGTCCTCCGAGCCCGAGCGATTGTCTCCCAACGTTCATGATCCGTCCTCCGACGCACTGCCCAGTCCGTACTGCTTCACGAGCTGCGAGAGCCGCGGCCGCTTCATCCCCAGAAGCACCGCGGCGCGGGTGATGTTCCCGCCGCTCTCCTCGAGCGCGCGCGCGATGCACTCGCGCTCGATCTTCCGCTTCATGTCGCTCAGGCTGACGCCCGAGCGGACGTGCGCGTACGTCACCTCGACCGGCGTCGCATCGCCCTCCCCCTGCGATCTTCGCTCGGCGAGCTGAGAGCCCCCGCTTCCCCCACGCGCGTCCTGTGGCTCCGCGGACGAGGGCGGCGACGAGCCCTTCGTGATCTCGGCAGCCACGCCGCGCATGTACTCGACGTTCGTCGTGAAATCCTCGAGCTCGATGACGTCGCCCTCCGCGAAGAGCGACGCCGCGCGGAGCGCGTTCTCGAGCTCGCGCACGTTGCCGTGCCACGTGTGGCGCATGAGCGCCTCGATCGCTCGATCCGAGAGACGCTTCTGCGGCTCTCCCCGCTCCTGCGCGATGCGGGCGAGCAAGGCCGACGTGATGAGCGGCATGTCCGCGATGCGCTGGCGCAGCGCGGGGACCTCGAGGACGACCTGCCGCAGACGGTAGTAGAGGTCCTCGCGGAACTCGCCGCGCGCCACCATCGCGCGGAGATCGCGGTGCGTGGCGCAGAGGATCCGCACGTTCGCGCGGATCGGCTGGGCGCCGCCAACGCGTTCGAAGCTCTTGTCCTCAAGAACGCGGAGGAGCGCGACCTGCGTCCGCTGCGAGATGTCGCCGATCTCGTCGAGGAAGATCGTGCCGCCCTCGGCGAGCTCGAAGCGGCCGCGGCGCCGCGCTTGCGCGCCGGTGAACGCGCCCTTCTCGTGGCCGAAGAGCTCGGAGAGCAGGAGCGTCTCGACGAGCGCCGAGCAGTTCACCTTGACGAGCGGGCCCGTGCGGCGCGGGCTCATCTCGTGGATCGCGTCGGCGACGAGCTCTTTGCCGGAGCCGCTCTCGCCCTGGATCAGCACCGTCGTGTCGGCCTTCGCGACCTTCTTGATGGCCGAGAGCAGCGCGAGCATGCTCGCGTCGCGCCCGACGATCCGCTCGATGGCCGTCACGGACGAGCGCGACGGCGACGCGCGGAGGGACGGCGGGGGAGCGTTCAACGACGGCGAGGAGCAGCCGGAGCACGACGCCTCGCCGCATCGCTCGCAAGGCCTGAGCCCCGACTCGCTCGAGCGCGGCGCGCGCGCTTCGAGCGCCGCGAGCCCACGAAGCTCGGGACGCGCGAGGAAGCGCTCGCGGATGCCGTCGGGCAGAGACGACGCCATGCGATCACGCGAGGCGAGGGCCGCTTGCAGGTGCACCTCGGCCTCGCGCACATCGCCCCGCGCGAGCTCCGCGTGGCAGAGCAGCACGCGGGCCTCGCGTTCGAGCTCCGGCGCGTCCGCTTCCCGCGCGAGATCGAGCGCCTCCTCGGCGGCGCCGTCCCACGGATCCCCGGCGGCGCGCGCCCGCGTCGCTTCGAGGAGCGCGACCTCCGCGCGCGCCAGCGTCGAGCTCGCGTGCGTCCGCGCGCGCTCGATCGCCTGCGCGGCGCGCGTCACGTTGCCATCGTCGAGCGCGATACGCGCCGCGAGGCAGTGGCACTCGCAGAGCTTCGCGCCGTTGCTCGATCCGCTCGCGCCTGCGATGGCCGACGCGAGCTCGGCCCGCGCTTCGAGCGTCCTGCCGCGCGCGAGGTGGATCCGCGCCGCGACGAGCGCGAAGTGCGGCGCGCGTGTCCCCGGGATCGCCGGCCCGCACGCCTGCCGCCCGAACGCGAGCGTCTGCTCCGCTTCGGCCACGAGCCCGAGATCGAGCCGGAGCTCCGCGAGGTTCGGGATCACGGTGGCGAGGAAGAGCCGCTCGCGGATGCGGCGGAAGACCTCGATCGCGCGCTCCGAGAGGTGGAAGGCCTCCGGATAGTCGCGCTTCAGGATCGCGATCGTCGCGAGGTTCGTCAGGGCGAACCCGACCGCGCGGTGCTCGCCTCGCGCCGTGCCGTCGTCGAGCACGGAGGCGAGCATCGGCCGCGCCTCGTCGAGCCTGCCGGCGGAGAGCACGGCGATCGCGCGGTTGAGCCGCGCCCGGAGCTCCGTGATTCCCTCCCCGCCGCACGCCGCTTCCCACGCGTCGGCCGCGAAATGCGCCTCCGCCTCGCTCCACGACGCCGCCGCGAGCAAGAGCTTGCCGAGCACGTTGCGCGCCCCGAGCCGCGTCGCGAGATCCGCCGCGCCGCCCTGCGCTTCCTGGGCAAACCTTCGCGCCGCTTCGAGATCACCGGCCGTGTACCGGACCTCCGCGAGCTCCACGGCCGCACGCGCGCGCGCCCCGGAGGCATCTGCGCGGCTCATCGCGCGTTCGAGCACGATCGTCGCCGTCGTGAGATCCCCCTCGGCGCTGAGCGCCTTGCCGAGCGTGATCATCACCTCGGGCGCGTTTCCATCCCGCGCCGCCGCGGCCCGCGCGAACCCCGTCGCCCGCTCCGCATCGCCGACACGAAGCGCGAGCTCCGCCGAGCGCAGGAGCGCCTTCGTCGTCGACGCATCCGAGAAGAGCGCGAGAGCCGCCTCCCAGCGCCGCCAGAAATCCACTCGCGCCGACGGCTCTGCCACGCCGGCGAGCGCGCGCGTCGCGAGCAGCTCCGCCCGCTCCGCGTCGCCTGCCCGCGCCCAGAGCTCGGCCGCGCGGAGCATCGCCCAGGGATCGAGCGGGAACACCGCTTCGAGCGCGCTCGCGACCGCGATCGCATCGTCGCGATCGACTTCGAGCTCGATCGGCGCCGCCCCCGTGAGCTTCATCGAGCCTGCCGCGTCGATCGTCGCCGCGCCCCGCGCGACGAGCGCCTCCACGTCCGCGCTCGCGCCGAGCCGACCGACCTCCGCGGCAGGCAAGCTCCGCTGCGCCAGCGCGAGCCGCGCGCAGAGCCGCCTCTGCGCCGGTTCGAGCGCGATCGGCTCGGCCCGCCCGTCGAGCGGCGCGCGTCGCGCGGCCGACCACCAGCGCTCCAGCGCTTCGAGCCTTCCCTCTTCCGCGCCGAGGCGAAGCTCGGCCGCCTGCGCGATCGCCTCCCAGAAGCGACGCAGATCCTCGGGCGACGCGATCGGATCGATCTGCACGAGGCGCGCGCCCGCCGGCGCCGACGCCACCTCACGCAGCACGAGCACGAGCGGCGCTCCCGCGCGGGGAGGGGTGCTCACGAGGCGCGCCATCTCCTCCACGACTGCCTGTCCCCAGTGCGTCGACGTGCCTTCGGACACGACGATCATCGCGCCGTTCGCCGCAGAGGCGATGCGCGCGGCCACGAGGCGCGGCTCCACCACGTCGACGATCCCCATCTGCGCGGCAATCTCGCGCCAGGGTTCGTCCCATGCGACCTCGGCGACCCGCAGGCACGCGCGCCCGATCACCTGCGCTCGCCGCGCCGCATGCGCGCCCACGGCTTCCAGCGTCGCGCGCGGCCCGTGCAGCACCACGAGCCCGCTCGCGCCCTTCGCGCAGAGCAGATCATCGACCGCCGCGAGCCCGCGGAGCGTCGCGCGCACCGAAGGCGCAGCGATCACCGCCCCGGAAGGCAGCGCGCCGGCCTCCCCACCGAAGACACCTTCGGTGCGAACACCCGAAGCATCCTGGGGTGAAGACCGATCGAGCGGAGAAGTGCGAGGTTCGGCGTCCGCCACGGCTTCTCCAGCCTACGGTCGGCGGCTCGCCTACCGCAACGTTTTTCAGGCGCCGCTTGGCGGCTTTTCCAGCACCGTGACGATGGCGTCGAAGCTTTCCGCTGGCGCATCGCCCAGGGCGCGCGCGAGCGGCACCTGCAGCTTCGAGGCCGCCACGTAGAGCGGCACGAGGTGCGGCGCCGCGCGCGAGAGCATCTCGAGGTGCCGCCCCACGCCCGCCGCGTCCCCGCGCCGCACCGGGCCCGTGAGCGCCGCCGGCAAACCCATCGTTTCCACGTTGTCCGCGACGCTTCGAAGGAGCGGGCCCAACATGGCCGCCGCCGTATCCGCCGGCACGCCTGCGCGTCCGAGCAGATCCACCCCGCCCGCGGCGAGCGCCGCGGCCCCGTTCGCCACGAGCCCGGCCGCCGCGTGATAGAGCACGCGATCGAGCCCGGGGATGGTCCGCGGCGTCATCCCGAGCTTCCGCCCGATCGCCGACGCGGCCTTCACGGCGCGCGCGTCTCCGTCCACGTGGAGCTGCCCGCGCGTGAGCGACGGCGTTACCTCTGGCGACGCGAACGAGATCATCGGGTGCATCTGCGCGACCGCGACGTTCTCGCTCCGGAGCGGCGCGAGCGGCTCCGGGCCGAGCGCGCCCGCGCAATGCACCACCACGGCCTTTTTGTGCCCCAACAATCCAGCGTCCCGGATCCGCTCCGCGAGCGGCTGGAGATCCCGATCCCGCACCGCGAGGATCACGAACGGCGCGTCGATGCGCCGCGAAGGCAGCCCTCGCCGTTGCGGGCGCAGCGTCACCACGTACCCCGCGCTGCGCAGCGCCCGCGCGAGGCCCGCGCCGACCTTGCCCGCGCCCAGGATGAACACCCGGTTCTTCTCGGCCATCAGCTCCTCCGGTAGAGCCCCCGCTCGGCCGCGTACGCGAGCACCTCGCGCGGCACGAGCTTCTTCACGCGCTCGATCTTTCCGCAGCCGATCGCGTCGCGCACCTCGGTGCTCGAGATCTTCGGTAGCATCGGCTCCGGCGCGTCCTCGGTCGTCACGCCCGCGCGGCCCACGAAGAGCGGCGGCGCGATCTCCTCGATCCGATCGAAGCGGTGCCACTTCGAGAGGTCCGCGATCACGTCGGCGCCGAGCAAGAGGCGCATCGACCAGTCCGGGTGCTCTGCCGCGAGATGCTCGAGCGTCCGCAACGTGAGGCTCTCGCCGCCGAGCTCGCGCTCCACGGTGGAAACGCGGACGCGCGGGATCCAGGCGAACGCGAGATCGCACATCGCGAGGCGATCCTCGAACGGCGCGAGCTCCTTGGCGAACGGGTGCCTGTAGACGGGCACCACGAGCACCTCGTCCACGGGCTCCGTCGACAGCACGTACACCGCCGCGAGCACGTGCGCGACATGCGGCGGGTTGAAGCTCCCTCCGAACACGGCGACCCGACGCCGCGGCGCGGGCACGGGCGCCCCCGGCTCATCCGCTGCTCTTGCCATCCTGCACCCGCATCTTGATGCCGGGCAGGCTTGGCCCTCCGCCCAGCATGTCCTCTGCGGTGACCGCCCCGCTCGCGTTCCGGATCTCCACGCGCACCCCGCCCGACTCCGCCTCTTCGAGCACGGCCATGCCTCCGCCCGGCGTACCGATCGGCCCCGGCGAGACGAACATCCTCGAGCCGATCCGCTTCATCGTCGGCTCCTGGCTCCGCCCGAACACGAGCAAGCTCGCGGCCGCGATGTCGTCCTGATCGAGGATCGCCTTGTCGTAGACGAACACCGCCACGCGCCCATCGACGAGCTCGATCGAACGGAGCTGCCGGCTCGGGATGCTCGTCAGCGCGCGCAGGCGCGACCGCGCGCGCTCGGCCGCGACGTACGCGTCGATCGCCTCCGGCGTCGCGCGCGCGCATCGCACGGCGGCGCGGGAGAAGAGGAGGTCCTCGCTCGGGTTCGCGTCGACGAGCTGGTACGCCCAGGCCTTCGCCACGAGATCGAGCGCGCCGTCGTCGGACAGGTAGATGATCTTGTCGACCTGGACCTCGTCCAGCAGGAGCTGTGCCGCCCGTGCAAGCGCGGGCAGATCTCTGTTGGCCGGTCCGAGGATGCCTAGGCGCATCGGTTCGAGAGGGTAGATCAGGCGCGAGTCCTCGTGGACCTTTGTTTGCGGGGGCCACCCCCGAGTTTGCCGTGCTATAGGGCCCTGGCCCATGTTCCGGCGTACGCGGGCCTTCCGAGATCCGGTCACGATCCACCTCGACGGCTCGCCGGTGCGGGCCGAGCGGGGCGAGCCGCTCGCTGCCTCGCTCCTCGCCGAGGACAAGTTCATCCTGGCGCGGAGCCCCAAGCTCCACCGCCCGCGCAGCGCGAGCTGCTTCCGGGGCGGGTGTGACGGCTGCCTCATGCGCGTCGACGGCACGCCGAACGTGATGACGTGCCTCCACGCGACCCGGGGAGCAGAAGAGATCGAGGCCCAGAACGTCGTCGGCTCACGCCAGGCCGACCTCCTGCGCGTGACGGACTGGTTCTTCCCGAAGGGCATCGACCATCACCACTTCATGGCCGGCGTCCCTGCGCTCGGAACCCTCATGCAGACGATGGCCCGCAAGATCGCGGGGCTCGGGCGGATGCCCTCGGAGATCGAGGCGCCGCGGCCCGCGCGTATTCTCGAGGCCGACGTCGTGGTCGTGGGCGCGGGCCTCGCGGGCCTCGTCGTCGCGCAGAAGCTCGGCGCCGCGGGCGCGCGTGTCGTGGTCGTCGACGATGGCCTCTCGCTCGGCGGCTCGCTCCTCGCCCTCCCCGATCACGCGCCGCGCCTCGCATCGATCCGCGCGACCGGCGAGCTCGTCTTTTCGCGAGCCACGGCGGCAGGCGTCTACCTCGGGGACCTCCTCGTCGCTGCGGAAGAAGGCGCCGTCGTGGTGCGCGCGCCTGCCAAGGTCTTTGCCACGGGCGCGCACGACGGCGTAGCGGCCTTCCCGGGCAACGATCTTCCGGGCGTCTTCTCGGCGCGCGCGCTCTGCCTCCTTCATGCGTACGGCATCGAGCCCGACGGCCCCGTCGTCGTCGCGGGCGAGGGTTTCTGGGCGGACGAGCTCGCGCGGCGGCTCGGGGATCGCGTCGTGCGCTCCGCGGCGTCGGCCCTCGCGGGCGTCGAGGGCACGGGACAAGTGAAGCGTGTTCTCTTGCGCGAGAGCGTCGAAGAAGAGCGCCGCATCGACGCGGAGATCCTCGCCCTCGCGCTCCCCGGCGCTCCTGCGTTCGAGCTCGCGGCGCAGGCCGGGGCCGAGGTTCGCTTCGATCCGGCGCGCGGCTACGCGGTCGCGTGTGATGAAGACGGCGCGGCCGGCGAAGGGATCTGGGCCGTCGGTGAGTGCACCGGCATCGACTTCGATCCCGACCTGATCACGGCCGCCGCCGAGCGCTGCGCCGCTGCGGTCATGCGTCGATGAGCGTATCGAACAGCCCCACGCCGCCTGCGGTGAACACCGTTCCGAACACGCCCATCAGCGCGAGGTAATCGAAGAGCTCGCTCGTCTCCGCGCCGCCGAAGAGCTCGCGTGTGCCGGCCACGGCGGCGAGCAGCGTCGGCGCGAGCAACGGGAAAAACACGCTCGCGAGCACGAGATCCCTCGCCCGCGTGCGCACCGTCATCGCGCCGAACAACGTCCCCACCGCGGCGATCCCCGGCGTCGCGAACAGCGCGATCAGGAGGAGCCCCGGCGCCATCCGGATCAGATCGACGGAGAAGAGCAGCGCGCTCACGGGGACCACGATCACCTCCACGAGCCCCACGAAGATCGCCACGCTCACGGCCTTCCCCGCGAAGATCGCGCCGCGCGACACGGGGAGCACGAGCAAGCCTGCGAGCGCGTTCTCCTCGCGCTCGCGTTGCCACGTCCGCCCGACGGCGAGCACCGACGCGAACGCGACGGAGACCCAGATCACCCCGGGCGCCACGCCTTCCGTTGCTTCCCGTCCTGCGAAGAACGCGAGGGAGGCGATGACGGCGACGAGCACGGCGAAGAACCCGCTCGTGGTCACGATCTCGCCCGTGGACAGCTCGATGGCGAGGTCCTTGCCGGCGATGAGCGCTGCTTGCTTCAGGAATCGTTTCACGTGCGAGCTCGCAGCACGACGGTATACACGCGCTCGCCGAGCGTGAGCACGCCGAGGCCGACAATCGAACCGAAAAATGCTACAGCGCGGGCGCCATGGCACAAGGCAAGCCTCGCGTTCGATTCGCTCCCTCTCCGACGGGCTACCTCCACATCGGCGGGGTCCGGACCGCGCTCTTCAACTGGCTCTGGGCGCGCAAGACCGGCGGCACGTTCGTCCTGCGCATCGAGGACACCGACCAGGAGCGGAGCACGCCGGAGAACGAGGCGATCATCCTGCGCGAGCTGCGCTGGCTCGACCTCGGCTGGGACGAGGGCCCCGAGGTCGGCGGAGCGCACGGCCCGTACCGGCAGATGGAGCGGCTCCCGATCTACCAGGAGTTCGTGGAGAAGCTCATCGCGGCGGGCGCGGCCTATCGTTGTTATTGCACGAAGGAAGAGCTCGACGCCCAGCGCGAGGCCCTCCGGGCGCGTGATCCGAAGGCCCAGTTCCGTTACCCCGGCACCTGCCGCGACCGCACGGGCCCGGCTCCCGATCGCCCGTTCGTCATTCGCTTCCGCGCGCCGAGCTCGGGCTCCGTCACCTACCGGGATCTCGTCTTCGGCGAGGTCGTCACGCCGAACAACACGCAGCAGGACGCCGTGCTCATGCGTTCGGACGGCGTCCCGCTCTACAACCTCGGCGCGGTCGTCGACGACATCACGATGGGCATCACGCTCGTGGCGCGCGGCCGTGATCACATGATCAACACGCCGCCGCAGATCCTGCTCTACCAGGCGCTCGGCGCGGAGACGCCGCAGTTCGCGCACCTGCCGATGATGCTCGCGCCCGACGGCCAGAAGCTCTCGAAGCGGCACGGCGCGGTCTCCGTCGGCGAGTATCGCGAGCGCGGCATCTCCCCGGTGGGCCTGCTCAACTACCTCGTCCGCTTCGGCTGGTCCTACGGCGACGAAGAGATCTTCACGATGCAGGACCTCGCCCAGAAGTTCAGCTGGGAGAACTGCAGCAAGGCCGACGGCAAGTTCGACGCGAAGAAGCTCGCGGCGATCGCGTTCGAGCACCTCAAGTCCCCTGCGCTCACGCCCGACGACCTCTACCTCGACAGCACGCTCCCGTTCCTGGAGAAGCGCGGCCTTTCGGGCTCCGATCGCGAGTCGGTCCGCGCGGTCCTGCCGCTCATCCGCGAGCGCGCGCAGACGTTCGCCGACGCGGCCGACGCGCTCGATTACTTCTTCCGCGATCTGCCCGTGTACGACGAGAAGGCCGTGAAGAAATTCCTCGTTGCGGACAAGGCGCCGCACCTTCGTGCCGTGCGGGATCTCTTCGCCTCGACCGACGATTTCTCCGCGAAGAACCTGGAGGCGCGGTTCGGCGAGCTCCTCGCCGAGAAGAAGCTCGAGATCAAGGACGTGGCGCAGCCGGTTCGTGTCGCGGTCAGCGGCCGGACGGCGACGCCGGGGCTCTTCGACGTCCTCGCGCTCATCGGCAAGCCGCGCGTCCTCGCGCGCCTCGACCATGCGCTCTCCTTGATCGCTGCGTCGTCCGGGGCGAGCTGAGCCGCGATGTTCGATCTCGCCTCGACGCTCCTCGCCGCGGCGGCGGGCCCGACGGGCGCGCGCGCCGCGCCGACGCTCCTCGAGACGTCGACCAAAGCCCTCTTCCCCGTCGCCGCGTACCTCGCGCTCGCGCCCGTCCTCTGGTTCTTCTTCCGCGGCACCTGGCGCGAGCTCGACGTCGCGGCGCACGAGCACCAGCGAAAAACCCTCGCCTCGGGCTCGTACGACTATCGCCCCGCGGTGCTCTTCGTGACCACCGCGCTCGTGCTCACGCTCCAGGAATACTATGGCGGCCGTGATTTCTATGAAAATCACCTGAAGCCATTCCTGCGCGAGCTCGAAAAGCAGGGCGGATTCGGTGTCGATCTCCGCAAGTGGAACGAGCTCTACGGCTACGGCTGGTGGGCATTTACGCGCGTGTTCGGGTACGTGGCCGTCCCGATGATCATCTGGAAGATCTGCTTCCGGAGGGACAGCCTGCTCGACATGGGCTTACGGGTCCGCGGCTTCTTGAAGCACGCGTGGATCTACGGGCTTTGCCTCGCGGTCGTGGTCCCGGCGGTCGTGATCGTCTCGCGGGCCCCCGATTTCGGCACGTATTACCCGTTCTACAAGCAATGCTCCCGCTCGTGGTTCGACCTCGCGATGTGGGAGATGATGTATTTTGCGCAGTTCTTCGCGCTCGAGGTCTTCTTCCGGGGCTTCTGGCTCTCGGGCCTGCGCACGACGCTCGGCTCCGGGGCGATCTTCGCGATGTGCGTGCCATATTGCATGATCCATTATGGCAAGCCTTACCTCGAAGCGGCTGGCGCCGTGGTCGCGGGCATCGCGCTCGGCTCGCTCGCGATGCGCACGAAGAGCATCTACTCGGGCTTCCTCGTGCACGTGACGGTGGCGCTGCTCATGGATTTGCTGGCGCTCTCGCATCGAAACGCGCTGCCCACGTCGCTCTGGGGGCCCTGATCCCCGAGCCGCCCGGTTCGCGGGAAGCTCCGGCCCACCTCGCCGGTTCGGCCCCTGATGCCGCCGCCCGATCGTGTGCTATCCTGGCCTCGCTTGGCCGCCTTTTCCCTCCCCTCCGCCCGCGCCGTCCTCGGCCTCCTCGGCCTCGGGGCGGCGCTGCTCGTCGTCCCTGGCCACGCGCGCGCCGATATTTACACCTACACGGACGCGCAAGGAAACGTGCACGTCACGAGCCAGCCCGTCCAAGGTGGAAAATCGGGCGGAAAGATGGATCGGATCACGAGCGGGGACGGCACGAAATCGCGCAAGAAGGCCGCCCAGCTTTTCACGGTGTCGATGCCGAGCGACCGTTCGCCGGAGCGTTTTGGACGGTACGACTCGTGGATCCGAGAAGGCGCGCGTCTTTATCGCCTCCCGGAGGAGCTGATTCGCGCGGTCATCAAGTGCGAGAGCGACTTCGATCCGCGCGCGGTCTCGCCCACGGGCGCGCAGGGCCTGATGCAGCTCATGCCGGCGACGGCGCTGCGAATGCAGGTGCGTGACGCCTTCGATCCTCGCGAAAACATCCTCGGCGGCTCGCGATATCTGCGCGTGCTCGCGAACATGTTCAACGGCGATCTCGAGCTTACGGTGGCCGGATACAATGCGGGCGAAAATGCCGTGATGAAGTACCAGGGCATCCCGCCGTACGAAGAGACGCAAGGGTACGTCGGGTGCGTGGTTGGCCATTACCGCACGTTCAAGGCCCTCAACGGTGAGGGGCTCCGGTCGGCCCGCTAGAACATCGATCGGTTTGCAACCTCTCGATGTTCTAGCTCTTTTGTCCCGAGGGAAGCTCGCTTCGCGATCTTCCGAGCATCGAACCGGTCGATGCTCTAGGCGAGCCTTCCTCTGCCCCCCACACCCCCGCCTGCTCGCGCGGGGAGCGGATGCAACGCAGCGCAGCAATCGGGAGGCATCACGAGTCCCTGGAGACCCCGGGGCCGTCCCTGTGCTAAGATCGGCGCTTCCTGCGGGTTGCACGGACGCCCGATTGTTCTATATGGCGCTCGTCAGCCGGGCGAGCCCGAGGGCCGCCGTCAATCACCCGCTTGGGGGCGCACCATGACTGCCCAAAGCCTCGTCGAGCTCAGCAAACGCACCTACGAAATCGTCCCGCTCAAGCCCCCCGTCGATCCGGCGAGGCTCGAGTACAAGAACTTCAAGGAAGCGCCGGACTGGCGGAGAATTCCCGCCTATGCCGACGTCACCGAGGAGCAATTCCTCGATCACCGCTGGCAGTCGAAGAAATCGATCACCCGGCCCGACAAGCTACTCGAAGCCCTGCGTGATCTCGTCTCCGAGGAGTTCATCAAGGACGCGACCGAGGGCTTTGCCCGCGCGCCGATGAGCGTGCGCGTCTCGCCGTACCTGCTTTCGCTCATCGACTGGAACGACCCCTATCGGGACCCGCTGCGCACCCAGTTCATCCCGCTGAAATCGCGCTTCTTGCCGGATCACCCGAAGCTCGGGCTCGACTCGCTGCACGAGCGCGCGGACGCGCCGGTCCCAGGGCTCACGCACCGCTACACCGACAAGGCCCTCTTCCTCCCGCTCGATACCTGCCCGGTCTACTGCCGCTTCTGCACGCGCAGTTATGCGGTCGGCATCGACACCGAGGAGGTCGAGAAGACCCACTTCAAGGTCGACGAGGATCGCTGGCGGGCCGCGTACACCTACATCTCCTCGCGGCCCGAGCTCGAGGACATCGTGGTCTCGGGCGGCGACGCGTACAACCTGCGCCCCGAGCAGATTCGCTCGATTGGCGAGACGCTGCTCGGCATGCCGAACATCCGGCGCATCCGCCTCGCCACGAAGGGCCCGGCCGTGATGCCGCAGAAGATCCTGACGGATAGCGAGTGGATCGACGCGGTCACGTACATCGCCGACCTCGGCCGCAAGCTGCACAAAGAGGTCGCGGTCCACACGCACTTCAACAACCCGAACGAGATCACGGGCATCACGCGCGACGCGATGCAGAAGCTCTTCGAGCGTGGGATCCGCGTGCGCAACCAGAGCGTGCTCATCCGCGGCGTGAACGACGATCCGGAGACGATGAAGCTCCTCGTCAAGCGCCTCGGCCACCTCAACGTGCAGCCCTATTATGTGTACGTGCACGACCTCGTGAAGGGCGCCGAGGACCTGCGCACCACCGTGGCCACGGGCGAGCTCATCGAGAAGCACGTGCGCGGATCCACCGCGGGCTTCAACACGCCGACCGTCGTCGTCGACGCCCCCGGCGGCGGCGGCAAGCGCGACGTGCACTCCTACGAGTTCTACGATCGCACCACAGGCATCAGCATCTTCGAGGCCCCGAGCGTCAAGCCCGGCCAGAAGTACCTCTACTTCGATCCGATCGATCGCCTCCCGGACGAGGGCCGCGCCCGCTGGGCCGACCCGCGCGAGCATCAGGCGATGATCGACGAGGCGATGCGCGCGATCTCCTGAGCGACCGCTGCGCTGGGGCGTTGCCCCAGGCCCCACCAGGGGCTCTCCGCCCCTGGACCCGGACCAGCGCAAGCGCTGGACCCGGGGTCGATGAACTGCGCGATGCGCAGTTCATCGAACAGGCCGAGGCAAGACCGGCAACGAGTCTGCCGATCAAGACAGCCGCGCTGACATCAACCTCGATGGTCTTGCCACCGACCTGTGGAAGAACCGCGCATCGCGCGGTTCTTCCAACCCGAGTCCAGGGCTTGCCCTGGTTCGGGTCGAGGGGCGAACAGCCCCCGCGGGGCCCGGGGCAGAGCCCCGGCGCGGCGGCTCCAACAAAAGCCCCTCACGACGAGCGGCTCTTCTTCACCTTTGGCCGATCCTCGGGATCGGCCTCGTAGTTCGCCACGGCCTGCTCGAGCTCTCGCTTCACGCGCGTCACGAGATCGGCTGGCTCGAGCACGCGTGCCGTCTCGCCGAAGCCGAGGACCCACGACGTCAGCTCCGTCATGTCGCCGATGTCGAGCGAGAGCCGCACGCCTCCGCCTTGCAGCTCCTCGATCACCTGCGACGGGTGCACCTTTCGGGTCCGTACGAAGTCGGCGACCTTTGCGCTGAAGTCGATCACCACGTGCGTCGACGCGCCGCCCGACCAGATGCCGAACGTCCCCTGGAAGTAGTCTTCGACCCGGAAATCTGCGGGCAAGTCGAAGCGCTCCGTCGTCGCGCACTCGGTGTCGCGCATGCGGTCGAGCAAGAACGTGCGGATCTCGCCGCGACCGGCGTGCAGACCGACGCAGTAGATCGCGTCCTTGTAGAGCACCATCGCGTACGGGTGGATGACGACCTTGTCTTCGCGCCCGTCCTTTGCGCGGCGATACCGGCACGAGAGCGGCCGCAGATCGGCGACCGCCTGGAAGAGATCGTCGAGCGCCTCCGTGTGCGCCGCGTAGTCCTTCGGCGCGAACGGCAGGTAGAGGAAACGCTCTTCGAGGCGCGCGTCCGCCACGCCTGCGTTCGGGCCGCGGCCGGGGCGGCGCGCGACGCCGAGGAGCTGCTGCGCTGCGAGATCGATCTCTTCGTAGAGCGTCGAGCCGCGCATCGGCTCGAACAAGCGCCGCGCGGCGAGCAGCGCGTAGGCCTGCGTCCGGCGGACCTCGACGCGGCGGGGCGCTTCGCCGGGGGCGAGACGCCAGAGGCGCGTCCCGCCGGGCTTGCTCGTGGTCGAGACGAGATCGAGATCGCGCCGCACCTCCGCTAGGTAGCGGCGCATCGATCGCGGCGTCACGTCGAGCTCGCGGGCGAGCTCGTAGATCGTCAGGCCCTTCGGGTGCCGCTGCAAAAGCGCGCGCAGCGTGTCGAGGCGCCGGTGCTGCGTGAATGGCCCCTTGGGCCGACCGCGCGGGCGCGTGGACGACGCGGATGATCCGCCTTGAGGGCTCGCTTGCGGCGCTCTTGCTTCGGACGCTGCGGCGCGGCCCGCGGCGGCGAGCGAGGCGGGCGCGGCGCGGCGCGCGGAGGAGAGGGCATCGCGTCCACTGCTCGAAGTGCTGGATCCCACGGTATACACTTCGTTTATCGCAACGCGCGCCTCCGGGAAAGCGCGTTCGTGGCCGCGCCCGACGGGCTTCGCTTGCTCCGGCCTCTCCGGGCGCTCCTCCGGGGTTCGTCCGGGTGCACGGCTCGGGGATCGGGCCTCGGGCGCGCGCATCCACGTCGAATGCTTGACGGCCTGCGCGGCGGCCTTCTTCTGAAGTTGGGAACATCGCGCCTTGCTGGATCGCGCGCATGCGTGCGACCATGGACCATTGGCGCGCGTGCGTCCTCTGCAGTTCCTCCGCGACCCGGGGGAGGTGCGGGGCTCGCCCGATTCGGGCCAGCGGGGACAGGACACGATGTTCACCAGGGTTCGTACACTTCTTGGGCAGCGCTCGGTGCAGGTGAAGGTCGGGACGATCGTCGGCCTCGCCGCCACGCTCGCCGCCGTGCGCCCGGCGCTCGCGGAGCCGGCGGCGTGTTTGTCCTTCGATCCTGCGGCGTGGCCGGCGCCGTCGAAGCCCTACTTCATGGTCATGTTCGACACGTCCGGATCGATGACGAGCGCCGTGGCCGGCACGCCGAACTCGTGCGGCTACGTGAACGACCGCCTCGGGCATGGCCGTTGCGCCATGAAAAACACCTTCCAGGCGTTCGCGGGGCAGGCGAATTTCGGGCTCGCGACCTTCGCCAAGGTCCAGAAGGGCTGTGACGCCGCGTGTACGCCCGCGGCCTGCCTTCACAGCGACTTCCCGAACTACGCCCCCATCCCGGGGTGCGGCACGGAGCCCGAGGAATGCGGCAACCCGCCCGTGGCCCAGCCGAACTCCGGCTGCCGCGACGGCGCGAACATCGTCGTCCCGCTGCTCATCGACAACTATTACAATCCGCCGCCGAACGTCTCGAACATCGGCGAGCTCCTCAAGTGGGTCGACAACGACTGCTCGGATCAGAAGGAGCTCTTCGCGCAGGGCAACACGCCTCTGAACGGCATGCTGCGCAGCGCCTACCGGTACTTCGCCGAGGGCTGGGCGAGCCCCGTGGTCGCGGGTCTCGTGCACCCCTCGCCGCTCGGGACTCTCGCGCAGGGTGAGCGGCCCTGTCGATCGGTCAACGTCATCCTCGTGACCGACGGCGGCGAGAACTGCGACACCGTCGAGGACGCGAAGGACGCCGCGGCGGATCTGCTCACGGGCTTCACGAAGGGCGGCATCACCTGGAGCATCAAGACGCACGTCATCGACTTCGGCCAGGTCGGCTCGCAAGCCGACCAGATCGCGGCCGCCGGCGGCACGGGCGCGGCGCGGGATGCGACGAACGAGGCCTCGCTCAGCCTGGCCTTCGCGAACATCATCGCCGGCTCGATCAAGCCCGAGAGCTGCAACAACGCCGACGACAACTGCAACGGCTGCACCGATGAGGGCTTCGTCCACTACTGCAACAAGGGGCAAACCTGCTGCGCCTGGGCGACGCCGGCCCAGCGCGCGACCTGCCTCTCGACGTACCAGGCCACGATCTCCGCGGCCGATCCCGACGGCGATCTCACGAAGCTGCCGTGCACGACGGCGGCCCAGCAGCAGGATCCGGCGAACTGGCTCTGCTTCAACCCGAAGGAGACCTGCGACAACGTCGACAACAACTGCGATCCCGAGGCCACGATCGACGGCGACCCGCCGAACACGGTCGACGAGGGCGTCTTCAAGTGCGGCAACCCCCTGCACTGCCCCGTCGCCGAGATCTGCAATGGCCAGGACGACGACTGCGACGGGCTCACCGACGAGGGACTCGGCGCCTCCTGCACCTGCAAGCCCTCGCCCGAGGTCTGCGACGGCTGCGACAACGACTGCGACGGCGTCGCGGACAACGGCATCCCCGCGATCCCCTGCGGCCTCACGACCCCGGCGAACTGCGCGGGCACGCTTTCGTGCAAGCCGCCGCAGAACGTGCCCATCGGGACGTGCGTGCCGAGCGGCGGGTACAACGCCTGCCAGAACAATCCGATGACCGAGACGTGCGACGGCGTCGACAACGACTGCGACGGCACGATCGACGACGGCGTCGCGGCGACCGAGTGCGTGCCCGCGGGCACGCCGTCGAACCTGAACTACGGCCCGAACAGCCAGTGCAAGAAGGGCACGCAGCCCTGCGGATCGAGCGTCTGCTCGGGCTTCGTGGGGCCGAGCGCCGAGATCTGCGACGGCATCGACAACGACTGCGACGGCACCGTCGACGAGAGCCCCTTCGGCGTCGGCACGCCGTGCGGCGTGAACCAGCCGCCGTGCACGACGGGCCTCACGGCCTGCGTCAACGGCGCGCTCGTCTGCCAGGGCGGCGCGCAGCCCCAGGCCGAGGTCTGCGACGGCAAGGACAACGATTGCGACGGCTCGATCGACGAGACGCCGCTCGCGGATGCGCCGGCCGCCGGCATGAACGGGTGCTGGACGAACCCCGGCAATTGCTGCACGTTCGGCAACCTGCAATGGTGCCCGCCGCCCGGCGGGACCTGCAATGGCACGGGCACGCTCACGGCGCCCTGCAACACCGGCAAGCTCGTCTGCCAGGGCCTGCAGAAGTGGGTGTGCGCGACGCCGAAGGCCCCCGAGCCCGAGGCCTGCGACGGCCTCGACAACGATTGCAATGGCATGGTCGACGACGGGAGCATCGCCCAGGTCGGTGAGCCCTGCGGGAGCGACACCGGCGAATGCCAGATCGGCGCCCTCGCGTGCAGCGCCGGCGTGCTCGATTGCGTGGGCGACGTCGGCCCCACGCAGGAGCTCTGCGACGGCAAGGACAACGACTGCGACGGCACGATCGACAACGGCATCCTGGCCGGCGGCGCTTGCACCGTCGCGTACGACACGGCGCTTTACCCCGGCGATCGCAGCGCGGGCCCGTGCCAGCCGGGCGTCTTGCAATGCGACGGCCTGGGCGGGGCGAGCTGCACGGGCGGCATCGGCCCCTCGCCGGAGGTCTGCGACGGCCTCGACAACGATTGCGACGGCAAGGTCGACGAGAGCGGCCCCGCGCCGGACGGCATCGACGGCTCAGCGAACCCCGCCCCGCCGCCGGCCGTGAACATCGGCGATCCTTGCGGCCTCAACGTCGGCGTCTGCGCCGAGGGCACATATGGCTGCGTCAATGGCCAGGTCACGTGCGTCGGCGGCATGGAGGCCACGGACGAGTCCTGCGATTGCCTCGACAACGACTGCGACGGCACGAGCGACGAGCAGGATCCGGGCAAGCCGAAGCTCTGCAGCACGGGCAAGGAGTGCGTGAAGAGCGGCAATGCGTGCGCGTGCGCCTCGCCTTGCAAGGGCGGCGAGTTCCCCTGCCCGCCCGGCCAGAAGTGCGAGAACGTCACGAAGAGCGAGACCGGCGAGCCGCTCGCGTTCTATTGCGTCCCCGACAACTGCGGCGATTGCTCGGTGAAGACGGTCAAGGACGCGGCCGGCAACGTGATCTGCGCGCCTGCGAACACGCCGGCCGACGCGAATTGCAACAAGCCGCCCGTGTGCGTGTGCAAGGGCCAGCAGGGCTGCAAGGATCCTTGCGACGGCGTGAGCTGCCCGAGCGGCCAGGTCTGCGCGAATACCGGGTCGAACCTCGGCAAGTGCGTGGTGGACACCTGCTACAACGTGCCTTGCCTCGGCTGCAACAAGGCGTGCAACCTCGGCTCCTGCGTCGACAACCCCTGCGTACCCGGCGCTTGCCAGCCCGACGAGGTTTGCAAGCCGAGCGCCGATTTCACCACGTTCTCGTGCGTCCCGACCTGCGCGGGCGTCGATTGCGCGGCGGGCACGATCTGCAAGGACGGCGCGTGCGTTCCGACCTGCGATCCGGCGTGCGGCGCGGGCGAGACCTGTGACACGAGCCTGACCCCGCCGGCCTGCGTGCAAAACAAGTGCGCCGGGGCCTGCTCGAACGGCGGCTGCTGCGACCCGCTCACGGGCGCTTGCGGCAACTGCCCGTGCGAGGGCGTCCTTTGCCCGAGCGGCCAGGTTTGTCAGGGCGGCGAGTGCGTCGATCCCATGGGCGGCACGGGATCGAGCTCGAGTTCGGGCGGCGCGGGCGGCGCGGGCGGCGCGGGCGGCATGGCTGGCGCGGGTCCTGGCGCGGGCGGCTCCGCGGGGGCGCCCGACAAGGGCGTCTGGGGCCTCGCGACGGGCGGCGGCGGATGCGCTTGCTCCGCGGCCGGCGATGCGCGCTCGTCGGTTGGCTGGCTCGCGCTTCTCGGGTTGCCCTTGGCCTTCCTGCGCCGGCGGCGGTCGGGGCGCGACGCGAAGGCTGCGTAGCTCCACCATCGCATGGCTCACGGCCGCGGCGGGGCTCGACCTCGCCGCGGGTCGCCCATTTCATTCACCGGCACAGCCCTTGTTCGTGCTCGTGCCATTCATGCAATACGCATCCATGGCTCGCGACGTGTCGGCCCGCGGGCGGAGACGAGCCGATGGGCCGTGGCTCACGGCGCCGGCGAAGACCCCACGCCGGTTCGGCGCAGAGAACGAGCTCACTTCCTGCATCGTGGAGCAGAACCGCCAGCGCATCGACACCCGCTTCCCCCGGCACTCCACCTCCGACCCGCACGGAGCCCACCTCGGGGCACTACGCGGGCTACCCTGCCGAAATCACAGCGGAAAACGCCCCCTTGTCCGTCCCGATCAAGAGAGTTTACGCCTCGCACGAACTCTTGTAGGGTGAACGAGCATCATCTTCCCGGCTCTCGGGATCAGACGGAGCATCGTCCGATCGCCCGGTGCCGGGCGTGATGGAAACCCGTACGTCGAGGCAAACCTCTTTTGCAAAATTCGCGTTCGTCCCGTTCCTACTTTCCTTCGGCTGACACGCGTCGCTGCATGACGCGGTCGGGCCGGGGCTGGATCACGAGAACATGAACAGGACCCTCTTCTCTCGTAGCATTGGCCGTCGCAAGCTTGGTATCGCGTCGGTCCTCACTGGCGCGGCCCTCGTGGCCGCCGCGTCGCTCACGGCGCCGCTCGTCTCCGCACAGGAGCCTGCTGCGTGCCTGAGCGCGGATCCGAAAGACTGGCCTTCGTCCGCGAAGCCGTACTTCATGGTCGGGTTCGATACGTCCGGCTCGATGACGGACCCCGTCCAGTCGGGCGGTAACAATGTCCCGAGCTCCTGCGGATGGGGACCGAGCAAGATCGATCACGGCAAGTGCGCCCTCCGCAACATGTTCAAATCCTTCGGCGGGCAGGTGAACTTTGGGCTCGCCGCCTTCGCCCGAGGCAAGGCCGCGAGCTGCACGGCCACTTGCGCAGACGTGGGCACGGGTGAGGGTGACGGCAACGGTACGTGCTTTTGGTCGAGCTACCCGAGCGGCTCCAACCCCGATGGTGGGTGCGGGCAGGAGCCGACGAGCTTACCGAACTCCGAGGATCGTCGCGGCGCCGAGATCCTCGTCCCGATGCAGCTCGACAACTTCTACGCGCCGCCGCTCGAGGACACGAACATCCCCGAGCTCCTCAAGTGGGTCGACAACGATTGCTCGACGCACCCCACGAGGCCACTCAGCTACGAGCTCTGGGCCGAGGGCGGCACGCCGCTGAACGGCCTGCTCCGCGACATGTACAAGTACCTCTCGAACGAGTGGACGAGCACCAACGGCACGCCGACGTACGTCTCGCCGATCGCGCAGTCGGGCGAGCGCGCCTGTCGCTCCATCAACATTCTCTTCGTGACGGACGGCGACGAGAAGTGTGACGCCGAGGCCGATGCGGTGGACGCGGCCGCGGATCTCTACGCGGGCTTCACGAGGGGCGGGATCCAGTGGAAGGTGAAGACGCACGTCATCGCGTTCGGGACGGCGGCCACGCTCGCCAAGGCAAGCCAGATCGCAGCCGCGGGCGGCACGACCGCAGCCGTGAGCGCGGCGAACGAGACGCAGCTCTCGACGGCGCTCGCGAACATCATCGCCACTGCCATCAAGCCCGAGACCTGCGACAACGCCGATAACAACTGCAACGGCTGCACGGACGAGGGCTTCGCCCATTACTGCAACCAGGGGCAGACGTGCTGCACATGGTCGACGGCCGCCCAGCGCGCGACGTGCATGTCGACGTACCAGAGCACGATCACCGCGGCAAACCCGACCGGCGACCTGACGAAGCTGCCCTGTACGACGCCCACGCAGGCGACCCAGCCCGCCAACTGGCTCTGCTACAACCCCAAGGAGAGCTGCGACAACGTCGACAACAACTGCGATCCGGGGCCCGCGTTCGACGGCACCCCGGCGAACACCATCGACGAGGGCGTGACGAAGTGCGGCAACCCCGCGCACTGTCCCAAGGTCGAGACCTGCAACAGCGAGGACGACGACTGCGACGGGCAAACCGACGAGGGCGGCGTCTGCGTCGTCCCGTGCGTCGCCTCGCCGGAGATCTGCGACGGCTGCGACAACGATTGCAACGGCATCGCGGACGACGGCGCCCCGAGCGCCCCGTGTGGCCAGACCACCCCGGCGAACTGCGCCGGTACGCTGACGTGCAAGGCGGCGCAGAACGTGGCGCTCCCCGGCGCTTGCGTGGCGAACGGCGGGTTCAACGCCTGCACGAACAACCCGCAGATCGAGACCTGCGACGGCCAGGACAACGATTGCGACGGCACGATCGATGACGGCGTGCCGCCCGCGCAGTGCGTGCCCGTCGGCACGCCGTCGAACCTGAACTACGGCCCGAACAGCCAGTGCAAGAGGGGCACGCAGCCCTGCAATGGCACGTGCCAGGGCTTCATCGGGCCGAGCGCGGAGATCTGCGACGGCATCGACAACGATTGCGACGGCACGGTCGACGAGAGCCCGTTCGGCGTCGGAACGCCCTGCGGCAACAACCAGGCGCCCTGCACGACGGGCCTCACGGCCTGCGTCAACGGCGCGCTCGTCTGTCAGGGCGGCGTACAACCCGGCCCCGAGGTCTGCGACGGCGTGGACAATGATTGCGACGGCACGATCGACGAGACGCCGCTCGCGGACGCGCCGGCCGCCGGCATGAACGGGTGCTGGACGAACCCCGGCAACTGCTGCACGTTCGGCAACCTGACCTGGTGCCCGCCGACCGGCGCGACCTGCAATGGCACGGGCACGCTCATGGCGCCGTGCAACACCGGCAAGCTCGTCTGTCAGGGCTCGCAGAAGTGGGTCTGCTCGAATCCGAAGGCCCCGAGCCCGGAGGTCTGCGACGGCCTCGACAACAACTGCAACGGCACGCTCGACGAGGGCAACCTCCCGCAGGTCGGCACCCCGTGCGGCTCCGATCAGGGCGAATGCGCGCTGGGCACGCTCGCCTGCACTGCCGGTGTGCTCGATTGCGCGAACGACGTCGGCCCGGTGTCCGAGATCTGCGATGGCAAGGACAACGATTGCGACGGCGTGAACGACAACGGCATCCCCTCGGGCGGCCCGTGCATTCCGACGTACGACACCGCCCTGTATCCGGGCGATCGCAGCGCCTCGCCGTGCACGCCGGGTGAGTTCCTCTGCAATGGCGCGGCCGGCGTGGAGTGCCTCGGCGGCATCACGCCGCAACCCGAGGTCTGCGACGGCATCGACAACGACTGCGACGGCACGGTCGACGAGAGCGGCCCCGGGCCGGACGGCGTCGACGGCTCGATGAACCCGCAGCCCACGCCTGTCGGCAGCATCGGCCAGGCGTGCGGCGTGGAGACGGGCGAGTGCAAGCAGGGCTCGTTCGCCTGCGTGAACGGCGGGTTCGTCTGCACGGGCGAGATCACGCCGGTCCTCGAAGTCTGCGATTGCAACGACAACGACTGCGACGGCCAGAGCGACAACCCCAACAACGGCATTCCGCTGTGCAGCACCGGCAAGGAGTGCGTGAAGGGGAGCGCGGGCGTCTGCCAGTGCGCGAGCGCGTGCAACCCCGGCAAGGAGTATCCGTGCCCGCCCGGCCAGCAATGCCAGCAGGTGACGGAGAGCTCGACGGGCGAGAATCTCGGCTTCTACTGCGTGTCCGAGCCCTGCGTCGATTGCGAGCTGAAGACGGTCAAGGACGCGAACGGCAACGTGCTCTGCGCGCCCGCTGACACGCCGGCCGACGCGAACTGCAACAAGCCGCCCGTGTGCGTCTGCAAGGGCCAAGCGGGCTGCAAGGAGCCGTGCGACGGCGTGAGCTGCGGCGCCGGCCAGGTCTGCGCGAACCACGGACCGAACGCCGGCACGTGCGTGGTGGACAACTGCTACAACGTGCCTTGCAACGGCTGCAACAAGGTCTGCAACCTCGGCTCGTGCATCGACAACCCGTGCCAGCCGGAGAGCTGCCCGGCGGATCAGATCTGCAAGCCGAGCGCCGATTTCACCACGTTCACGTGCGTCTCGACCTGCGCGAACGTGGAATGCCCGGCGGGCCAGGTCTGCCAGGGCGGCACGTGCGTGGCCGCCTGCAGCCCGAATTGCGGACCCGATCAGTACTGCGACCTCGCCCAGACCCCGCCCACCTGCGTCCAGAACCAGTGCGCCGGCGCCTGCGCGAGCGGCGGCTGCTGCAATCCGGTGACGGGCGCCTGCGGCAATTGCCCCTGCGAGGGCGTCGTTTGCCCCGAGGGGCAGGTTTGTCAGAACGATTGCCCGCCGGGCGTCGCTTGCAACCGCGGTGAATGCGTCGAGCCCATGGGCGGCCCGGGCTCCACCTCGAGCTCGAGCGGCTCGGGCGGCGCGGGCGGAGACGGCGGCGCGGCTGGCAATGGCCCCGGCGCTGGCGGCTCGGCCGGCGCGGGCGACAATGGCGTGTGGGGCCTCGCGACGGGCGGCGGCGGTTGCGCTTGCTCCGCGGCCGGCGATACGCGCTCCTCGGCCGGGTGGCTCGCGCTCCTCGGTTTGCCCTTGGCCTTCCTCCGCCGGCGTCGGTCGGCGCGCAACGTGGAGGTTGCGTGATGAGCTTCTCTTCCAAACTCGGATGGCTCGCGGCCGCGGCGGGGCTCGCCCTCGCCGCGGGCTCCGCGGGATGCACCACCGAAGCATTCTGCTTCGACGATTGCGATAGCGGCTCGGGCACCGGCACCTCCAGCTCCTCCGGCACCGGCGGTACGGGCGGTGAAGGTGGATGCCTCTTCGGCTGCGGCGGCACGGGCGGCACGGCGGGCGCGGGCGGCAGCGGCGGCTGCGTGCCGTCCGACAGCGGTGTCGAGGAGTGCAACGGCAAGGACGACGACTGCAATGACAAGGTCGACGACCTTTCCGACTGGAGCACGCCCGAGGCCTGCGGCACCTGCGCCAACAATTGCTATCAGGTCCTGCTCAACACGGACCCCGACACCATCGCCTGCACCCCGAGCGCGGATCCGGGCAAGACCGACGGCACCTGCACCGGCCAGTGCGCGACCGATTACTACGACCTCGATCCGAGCGCGCCGGGCTGCGAGTATTACTGCGTCTCCGGCGGCGCCGACGACTCGCTCTGCAACAACAAGGACGACGACTGCGACGGCATCAAGGACGAGGACGTCGACCTCTGCACCAGCACGACCGATTGCGGCAAATGCGGGCGCACCTGCGTCGTCCTCCACGGCACGCCGGCCTGCACCAGCAATGCCGAGCCCGGACAGGCCTGCAACGACGGCAACACGCAATGCGTGATCCAGTCGTGTGAGCCTGGGTTCTATGATCTCGACGGCTCGTACGCAACGGGCTGCGAGTACCAGTGCAACATCACGAACGGCGGCGTCGAGATCTGCGGCGACAGCCTCGACAACGATTGCGACGGCAAGATCGACGACGCCGACGATCTCTCGGGTGACACGCAGCTCGGCCAGGATTGCTACGGCGATCCCAACGGCGAGTGCGCGACGCCCGCGCACCTCGGCAAGACCATCTGCCAGGGCAACAAGATCGTCTGCGCCGGGCCCAACGTCCTCGTCGAGAACCAGAACCCCGAGCTCTGCAACAGCCTCGACGACGATTGCGACGGCATCGTCGACGACAGCCCCACCGACGCCGGCAAGTCTTGCGGCATCAGCAACATCTTCCCCTGCGCTTTCGGCACCCAGCAATGCCAGAACGGCGCGCTCGTCTGCGTCGGCAACATCGATCCCAAGCCGGAGATGTGCGACGGCGAGGACAACGATTGCGACGGCACGATCGACAAGACCAATGGCAGCCCGCCCGCGGACGCCGTCGGCGCTTGTGACGTCCCGCCGAACCCGCCCGCGGGCGCGACCACGCCTTGCAAGGCCGGCACGAAGGCCTGCGTCGGCGGCGCCATCGTGTGCCAGAACTCCGTCAAGCCGGCCCCGGGCACGCAGGACGGCTGCAACATCGACGCGAACTGCGACGGTGCCCTGACGAACCAGCCCGACAAGCAGACCGACGTCAACAACTGCGGCATGTGTGGCAAGAGCTGCTACACGGGCGCGGTCCACTCCACGTGGTCCTGCGCCGCCGGCGCTTGCCAGTTCCAGGGCTGCGAGCCGGGGTATTACGATCTCAACAACGATCAGAAGTGCGAGTACGACTGCGACTTCATCTCGGCGCAGGAGACTTGCAACGGCCTCGACGACGATTGCGACGGCCAGATCGACGAGAACGTCATCGCCCCCTCGCCCACCCAGGTCTGCGGCGTCAGCCCCTCCGCGACCAAGCCCGAGTGCACCACCAACGTCAACGTCGCCTGCGTGATGGGCGCCTGGAAGTGCACCTTCCCCGCCGGCGTCTGCACCGGGGCCGCCCCGAACTACTGCACCGGCACGAACGAGCTCTGCGACGACTACGACAACGATTGCGACGGCGTCCAGAACGAGAACGTCGCCAACTGGAACAAGCCCTGTAACTCCGACGACGGCCTGCCCCCGCCCGGACACGGCGCCTGCCGCCAGCCGGGCACCTACATCTGCGACGGCACCATGGCCGTCAAATGCAGCGCCACGCCGGCGAACTGCGCCAGTTTGCCCGGTGGCTGCACCGAGGTGTGCGACGGCCAGGACAACGATTGCGACGGCATTGCCGACGAGCCTTTCAGCAACAAGGGCAGCAATGCCACGTACTACGTCAAGCCGACGGTCACGAAGCTCGGCTCGCAGAACAAGTGGATCATGACCTTCGAGGCCAGCCGCCCGAACGCCACCGCCGTCGTCCCCGGCACCGGCAATGGCTTCTGGACCAGCGCTCCCACGGGATCCACGCTCGACAAGACCCCGGCTTGCTCGGTCCAGGGGAAGATCCCCTGGTTCAACGTCAGCCCGCGTGAGGTCGAGCAGGTCTGCATCGCGGCCGGCGGCACCGTCTGCAGCACGGCCGATTGGCAGGCCGCCGCGCGTAACCCCGCGCCGGATGCTTGCCTCTGGGGCTACGCGCCGCTCTCCGCGTGCAAGACCGCGTTCGTGCAGAACGTCAAGTACTGCAACCTCGGCTTCTCGTACGACTTCTCCCCGGATGTCGGCATTCAGAACGGCCTGCTCGTCACCGGCGACACGGTCAACCTGAAGAACTGCTGGGTCGATTGGACCGGACAAACCAATCCCCAGATCTACGACATGACCGGTAACCTCCGCGAGATCACGAAGAGCGCGACCAACCAGTACCCGCTGCTCGGCGGCGCCTTCAACACGCAGGCTGAATCCGGCGCCCAGTCGGACTTCACCTTCTACACCGTCGATCAGAACTTCCAGTTCTTCGACACCGGCTTCCGCTGCTGCTTCACCTCGAACCCGGGCTGAAAAACCCCCCAACGAAAAAGCCCACGCTCCCGAAACCCGGGACGCGTGGGCTTTTTCATTCGGGGCCACGACGACGTGGCCCCCGCGCGGCGATCACCAGGGGCGATCGCGCATCGTCTGCTTGTACTTTTCCTTGTAAAGATCGTGGCACTTCTTGCAGGAGGCCTTCGCGCCGTCGAGGTCGCCGGCCTTCGCCTTGGCCACACCCTCATTCGAGATGGCGACCCAGCTCCCCATGCCGGGCGGCGGCTTGCCCGCGGTGTAGGCCAGGGCATTCGCGATCTTCGTCAGATCACCGCTCGACGTCGCCGAGGCCATGACCGTCTTCATCCAGCCCTGCATCGGGCAGGGCTTCTGCCCCTTGGCGCCGCAATCGAACGTCTTCGGGCCGGCCGCGGCGCTGGCCGCGGGCGCCGCGGAGCCGGCCGCGGGGGCCGCGGAGGCCGCAGCCACGGCGGCGGACCCCTCGGGCTCCACGGGGGCGGAAGCAGCGCTGTTCTCGGGCTTCGGGGCCTCGGCGCTCGGCGCGGGGGCCGCTGACGCGACCGGGGCCGCGGAGGCCGCAGGCGGCGTGTCCGCCGCGGCTGCGCTGGGCTTCGCCTCGGGCGAGGCGCCTTCGTTTTTCGCCTCACCACCGCCGCAGCCAACGGCCCCCGCGAGCGCCACGATCGCCGCGAACCGCACTCCCTGTCTCATCCTGCTCTCCTTACATGGTGGCGAAGATCGACCTTTCTCGGCCATCCTCGCATTCCTACTCGTCCGGCCCATGGTCCGGCCGCGCGGGGCAAGTTGCCCCGGCATTCGACTTTGATCCGTATCCACGGCCTGATGGCAAGACAAAAAAAGTGCCGATGTCTGCTCCCTCGCCGGTCCGTCCCGCTCCCCTCCGCCCTGCGCCCGCTCCTCCTGACGTTCCCAAGCTGCTTTTCACGCGCGGAGGCCGATATCCGCAGGCGATCGCGTGGTTCGGGGCGCGATCGTTCTGGGGCCATCTCTGGCACCTCGCGGCGAGCGTCATCGCGACGGAGGACATCGACAGTCGCGCATGGATGCGACCGAGCACAGCCGACACACTGACACGCAAGGCCGCGGCCGTGCTGGGCGGCCGCGAGGGCAAAGAGACGCTCACCGAGGCGCTCGGTCGCGACGTCTGGATCGATTTCATCGCCGACACGGGCGATTGCGTGTCCGTGAGCCAGGAGGTCGCGCGGCTCGTGTTCGAGACGTACGAGGTCGAAGCACCGGACAAACCTGGCGAGACGCTTTTGCTCCCGCGCGGGGACATCCTCTTGTTCGGCGGGGACACGGCGTATCCGGTGGCGACGGAGCTCGAGATCCACAACCGGGTGATCGTGCCGTTCTCGCGGGTGCTGGAGGAGGTTCGAGACGGCAAACCCCGGGTGCTCCTGGGAGTGCCGGGAAATCACGATTGGTACGCGGGGCTCGACGGCTTCGGGCGCATGTTCCGGGAGCGGCGCGGGACCGTGGATCTCGTGGGGAAATCAGCGCCGAACGAGGTCGTGCGGTTCGCGCAGATCGGGCACTTCATCCAGTGGGTGGAGGCGTTTCGCATCGGACGTTATGTGAGCAAACGATCGACGCTCCCGCTCGATGGATACGTACCGGTGCAGGACGCGAGTTACTTCGCGCTGCGGCTCGCGCCGGGGCTCGATCTGTGGGGCGCGGATCGGCAGCTCCGCGCGGTGGACTTCGAGCAACGCGCGTTCTTCGCGTCCCTCCGGACCGAGAACCGCGGGCTCCTCTTGACCCTGGCGGACCCGGCGTACGCGTTCCTGGAGCCGAACCCGGCCGGGCAGCACATCGTCGACGCGCTGGATCTGCGACTCGAGGACGACGCCGTGCTCGTGTTGACGGGCGATACGCACCACTACTGCCGCGAGCAGATCGGGAAGACGTGCCACGTGATCGCCGGCGGAGGCGGGGCGTTCTTGCATCCTGCGCGGATCATGCGGCAGGGCCTGCCCGAGCCGGCCGCGGAGTTCCCGGGGCCGAAGGCGTCGCTCGCGCTGGCGCTGCAGATCCCGTGGCAGATCGTGCACGGGCGGAGCGGCTTTCTGGTGCACCTCGCGGCCGCGCTGCTCTACATGCCGGCGTTCACCGCGGTGCGATGGGGCGGCGCGCCGCCGATGGTGGGATCGCTCGTGACGGCGGCGATCGCGGCCTTCGTGTGCCGGCTGCTCGGCGGCTTCCGGAACCGATCGATCGCGGTGTATCTGCTCGCGACGATCGCGGGGCTCATCATCGGGTTCGTGCCGCTGCTCGCGCGGACGGCGTTCGCGACGGCGGGCGGCCTCTTCCTCCACGCGGCGGATCTCTACGGCGCGAGGCCGTGGCTCGTGTTCGCGGTCTCGGTCTACGTCGCGACGCTGATCTTCGGCACGTACCTGACGGCGATGACGGTCCTCGGGATCGAGCAGCACCAGGCGTTCGCGGCCCTGGCGCACCCCGGGTACAAGCACTTCGTGCGAGTGCGCGTGCGCCGCGACGGGAGCGGCGCCGACGCGTGGGTGCTCGGGAAGGTGGATCCTCTGTCCGCCTCGGATCCGGTCGTCCTGGTGGACCAGTTTTCCTGGACGAACCACGGCCTCTCGGCCGGCGCGCGCTCGATGATGCCGGCGTCTCAGATCACGCCGCCGTCAGGCGATGCGGCCCAGCAGAAGAGGCGGTGAGGCTTCGGGCGCGGAGCTGACGCGGAAGGCGCTCTGGACGCGATCCGCGACGGCCTCGGCCGCGGCCACCGAGCGCACGTGCAGGCGCGCGAGGGGCTCGCCGCGACGCACGCCGGCGCCGCGCGGCGCGAGGATCTCGATGCCGACGGCGTGATCGACCTTCTGATCGGCGCGCGTGCGGCCCGCGCCCATGGCGACGGCGGCGAGGCCGATCTCGAGGGGATCGATCGCCGCGACGAAGCCGTCGGCCTCGGAGGGAACGAGGACGGTCTCAGGGGCGCGCGGCAAGCGAAGCGGATCCTCGACGACCGCGGGGTCGCCGCCCTGGGCCTCGATCATGCGCTCGAACACGCGCGCGCCGCGTCCGCTCGTGATCGCGTCGCGGAGTTTTGCGCGCGCGTCCTCCACGGACGGGGCGGCGTCGCCGAGCACGAGCATCTCGGCGCCGAGGGCGAGCGTGCACTCGACGAGATCGTCCGGCCCGCCGCCATGGAGGACCTCGATCGCTTCGCGCGTCTCGATGGCGTTGCCGACGGTGCGACCGAGGACGGTGCTCATGTCCGTCAGGAGCGCGACCACGCGCTTGCCGGCGGCCTTGCCGACACGCACGAGGGCCTCGGCGAGGGCGCGCGCGTCGCGCTCGGTCTTCATGAACGCGCCGCGGCCGACCTTCACGTCGAGCACGAGCGCGTCGATGCCCTCGGCGAGTTTCTTCGAGAGGATGCTCGCGACGATGAGGGGGATCGACTCGACCGTGGCCGTGACGTCGCGCAGCGCATAGATACGTTTGTCCGCGGGCGCGATGCGTCCGGTCTGCCCGATCATGCAAGCGCCGACGTCGCGGACGATGCGCGCGAAGGCTTCCGTATCGAGCGAGACGTTGAAGCCGGGGATGGCCTCGAGCTTGTCGAGCGTGCCGCCCGTGTGGCCGAGGCCGCGGCCGCTGACCATGGGCACGGGCACGCCGCAGGCCGCCACGAGGGGCGCGAGGCACAAGGAGACCTTGTCGCCGACGCCTCCGGTCGAGTGTTTGTCGACCTTGATGCCGGGGACGGAGGAGAGGTCGAGGACGTCGCCGGAGTGGAGCATCGCGCGGGTGAGGGCCACGGTCTCCGCGTCGTCCATGCCGCGGAAGAAGATGGCCATGCAGAGCGCGCTCATCTGATAATCGGCGAGCTCGCCCGTTCCGAGGGCGCGGATGAGGCGCGCGATCTGGTCGTCCGAAAGGCGGCCGCCGTCGCGCTTTTTGGCGATGAGCTCAACCAGGGTCTCCACGGAGCGGAGCATACATCAAAGCGGCCTCGCGGCGCGGCCCGCGTGCGTGGCCTCTCCCCAGGGCGCTAGGTGCGCGCTACCTTTCGGCCGCATGAGCAGGGCACGTGATTTCACGACGCTCGGCTACCGGCGCATCGTCAAGCTGCTGGTCTCGCTCGTCATCGTCCCGTCGGTGCTCCTGTCGGCGATCGGCGCGTCGCTCGTGGTGATGGGCGAGGCGCGGTACAACATCCTGATCGGGATCCTCGTGCTCACGTTCTCGAGCGCGCTCGTGACGGGGGTCATCCTGGTGTGGGTGTTCTTGCGTCGAGAGCGAGATCTCTCGGAGCTGCAAGCCGACTTCGTGTCGAAGGTCTCGCACGAGCTCCGGACGCCGCTGACGTCGATCCGCATGTTCACCGAGACGCTGGTGCTCCGGCGCGGGGACAAGGAGAGCGAGGATCGCTGCATCCAGGCGCTCAACAAGGAGAGCGCGCGGCTGCAACAGCTCATCGATCGGCTGCTCGACTGGGGTCGGATGCAGAGCGGGCGGCGGGTCTACGAGCTCGCCGAGCAGGACGTGGTGAAGGTCGTGGAGGAGGCGATCGCCGCGTTCGAGCCGACGCGCGAGCAGCGGCACGTGGAGCTCTCGATGCAATTCGAGCCGGACCTGCCGCGCGTGTGGTGCGACCACGGGGCGATCGTGATCTCGATCGTGAACCTGCTGTCGAACGCCTACAAGTACGGGGGGCAGCCGAGGAAGATCGAGCTCACGGTGGCGCGGAAGCTCGGCGAGGTGCTGATCACGGTGCGCGACAACGGCAAGGGGATCGCGCGGCGCGAGCACAAGCGCATCTTCGAGAAATTTTACCGGGTCGATGATCTCCTTGCACGGCAGCAAGAGGGGTCGGGGCTCGGGCTTGCGATCGTGCAACATGTGATGCGCGCGCATCGGGGTCGCGTGATCGTGGACAGCGAGCCGGGTCGAGGGAGCGCGTTCACGCTGGTGCTGCCGATCCAGGCGAGGGTGCGGGTGTCGGAGCCGATGTCGAGCACGGGAGGGACGGCGTAAGGGTGGGAGCGGCAAGCGGCGCGGAACGTGATAGAGAGCCTGGATCGATGAACCGGGTCGGACAGGGCGGCGCGCGGCGCACGGTCCTCGTCGTGGAAGACGACGACAGCATCGCGATGGGACTCGAGATGAACCTGTCGGCGGAGGGGTATCGCGTGCTCCTCGCGACCGACGGGGAGAGTGGTCTCGCGCTCGCGCGCGGAGGCGGGATCGACCTCTTGATCCTGGACGTGATGCTGCCGAAGCTGAACGGCTTCGAGCTCCTGCGGATGCTGCGCGCCGAGCGGTACACGATGCCGGTGATCATGCTGAGCGCGCGCGGCGCTGAGATGGACAAGGTGATGGGGCTCGAGCTCGGCGCCGAGGACTACATCACGAAGCCGTTCGGGCTGGCGGAGCTCCTGGCGCGGGTGAAGGCGGTGCTCCGGCGTGACGCGATCGCGCGCGGGGACGACGCGAGCGCGATCCGGGCAGCAGACCTCGAGATCCATCCGTCGACGCGGGAGGTGCGGCGCGACGGGAAGCTCGTGGAGCTCACGGCGACGGAGTTCGACATCCTGTTTTGCCTGGTCAGCGCAGGCGGACGCGTGCTGTCGCGGGAGCAGCTCCAGGCGAAGGTGTGGGGGCCGAGCCATCACGGCACGCCGCGCACCGTGGACAACTTCATCCTGCAGCTACGGACGAAGCTCGAGGACAACCCGGCGAACCCCAGGCACCTCGTGACGGTGCGGGGCGTGGGGTATCGGTTCGTGGTTTGACGCGACGAACGAGACACCCCCGCTCCCATCCAAGAGCGGGGGCTGCTGAACTCAAGGCGCCTGACAGAACTTGTTGATGCTGTCGACGAGCGGGTCTTCCTGCTTGACCGCCTTGTCGAGCGCGGCCTGGGCCGAGTTGATCTTCGCGAGGTCCTTCGCCTCGGCGGCGGCGGCCATGTCGCGAGCGGCCTTGGCGACGTCCTTCGCCATCGTCTGGTACTCGGTCGAGTACTTTTTCAGGTCGGGGATCGTGAGCTCCACCTTGGCGGCGTCGGCTGCGACCTTGTCCATCGCGTCGGCCATGCTCTTGAGCTCGTTCGCTCCCGTCGGGTCGGTGCCGCCCTTCGGCGTCTTGTTCAGGCTCTCGACGCCCTTGTTGATCACCTCGATGAGCTGGTTGCACTCGGTGATCTTCTTCTGGCCGCAGGCCGTGGCTCCCACGAGCAGAGCGGCGCCGAGGATCGCGGCCGAGAACAGGGATTGATGACGCATCTTCGACTGTCTCCTGTGGAGGGATTGGCGTTCGGTGGCCGCTTTCTTCGAAGAGGCCAGAAACTTCGCAGTCACGAGCGTACCCGCCAGTTGCCGTGGAAGGTACGTCCCACGTCGTCGGCCGTCGGGTCGGTCACGATGATCTCGGGGCGACCGTTCTCCGCGTAGACGATGGTATTTTGTCGGAAGACGCGGCCGAACGCGATGGCCTCGTCGCGCTCCATGCCGTAGACGAGCCACGCGGGCTCGCGCCAGACGCCTTCGGGCTCCGCCTCGGAGCCGACGCAGGGCTCGACGCGGTAGCAGCCGAGGATGAGCAGGTCGCGGAGCACGTGGTGGCGCTGCTCGTTCACCTTGCGGGGCAGGAGCATCGAACGCGGGTTGTAGGCCGTGAGCACCGCGAAACGCCGGTTCAGGAGCTCGGGCAACGCCGAGTGATCCTGGACGATCTCGCCGTCGAGCGAGGCGCGCAGCGGCGCGCCGTGCGGGCCGGGGAACTCGTAGATCGTCGCGAGGTACGAACGGAGGAGCGCTTGGTCCATCGAGAGGTCTGACCGCTCCTACCAGAGTGGCGGCCCGCCCGCTACCAGGCCCTTCGCGTCGCGAGGCGCGCCCGGCCCCCCTCGTGAGCCCGCCCGCGCGTCTTTCCCTTCCTGGATGCTTGCGCTAAGCCCTGCCCGGATGATCGAAGTGGAGCGCCTCTCCAAGTCGTACGGCGCCTTTCGCGCCGTGTCGGATGTGTCGTTTCACGTCGAGCGCGGCGAGGTCGTGGGGTTCCTCGGGCCGAACGGCGCGGGAAAGAGCACGACGCTGCGCATGCTGGCCGGCTTTCTCGGGCCGAGCGCGGGGCGGATCCGCATCGGGGGGCACGACATCGCCGAGGAGCCGCAGCTCGCGCGGGAAAAGCTAGGGTACATGCCCGAGACCTCGCCGCTCTATCCGGAGATGCGGGTGCGCGAGTACCTCGCCTTTCGCGCCGAGGTGAAGCGCGTGCCCCGGAGCGCGCGGGCCAAGGCGGTCGAGCGGGCCGCCGAGGAGGCGCGGGTCGACGACGTCGCGGATGTGCTCGTGCAGCATCTGTCGAAGGGGTACCGGCAGCGCGTCGGGCTCGCGGATGCGCTGCTCGGGGATCCGCCGGTGCTGATCCTCGACGAGCCCACGGCGGGGCTCGATCCGAACCAGATCCGCGAGGTGCGCGAGCTCGTGAAGCGGCGCGGCAAGGACCACGCGATCCTCGTCTCGACGCACATCCTGTCGGAGGTCGAGGCGACGTGCTCACGCGCGCTCGTGGTCGCGCGGGGCAAGCTCGTGGCGTCGGGGACCATCGAGGAGCTGCGCGAAATGCGAAGGGCTTCGGGGCTCCGGATCGTCGTGCGCGGGGACGCGCCGCGCGCGCTCGGGATCGTCCGTGCGCTTCCGGAGATCGCGGGGGCCGAGGTGGATGCGGGGCACGCGCCGGCAGCGGACGCGGCGGCGCTCGTCGTCGAATACCGACGCGCGGAGGGCGGGGCCGAGGCGGCCGAGCGGGTCGTCGCGGCGCTCGTCGGCGCGGGGCTCGGCGTGCGTGAGGTCGTGCCGCGGGCCGCGACGCTCGAGCAGGTCTTCTCCGAGCTCACGCGGGTGGACGAGGACGCGGCCGAGGTGCAGGCGTGAGGGGGTTCTGGCCGATCTTCAAGCGTGAGCTCTTCTCGCTCTTCGTCACGCCGCTCGCCTGGGTGGTGATCACGTCGTTCCTGCTCTTGCAGGGGCTGCACTTCTTCCTGATCGTCGTGAACTTCGCGGCGGCGCCGGCCGAGGCCGTCGGCGACAGCGGCCCGGTTCAGGCCTTCTTCGGCCAGACGATGCTGCTCTACGTGCCGCTCCTGCTCGTCTGCCCGCTGCTCACGATGCGGCTCTTCGCCGAGGAGCGGCGCAGCGGCACGATCGAGACGTTGCTCACGGCGCCCGTGGGCACCGTGGGGGTCGTGCTCGCGAAGTACGCGGCCGCGCTGGCGACGTACGTCGTGATGTGGGCGCCGACGGCGCTCTACATCGTGATCCTCGCGCGGACGGGGGACGTCGACTGGCGGGTCGTGGGGACGAGTTACCTTTCGGTCTTCGCGATCGGCGCGGGCTACCTCGCGCTCGGCGTCATGACGAGCGCGCTCACGCAGAGCCAGCTCACGGCCGCGGTGCTTTCGGCGCTGGTGATCTCGGGCCTCTTCTTCTTCGGCTTCGCGGAGTTCATCGTGCCCGATGGTCCGGCGCACGATCTCGCGACGCACGTCTCCGTTTGGACTCAAATGAACGACGCGTCGCGGGGGCTCATCGACTCGCGGCGGCTCGTCTTCGACGCGACCGTCGTGCTCCTGCCGCTCTTCGTCACGGTGCGCGCCGTCGAGGCGTGGAGGTGGGGATGAGCGAGGAGCGCAAGCCGAAGAAAGGCAAGAAGGCGCCTCGGTCCGAAGGCACGAAGCCGAGGGACGTGAAGCCGGCGGCTGCGAAGGCCCCCGCGCCTCCGCGTGATCCCGCGCCCGAAGCGCCGGCCGGGACGAGCGCGGGGACGAAGCTCGGCGCGCTCGTCGGGCTCGTGGCGGCGATGGTGCTCGCGGTGCTCGTGAACGTGCTCGCGGCGCGGCACTACAAGCGCTTCGATTTCACGAAGGGCGGGCTCTACACGCTGAGCCCCGCGACAGAGCAGACGCTCCACGCGCTCGGCGAGCCGATCCGCGTCGACGTGCTCTTGCCCTCGGACGATCCGCTCGCGCTCTCGATCCGGCACCTGCTCGAGGCCTACCGCAGCGAGACGTCGCGCCTCGAAGTGCACTTCACCGATCCCATTCGGCACGCGGCCGAGTTCGTCGCGGTGCAACGCAAGTACGACGAACGCGTCGTCGACGGTCGGGTGGTGACGGACGCTGCGATCATCGTCGCGCGGGGAGATCGCGCGCAGTTCATCACGCCGCGTGATCTCGTCGAGGTCGAGGACGAGAACGACGTGCGCGCGCGGCCACGGCTGGAGCAGGCCCTCACCGCGGCGATCCGCGCGGTCGTGTCCACGGATCGGCCGAAGATCTGCTTCACGACGGGGCACGACGAGAAGTCGATCGAGACGGGCGGCAGTGGCCTCGCGCCGCTGCGCGAGCGGCTCGAGAAGAACGGGCACGAGGTCGTGACCGTCGACCCCCGCGAGAAGGCCGAAGACAAGGAGAAGTCGCGCGCGCCGTATGCCGGTTGCCGCGTCGTCGTGGTCGCGGGGCCGTCGCTGCGTTTCTCCGAGGCCGAAACGAAGAAGCTCGAAGGGTTCGTCGAGCAGGGCGGCAACGTCCTCGTCGCGGCCTCACCCGTGCCGGACGAGGGGGACCAGAAGTACCTCGATCTCGGCCTCGATCCGCTGCTCGATCGCTTCGGGATCGCACTCGCGCGCGACTTCGTGTTCGAGACCGATGCGCGCCTGCGCGCCGTGCGCGGATACGGCGAGACGTTCCTCCCGATCGCCAAGCCGCATCCCATCACCGAAGGGCTGATCCGCGCCGAACAGTCGGGGCTCGGCGCGGTCGTGACCGTGGCGAGCTCGCTCCAGAAGACGGGCAAGGGCGCCGCCGCGGTGTCGCCCTTGCTGGAGACGAGCGAGGACGCCTTCGGCATGATCGACTTCTTCACGTGGGCGAAAAACCCCTCGGATCCCGCGCCGAACGACGTGGATCACAAGGGGCCGCTCACGGTCTCGTTCGCCGCGGAGTTGCCCGCGCGCCCGGGCGCCGAGCGCGGCGCGCGGCTCGTGGCCATCGGATCGGCGAGCCCGATGATGGGCGAGAACTGGCAGAGCGACGAGCTTCGCGGCACGGCGATCTTCGTCGAGAGCGCGATCGCCTGGCTCGCCTCGGCGCCCGTGCCGCTCGACATCCCGAACAAGCCCGCCTTCACCGCGGGCCTGCGCATGAGCGAGGACTCGCTCGCCTCGATCTTCCGCTACGTCGTGGTGTTCATCCCGCTCGCGTCCGTGCTCACCGGGATCGCCGTGCACCTGCGAAGGCGCGCGACGGAGCGGCGTGGGACGCGCAAGGAGAAGGAGCGAGCGCCCGAATGAGCTTCGCGAAGTTCGCGAAGAAACACGCGACGACGCTCGTCCTCTGCGCCCTCTCGATCGGCGCGGGCGCCTACGTCTTCGTCGTGGATCGCGGCTCGGTGACGACCGAGGAGGCCGAGCAACGAAAGAAAAACGTGGTCCTCGCGTGGAGGCCCGACGAGATCACCGAGGTCGTGGTCGAGCAGGGCGCGTCGAGCGCGAAGCTCACGCGCACGCCGCCCGACGCGCTCGGGCAGCGCTTCTGGGAGGTGACGATCGGGGGCGAGCGGTTCCCCGCGGAGGCGCAGATCGTCGACCAGCTCCTCGGCACGCTGGAGTTCGCCACGCACGAGCGGGTGCTCGCGCCGGACAGCGTGGATCGCGCGGCGAGCGGCCTCGATGCGCCTCGCGCGCGGATCGTGGTGACCATGCCGGGACGAACCACGACGCTCGCGATCGGAGGGCCCGCGCCAACACCGGCAGGCGCTGCGCTCATCGAGGTTCACGAAGGGGATCGGGCCTCGCTCCAGGTGATCACGAAGGAGCTCGTCACGGCCCTCGCGATCGATCCGAGCTCGCTCCGATCGCGGGATCTCCTCCCCTACCCTGCAAGCGACGTCGCGCGGTTCGAGATCGAGGGTCCGAGCGGCAAGTACGCGCTCGCCCGCCCCACGGACGGCGGCGACGCGCTCCGGCTCGACAACCCCGCGAAGGAAGCGGGGCGCCGCGCCTCCCGCGCCGCCACGGACGAGCTGGAAAGTACGCTCTCCCGCATGCGAGCCGAGGCCTTCCTCGCGGACGAAGCCGCGCGCCGCGCGTCCACGCCCACGGCGACGCTCACGATGATCCCCACGGACGCGACGAAGCCCAAGGGAACCCTCGTCCTCGGCGGTGCCTGTCCCGACAAACCCGACCTCGTCGTCGCGCTGCAGACGGCGCCCACGCGTGCCGCGGCCTGCGTGCCGAAGGCCTTCCTCGACGCGCTCTCGAAGCCCGAGAGCGCGTTCGTGGATCGCAACGCGTTCTTCGCGACGATCGACGAGATCCACGAGGTCACGCTCACCGCCGGCGATCGCCGCATCGAGCTCGCGCGCAAGGGCACGGGCTTCCACGAGCGCGCTCCCGAGGATCGCGACATCGAGGGCGCCACCGGCCGCCTCTTCCTCGAATCCCTCCTCGCCCTCCGCGCGAAGGATTTTCTCCCCGCGGACGATCGCGCCTCACTCGGCCTCGATCCGCCGCAAGGCAAGGTCCGCATCGTCTCGGTCTTGCCCTCGCGGAGCCCCGACGGCGGCGACGACGATCGGATCGAAGAGCTCTACGTCGGCAAACCCCAAGGCGACATCGTCCCCGTGTTGCGCATCTCCGACGGCGCCGTCCTCGCGATCCCCGCCGATCGAGCGCGCGCGCTCTTCCCGAGCAAGATCACGCTGCGCAGCCCCACCGTGATCGACGCCCCGCAGACGAGCCTGCGCGCGCTGCGCATCACCGAGGGCGATCGCGTGCAGCACCTCGAACGCACGCCCGAAGGAGGCTTCGCGCTCAAAGAGCCGCGCGGCAAGAACCTCGCCGCCGACCTCGGCTTCGGCACGGAACTCGCCACGTCGCTCCTGCCCTTGCATGTCGAGCGCTTCGTCGCCGAGCGCGACGATGGATCCTTCGGCCTCGCGAACCCGCGCCTCGTCATCGAAGCGGATCTCGCCGCGGGCAAAGACGCGGGCGCGCGCACCGTGCGCCTGCTCCTCGGCGCGCCCACGACGGGCGGCTCCTTCGCGCGCCTCGACGGTGACGACGCCGTCTTCGTGATCGATCCGAAGATCGAGTCCGCAGCCGGAAAATGGCTGCTCGACCGATCGATCTTCGCCCTCGACGTGGCCGAGATCCAGAAGGTCACCATCACGCCTTCGGACAAACGCAAGGCGCCCCTCGTCCTCGATCGCGCGGGGGACGCGCTGCGCATCCGGGGCGACGAAGCCGCGACCGCGAAGGCCGCCGCGATCCGCGACGCGCTCGCCGACCTCGTCCCGGAGGGCGCCGTCAGTGTCGGCCCGCCTCGCAAAGAAGAGGGACTCGACCCGCCCGCCGTCGTGATCACCATCGAGCGCAGAGGCCTCGATCCCGACGCGCCCGCGGCCGTCGATCCCCAGCGCACCCTGCGCGTTTCTCTCGGCGCCGGCGACGCGTTTCGCGGGACGAACATCACCTACGCCCGCCGCGACGGGGTCGACGCCACCTACGCCATCGCGCAAGCCAAGACGCGCGTCCTCTACGACTCCTTCGACTCCGCCCGCTGACGCCTCCCGCGAGAGCGCGATCTTCCGAAGAAGACGGAAATCCCCCGAGGTGCGTCGCAACCGACGGCGAGAGTCCGGAGCACTGTTCGGACGCCCGCCCGGCCGCGGCTCGCGAAAAAATCGCAGCCTTCCCGCGCGAGCCTGGATCCCCGCGAACAAGGAAGCGCAAGGGTGGACCCCTGCGAAGAAAAGAAGGTAGACTCCGTCAGCCCATGTCCACCGACCCGCGATCCAACCTGGCCGGCCTCGCTGCGCTTCAGGCTGAAACCCTCGGAAGCCCCGACGTCTGCGTCGCCGTCCTCGATGGCCCGGTCGATCTCGCGCACCCGGCCTTCCGCGGCGCGAACGTCACGGCCCTCGAGATGCCGGTGTCCAGCGACGAGGCGGCCGACCGCACGCACGGCACCCACGTCACGAGCCTCGTGTTCGGTCAGCCGAGCGGCCCCGCGCCGGGGATCGCTCCGAAGGCGAAGGGCATCGTCGTGCCCGTGCACAACTTCCGCCCCGAGACGACCGCACCCGCCGGCCATCCGCCCGATCTCGCGAAGGGCATCCGCGACGCGATCGCCGCCGGCGCCCACGTCATCACGATGCACGGCGGCGCGCTCTCGCCGGACGCGGGCATGCTCGACGCGCTCGCGAAGGCGCTCGCTCGCGCCGCCGAGCGCAACGTGCTCGTCGTCGTCGCCGCCGAGGGCGACGGCAACGAGCACTTCCACGTGCCCACGGCCGCCTCCACGGTGCTCGCCGTCGCGGCCGAGGACGCGGAAGGCAAGCTGCTCGACTTCGGCATGTGGGGCCCGACCTACCGCGACAGCGGCATCGTCGCGCCGGGCGAGGGCCTCATCGGTGCAGCTCCCGGCGGGGGAACCGTCGCGCAGAGCGGCGCGACCTTCGCCGCCGCGATGGTCGCGGGCATCGCCGCGCTCCTGCTCAGCGTGCAGATCGCCCGTGGAAAGCAGGTGGATGCACGCGCCGTCCGCTCCGCGCTGCTCCAGAGCGCGACGCCCCTCTCGATGGCCCAGAGCGAACGTGGCAAGGGCGTCCTCCGCGGTCGCCTCGACGTCGCCGCCGCCCTCAAGCTCATTTGACCTCAAAGTAACGGCGCACCGGCGGGGTTCGTCCTCGCCACGCTTTCCGATTTCCCCGACGGACGAGCCGGCGCCGCCTTTCTCCGGACAGCGACGCGATCGCGCAAGCCTCGTGGGCAAGCTCGCCGCTTTGCGAGCCCCCTCCGCGCAAAAATGCTAGAGGGCGGGCGATGCTCGGTCCCCAGAGAAAGGACGGCCTGCTCGTCATCACCGCCGTGCGCGCGGTCGATCCAGGCGCGAACATCGACGCGATCGTCGACGTCGTCGTCGAGGGCGGAATCATCACGCGCATCGGCGCGGGCGCCGCGACACCGGAGATCCTCGCCTCCGAACGAGCGCGCGTGCTCTCCGGCGAAGGGCTGTTGCTCGTCCCGGCCTTCGTGGATCTGCACGCCCACCTGCGCGAGCCCGGCCAGGAGTACAAGGAAGACATCGCGTCCGGGCTCGCCGCCGCGGCCGCGGGCGGCTTCGCGCACGTCTGCGCCATGCCGAACACGCGCCCCGTCAACGACACGCGCAGCATCACGGAGGCGATGATCGCGAAGGCGCGCTCGATCGAGGGCCCCGCGCTGCACCCGATCGGCGCGATCACCCTCGGCCAGAAGGGCGCCGAGCTCGTCGAGATGGCCGACCTCAAGGACGCGGGCGCCGTCGCCGTCTCCGACGACGGCCGCTGCGTCACGTCGAGCGCCGTCATGCGCCGCGCCCTCGAGTACGCCGCGAACTTCGATCTCCCCGTCATCCAGCACGCCGAGGATCACGCCCTCACCGAGGGCGCGCTCATGCACGAGGGCGCCGTCTCCACGCGGCTCGGCCTGCGCGGCTGGCCCCGCGTCGCCGAGGACATCATCGTCGCCCGGGATGTGCTGCTCGCCGAAGTTACGGGCGCGAAGTACCACATCGCCCACATCTCCTCCCGCGGCGCCGTCCGCATCCTCCGCGAGGCCAAGGCCCGCGGCATCCGCGTCACCGCCGAGGTCACGCCGCACCACCTCACGCTCACGGACGCCTCGGTGATCGGCTACGACACGGCCTGCAGGGTGAACCCGCCGCTGCGCGAGCCGGAGGACGTCGCCGCGCTCTGCGAGGCCCTCGCCGACGGCACGATCGACTGCGTGGCCACCGACCACGCGCCGCACTCCTCGCTGGAGAAGGACTGCGAGTTCGCCGAGGCATCGCCCGGCATGATCGGCCTCGAGCTCGTGGTCCCGCTGCTCCTCGCCCGCGTGCGCGAGGGCGCGCTCCCGCTCGCGCGCCTGATCGATTCGCTCACGGCCGCGCCGGCTCGCATCGTGGGCCTTTCGGCGCCGACGCTGCGCGAGGGCGCGCTCGCCGAGCTTTGCCTCGTGAACCCCGAGAAGCGCTGGACCGTGGATCCGGCGCGCCTCCGGTCGAAGAGCAAGAACACTCCTTTCCTCGGCAAGTCCGTCACGGGCTCGGTCGAGCTCACCATGGCTGCGGGTCGCGTCGTGCACGACGTATGGGCCCAGGGAGACACACGATGAGCGGCGAGCGCGCATATCTCTGCCTCGCGGACGGCACCACGTTCGAGGGCGTCGCCTGGGGCGCGCCTGGCATCGCCACGGGCGAGGTCGTCTTCACGACGGGCATGACCGGCTACCAGGAGGTCCTCACGGATCCCTCGTACTGCGGGCAGATCGTCACGATGACGGCCCCGCAGATCGGCAACACGGGCATCAACCGCGAGGACGACGAGAGCACCACCGGCGCGCCGCACGTCGCGGGCTTCCTCGTGCGCGACCTCTCCCCCGTCGCCGCGAACTTCCGCGCGAACGAGACGCTCGACGCCTACCTCGCGCGACACGGCATCGTGGCCCTCGCGGGCATCGACACGCGCCTGCTCACGCGCACGATCCGCGATCGCGGCTCGCAGAACGGCGCGATCGGCAAGGCCTCCCCGGAAGAGCTCATCCGCCGCGCCCGCGAAGCGCCGTCGATGGAGGGCCTCGACCTCGCCCAGCGCGTCACGCCGAAAGAGCCCTACGTCTGGACCGAGGGCTCGGGCGCCTTCGGCACGAAGGTCCCCGGCGCGCACGCCACGGACAAGCACGTCGTCTGCATCGACCTCGGCATCAAGCGCAACATCCTGCGCTCGCTCGTCGACGTCGGCTGCCGCGTCACCGTCGTGCCTGCGAAGACGACCGCCGCCGAGATCCTCGACCTCGCGCCCGACGGCGTCTTCGTCTCGAACGGCCCCGGCGATCCGGCGCCCGTCTCCTACGCGATCGACACCGTGCGCGGTCTCGTCGGGAAAAAGCCGCTCTTCGGGATCTGCCTCGGCCACCAGCTCCTCGCGCTCGCCATGGGTGGCCGCACGTACAAGCTCAAGTTCGGCCACCGCGGCATCAACCAGCCGGTGAAGGACCTCGACACCGGCCGCATCGAGATCACCACGCAAAACCACGGCTTTGCGGTTGATCTTGCCTCCCTCGAGGGCAAGGCGCGCACGACGCACGTGCACCTCAACGACGGCACGAGCGAGGGCCTCGACCTTCCTGGCCTCTCGGCGTTCTCGGTCCAGTACCACCCCGAGGCCGCCGCCGGCCCGCACGACGCGCTCTACCTCTTCGAGCGCTTCGTCCGCCGCATGGAGGAAGCCAAGCCCTGACCACGCCTCCCCCCATCCGGCAGCGAGAAGCGCCGCGAACGCCTCGAAGCTAGGGAGGGCGACGCAGGAATACAGGCGTATTCCGAGGAGCCCGACCGACGATTCGAGGCGTGCAGCAAGCTTCTCCGAGCCTGCAGAGAGCGTCGGGCTCTCGGGGTGGGAGGAGGGAGGGTGCTGGCACCCCGTGCCCGCTAGAAAAACCGCGGGCCCCGACGCTCTCTGCGGCTCTGCCGTGTCAAGCTCCCACGTCCCAGGATTGTTCCCCATGTCCGGCAAGAAGATTCATTTCGTCTCCCTCGGCTGCCCCAAGAACCGCGTCGACTCGGAGGTCATGCTCGGCGTGGCGCGGCGCGCCGGCTACGACCACGTCCCCGCCCCCGAGGATGCCGAGGTGATCGTCGTCAACACCTGCGGCTTCATCGGCGAGGCCAAAAAGGAGTCGATCGACGCGATCTTCGAGATGGCGAAGCTCAAGGAGGAGGGGCACCTCCAGAAGCTCGTCGTCGCCGGCTGCCTCTCGCAGCGCCACCCCACCGAGATCGCCGACGAGATGCCCGAGGTCGATCACATCCTCGGATCGAGCGACATGCTCAAGCTCGAGCAGGTCCTCACGGGCAAGGCCGATCGCATGCTCGTCGGCAACCCCGCCGACTGGGTCGTCCGCGCCTCGGACCCCCGCACGATCTCCACGCCCGGCGGCAGCGCGTACGTGAAGATCGCCGAGGGCTGCAACCGCACCTGCTCCTTCTGCGTCATCCCGCAGCTCCGCGGCGGCCAGCGATCGCGCCCCGTGGAGGACGTCGTCGCCGAGGTCGAACAGCTCGTCGCCGCGGGCGTGCGCGAGGTGAACCTCGTCTCGCAAGACACCATCGCCTACGGCCGCGATCTGCCGGCGGGCGCGCGCCCCACGCTCGCCGAGCTCGTGCGTCGCGTCGCGGACGTCCCGGGCCTTTCCTGGGCGCGCCTCTTCTACCTCTACCCCGAGACGATCACCGACGAGCTCGTCGAGCTCATCGCGCAGCACCCGCGCGTCGTCCCGTACATCGACATGCCGCTCCAGCACGCGGCCGACGGCATGCTGCGCCGCATGCGCCGCGGCCACGGCGGCGAGCGCCTCCGCAAGCTCGTCACGCGCCTGCGCAAGGACATCCCCGACCTCACCTTCCGCACCGCCTTCATCGTCGGCCACCCGGGCGAGACCGACGAGGAGTTCAAGGACCTCCTCGACTTCGTCACGTGGGCCGAGTTCGATCGGGTCGGCGTCTTCCGCTACTCCGACGAGGAGAACTCGCGCAGCGCCGAGATGCCCGACAAGGTGCCGGCGCGCGTCGCCTCGAACCGCTACCGCAAGCTCATGTCGCTGCAGCGGCGCATCGCCCACAAGAAGAACAGCGCGCTCATCGGCCGCGAGCTCGACGTCCTCGTCGAGGGCACGAGCGACGAGCACGAGTTCGTCCAGATGGGCCGCCATCGCGGCCAGGCGCCCGACATCGACGGCCAGGTCTATCTCTCGGGCGGCGAGGCGCGTCCCGGCGAGATGCGCCGCGTGCGCATCACGCAGGCGAGCGACTACGACCTCGTCGGCGAGCTGCTCGACGAAGGCGAAGCGGACCACGCGCCGACGCTCACCGTCGACCTCCCGAAGAAACGCATCAGCTTGCGCGTGCTGCAAACCGACGGGCGCACGATGGCAACGTAGTTGTCTCGGCCTCCCGCGACACCGCGTTCATCGCCACGTTTTTCCAGAAGATCCCTCGAGGTTTCACGGGGCATGCGTCGTGCACCGGGCGCCCGCGTGATGGGTCGCCGCTCCTTGCTCCGGTGTTTCGCTGCCGCCTTCCTCGTGGCGCTCCCGGGTTGCCTGAGCCCGACCCTCCCCCTCCCTCCGCCCGAGCCGCCCGACTTCATCGCTCCGCAAGCCGAGGCGCCTGGCATGTGGACCATCTCCGGCCCGTGCCTCGAAGGCGCCATCGTCATCGTCTTCAACGAGCGAACGGGCGAAGGCGCGGTCGTCGAGGATCGCGACCGCGACGGCCGCTACGAGGTCCAGATCGCGGGCGAACTCTGCGATCTCGCCTGGGTCGCGCAGGACCTCGGCGAGGACGAGAGCGCGCGCACCACCTTCGTCGTCCAGGATCGCACCTCGTCCGGCCCGGCCGATCCGTCCGCCTGCAAGTGAAGTAACAGGCCCTGACATGGCGCGGCGCGTCTGCTCACGACGCGCGCGCGCCGGAGGCTGGGCCACGCGTTTCTCGGCGGAGAACGCCTGCGAGATTCTGCGCGCCCGACGAGCGGCGTGATAATTTCAGCAGGATGGCCTCCATGCCGCTCAGCGTTCCGCCGACCCCGACGAAGATCCTCGTCATCGATGATGAGCCTGCGCTCCGGCAGGTCCTGGAGATCGCCTTCCGGCGGCACGGGATCGAGGTCGTGGCCGCGCCGGGCGTGCGCGCTGCGATGGAGGCCTTGCAGCAGAACCCGCAGCCCTTCCCGCTCGTGATCACCGACCTCGTGATGCCGGACGGATCGGGCATCGAGGTCCTCACGGCGGCGAAGCAGCGATCGGCCGCGACGGAGGTCATCGTGATGACCGCGCATTCGAGCGTGGAGAACGCGCTCGATGCGATGAAGAAGGGCGCGTACGACTTCGTGGGCAAACCCTTCTCGCCGGCGGAGGTCATCGCGCTCGCGCAGAAGGCCCTCGAAAAGAGCAGCATCCTCCTCGAGAACCAGCGCCTCCGCGCGCAGATCTCGCGCCTCGAGCCCGCCGAGAACGACATCTTCGCGAGCCCCGCGATGGGGCGCGTCGCCGAGATCGTCGGGAAAATCGCGCCCACGCGCACCACGGTGCTGATCACGGGCGAGAGCGGCACGGGCAAGGAGCGCGTCGCCCGCGCCGTCCACGAGCGGAGCGACCGCGCGAAAAGACCTTTCCTCGTGGTCAATTGCGGCGCGCTGCCCGAGGCGCTCATGGAGAGCGAGCTCTTCGGCCACGAGAAGGGCGCGTTCACGGGCGCGGGCGCGCGCGCGCTCGGCCTCTTCCGCGAGGCGGAGGGCGGCACGGTCCTGCTCGACGAAGTCGGCGAGTTGCCGGCCTCGCTCCAGGTCAAACTCCTCCGCGTGCTCCAGGAGCGCAAGGTGCGGCCCGTGGGCGCCGCGGCCGAGATCCCGGTCGACGTGCGTGTCCTCGCCGCGACGAACCGCGACGTCGAGGCCGACGTCCGCCAGAACAAATTCCGGCAGGACCTCTATTATCGACTCAACGTCATTCGAATCGAGCTGCCGCCTTTGCGGGATCGCCCGGGGGACGTCGCGCGGCTCGCCGAGCGATTCGTGCGTCGTTTCGCGAATGAGCTCGGCAAGGACGTCAGGGGATTGACGACGGACGCATTACGCGCGCTCGACGCTTACAAGTTCCCCGGCAACGTGCGCGAGCTCGAGAACATGATGGAGCGCGCGGTGGCGCTCGCGTCGGGGCCCGCGATCGGGCTCGGCGATTTGCCCGCGCAGGTGAGCGGCCTCTCGGCGAGCCCCGCGCCTCTTCTTTCGGAGCTCCCGCCGGAGGGGTGTGTTCTCGAGGACGTGCTCGGCGAGGTCGAGCGGCGCCTCATTCTGCAGGCCCTCGAGCGGAGCGGCGGCGTGCGCAAAGCCGCGGCGAAATTGCTCGGCGTCACGTTCCGCTCGCTGCGTTACCGCCTCGCGAAGCACGGGCTCGACACGGACACGGCCGACGACGACGACGACGCGGACGGCTCGATCGTGCCTGCCCAGCCGGCGCCGGCGGGGGGGCGACGAGAATCGTCACCACGCGAAGCCCGCCGGTGACAATTTTGGTCACCGTCCAACGCGAACGGTACACTCCTCGGGCCCCGAGGGTCCGCCGCAATGAACGAAAATGCCGGAGAAAGCCGCTGGATCGAGGTGGATCGTTCGGTTCTCCGGGAGCGCCTCGGGGCGGGGATCGCGGGTGGCACGGGCCATGCTTTAACGATGAACACGATGCAGTTCGGTGAACGACCCAGGAGCTACGCAAAGCGCCGCGGGTTCACGCTCACCGAGCTGATGATCGTGGTGGCGATGATCGGCGTGCTCGCGGCGATCGCGATGGTCGGGTATCGCCGATACATCCGAGGCGCTGCGGCGTCGGAGGTGAAGGCCGTCGTCTCCGGGATTCGTATCTCGGAGGAAGCCTACAAAGCCGAGACGTTTCAATATCTCGGGTGTTCGTCGTCGCTCACGAATTGGTATCCGGCCACGCCGAACGACAAGAAGCGGAACTGGGACAATGGTCAGACGGGCAATCCAGAACATGATTGCTGGATGCAGCTCAATGTGACGACCGACGGCCCGGTGCGCTTCGGTTATGCGGTGGTCGCGGGAATCGCGCCTCAGCCCGACGCGGTCCCCACGGTGGCGTATTGCCAGAACTGGGCTGCGGTGCACGCGACCGTGAATGGTCCGTGGTTCGTCGTGCAGGCTGCGGGAGACCAGGACCACGACGAGGTCCTCTCGCTCTTCGCCTCGTCTTCGCTCACGGGCGAGCTCTGCGTCGATCCGAAGAACGGCGACGACGAGTGACGAAGCATCGATTGGGACGTCGGCGATTCGATTTCGTGTTCAGATCCCAGGATCCGACGAGCATTTTTTGACTCGTCGAGGGGGGATCGATAGATTCGCGGCGGTGTTTGCCGCTCGGAAATATTTCGTCTGCCAGAGGAGGAGGTCCGTCATGCGTGCATTCAAGCGTTACGACAAGCGTGGTTTTACCCTCGTCGAGCTCATGATCGTCGTCGCCATCATCGGCGTCCTCGCGGCGCTCGCGATCTTCGGCGTGAACCGGTACCTGAAGAGCGCCAAGACGAGCGAAGCGAAGAACTCGGTCGGCCGCATCGCCCGCGCCGCCGCCGAGTCGTACGAGCGCGAAAACACGACCTCGCAGCTCCTGCCGCTCGGCCAGGAGTCGACGGTCCCGACGCACGCGCTCTGCGGCACGGCGACGGATCCCGTGCCCAAGGCCGGCGTCCCGGCGGCGAAGAAGTACCAGCCGAACAACAGCGGCGCGCTGGACTTCGCCGGTGGCGACTCGGCGAACGGCTGGAAGTGCCTCCGCTTCGAGATCAGCGACCCGATTTATTACCAGTACTCGTACACGAAGGGCAGCGCGCCCGTCGGTCAGCTCGCCACGCCGGCCGGCCCGTCGGTCAGCGGCACCGAGAGCTTCGAGGCCGCGGCGAAGGGTGATCTCGACGGCGACACCACCGAGTTCGGCATCTTCACGCTGACCGGCAAGGTCGACGACACCACGAAGCAGCTCGTCCGCTCGACCCAGGTCTTCATCTCGAACGAGTACGAGTGATCCAAACCTGAAGCGCGCCTCGAGCGCGCCGAACGGACCTCGCCTCCGGAACCCGGGCCGCGTATTGCGGTCCGGGTTTCGTTTTTTATCGAGCATCCTCGCGGAAGCGGCGTGTTTTCCTGGGCCCCGGGGCCGCGCGCTTCTCGGGTGGAAACCGACGCAGCGGCGCGCTAGAAGGGGGGCATGTCGCGATGGAGCGCGCTCGAGCTCAGCGTGGCCTTTGCGATCGGGGGCAGCGTCCTCGCGGTGGCGGTGCCCGCGTTCATCCGCAACCTGCACGCCTCCAAGCTGAGCGAGCCGCTCGACAACCTCGATCGACTGGTCACACACGCCGTCGCGTACGCGGAGAGCAAGCCGCAGGACATCAGCTTCCCGCCGGCCGCGCCGCTCACGCCGGCCGAGGTCCCGCGCGGCGTGCGCGTCACGGATCCGCCCGAGATCTGGGAGCACCTCACGTGGCGCTCGCTCGACTTCCGCATCGAGGAGCCGCACGCGTTCTCGTTCAAGTTCGAGAGCGAGCTCGATCCGGTGACACGCGTGATGCGGTTCGTCGCGACCGCACACGGTGATCTCGACGGCGACGGCAAGCTGTCGACATTCCAGGTGCGCGGTGAGCGCGTGCCGGGACAACCTCCGCGCGTCTTGCCCGGCATGTTCGTGGATCGCGAGGTGGAGTGATGCCCGCGCTCTCCGACTACGTCCGGACCGCGATCGTGGTGGGCGTGTCGGCGCTGTGCATCGGATCGGTTCGCGCGCGCGTCGCGGAGCAACATGCGCACGTGAAGGAGACGAGCGACGTCTACCTCCTGCCGCCGCCGAAGGAGGTCGTAGAGCTCTCGTTCGGCTATCGCGCGGCGCTCGCGGACGTGCTCTGGGCGCACGCGCTCGTCGCGCAGGGGCTGCGCACGGCCGAGCGCCGGCGCTTCGAGCACATCGCGGACCTCATCGACACGATCAACGAGCTCGATCCGGAGTTCCGTGATCCGTACCTGATGTCGGATGCGCTCATCACGATCCAGATCGGAGAGTCGAGGCGCGAGGACGTCGATCGAACACGCGCGATCCTCGAGCGCGGGATGCGCAATCGGCCGCTCGATCCGGAGATCTGGAGGACGGCAGGTCAGTTCATCGCGTTCATCGCGCCCGGGACGTACCTGACGGATCCGGAAGAGCGCGCAGCATGGAAGGTCGACGGCGCGCGCATGCTGGCGCGCGCCGCGGAGCTCGGCGGCGACGCGGGGCACATGGGATGGGCCGCCATCGCAGGCGCGGGGATCCTGACTCGGCAAGGCGAACGTGATGCGGCGATCCGCTTGATTCAGCGCACGCTCGCGGTGACGGACGACGAGGAGCTGCGCGAGCGGCTCCAGCAGCAGCTCGCGTCGCTCGTCGGCGAGGTGAAGCTCGAAGCGTATCGGCGACGGCAGACGGAGATGCTCGAGCTCACGCTGCGGGACGTGCCGTTCGTCAGCAAGTCGACGCTGTTCGTGCTCGGTCCGCCGTTCGATCCGGCGTACTGCGCGGGCGGCGCGCACGCGGACGATCGGCGCTGCGCGCTCACGTGGAAGGCGTGGGCGGAGACGGGTTCGGAAGAGCAGCGCTGAGGGGGAGAGCGTGGGGGGCGCGTGGCCCCCCACGTGGAGGGACGCGGGCTACTTGAACTTGACGGCGGCCGTCTTCGTCTCGCCGGCCTTCACGGTCACGCTCACCGTCTGCTTGCCCTTGTCGGGGTGGATGAACGTCACCGTGTGCGTACCGGCCGGCACGCTCACGCCGACCTTGGGCGTGCTGCCGAGCGGACGACCGTCGAGGACGACCTTCGACACCGGGATCGAGTTGATGTTGAGCGTCCCGTTGCCCGTGGCCGGCGCCTTGTCGCCGCCCGACGCCGTCGACGCCGTCGCGGCCGTGCCGCTCGAAGTCGAGCCCGTCGAGCCCGACGAGGTCGAGCCCGTCGTCGAGCCCGAGTCGGTCGCGGAGCCGCTCGCGGAGCCGCTTGCCGAGCCGCTCACCGAGCCGCTCGCCACGGCGTCGTTCGTCGGCGCCTTGCCCGGCTCGTAGAGCGCGATGCGGATCGGCTTCTCGGCGAGGCCGTCGTCGAAGGTGAGATCCTGCGAGAAGTCGTCGAGGCCCTTCTTCGTGGCGACGAGCTTCCAGCCGGCCGTGGGATCGAGGTCGATCTTGACGGGCTGGTTCTTCCACTCCTTCTCGGGGATCTTCTTCTCTTCCTTCTTCGCGTTCACGAGCTTGACGCTCGCGCCCTCGGTCGCGAGCTCGAGGACGATCTGCCCGCGCAGCACCTTGAGCTTGATCGGGCCGATCTCCTTCAGCTTGCCGGCCTCGATGTCGACCGTCTGCTCGAGCCTGTCGTAACGATCGCCGGCCTCGAACTTGAGCTTGTGCGAGCCCGCCGTGATGTCCTTCAGCTCGACCGGGAGCACGCCCTTCTCCGTGCCGTCGATCCACACCTTCGTGTTCGGCGTCGCCGCGAGGATCTTCAGGCCCGTCACGTTCGCGCTCGCCGTCGCCGGTGCGGACGACGTCCCGGGCGAAGCGCCGCTGGTCTCGAGAGTGACCATCACGGGCGTCTCTTTGCCGGCCTCGACGACGGCTGAGACCTTCTCGTCCTTGCCGAGGTCCGTGACGATGACACGCACCGTCTTCTCGCCGGGGCCGAGCTCGGCGACCACGCAGGGCGTGGTGTCGCACTTCTTCTGACCGTCGACGAAGATCTCCGCCTTGCTGATCGGCGCGCCCTTCGACTGGATGTCGATCTTCAGCGAGCCCTTCTTCGGCAGGAACATGAAGACGCCGAGGCCGATGACCGCGACGAGCGCGACGGCGCCGAGGATGATGCCGATCTTGCTGCCGCCGGACGACGACGCGGGCTGCACGCCGGGGATGCCGGTGATATCGGGGCGCGGGCGGATCGCCGTCGCCTCGGAGCGCGCCGTCATCGGCGCTTGCGACGGCGGCATCGCGGGGACGGGCACCACGCCCGCGGACGCGAGCGTCGTGGCCACGCCGGGCGCCTGAGGCGGCGGCATCGCGGCGCCGGGCGGCAACGTGCCGAGCGTCGGAACCGCGACGGGCGGAGGCAGCGGCGCGGGACGCGCGGAGCCACCCGAGCCGGAGAGCAAGGCCGCGGCCGCGCTGCTCATGGGAGGCATGCCCGCCGCGGGGCGCGGGCCGGTCGGATGGGGATCGCCTTTGCTCGCGTCGAAGACGTGGGTCGACTCTTCTTCGTCGTCCCAATCCATGTCGACGGCCTTGCCGCCGGGACCCACCTTCGCGGGGGCTTCACCGGCCGGCGCGCCGGGGGGCGGCGGCAGCGGCACGGGCGCGGCGGCTCCGGGCGGCGGCGGCAGCGGCAGCGAGGACGCGCCTGCGCCTGGCGGCGGAGGCAGCGGCACCGACGTGGCGGCTCCGGGCGGCGGAGGCAGCGGCATCGACGTGGCGGCTCCGGGCGGCGGAGGCAGCGGCACCGATGTGGCGGCTCCCGGCGGCGGCGGCAGCGGGATCGAGGACGCGCCTGCGCCGGGGGGCGGCGGCAGGGGCGTCGCGATCCGCTGCGAGGGTGCCCCTGGCGGAGGGGGCAACGCGCTCGGGGGCGGGGGCAAGGGTGCGACGCTCCCGGGCGGGGGCGGAAGGGGGACGGGCGCGACCCCGCCGAGCAGCGTGCTCTTGCGGGCAGCTTGCGAAGGGGGCGGCGGCATGAGTCCTGGCGTGGTGCCGCGAGGAGCCTTCTTCGCCAGCCCCTCGAAGACGTCCAGATCGCTGCCCTTATCATCGGCCATGTTCAGCCACTCCTCGACAGAATGCGACGTTACGCCGCGGACGACAGAAAACCCTTTCGCACATCTCGCGCGACGCGAGTAGAGGGTCGATGGGTCTCCGTGTTCGCACCGCGCACAGGCGGGAAAACCGAGACGCACCTAGCCTAGCCGTGCTTGGCGTGCTTCGCGAGTTTCTTCACGTGATTTCGCGGAGTTCGTCCCTCGGTCCCGAGGGGGACGCCTCGCGTCCCCCTCTCGTCCGGGCGAAGCCCGGCCGATTCACCCCCTAGAGGGAAGCTCGCAAAGCGAGCTTCCACGCACCGAACGGTGCGATCCGTCAGTTCGACGCCCCCTCGGCGGGGTCCTTCTGGGGCTTCTTGAAGTAGCGGATCCGCTTCTGTTGCAGCGGATACCACTTATCGAAGGGCACGATGGGCGTGTCCTCCAGGAAACGGCGGCCGCCGGGGGCCTCGGCGCGGGCGAGGCGCACCGCCGTCGGGCCCTGGGGCGGGTGCACGGCCGCGCCGGCGAGATCCGTGTCGCCGCCGAGCGCCACCGCGAGCGGCTTCGCGAGGAGCAGCCGCGTGCTGCATCCCGCGTTCTTCAAGAGCGTGTCGAGCGCCTTCGCGTCGGCCGCCGAAGCATCCGCGGGCGTCAAGAGCTCGACATAGAGGAGCATGCCGTCCTTGTCGTTCACGCCGACGGCGGCCGCGGCGACCGCGGCGCTCGGCGATCCCGTCGCGAGGCGGACCGCGCCTTCGACGGGCGGCTCCGCGCCGATCGCGAACGCGCCGGCCGAGGCCCAGAGCGACGCCGAGCCTGCGCCCGCGTCGGCCGGGCCCGCGTCGAGCACGGCGACGGTCTTGCCCGCGCTCTGCGCCGAGGCCTTCGCGGCCGACACCGTGCGTGGATCGATCTTCACCACGCGCGCCTTGCGATCGGGCCTCGCCGCGTCGATGCGCAGCTCCGTCGTCGCGAGCGCATACGGAAACCCGTGCTGCGGCAAGGCCTTGACGCGCCACTGTCCTTCGCCCTCGACGGGCGGCTGCGCGACGGGCGTGATGCCCGCGCCGGGCAGCACGTGGCGCAGCGTCATGTAGAAGAAGTCGCGCGCCTCGCGCTTGATGTAGCGCGGGAAGTTCATGAGGCCCATGCCGCGGATGAAGCGCCTGCCGCGGAACTTCCATCCGTCGATGCCGGAGATCGTGCCCTCCGACTCCCAGTCGTATTGCAAGGGCCTGCCGAGCGGATCCATCTCGCCTTCTTGCGCGACCTTGTAGAACTCGAGCCCGCTGTGACCCGCGTTCATGTCGAGCGCGATGCCGTACGAGCAGCGCGTCTGGATCATCGACTGCGCGAGCCCTTCGGGGCCGAGATCCGCGCCGTAGAAGTACGCGACGAACTTCTCCTTCGTCAGGCACATGCCCGTGCGCACGGTGTGCGTCTTGTCCGCCCAGCCCGGCGGCGTACCGCCCCACCACGAGCGGTTGTACGGGTTGAACTTCTCGTCGAGCACCATGACCGTCATGTTCTGTCGGTACGACAGCACGTTCGGCGGGATGCTCTGATCCTCGGGCCAGCTGCCGAACGCGGTGGAGCCGTCACGCAGCACGGCGACGGTCGCGCCGTACGGCTTCGGCGGCAGGTAGACGACGCCGTCGGCCATCATGCCGAACTCGCCGTGCAGCGCTTGAAAGCCCGCGTTCGACGCGGCGACGACGCGCTCGAGCACCGCGGGATCACGCGGGATGAGGCCGGGCCCTGCTTCCCCCGTCGCGCCCTTCGGCTCGACCGTGCCGGCCATCATGTGGAGCTCCACCTGGCGCGGATCCCAGACGACGATGAACACGCGCGTCGTCTTGCGCGAGCGATCGGGGCGGATGTACGTCGTGACGAACGCGGGCGGCAGGCCCTCGATCCTTCGAATGAACGGATCCTTGTCCTGCGGGTTCCACTGCCCCTCGCCGGGGAGCGCGGGCGTGATCCAGGGCTCGAGCGGCGCCGGCGGCCAGCCGATCTCGGGGTCCGTGGGCATCGTGCGCGTGGGCGCTTCGAGCGTGGTTTGTCCGAGGTCCTCTGCGATCGCCTCGGCCGCGGCTTGCTCGCCGCCCATGCTCTCCTTCTGTCGCATGACGACCTCGAGGCCCGCGAACGCGACGGCCTTGATCGTCTGCATCGCCTCGTCGCCGATGACGTCACGCACGCGATCGACCGACCACGTGACGACGTTGCCCGGCCGCGCGATCTCCCCGCTCTCGTGCGAGAGCCAAGCAGGGAGCGTCGCCGGGCCATCGAGCGGCACGCGCGCCTCACGCGTTCCATCACGCACGACGAGCGTGGCTTCTTCGAGCGCGCATCGCACGTCACGCGCGGGCGCCTCGCCTTCTTTCGCGTCGGCCTCTTGCGCTGCGGCTTCGGCTTCGCCTTCGCCTTCGCCGAGCGTGAACGTGCGCTTGCCGATGCCGCCGAGCTGTCCCGTCTCCTGCGCGTTCGTGAGCGCGTTCTGCAGTCGCTCGACGCGGGTCCAGCCCTCGGTCGCGAGGGCTTGTCCCGAGAGATCGAAGACGTGCACGGTGGGATGGCTGCCGGCGATGAGCGGGCTCGAGACGTAGGCGAGTCGCTCGCCGCGGACGACGGGGCGTGACTCGTCGGCGCCGCTCGTCTCGGTGAGGTTGTACGCGCCGGAAGTGTCGAGGAGGACGCCTTCGGGCGAGAGCTCGGCGTGCACGAGGTAGAGATCGTTCGGCTCGCCTTGCGCGGGCGCGGCGCGGACGACGGCGCGGCTCTTCGCGCCGAGCGCGCCCCAGACGCCGCGCGGGGGATCGATCCAGGCCACGTCGTCGGCCGTGAGCACGAGGCCCTGCGACGCGAGCGCCGAGGCGAGCGCCGTGGACCTGTCCTTCGCGCCCACGTTCGGGACGCCGCGGGGCAAGAACGTCGCGAGGGCAGCAGCGCCGAGCACGGTGAGCGCGACGTGGCGGCGTCCTTGTCGGACGAAGGTGGAGAGACGAGAGGTGGCCATGCCGCGTGGGGTTTGGGGCGTAGGGCGCTGAAGGCGATCCGGAGCCCCAAGTGTAGGGGGTTTGGGGCGTAGGGCGCTGAAGGCGATCCGGAGCCCCAAGTGTAGGGGGTTTGGGGCGTAGGACGCCGAAGGCGATCCGGAGCCCCAAGTATAGACAGAACGCTCGAAGCCGATGGGGCCTGCCCGACGCCGAGGAGGCGCGGAACGGCGCGGCAATATCATCGGTGAGACGGAAGGGCCAACGTTTCGTCGGTGGGGCGGAGGCGGGAGCGGAAGCGGTTCTGGCGTTCACCCCTCGTTCGTGGACGATTTGCTTCGTTCGGCCTTCGCCGCCCGATTCGCGGCGATACGCTGTTCTTCCAGGGTGTCCAGGTAGCTGAAAATCTGGGCGTCGATGTCCGCGGCGAGCGCCGGGTTGCGTTTCGCTTCGCGCGCGACGGCCCTGCGAAGGTCGTTGAGGATCCCCACGGTCTCGGACCGAAGGACCTGCGCGTTCTTGCGCGTCGCAGCGTTCACGTCGGCGCGTTTGCTGAGCAAGACGGAGAGGTCCTGCCCAGCCGCGACGAAGCGCGTAGCCCAGTCGTAAAGCGTGCCGCCGCCGGCGATGGGAAGGAGCTTCAGATCGGCTTCGAGCTTCGCCAGATCTTCCTTGTGCGCGTTCGCGGCCGCAGCCTCGTCCGCGTAGCTGTCCTGGAGCGCGCCGAGCGTGGGGATGAAGGCCGCGCGGACGCGCCGTGCAGCGTCGACGATATGAGGCGGGATGCCCGGCACGCGGAAATAGGCCTCGGTCATGTGCCAGATCCCCAGGCCCAAACCGTCATGCTCGTCGTCCTTCGACGCGAGCTCCTCGCTCATCGGCTTTCCTCCAACGAGGGCCTTGGGCAACGCATCGATCGCCTTCTGCTGGTAGGCAAGGACGTCCACCTGCCCCACGCCAGCCTTGGTGCTCGTCAGGGCCGCGTGTCGCTTCGTGAACAGATCGGCGAGGCCGACGCTAAGGTCGGTTAGGTTGAGTACGGAGAAGGAACGCATGAGCGGAGGGGATCGAAGGTTGGGGTAACTGTCAAGGGGGATGGTTCGAGCGGGAGCGGGAGCGGAAGGCGGCGCGCGTCAACCTTCCTCGCGAGGAGCGCATGGGGGTAGGCGAGCAGAATGGGTGAGTGCGTCGCGATCGGAGCGGACGTTCGCCCGCGAGGATGCCCAGGGGCAAAGGCACGGGCGAAGGATCGGGCGTGAGGGATGGGTGGGGGCATCCCGGCGCGGCGACCCCGCGGCCGACGGGATGCCCGGGGGCATGGCGAGCCCCCGGACGACCGGCCGACGGGATGCCCAGGGGCATCCGCTCCGAGGGACGGAGCAGGCACGGGGGCTCCGTCCGCGCATGGGGGAGCGGCAGACGCGCGGGCGGTCGGATGGGGGGACCAAGGGACGGGAGGGAGGGACGGGCGCTCCGGGATGGGTAGGAGCATCTCGAAGGGCTCCGCTCGGCTCGCCCCGGCCGCGCCCGAAGGCTGAGGCTCCGCGTATCCGTCCCCCCAGCCCCTCTCCCGGGACGGGCTGAGCATTGGTCTCATCTGGGAGGCGCTTCGCTGGGGCGTTGCCCCAGGCCCCACCCGGGGCTATCCGCCCCGGGACCCGGACCAGCGCAAGCGCTGGACCGTTTATCGATGAACTGCGCGATGCGCAGTTCATCGAACAGGCCGAGTCAAGACCAGCGACGATCCTGCCAAACAAGACAGCCGCGCCGACCTTTCGATCGGCAACGCTGTCCCTGGTCTTGCACCGGCCTGTTGGAAGAATTGCGCATCGCGCAGTTCTTCCATCCCAGTCCAGCGCTTGCGCTGGTTCGGGTCGAGGGGCGAACAGCCCCCGCGGGGTCCGGGGCAGAGCCCCGGCACGGCGGCCCCAAGAAGAGACCAATGCTCAGCGGGACGGGAGAGGGGCGAGGGTGGCGAACGACGTCCGTATTGCCGGTATTCAGCTACGTGCGTGCGGATGGGCATACCACCAGCGCTTCACACGTCTCGCTAGGCCAGACGGGGAGAAGGGGCGAGAGACGGGTCAGTCATAGCAGCAGAGCGCACCGGCGCTCGGATTGGACGCACAGCCACCGAAGAAGTTGGGAGTCGTCTCGTTCTCGTACGTGCACCCCGTCCACGTGCAGGAATTTCCTTCCGCGTCCGAGTTGCCAGAGCAGACGCGCATCGGACGTTTGCTTTTCCCAGCGCCGTCAATGTCGCCGCAGCCTGTTCCCGTGGGGGTTGCCTTGGCGGCGCAGTTGTTCGAACCCGAGCCGGTATAGCCAAGGTCCGATGCCCCATTGTCAACCCAGTAGATGTGCCCGGGGGACGCCACCCCCCGATTGGCGTTCCACTCCTCGGCGGTGCACACGTGCATCCGATAGCCGCAGAGGCTCTCTCGGTTGGCATAGGACACGGTGCCCGCGCAGCCAACCATGTCCGAAGAGAAGTACTGTTCGACGCTGCCATCCGCACAAGGACGGTTCGCGCAGCAGAGCGCGCCTGCCGTGGGGTTGCCGATACAGCCTCCCCAATAATTCGCACTGGATGAAGTCTGGTACTTGCATCCAGTCCAGTTGCACGCATTCCCCTCTGCATCCGAATTCCCCGAGCAGATTCGCATCGGTGAGTTTCCGCTGTTGCCGCACGTCGTGCCCGCAGGCGAGTCGGTCAGGTAGCGTGCCGAACAGCTGCCCGAAGTGCCGAAAAAGCCCAATTCGGTGGAGCCATGGTCCGTCCAGTAGATGTGGTCCGGGGCTTCTGCGCCTCTCCTGTCTTCCCATTCGTCCGGCGTGCACACATGGGTCTCGGAGCCGCACAGCGTAGCCTTATTTGGATAGGTTACCGAACCTGGGCACCCCCACATCTCGTCGCCCAATTTTTCAGCAGGAACCCCATCTGCACAGAGCTTGGTTTCATCCCAAGCCTCGATAATCGCCTGCGAGCCTGTGCCTGTCTCCATGTTGGTGCTCAGCACCAACGCCGTCCCAGGATAGTCCTTGAAGAAGAAGCCCCACGAATTGTAGTTCAAACTGCCGCTCACGGGGAGCATGCCCCCCTTTCGCACATGAGGGGTCCCGCCGATGGTCGTCGACGAAACATCAATACCGTAGCCTGTCTCGAAAACCATATCGACAGCCGCCGGCGACAGGATATCTCCAGCATACAGCCTGGAGAAGAACTTGGCTGTGTCGTACGCCGTCAGAGCGAATCCACCAGTTCCGCATCCTGTACTCCAGTCCGGACCGAGCTGGACGCCCGCGGTCGTACTCACAGCACCATTCGGATAGGCGAAGGGTTTACGGGAGAGAGTGTGCAAGCAGCCTGAATATGCCGCTTCCCATCCAAGATAGTTATCCCTTACGTACGTATCCAATAGATGCCCTGAAGTATAAACCTCCGACTGACCGAGATCCGACGCTTCCTGGGGCAGGTTGGTCGTCATGTTGGCAATGAGCACTTGGAGCAACACGTACCCCATGGCGTTGTACGCATAGGACCCGCTGTCGAGGCACACACCGCTGACCGGATCCGCGTCGCAACCCGCCGTGAACCAGTTGTTGAACGCTGAAACGCTGTTCCAAGCCGTCCCCGTGGGCATGCCGCTCGTGTGTTTCAACAGCTGATGGAAGGTAATGTATTCCAGGCCCGGGCCTCGGGACGACCACCACGAGCTAGGGATGTAGGCTGCAATGGAGGTGCTGGGACTGATGTTGTATGCATCGAGAACTTCCGCCACGCGCGCGGCAGTGATGACCTTGGAAACACTCGCGATGGGCATCGGAATGTCGAAGGCCATGGTCGAGATGGCGGTGCTGTGCGTCGTCACATCCGACGCGCTCACAGCGAACCCGTAATTGCGCATGATCTCGCAGAACTGGCCATTGGGCTGCTTGCGAACGATCGCCAGTTGCGTTCCGCCGTTCGGATTGAAGTGCGCCTCGACTCTATTCGCAAACGCTGACAGCTCTGCATAAGTGGCCGTATCGCATGCGGCCCAGGCATCGGTGGGATACGCCATCAGGGCCATGGCAGAGCCAACGAGGCCCAAGACTGTTTTTCTTTTCAACATCGCACACCTTTCGACGGGGTTCGCAGATGGTCAGCGCGTCTCGAGCGCCAGCGACATCTGACCCCTCACGATAGTAAGTAATAAACCCTGCTCATTGGCCCCAGGGTGGGAGCCTGGTTGACCAGGGAACGGACCAAGGGCACAGACTGCCACGGGTACGATGCGCTTTACAACGGAATTATTGAAGATTTTTGGGCCCACGATACAGTGGTGCCGCACCTTTTTCTTCGTGTTCAACACAACGACCGAACGACCCGAGTCAAGGGACTCGACCTTCCGTCATGCCGACCTGCGTTCGGGACCCGGACCCGCGCAAGCGCTGGACGGCTCCCAGGCCACGAGAGCTCGCACGTTCCAGTGGATACGGGCGATCAATGAAATCAATCAGGGCACGTCATCGGCTCGGGAGACGCTGCTGCTCGGGGTAGACGAGGAAAAACTCCGCGTCTTCCCGGTCGACCACGCGTGCGTCGCTTCCGGAGGCGCTCGCAGCATCAATTCGCCGGGGAACCGGAGTTCTGCTAGACCCCCCCGCAATGTCTCCCCTCAAGTTGCCGAAAGACGTCGTCGCCGATCCACGTCACGACGCGGTCGTGCGCCTCCTCGAGACGCACGCGCGTCCATCATGGGAGCGAGGTCGCCACCAGATCCCGATGCTCCCGATGACCGATACGCTGGCCGCGGAGCTCCGCGGCGCGCTCGCCGCTGGGCACGCTTACCAGGGCCTCGAGCTCATCGGCGAGAAGCTGGCCAGCGAGCAGAAGGGCCTCGACGCGCTGAACGAGAAGACCCCCGAAAGCCCGCAGAACGCCCGCGTGTCGCGGATCCTCTTCCTGGCGAACGACGGCAGCGAGCGATTCTATCGAGATTGCGACGCTCTCCTCTCCCGTTACCCGCAGCGCCTCCTCGCGTGCCGTCTCGACATTCCGGGCGAAGCGCTGGGCAAAGCGCTCCTCGGCAGCACGAAAATGGTCCGGAGCGTGCTCGTCGTCGACAAGAAGGTCGGCGCGAGAGCCCTGCTCGCATTGCTTCCGCCCGGCTGATCGCGCTCGCGAGCGACGCCTCTTCGGCGCGGGCGTCAGCTCAGCGGCTCGTGGTGATCGTGCGCGACCACGCCGCGCTTCCAGTGCCCCGAGGCGTGGATTCGTGCGCGCGAAAAACCTCGCTCGCGCATGAGCATGCGCATCACCGCCGAGGTCTCGGAGGCCTCACCGGCGAGCCAGGCGAATCCATCACGCGCATCGGGAAGCTCGGCCGCGTGCACGATGTCCACGAGCCGCTTTGCCACGTCCCCGGCGCCGCCCGCCTCCGCACGGTGCACCCAGCGGGTCTCCACGCCTGGCCGGGCAAGCTCGGGCCACGCGGCCTGGTCACTCGCGTCCTCCACCAGCGCCACCACGAAGTTCTGCACGGTCGACGGCGTCTCCTCGAGACGACGTGTCATTTCCGGCAGCGCCGTCTCGTCGCCGACGAAGAGCTGCCACGCCGGTTGCAGCCGGAGCAGGCGCGAGCCGCGCGGCCCGGCGAGGCCCAGCACGTGGCCCGGCGTCGCGCGCGCCGCCCAGGAGGAGGCGACGCCATGCCCGTGCAACAAGAAGTCGACGTCGAGGGTGTCCGCGTGCCGTGCCCTGATGGTGTAATCACGCGCGATCGGACGCGCGCCCGGCGGCGGACGAATTTCGCCGCGCTCGTCGACGACGGGCAGCGCAGGCTCGGACTGTCCCTCGGCGGGGAACAAGAGTTTTACGTGGTCCTCGGGTGCGAGGGATACGAAGCCCTCGAGCTCGGGACCGCCGAGCGTGATGCGACGCATGCGTGGCGAGAGATCGCGGACGCGGGCGACGACCAAACGGCGAACCTTCAGCGGATGACGAACGAGCTCGAAGGGCGAGTCTTCACGGTTCATGGAGGGCACTCCTGCGGAGACGAACGTGGGCGGTCCGCGTTGATCAGGCAAGCGAGATGCGGAGCTCCGGAAGCGCCGGAAAGCTGATTTGTTTTTCTTGGGCGCCATCGTGCGCGCCGCGTAGGATGCGTCGTGATTCGACGCGGGTATGCGGGCTTCCTCTCCCTGGTGGTCGCGTGCGGCGGGGCGCCTTCGCGTAGCGCGTCTTCGCGCAGCGGGCCGGCGAAGCCCGACGTGGCCGCTGCGCGCGCGCCGTCCGCCGATGGCGGCGCGACGGCGACGGTGAGCCGTCACGCCGACGAACGCGGGGACGATGGTTTCGTCGATCCGGACACCTTGCCGCCCGGCGCGCGCCTCCGTCTCGGCTCGCTGAGGTACGGAGTCAATGCCGCGAGCGTCGCGGTGACGCCGGAAGGACGCGCGCTCGCGTTCGACGACGATCGCGAAGCGCTCGTCGAGGTGCGCGACGACGGTTTCATCCGACCCACACCCCTCCCGTACGCCCCTGCGGTGCTCGCCGTCGACGCGGCGGGTCGGCTGCTCGTCGGCGCGCCGCAGGGGATCTGGGCCGGTGAGGCCCGAGGGTCGAGCCGCATCGCGGAGACGTCCTGCGCGACGCCAGCAGCGGCCTCGCCGAGCGGCGCGCGCATCGCCTGCACGGGCGACGGTCGTTCGACCGTCGTGGTTGCCGGTCCCGACGGCACGCGGACCTTCGTTATCCGCGGCGAGGTCGGCGCGGTCGCCGTCACCGACGACGGGGTCGTCGCGGTACGTCGGGGCGCGGCTTGCGAGTTCTTCGACGCGCGCGGCGTCCTGGTCACCGAGCTCGGCTGCGAGGACCACGCGGTGCTCGCCGCTCGACCGGGCGGCGGCTTCCTGCTCGTCGAGAGGGAGGCGCTGAGGACGATCGACCGCGACGGGCGCAACCGTGGACGCGTGCCCCTGCCGCCCGACCTCGCGTCGGTCGCGGCGACGGCCTCACCTTCGGGGCGCTGGCTCGGCATCGTCGGTCTCGGCAGCAGCGGCATCGGCAGCGGCAAGGGTGTCGTGGTGGATCTCGCCGAGGGGCGCGCCGGGGCGCCCTTCCCCGTGGTCAACGGCGCGCGCGCGCTCGCCTTCACGCGCGATGAGGGCTCCGTCGTCGTCCAGGGCGTCGCGTTGCAAGGACTGCGCGTCCCGAGCGGCGAGCGGGTGTGGGGGGCGAGCGGGCCGAACGAGAACGTGTGGGCGCTCGCGATCGGCCCCCGCCGTGTCTTCGCGCTGCACGACGCCGACATCGCCGTGTACGACGTCGCTGGCGCCCTTTTGGCGCGCGTCCCGGCGCCGCCGCCCACACGGAAGGCCGTGCTCGCCGCGCTCTCGGACGACGTGGTGCGCCTCGGCGCATACGGGACGTGGACCGTGCTCGACGTCGCGTCGGGCCGCACGTTGTGCGAGACGAAGATCGGCGGCACGTGTCCCGGGCTCCGGATGCCACCGGAGCGCGACGAGCGTCGGGGTGTGCCGAAGACGCTCCGGGCGCTCGGCGCGACCAGCGATACGTACGGGTCCTGGACGCTGCCTGCAGGGGCCGCCGGCCTCGCGGTACCGCATTCGCTCGAGGCGATGCGCGAGGGGCGCGCGGTCGATGTCCTCACCCTCCGTGAAAAGGGCAATCCCGGCGCATTCCGCCTGCTGGTCGTCGACAAGGCGACGAGCGCGCCTCGCCAGACGTGGACGCTGCCGCCGGGCGTGCACCTCCACGAGGTCGAGCTCTCCAGCGACGACCGCGTCGTCGTGATCGCGCAGCGCCAGAGCGTCCTGGTCTACGAGCCGTGAGGGGTCGATCTTCGCATGCCCAGGAACTGGCTTCCCCCCTCCTGCGAGCGACGTCGAGCACGATCGCCAGCATTCGGAATGAAAATCGCGCGGCCTTCGCTTGCATCCACCTCCTCGCATCGCCACAACGCATGCGGAGTGCGAATGGATCATGGTCGCAGCGGGCGTTGACAGCGGTATCCCGGCAGTCGGTTCTCTCCCTTGGGGCACGCATTTTTGCCAGTTCTATGATTCACAGCGGGATCTCGCCGACGCGCTCGTTCCGTATTTCCTCGCGGGGCTCCGCGGGAACGCGCAATGTATCTGGGTCACGGCCGAGCCGCTCCGCGCCCACCAGGCGCGCGACCTGCTCAGGGCGGCCGTGCCCAACCTCGGCGCGCTCGAGCGCAGCGGTCAGCTCGAGATCATCGATTATGGCGACTGGTACCTGAAGACCGGGGGGCTCGAGACCGAGACCCTCCATCGAATGTGGATCGAGCGGCAAGACATCGCGCTCCAGAATGGCTATTCGGGGCTGCGGGCGAGCGGAAACACGTCCTTTCTCGAGGTATGCGACTGGAAGAGCTTCGCCGAGTACGAGGCGAGGCTGACCGGGGCGTTTCGGGGACACCGGATCGTCGGCCTCTGCGCCTACTCGCTCGGCCGATGCAACTCCCAAAGCGTCATCGACGTCGTGCGGAGCCATCAGTTCGCGCTCACCCGACGCGCCGACCAATGGGAGCTCATCGAGAGCTCGTCGCTCAAGATCGCCAAAGAGGAGCTTCGCCAGCTCAACGAGGAGCTCGAGGAGCGCGTCCGCCAGCGCACGGCAGAGCTCGAGAAGGCGCTGCGAATGCGAGAAGACTTCATCTCGGTCGCCTCCCACGAGCTGAAGACGCCGCTCACCTCGCTGCAGCTCTACATCGAGAGCCTGCTGCGGGCCGGCGCGAAAGGGACATGCACGGCGGGGCAGCTCGCCGAGCGGCTGACGAAGGCCAAGGCGGAGTGCGGCAGGCTGGAGAAGCTCGTGAATTATCTCCTCGACTTCTCACGCGCCTTGTCCGGTCAGCTCGCACTCACGCCCGAGGAGGTGGACCTCGTCGACGTCGCACGAATGACCGCCGAGCGTTTCTCCGAGAACCTGGACAAGGCAGGCTGCACGCTCTCGCTGCGCGCAGACGCGCCGATCACGGGCACCTGGGACCGGCTGCGGGTCGAGCAGGTGCTGGTGAACATCCTCTCGAATGCAATCAAGTATGCGCCTGGAGCGCCGATCGAAGTCACCGTGACCGAAGAGGACGGGCATGCCGTCGTGTCGGTGCGCGACCATGGCCCCGGGATCCCGCCGCAGGATCAGGGCCGGATCTTCGATCGATTCGTCCAGCTCTCCCCGCCGGAGCAGCACCGCGGCGGGTTCGGCCTCGGGCTCTGGATCGTGCGCAAGATCGTGGACGCGTTCCGCGGCACGCTCGACCTCGAGAGCGAGCCTGGGGCAGGGTCGACCTTCCGCGTGACGCTGCCGCGCGTCCCGGTGGAATCGAGTTGACCCGAAGGGCAGCGCGCCGTCGAGGAGGATTGCGTGTTCGACGATCAACAGAATGCCATGTCGGAGGCAGACAGGTGTCGTGCCGGCACGGTCCTCGTCGTCGATGACGATCCGGGGGTGATCGAGGCCCTGGAGGCGCTCCTCGAGGACGAGGGTTATCACGTGGTGACGGCTTGTAATGGGCGCGCGGCGCTCTCGTATCTCGCGGAGAACGAGGCGCCCTGCGTCATCTTGCTCGACATGATGATGCCCATCATGGATGGCTACGGGTTCCTCGCGGAGCAACGCCAGCATCCGGCGCTTTCGAGGATTCCCGTCGTCGTCCTGACGGCCGGAGCGAACAGCAATCGCGTCCGCGCGCTCTGCCCGACCGCGTTCTTGAGCAAGCCGGTCGACGTCGACGCGTTGCTCGCATTCCTGGATGAGCATTGTTGACCCGGCGCGTGGGACGGGCGCGCGTCAACCGTCATCGTAACTGGACCGCGGCGATGCCGTTCTCCGTGAGCTCATGAAGGAGCGCATGGGGGCAGGCGAGCACAATCGCTCGGCCCGGGGGCATTCCGTTCAGCGCATCTCCCCGCGCTCGAACGCCTCCCGTTGCTCCACGAGCCACGCCCGCGCGGACGCCTCGTCGTCGAAAAAACCGCTGACGTACTTCTCGCCGTGGATGAAGTTCGTTGCCCGATTCCACATATTGACGAAGACCCGCAAGCTGAAGCCGGCGCCGATGTATGCCGTGAAATACCGCTTTGCAGGCTTGGGGTTCGTCGCGCCGAGGCGCCGCGTCTCGCTGTCCATCCCTCCGAACGCGCGGATGTCGCAGATCAGGAGCACGACGTCGGGCACGTTCGAGAGATCCTCCGTCGCGAGGATCTCGCGCATCTCGGCGTACGAGACGCGGCCGCGGTAAATCATGGTGGAGACGTCGTCATCACCGTAGATGAGCGAGTGCCGCCCGATCTCATGGGTCCTCATGGCGTCCATGCCTCCGCCGCGCTCGAACGCGTTCCCGAGAGATCGTTGTGGGAGAGCTGCGGCTTCGGTTGCATGCACAGTGCGATGGTCGCTTCCGCCCAAGACGATGTCAACACGTGCGGTCGACCCATGGTGCACTTGGGGCCTCGATGATGGATTTTTCCGCGCTCTCGCGAGGGCGCTCAATGGAGCGCCTATGCTCCCCTGACCGTCGCGCAGCGCGTTGACGAGCAGGAGCCGGTGATGCCTCAGGCCATCCCCGCGGTAGACGTGCGAGGCCCCTGCGTCCCTCAATTACGCAGCCCGCGTACCCACGACACGCATGAACCACGGGCACGTGCCGGCCTGCGGCTCGTGGCCCCCTCCTCGCCTCGATTTTCGTACTGGCACCGTTCTTGAAAAGTGCCCGGCCAAGCGGGTGGCGGCCGAAGGTCCGTAGGCCGCACCGAACGTGCAATCGATTGCTCGAGGAGAAGATGCCATGGCATTCGACAAGAAGATCTCTCGTTTCGTCTCCATGCTGGCCGTGCTCGTCATCGGCGGCGTCGCTGCGATGGATATGGGCTGCGCGGCGGCCGATCCGGATGATTCCGACATCAACGCCTCGATCGCGGACGAGAGCGTCGGCGAGGCCGAGCAAGCCGTCGGCGAGGGTGGGATCTGCAGCGCCGGCGGCTGCGACCCTGGCCTCAACTGCTGCCCTGCCGGGTTCTTCAGCGTCTGTCGCAACCTCGCCACCGACGAGAACAACTGCGGTAGCTGCGGGAATGAATGCGACACGGGCCAGCAATGCATCAACGGAGCCTGCGAGTGCACGAGCAGCAACTGCTGCCCGAGCGGCCAGGTCTATTGCTCCGCCGCACCTTCGGGCTGCACGAACCTCAACGAGAAGCTCCACTGCGGAGCCTGCGGCAACCGTTGCAACAACCTGGAGGTTTGCGTCGAGGGCGAGTGCGTGTCTGAGCTATGATGCGGGGCGAGCGCGCCGTGCTCGTACGGCGCGCAATCCCACGGGCATCCGTCCAGCGGAGGGAGGGGCGCGCTCCGGGCTCGGCTCGCGCCCGCCTCCCCTATCGCTTCAGTTGCAGGAATAGCCGGCGACGGAGTCGACTTTGCCCACGCAGACGCTGTCCCAGCTCGTGCTGCAGCAGTATGCATCGTTGTTGCAGACGGCCGTCACGATGCCCAGCGGATCGCAGCCCTTGGTGAGCTTGGTGCCGGACGTGCACACGTTATGCGCGCACGAGCCCTTGTAACACGCGTCGCTGCCGCCGATGGTGTACACCTCTTCCACGCATTGGCTGTCCCAGCTCGTGGAGCAGCAATAGGCGTCGGAGGCGCAGACCGTCTGGACGACCGAGTCACAGTTCGACGCCAGCGCCGCGCCGGCGACGCACTTGTCATGCGCGCACGTGCCGGACGGCGGCGGCGGCGGAGGCGGAGGCGGCGGCGGCGGCGGCGGCGGCGACCCGGAGGCGCGGTACGTGTCCCACTGGCTCTGCATGCGGGTGATCTGGCCCGCCGAGAACGTGTTCATGCACGCGTCGTCGGTGTAATCCATGAAGTTCTTGACCGGGTCCAGCCCGCCGCCGGAGCAGGTGTCGCGGTTCGTCGGACAGCCGCTGGCCGCAGAGGCCTCGGGCGGCGTGTCCGAGACCGAGTCGCCCGGAGACGCGCAGCCACCCTGGAACGTGTGGTAGAGGCCGAGCCAGTGGCCGACCTCGTGCGTGCCGGTGTCGCCCTCGTTGTAGGGCGTCGCGGTCCCGCCGGGGACAGAGGAGTAGAGGAGCACGACGCCGTCGTCGCTGGGCGCGCCGGTGTACCACGAGGGGAACGTCGCCCAGCCGAGCAGGCCGCCGCCGGGGTTCGCCGTGTAGATGTTGAGCGCGTTCGCGCCGCCCTTGCGGAGCGCGGTCTTCGCGGCCGTCTCGGTCGACGTGTCCGGGGCCATCGTGTACCAGGTCGCGTTCGTCGTCCGGTCGACGGACATGAGCTGGAACTTGAACCCGGCGCTCGCGTACGCGGCGTTGAGCACCGCGATCTGCGAGTCGATCTGGCTCTGGGGGACGTCGCCGTTCGCGACGCCCGTGCCCTTGTTGATCACGTGGAAGTACACGGGGATCGTGACCGGGCCGGTGAAGGCGTTCTCCGGACGCACGATCTTGATCCGTTCGAACTCCTCTTCGACCCGCAGCATCTCTTCTGCGGGGAGGTTCTTGACGCCGCACCCGCGCCCGGGAAGCGAGGCAGGATCCAGGTTCGCGTCGCCGACGAGATCATTGTCGACGTCGCCTTCGGTGCCGTCCTCCACGGCGCAGCCGGCGCCCATCGAAGCAGCGCCGAAGAAGAGGCCCCCGACGGCCAAGAAGTGATGAACTCTTTTCATGGAAATTCCCTCCTTCGTTCAGGGAAGCGACAGGCGGGAAATTATCAGACACGTGTGGGTCGTATCAACGGAAGCAGGCGTCCCGTGTATAAAGAATCGATTGGCGCCGCGCGTCATCCCTGGAACTTTCCAGGAGGGGCGGCACAACCGGTGGGGTGAGGCTCCGGACAGGGCGGAGGACGAGGCCTCCGCAATGGTGGCGGAATCCGATATCGGGCTCCGCCGGACGAGGAGCATGCTGGGAAATGCGGATGTCGAAGAGCCGGCAGCGGGATCTCCGGTTTCCTCCAGTGTTGTCTTCTCGACTGATTCCCTTTTTTCTTGCCGAGCTCACATTCCAAGCTAGGTTCCGGTCATCTCGTCGCTCGGTGAAAACGCGCACATCGCGCCGACCGAGAGTCGAGGTGGGGCTCGCGCTGCATTGAGATGCAGCCCATCCCGACCATGGATCCGTCCCGCGGAAGCGCGGCCGGCGACGGAGTCTTCCGCTCGGCGTCGCGAGACGTCGAGCACGTTGAATAGGACAGGGGGAAACGACCATGCACTTCAATAAGCTTATCTCGTTCGGTGGCTTCGTGGCGCTCGTCGGCCTTTTCACGGTGAGCGGGTGCAATGATCTGGACGGCAATGGCGACGACGAGAATGGCATGACGTCGAGCGTCCAGATGGCGTTCACGGGCGGCGTGAGCTGGGAAGGCAACTCCGTGCGCATCACGGCCACCCGTGATGGGCAGGCGGATAGCAAGTACCGCTGCTTCAACGAGGCCGAGGCGTGCTTCAACTTCAACGCCGACGGCACCCTGGAGCCCGCGCAGGGCCAGAAGAAGGCCGCGAAGGCCTTCGAGGAGCTCTGCTCCTCCGACGCCGTGCCCGATCCCGACTATCCGGGGACCTTGAACGTCACGTTCGATTACGTGATCTACGCAGGCGAGGATTGCTACGGCACGATCATCAACGACGTTAACAACCCCAACGACTTCGTCTGTCACGCCGCCGATGACCTCCTCACGCGAGCCAACCCGAACCAGACCGCGGACGAGGAGCTGCCGCCCGGAGATGTCCTGAACAAGGTCATCTGCGTCTCGGAGAACGTCGATAAGGACTTCGTGTTCATCTCCTGCGCGGAGATCGATGTCCCCGAGTACTCCTCCGCCACCTACGCGTTCGACTGCGGCTGCGAGCCGAACAACTACGGTGGATGCAACTGCGGCGACCTGAACCCCGCGGTCGACATCGATCCCTCGTGCGCGGCCGACCCCAGCAACTACTGCGCGATTCTCTGCAGCCCCTGAGCCCCGGGCGCGAGCAGCAAGCTCAGATCATCTTGCCCACGATTGCGAGGAGCGGCGCGACGCCGCTCCACGCGGCGGCGGCCGCGAGCACGTCGAGCGCGGCCGCGTCGAGGCGTTCCTCGGCGCGGCGCCTCCGCGCCTGGAGCCAACCGGCGAGCAGCATTCCCAGACAACCCACGAAGAGCCACCCACGCGCGGGGCTCACGGCGTCGGCGATGTCGTTCGTGGTGACGTGGATGGGCGTTCCTCCACGAAACGCGAATCGATGCGAGCCGTCGTCGATCGTGATGAAATCGTGCGCGGCGTCGCGCCGGAGGGTCACCGCGGCGCTCCTCTCGACGAGGTTCTGGCAGCTCCGCAGGCCGCCGATGCTGAATTCGCACACGCTCCCCGAGACATTGCAGGATCGCTCGATGGAGAGCCCATCCACGCGGTCTCTGTAGACGTCCAGGATCGCGGGCCATTTGCTCATACGGTAGTCGCGCACCTCCGCGGGTTTGCCCAGCGCGGGCGAGAGGACGCCCGCTTCTGGAAGCGAAGGAAGATACGTGTCGGCCGCTGGATACCGCGCTGCGCAGACGAACGCGTGCACGAGCAGCGCCGCGGCGAGCGCCAGGGATGCGAGGCTCGCGGCATGGAGGACGAGGCCTCCTCCCGCGCGAATGCGTCGAGAAAAGGAAGTACGCACGCGCAAGAGCAAGAGGGGGATCAGCGCGCCGAGCGCGCCGACGAGGGGAAACGTGATCGGCGCGAGGAAGGCGAACCATTGATCCGGCTGGCGGAAGGGCCAGTTCGAAAAATTCGCGAGGGAGAACGCATCCGAGCAATAGGTACAAGCGCAGCCGAGCGGCGCGGAGGTGATATGCGCATCCATGCCGAGCTTCGCGGCGAACACGAGGAGGGGCACCGTCGCGAGCAAGCCGAAGGCGGTGACGATGCGCCGGCCTTTCGCGCGGCTCAGGGCGACGACGAGCGCGAGGGCCGCGAGGGAGCCGCCGAGCACGTGCACCCAGACGGGTGGAGCGGCAAAGGAGGCCACGAGGAGGCCCACGCCGACGAGCGCGAGCTTCGCGCCGAAGACGAATGCGGCGCGGATCTTCGAGCGAGGAGGGTCGGTGGTGGGCTCGTTCGTCATGATCCCGGCTCGAGGGACGTTACCACTGGTTGTCTCTCGCGCGCGGACCTCGTAGCCTGTCGCGCCATGGCGCGCCGATACTCGTGGTTCTGGGTCGCTCTCGTGGCCTTCGGGGTCGTCTCCTGCTCCCGCTCCGACAATGCCTCGCGCGAAGGAGCGGCCCTCTCTTCCGCGAGCGCGGCCCCGCCGGCCCCTACCCCTTCCGTCCGGACGAATCCGCCCGAGGTCGAAGTGTCCCACGTGGAGCTGCTCGACGCCTACGAGGCGAGCGCGGCGCGCGCGGACGAGCGATTCAAAGGCAAACACGTGCTCGTCCGGGGCAAGCTCGGCGAGGTCGTGAAGGACGGGGCGAAGGTGGTGGTGACGATGCCCAAGGAGGCGAGGCCCGACGCGCCGTCCGTGCGGTGTTCGGTGCGGGAGAGCGAGGCGGCCGAGGTGGCGGCCCTCAAGCCCGAGGATTCCCTCGACGTGGTGGGCAAGTTCGTGAAATTCGACAAACACGTCGAGCTCGAAGGGTGCGTGGTGAACACGCAGATCAAGGCCTGCCGGGTCGTGGCGAAAGCGCTCGGGCGCGGGACGTGCGAGCAGGATCGCGAGGAGCTCGGCGCGCGCCTCGCGCTCGGCGCGGAGCAAGCGGCGCTCGTGTGCGGGAGCCCGGCCGGCTTCGAGGCGTGGCGCGCGAAGACGGCGAGCTTGCCGGCGCAGGAGCGCGCGGGGCGTATGATCAGCGTGGATACGACGTCGTGCCACCTGACCTACGAGGGCCTGACGCCGCGGCTCGCGGTGGAGTTCTCCTCGGCGCTCGCGCGCATGCGCTGGGAGAACGACGTGCCGACGCTCTCGCCGTGAAACCTCGAAATGGCCGGCATTCCGATCGGAATGCCGCGTCCGCTCCGGCTTCCGCGTCCGCTCGAGCTTCCGCCGCCGCTCCCCCGTGCTACATCCGGCAGGATGCCCCCCGCGCCCGAAGGATCTGCCCCCATCGCCGAGGACGAGGTCCGCTCGCTCGCTCGCCTCGCCAATCTCGATCTCCCGGACGCCGAGATCCGACGCTTGACCGGGGATCTCGGCCGTATCCTCGCGTACGTCCGGCAGCTCGAAGAGCTCGACGTGACGGGGATCGAACCGACGGCGCATGTCGAGCTGGGTCGGGCGCCGCTCCGCGCGGACGAGCCACACGAGAGCCTGCCGCACGAGATCGCGCTCCGCGAGGCGCCGCGGACGTCGATGGATGGGTTCGCGGTGCCGGGCTTCGTGGAAGAGGATTGATCATGGACGCGACGGTGCTCGATCGCTCGATCCCGGAGCTCGCCGGCCTCGTCACGCGCGGCGAGGTCTCGGCCGAGGAGGTCACGAAGGCCTGCCTCGATCGCATCACGCAGCGCGACGGCGCGCTCGGGGCGTTTCTGACGGTGCAAGCCGAGGAGGCGCTCCAGGCTGCCCGCGCGGTCGATCAAAAGCGCGCGCGGGGCGAGGCGCTGGGGCCGCTCGCCGGCGTGCCCATCGGCATCAAGGACGCGCTCTGCACGCGCGACGCGCCGACCACGGCCGGATCGCGGATCCTGCTCCGGCCTCCCTCGAAAGGCGAGGCGACGCCCGATCCGCGGCGCGGCTTCCGGCCGCCCTACGACGCGACGGTGGTCGCGCGCCTGCGCGAGGCCGACGCGGTGCTCGTCGGCAAGACGAACATGGACGAGTTCGCGATGGGCTCGTCGAACGAAAACAGCGCGTTTTTCCCGGCGAAGAACCCCTGGGATCCGTCGCGCACCCCGGGCGGCTCGTCGGGCGGGAGCGCCGTCGCGGTGGCGGCGGGGCTCGCGCTCGGCGCGCTCGGCTCGGACACGGGCGGCAGCATCCGCCAGCCCGCGGCGCTCACGGGGACGGTCGGGATCAAGCCGACGTACGGGCGCGTGTCGCGGTACGGGCTCATCGCGTTCGCGTCGAGCCTCGATCAAGTCGGGCCCTTCGCGGCCGACGTGCGCTCGGCGGCGCGGCTGCTCGGCGTGATCGCGGGGCGTGATCCGCACGACCAGACGAGCCTCGGCGCGCCCGTCGCGGCGTACGAAGCGGCCTGCGGGCGCGACGTGCGGGGGATGCGGATCGGCGTGCCCGAGGAGTATTTGGCAGAGGGAATCGAGCCGGCCGTCGAGAAGAGCGTGCGCGAGGCGCTCGCCGGGCTCGCGTCGCTCGGCTGCGAGCTCCGTCCGGTGCGCTTGCCGCATACGCGGTACGCGGTGGCCACGTATTACGTGCTCGCGACGGCGGAGGCGTCGTCGAACCTTTCGCGGTACGACGGCGTGCGGTTCGGCGCGCGGGCGGAGGGCGCGGAGAGCCTGGGGGCGCTGTATGCGAAGACGCGCGGCGAGGGCTTCGGCCGCGAGGTCGCGCGGCGCATCATCCTTGGGACCTACGTGCTCTCGGCGGGCTACTACGACGCGTATTACCTGCGCGCCCAGCGTGTCCGGACGCTGATCCGCCGCGACTTCGAGGAGGCGTTCCGCGAGGTCGACGCGATCGCGGCGCCGGTCTCGCCGACGGTGGCCTTCCCGCTCGGCGAGCGCGTCGACGACCCGCTCGCGATGTACCTCGCCGACATCTACACGCTGCCCGCGAGCCTCGCGGGCGTGCCCGCGCTGAGCGTCCCGTGCGCGCCCACGCCCGCGGCGGACGGCGTCCCATCGCTTCCCGTGGGCCTGCAGCTCGTGGGCCCGCCGCTCGAAGAGGCGCGGCTCTGCGCGCTCGCCGCGGCGTGGGAAGGGATCTCGCCGGCGCGCGGGCTCCGGCCCAAGGTGTCCGAAGCATGAGCTCTCCTCGCCTCGTCACGGCCCCCGCGGGGCCCGAGCACGCGTCCGGGCTGCAAGGGCTCTTCAAGGCAGCCTCGTCGCCGTGTTTTTGCCGGTTCTGGCATTTCGACGGGACGAACAACGAATGGCTCGACCGCTGCGCGAACGCCCCCGAGGAGAACGCGTCGGCGTTCTTCGGCGCGCTCGCGGCGGGCGGCGACGAAGCCAAGGGGATCGTGGCGATCCACGAGGACGACGCGGGCACGCAGACGCTCGTCGGCTGGCTCAAGGTCACGCCCGCGGCGGGGATGCGCAAGGCCTACGAGCGTCGGTTTTACAAGCAACTCCCGGCTTTTCAGGGGGATCGGCAGGGCGTGTTCCTCCTCGGCTGCACGCTCGTGCATCCGGGCTACCGCAAGCAGGGCGTGGCGAAGGCGCTCGTCGCGGGCGCCGTTTCGTATGCGAAGGACAGGTTCGGCGCGCGAGTGCTCGAGGCCTTGCCGCGCCGGCCGAAGGAGCCGGTGAACGACGAGGAGCTCTGGACCGGGCCGATGGGCGCGTTCGAGACGAACGGGTTCGAGGAAGTAGGCGGGCTCGAGCCGTATCCGGTGCTCCGTCGGGTGCTGTAGTGGACACACGTCTCGCCGTCCTCCTCCCCGCCCTCGTCTTCGCCGCCGGCTGCGATCGTTGCACGCCCAAGGACAAGGACACGAAGGCCGACGCGGGCCCGCCCGCGCCGATCCTGATCCCCAAGGACGAGCTCTTGCCGCCCCCCGCGCCCTGGGTCTTCAAGCCCGCGCGGATCGGGCCGGGGGTCCCGGGGATCGCGCTCCCCGAAGGCTGCCAGATGCGCGCGCCGCTCGTCCGCGCGAAGGTCGCCGCCTCGACACGGTTCGTCGCCGCGCCCCGCGCGACAGGGACGCTCGTCGTGGCCGACGCGGACGAGAAAGAGACGCCGCCGCGGCTCACCGGGGTCGCCGGGCTCGTCCTCGACGCGGAGGGCGAAAGCAAGGGGCCGACGCCGCTGCCCTGGCTCGACGCCGAGGCCATGCCGCGGCTCGCGCGCACCGACGCGGGCGCATGGCTCGCAGCGTACAGCGAGCAGGGCGACGACAAGCTCTCACGCGTGTTCGTGCACCAGGGCGACCACGCGACGCCGCTCGGCGAGGGCGATCGGTTCGACGCAATTGACCTCGCATGTGGTTCGTCGCGATGCGCGCTGCTCACGACCCGCCTCGGCAACGTCGCGGCCGCGGGCGCCGATCTCTGGGTGGGCGCGCCGAACGAGCCGGCGTCGTCGTGGAAGCGGACCGAGATCGTCCCGGACATGCCCGAGAGCGACGCGCGTCCGTCGTGCCTCGCGCGGGTCGAGGCGCCGGCCGGGAAGGATGCCGGCGCAGGCGGCAGCGTGGTCACGGCGCTGCTCGAAGGGCAGGAGCTCGTGTTCTGGGAAGCGGCGGACGGCGGCGCGCCGCGCTCGATCGGGCGCGTGCCGGCGCCGTTCGGCATCGTCGACGCGACCGTGGCGGCGGGGCCGATCGCGCTCGTGTACGGGGCCGCCATCGACGACGAGGGCTGCGCGAAGGAGGGCGGCAAGCTCCGGTTCGAGCGGGTCGGCAAGGAAGCCTCCGAGGTGCGCGCGCACGCCCCGCCGATCTCGGGCGCGCTCCGGCCGCTCGAGCGAGGTGTGCTCGCGGCCTACCTCGCCCCGCTCGGCTGCGGCGTCGCGCGGAAGGTGGCGTACGCGGTGGTCCTCGACGCCGAAGGCACGCCGGTCTCGGCGCCGATGCCCGTGGCCGACGCGACGAGTTTCGCCGTGGCCGCGCGCGGCGCGGACGTGGACATGTGGATTCAGATGGGAGACGAGGTCTCGTGGGTACGCGCGACGTGTGCGGCGCCGTGACGCTCTGGGCGAACCTGCCCTCGCCTGGCCAAACGGGGTGGTTCGGGGACGTAGCTCGGCTTGTCCGAGCGTAGGCCCCGAGCGTCAATCGAGGTGTTGCCATCGCCGCGCGAGCGGGTAGTGTCGAGTCCGCTCCGCATGGCAGATCCGATCGACAACTCGAACAGCGAGCCGCGCGAGACGGCGATCCCGCCGGCGAGGGGCTCGCGGAGCCGCTCGGGCGGGCGCGTCGTCGCGCTCACGGGCGCGGCGTGTTTTCTCGGCCGAAACCTCGTCGGCCTCCTGGAAGAAGATCCAGCCACGGCCCGCATCGTGACGATCGACGTGAAGTCGCCCGACACGGCCGGCCCGAAGGCGCGGCACTTCGAGGTCGATCTGACGAACCCCGCCTCGGAGGATCGCGTCGCCGAGATCCTCGCGTCCGAGGAGGTCGACACGCTCGTGCACCTCTGCTTCCTCTCGTCGCCGACGCACGCGACGGGCTGGGCGCACGAGCTCGAGTCCGTCGGCACGATGCACCTCCTCAACGCCGTGCGGCAGGTGCGGCTGCGCAAGCTCGTGCAGTGGAGCCAGACGATGCTCTACGGCGCGCATCCGACGAACCCGAACTTCCTCACCGAACGGCACGCGCTGCGCGCCGACATGGACGAGCCTTTCTTCGCGGACAAGATCGCCGCCGAGCGTGAGCTCAACGCCTTCGCCGCGAAGTCGAAGGGCACGGTGGTCACGGTCTTGCGCACGGCGCCGATCGTCGGGCCGACGGTGCAGAACTGGGTCACGCGGTATCTCGGCATGCGGTACGTGCCCACGCTGCTCGGCTTCGATCCGCTCTGGCAGTTCGTGCACGAGGTCGACGCGCTCGCGGCCTTCAAGCTCGCGCTCGATCGGGATCATCCGGGCACGTTCAACATCGCGTCCGACGGCGTCTTGCCGCTGTCCACGGTGCTGCGATTGGCCGGCCGCTCGTCGATGCCGCTGCCGCACACGCTCGCGAGCTCGCTCGTCGGCGCGCTCTGGATCACGCAAGCCTCGGCCGTGCCGCCGAGCTTTTTGCGGTACCTCAGGTACGTCTGTGTCGCCGATGGCGACAAGGCGGCGCGCGTGATGGGCTTCAGGCCGGCCTACACGACCCGCGAGGCGCTGCTCGACTACCTCGCCGCGCAGCGCCTGCGCGACGCGAACCTGCTGCAGGAGAGCCCTGCCTAGGCGGGCGTTTTTCCATGGGGAAGAAGCAGAAGCGCAAGCACAAGGAGACGAGGGAGCCGCGCGCGGACGCCGCGCCGAAGGAGCCCCTCGCGGCCGCGGCGTTCGTCGCCGCCGATAGCGGAGCCGCCGCCCCCGAGGACGTAGCCTCGAGCCGCGCGGACGCACCGCCGGCCGAAGGCGAGCCCGCGGCGCCGCGGCGCTTCGCGGAGCCGCCCGCCGCGGAAGAGGCGCCCGCGTCCTCCGAGGACGACGACGAGGACGACGACGACGACGCGTGGGCCGCGGCCGAGATCGCGCCCGCCCTGCCCTTCGGCACCGACCTCGACGGAGACGTACAGGCCTCGCCGCGCCTCGTGCCCGGCTACGACCTCGACGCCGACGAAGCGCAAGACGTCGCGCCGATCGGCCCGACCGAGGCCGTCATCCGCCCGAGCATCCCCCCGGCCACCTTGCGCGGCGAGGCCGACGTCGAGGGCGCGACCGCGACCAGCGCCATCGAGATCGAGCAGCAGATCCGCGACCTCGAAGCCCGGCTCGACCGGATGATCGGCCAGGGGCGCGAGCGCGCGGACGAGCCGGTCTACGTGCCGAAGCCCCCGCCGATCCCTCCCGCGCGCAAGAGCGACGTGCCCAAGACCAAGCCGCGCAGCGACGTGCCTGCGCCGCGCGCTTCGGTGCCGGAGTCGGCCACGGCGAGCGAGGTCCTCTCGCCCGAGTTTTACGCGAAGCAGTGGGGACGCGCGGGCTTGCGCAGCCGCTCCGAGGAGGTCGACGAGTTCGGCCTCGATCCGGCCTTCGAAGCGAAGCTCCTGCCCGTCCTCGATTTCCTCACGAGGCGGTATTTCCGCGTCGAGGTCGAGGGCGCCGATCACATCCCCACGGAGGGCCGCTGTCTCGTCGTGGCGAACCACGCGGGCGGCCCCCTGCCCTACGACGGCGCGATGCTACGCGCCGCCATCCGCCGTGATCACCCGGCGCACCGCGAGCTGCGCTGGCTCGCCGAGGATTTCGTCTACTACCTGCCCTTCGTCGGCACGTTCATGAACCGCCTCGGCGCGGTGCGCGCTTGCCAGGAGAACGCGGAGCGGCTGCTCAACAAGGGCGCGCTCGTCGCGGTCTTCCCCGAGGGCGCGAAGGGCATCGGCAAGCTCTACCGCGATCGCTACAAGCTGCAGCGCTTCGGCCGCGGCGGCTTCATTCGCCTCTGCCTGCGCACGCGCACGCCTCTTGTGCCTTGCGCGATCGTGGGCGCCGAGGAGGCGAACCCGATGCTCTACCGCTTCGAGTACATGACGAAGACCCTGGGCATCCCGTACTTCCCGATCACGCCGACCTTCCCGGCGCTCGGGCCGCTCGGCCTCATGCCCGCGCCGACGAAGTGGCGCATCCGCTTCGGCGAGCCGCTCACCTGGAGCAACTACGGCCCCGAGGCGGCGGACGACGAGATCCTCGTGGGACGCCTCTCCGAGCGCGTGCGCGCGTCGATCCAGAGCATGCTCGACCGGATGCTGTCCGAGCGGCGCTCGGTCTGGCTGGGGTAGGATGAGCCCAAAGGATCGCGGGGACGTTCACGGCGTCCTCGTCCTCGACAAACCCAAAGGTCCCACGAGCCACGACGTCGTCGGCAAGCTCCGGCGCGCGATCGGCATGCGCCGCATCGGCCACGCCGGCACGCTCGATCCGATGGCGTCGGGCGTGCTCGTGATGCTTCTCGGCGAAGCCACGAAGCTCGGGCCGTACCTCACCGCGCACGACAAGGCTTACGAGGCGCGCGTGGTGCTTGGTCGCGGCACGGACACGCTCGACGCGGAAGGCGCGGTCACGGCCGAGGCGCCGCTTCCGGTGTGGCTCGAGGACGAGATCACGCGGTTCGCGCAGGAAGGCGCGCGCGCGGCGCTGCCCGGGATCACGGCCGCGCTCGATCGCGAGCGCGCGCGGACCGAGCAAGCGCCGCCGGCGTACTCGGCCATCAAGGTCCAGGGAGCGAAGAGCTACGACCGCGCGCGGCGGGGCGAGGTCGTGGAGCTGCCCGCGCGTCCGGTCTCGGCGCGCGCGATCGAGCTCCGCAGCGCGGGGATCCTCGAGCCGGGGAAGCTCGCGTTCCTCGACGTCTCGCTCGACGTGAGCAAGGGTTACTACGTGCGCTCCCTGGCGCGTGATCTCGGCGCGGCCCTCACGGTGCCCGCGCACCTCGGCGCGCTCCGCCGCACGCGGAGCGGGCCGTTCGGGCTCGACGTCGCGAACGTGCTCGACGCGCCCGGTGAGGCCCTGCGCGCCGCCGTGGTGCCCCTCGCCGCGGCCGTTCGTCTGGGCCTACCCACGGCCGTGCTCACGGCCGAGGGCGCCCTGCGCGCATCCCAGGGCAAACGCCTCGGCGCGGCGGATTTTTCAGAGCCTCCCCCGCGTGAGGCGGAAATCCGGGAGAGCGCCGCGGATCGTCCGGACGAACCTTCCGAGCTTGAAGTATCGGGAACGAGCGCCTGGCTTTCCCCGGAGGGCCGTCTGGTCGCCGTGGGAAAATGGGATCATGATGGGTACGTGGTTCAACGCGGCTTCACGGACGTTCCCGCGGGCCGCGAGGTCGAGACGGAACAGTACGTCGTGTCTGGACGTCGCTTTCCGCCCTGACCATCCGTAGCTGCCAAGCGACCGCGGCGGGTTGCGTCGCGTAAGCAAGGTCCGCTACGATTCGACGTGTAGGGAGTTCGGTTTTGAGTCCAAACGACGTACCACTGGCGCTTTTGGCAGGGGCCATCGCGTCGGCGCTCGTCGGGGCCTTGTTCGCTGGCGCGGACACGGCCTTGACGAGCCTCACCCAGACCCGCCTGGCGGCGCTCATCGAGCAGGCGGAAGGACCGGAAAAAGCGGCGCTCGAGCGCATCCGCAGCGCCGACGCCAAGCTCCGGTCTCGTTATCTGCTCGGCAGGGTCCTCAGCACGACCCTGTCGGCCATCCTCACGATGCTGTTCTTCGCGCCCCTGTACCCGCAGGCGGCGCCGTGGCTCGCCTTCGGCGTGACCGTGGTCTTCACGAGCACGCTCTTCGAGGTGAGCACCACGCTCGGCCGCAAGCACGCCGATCACGTGGCGCCGATGGCCGCGCGCTGGCTCCGTCCGCTCGAGATCGTGATGCTCCCGCTCGCGGTCCCGCTCGGCTGGCTCGGCACGTCGATCGCGGCGAAGGAGAGCAGCGAGCCGCCGGATCCGCACATCACGGAGGCGGAGGTGGAGATGCTCGTCGAGGAGGGCGCGCGGAGCGGCCTCTTCGGCCGCGAGCCTGCGGAGATGATCCGCAACGTGCTCGAGTTCCAGGATCGCACCGCGAAGGACGTGATGATCCCGCGCTCGCGCGTGGAGGCCATCGAGGTGAGCACCCCGCTCGACAAGACGCTCGCGCTCGTGACGGAGAGTGGTCACTCGCGTTACCCGGTCTATCGCGAGCAGCTCGACAACGTGGTGGGGCTCCTCTACGCGAAGGACTTGTTCAAGGCGTTCGAGGAAGATCGCCTGAAGAAAAAGTCGCTGCAGGAGATCGTGCGCAGCCCGGCGAACTTCGTGGCCGAGTCGCAGCCGCTCTCGACGTTGCTCAAGGAGATGCGCGGCAGGAGGCAACACCTCGCGATCGTGATGGACGAGTTCGGCGGCGTGAGCGGCATCGTGACGCTGGAGGACGTGCTCGAAGAGATCGTCGGCGACATCCGCGACGAGCACGACGTGGAGGAAGCGCCGCCGATCCAGGATCTCGGCGACGGCAGGCTGATGGCGGACGCGGCCGTGTCGATCCGCGATCTCTCGGCGTTCCTCGGCTCGGATCTCTTGCCGGATGGCGAGGCCGCGGTGGAGCAGGAGCACACGCTCGAAGGTCTGCTCACGGAGCACCTCGGCAAGACGCCCGAGAACGGCGCGAGCGTGAGCAAGTACGGCCTGCGCTTCATCGTGCGCGACTGCGACGAGCAGCACATCGGCAAGGTCGAGATCGTCAGGCCTCGCAGCGTCGAGGTCTGATCGTCCTTCTCTTCGTGGTCGTGAGACAAAACGAAACGGGGCCCGCTTTCGCGAGCCCCGTTTTTCTTTCCATCACCCGAGGGGAGAGGTGATCAGCCGCCCTGCGTGACCTTCTGAATCGAGGTCATCAGGTTGTCGCCGGTCTCGATGAGGCCGATGATCGGGTTCTGCGGGTTCGAGTCGTCGCCCTTGAGCTCCGTGCGCAGGTCGACGAAGGCCTTGCGCAGGTTGAGGACGACCTGCTGGCTCGTGAACGCGGACGTCGTCACGGGATCGACGGGGATGAGCACGGGATCTCCGCTGCCGGGGAGATCGCCCTTCGTGTAGCGGTTCAGCTTCTTCTCGACGGACTTCATGCCCTGCTGCGTCCGCTCCGGCTTGAGGACGGCGTAGTTCGCAGGCCAGTCCTTGCCGAGGTCGAAGGGCTCCTTGACCGGCACGAGCTCCGCGATCACGCCCTTCTGGTCGGACCGGAAGAGGACGGAGAAGTTCATCACCGGCTCCTTCTCCTCCTTCCAGGTCTTCTCGACGGGCGCCTTCGCGAACTCGAGCAAGTTCTTGAAGCTGTCCTTCTTCTTGTTCAGCTCCTCGCAGCCCTTGGTGAAGTTGAGCAGCTGCCGCAACGCGCTCGGATTGAGGCCGGAGATGCTCGCGCCGTCGACCTTCGTGGCGTCGAACGGGATGTTGATGCCGCCGAGCTGACCGGCGAGCTCTGCGGGATACTCTTTCTTGCCGAGCTTATCCGCCGCTTCGCCGAGGAGCGTCTCGAGCTCCTTCATCTTCTCGTTCGCGGCCTTCACGTCCGTCATGAGGGCCTTGGCGTTCGCCACGACTTGCTTACCGCGCTCGTTGCGCGCGGCAGCTTGGCCGACGGGATACCCGATGGCGATGCCGAGGAGCGCCGTGCCGACAGCGGCCATGATGAGGCGCTTCTTCGCCTTCTCGCGCTCCTTGATGATCTCCTCGCCGACCTCGACCTTGATGGTCTGCTGGACGGCGGTGGGCTTCGGCGGCGGCTCGGCGGCGGCGGCGGCCTTTGCAGGCTGCGCGAACGGAGGAACCGGGATGCCGGGGGAGATCCCGGGCGGCGGCGCGATGTTCGGAGACTTCCCCGAACCGGAGGGCGGCGGCTGCGACTGACCAGGAACGGGCAGCGGCACGGCCTGCGTCCCGATGTTCGTCTTCCCGAGCCGCGCCTTCAGATCGATCTTGGGTTTCTTGCTCTTGTCTTCAGCAGCCATCGGCTCCTCGTAGCGACCAGCGGGCAAGTTACCGGCGCGACGTACGTCGTGTCAACGGCGCGCCCGCTGAAATTCTCGCCTGCCCTTGGAAGCTCGGGGCCCGCGTTTCCTTGGTTTCTCGACGACGACACGCGGCCGGGGTGGTACCTACCGGAACGCATGCTTCCTCCGCGTCTGCCCCTCGCCGTCGAGAAGCGCGCCGTCACGGTGCCGGACGGTACGCGGATCACGTACTACGCCACCCGATCCCCGTATCCGGGAGCGCCCGTCGTCATGCTCGCGAACGGGCTCGGGGGCCAGCACATCACGTGGAGCGCGCAGATCGAGCACCTGCGCGGGCGCTACCGCTTCCTCACGTGGGACTACCGCGGCCTCTTCGCCTCCGCGCGACCCCCGGAAGACGCGCCCGCGTCGTATGCGATCGCGCGCCATGCCGAGGATCTCCTTGCGATCCTGGATGCCGAGGGCGAAACGCGCGCGGCGCTCGTCGGCTGGAGCATGGGCGTGCAGGTCGTGCTCGAAGCGTACCGAAAGGCGCGACATCGGGCGCGTTGCATCGTGCTGCTCAACGGCACGAGCGGCAGGCCCCTCGACACGGTGAGCCCCTTGCCGGGCATGAAGACCGTGCTGCCTTCGCTCGTGGAGCTCGTGAGCCGCGCGCACGCGCTCGCGTCGCAGGTCACGCGCAGGGCTGCGGACGTGCCCGAGGCGCTCGGGTGGCTCAAGGCCATGGGCGTCATGAACGCGTCCCTCGACGACGCGGTCTTCAACGAGCTCGTCCAGGGCTTCAGCTCGCTCGACATGGAGGCGTATTTCCACAACCTCCGCGCGCTCGGTGATCACGACGCCTCGGACGTGCTCGGCACGATCGACGTGCCCACGCTCATCTTGACGGGGGATCGCGACGCGATGACGCCGGCCTCGCTCGCGAAGGAGATGGCGAAGCAGATCCCCGGGGCGGAGCTCTACGTCGTGCGCGGAGGCACGCACTACACGGCGGTCGAGTTCCCCGAGCTCGTGAGCTTGCGGCTCGAGAAGTTCCTCGCGAAGGCCACGCCGGGCGCGGGCGGAACGACCTCCGAGTAGAGCTCGATTTGCCCGAATTTCCCGGGAAAAAGACGCATCGAGCGGCCGGCCGCGCCGTGGCGCGGGTGCTACTTTGTGGTCGGGGGGATGGAAGATCGTGGCCCGCGTCTCGGCGCGGGCGCGCGTTCGTCCATCGCTAGCAAGGTGGGATCGATGCGGCTGCTCGTCGTCGACAACTACGACTCGTTCACTTACAACCTCGTCCAATACCTGGAGATCCTGGGCGCGAAGTGCGTCGTGCAGCTGAACGACGCGATCGACGTGGACGGCGCGCGCGCCCTCGACCCGGACGGCATCCTCGTGTCGCCCGGGCCGTGCTCGCCGAACGAGGCAGGCGTGAGCCTGAAGATCATCGAGGCGCTCGGCGCAGAGCGCCCCTTGCTCGGGGTTTGTCTCGGCCATCAGGCCATCGCGCAGGTGTTCGGCGGGCACGTGGTGCGCGCAGGACGCGTGATGCACGGAAAGACGTCGCCGATCGAGCATGACGGGCGAACGGTCTTCGCGGGGCTGCCGCGGCCCTTCGTGGCCACGCGGTACCACTCGCTCATCGTGGAGCCGAGCTCCTTGCCGAGCGAGCTCGAGGTCTCCGCATGGACGACCGAAGGCGAGATCATGGGCCTGCGCCACGCGCGGCTGCCGATCGAGGGCGTGCAGTTCCACCCCGAGTCGATCCTCACGACGCGCGGGATGGACCTGCTCCGCAACTGGCTCGATCTCGTGAAGGAGCACGCTCGGGCTCGGACGGGAGGAGCGCTCGCAGGAGCGCTCCTGTGAGCGCGGACGTCGCCTGCTTCGCCCACGTGTTCGAGCAGATCGCGCGGGAAGAGCGATCGCTGCCGCGCGTGATGGTGCGCCGCGCGTTCGACGCGATCCTCGCGGGCGCGTGGACGCCGGTGCAAGTGGCCGGGTTCGTGGTGGCGCTGCGCCTGCGCGGCGAGGATGCCTCCACGATCGCGGCGGCGGCCGAGGCGATGCGCGCGGTGATGGTGCGCGTCGATCACGGGCTGCCCGCGGTCCTCGACACGTGCGGGACCGGAGGCGATGGACTCGGCACGCTCAACGTGTCGACGGCGGCGGCGCTCGTCTGCGCCGCGACCGGCGCGCCCGTCGCCAAGCACGGAAACCGCAGCGTTTCGAGCCGTTCGGGGAGCGCCGACGTGCTCGAAGCGCTGGGGGTGCCGATCGACGTGCCGCCCGAGCGCCAGGCCGAGGTGCTGCGCGAGGCGCACATCGCGTTCCTGTTCGCGCCCGCGCATCACCCGGCGATGCGGCACGGCGCGCCGGTGCGGCGCGAGCTCGCGATCCGCACGATCTTCAACGCGCTCGGGCCGCTCTCGAACCCGGCGTGCACGACGCATCAGCTGCTCGGCACGTACGATCACGCGCTCCGCCCGGTCTTCGCCGCGACGCTGGCCGAGCTCGGGGTGCGGCGCGCGTGGGTCGTGCGCGGCGAAGATGGGCTCGACGAGGTGAGCCCGTTCGGGCCGACACGCGTCACGGAGCTCGCGCGTGGATCGCTGCGCGAGATGGTCGTCCGGCCCGAGAACTTCGGCCTGCCGGTCTCGCCGCCGGGCGCGATCCAGGGCGGATCGGCCGCGGAGAATGCCGAGGCGATCCTCGCCGTCTTGCGCGGCGAGCCTCACCCGGCGCGGTGCGCGATCGTGCTCAACGCGGCCGCCGCGCTCGCCATCTTCCGCGAGACGGACGACCCGCGCGACTGGCCGGATCTCGCGGCGGAAGCAGCGGCGGCGCTCGACAGCGGCGCGGCCATGCGCAGGCTCGAATCGCTCCGTGAGGCCGCGGGGCGCGCGCGAGAGACGGAGGCGGCGTGATGGACGGGCAGGGACGAAAGCGCGTCCTCGACACGATCCTCGCGTCGAAGCGCGCCGAGATCGCAGCGCTGCTCGCCGCGCCTCCACCGCGCACGACGCGCGTGCCTTCGGGGGGCGTCTTCGAGGCGCTCCGACGGCCCGAGGGCGGGGCGCTGCGGCTCCTCGCCGAGGTGAAGCTGCGTTCGCCGTCGGCGGGCGCGCTCTCGTCGGTGCTGAGGCCGGCCGAGCGCGCGCGGCGTTATGCGGAGGCGGGCGCGGCGATGATCAGCGTGCTCGTCGACGGCCCGTTCTTCGGCGGCTCGTACGACGACCTCGCGGCATGCCGTGACGCGCTCGACGTGACCTTCGGCGCGGCGCGGCCGAAGCTCCTCTGCAAGGAGTTCATCCTCTCCCCGATCCAGCTCGCCATGGCCGCGGCGCACGGCGCGGACGCGGCGCTCTTGATCGCGCGCATCACCTCGGCCGAGGAGCTCGCGCGGCTCGCGGACGCGGCGCGAGATCTCGGCATCGAGCCCTTCGTCGAGGTCGCGACCGAGGACGAGCTCGCGGCGGCCGAGCACGCTCGCGCGCGTGTCCTCGGCGTCAACGCGCGCGATCTCGACACGCTCGCCATGGATCCCACGCGCGCCGAGCGTGTGCTCACCCGCGCCGATCGTGGCGCCGCGCGCGTTCACCTCTCCGGGCTCGCCTCGCCATCCGATGTCGCGCGCATCGCGCAAGGCCCCGCCGACGCGGCGCTCGTGGGCGAGGCGCTCATGCGGCAGGACGACCCGGGCCCGCTGCTCGCCGCGATGGTCGCGCGCGCCGCGGCCCGCTGATCCTCACATCGCCGCGGGCCCCGTCATGATCCGGGCCGAGCAGCGACCGCCCTGACACACGCATCCGCCGCCGCAATCCATCGTCCCCTGCCGACACTCCATCGAGCACAGCACGGCCCTGCAATCGGGCGCCGCGCTCCGCGCGACACACGACGCCGCGTGGCAACACCCCGCCGGGGCGCAATCCGCGTCCGAACTGCATGCGGCCTCGGCCGCGTTGACCGCTTCCGTCGAGGATCCCGTGGGCGACGGCGCGGCCGGGGGCTGTGTGTCCGCGGCGGGACGGATGTCCTCCGCGTTCCTCGGGCCCTCCGGCGACGCGGGGTTACACGCGGACACGAAGAGCAGCGAGGCGAACAGCGACAGGATCGTACGCATCGAGCGATCCTCATGCCCCGCCGAGGCGGCCTCGTAAAGCCTTCAGACGCCGATGTGCTGCTTCAGTTGCGCCGTGAGCGCATCGAGATCGGCCTGCACGTCCGTGACGGGCACGCCTTTCGTCCGCACGAACCGCGCGAGATCGGCGAACGACGGATCCTCGAGCAACGCCGCGACGGCGGGCAGCGCGAACCCGCGATCTCGACCGAGCCGGGCCACGAGCACGCGGATCTCCGCGCGAAAATCCACGCCCGAGAGCGCCCTGTACAGGATCGCAGCCGCGAGATGCGCTGCACTCTCCTCCCTGCGCGCGCCGACCTCCAAGAGCTCCGACACACGCAGGTGCACGATCGCCCGCGGCACCACGTTGTCGAGCCGGGCGAGCGGCGCGAGTGATCGCTGCTCCAGCACGATCGCCTCCCCGAGATCGCCTGCATCGTTGTGATGCCCTGCGAGCGCAGCGAGCGTCCCGGCGTGACCGAGCGCGTCGTTCTGCGCGTCGAACGCGCCGAGCAGCGCGTCGAGCCCGCCCTTCTCCTCCACGGCCCCCGCGACCGGCCCCACGATGGATGCGTCGTTCGCCGCGCGCACGGCTTCACCGAACATCGACGCGAGCGCCGCGAACGCGCCTGCGCCGAGGAAATACGACGTCGCCGTGATCCCGGCCTCGACGCCCGCTTCCTTCGTCCCGCCGGGGACCTTGCCCTCGACGAACGCGATGAACGCCGCCCCGTACCGCTCGCCGAACGCGACCTTCAACGCGGCCTCGTCCTGCCCGGCGCGCTCGTCCGGCCGCGCGTCCATCCACGCCGCCACCGCGAGCGTTGCCGCCTCCGTCGCTTCCAGACCCATCGCTGCGCCCCCTTCGAGCAGCGGCGCGCGCGTCACGAGCCGCGCCTCCACGAGCTCACCGACGAGCGGCTCGAGATCCGGGCGCTCGAGCTCCCCGGCCTCTTGCAGCGCCGCGATGCGCCGCTTCACCTCCTCGGGCATGACGGGCATCTCGGGCCGCGCCTCGGGCGGCATCCGCTCGAACGCGGCCATCATGCGTCCGATCTGCCGGAACCTCTCGTCCTCCACCGACTCGCGCGCAAACACCTTCTCGACGAGCGTCTCGGGCACGGGCGGCAGCGCGCGCGTGAGGATCCAGAGCAAGCGTCGCGCGTCGGGGGAGAGCTGCGCGATCGCGGTCTCGGCCGTCTTGTCGGACATACCGCGCAGGGTACCGGCGCGCGGGATCAGGGAGAAGAGGGCTCGGCGGACTTGGGGAGGATCCAGAACGGCGCGAGGTTGATCTCGAGATCGAAGGGAGGCAGGCGGGGAGTTTCGTCCTCGGCTGCGGATGCGACGAGCAGGGGGCGTTCGCGCTCGGTCGTCCAAACCTCCAACAGATGGATCTCCGGATCGATCAACCAGACCCAACCCACGCCGCATCGCGCGTAGTGCGGCAGCTTGATCCGGCGATCGTCGCGAGCGGTCGACGGCGAGAGAACCTCGCAGCACCAATCGGGGAGCAGCGTGATGGGGTACTCGTCAGGCGGGTCAGGACACCGTTCCACACGCCACCCGGCAAGATCGGGGTTGAAGAGCCGATCGCCGAAGCGAACCGCGGGCTCCAGCTCGATCCACCAGCCAGTGCCGCCGGAGGCTTTGTCCGCATCGCCGAGCGCGCGATAGCACTGCCCCACCGCGCGCCGGTGCGGCGCCTTCGGCCGCGACATCGTGCGGATCTCACCCGGCTCGAGGATCTCTCCGCTCAGGTACTCCGGCAGCCGATCGATCTCGGCCAGCAGCTCCTCGAACGTGGGAACTCTCCGCGCGGGGTCGCCCATGCAGCGAACGTAGCATGAACCGACCCCGCGCCGCCCTCCGCCCCTACCGCTTCAGGAGCGTCGCGAACGGGTTGTTCGTGAACTTCCCTTGCGGCTGGGGTTTGCCCTGGGAACCCCCCTTGCCCTGCTGCGGCCCGCCGCGCCCTTGCTGCGGCCCTTGCCCGCCGCGACCTTGCGGTGCGCCTTGCGACTGCGCCCCCGGCTGCGGGCGCTCGCCCTTCCGCGCCGTCAGCGAGATGCGCTTGCGCACCATGTCCACCTCGAGCACGCGCACCTTCAGCTTGTCGCCGACCTTCACCACCTCGCTCGGATCCTTCACGAACCGGTCCGCGAGCTGCGACACGTGCACGAGCCCGTCCTGGTGCACGCCCACGTCCACGAACGCGCCGAACGCGGTCACGTTCGTGACCACCCCTTCGAGCTCCATCCCCGGCTTGAGGTCCTCCATCGTCCGCACGTCGTCGCGGAACTTCGGCGGCTCGAAGCTCGCGCGCGGATCACGCCCCGGCTTCTTCAGCTCGACCAGGATGTCATTCATCGTGTACTCGCCGACATCGCCGCCGATGTACTTCTTCGGATCGATGCGCCCGATGAGCTTCGTGTCGCCCACGAGCGACGCCACGGGCACGCCGAGGTCCGCGGCGATCTTCTCCACGAGCGCGTAACGCTCCGGGTGCACCGCGCTCCCGTCGAGCGGGTGCTCGCCTCCGCGGATGCGCAAGAAGCCCGCGCACTGCTCGAACGTCTTCGGCCCGAGGCCCGCCACGTCGAGCAGCTTCTTCCGGCTCGAGAACGCGCCGTGCTGATCGCGGTGCGACACGATCTTCTTCGCGAGCGAAGCGCCGATGCCCGCCACGCGCGAGAGGAGCGGCGCGCTCGCCGTGTTGAGCTCCACGCCGACCATGTTCACGCAGCTCTCCACCACCTCGTCGAGCTTCCGCGCGAGCAGCGACTGATACACGTCGTGCTGGTACTGCCCGACGCCGATGCTCTTCGGATCGACCTTCACGAGCTCGGCGAGCGGATCCTGCAGCCGCCGCGCGATGCTGATCGCGCCGCGCACCGTCAGGTCGAGATCCGGGAACTCCTCGCGCGCCACGTCGCTCGCCGAGTACACGCTCGCGCCGGCCTCGCTCACGGGCACGCAGAAGATCTCCTTGAGCCCCTCGGCCGCGAGCACATCGCGCACGAACTGCTCCGTCTCGCGCCCGTGCGTCCCGTTGCCCACGGCCACCGCGCTCACGCCGTACTTCCGGCACAGATCGCGGATCGTCCGCTTGCCGCGCTCCTCCGCGTCGGCGCCTTGCACGAGGTAGATCGTCTCGTTCGCGAGCAGCTTGCCCGTGTCGTCGACGACCGCGCACTTGCAGCCCGTGCGCTGCCCCGGATCGATCCCGAGCACCGCGTGCGTCCCGAAGGGCGCCGCGAGCAAGAGCTCCCGCAGGTTCTGGGCGAACACCTCGACCGCCGCGCGATCCGACTGCTGCTTCAGCTCCACGCGCACGTCGATCTGCACGCTCGGCGCGAGCAGCCGCTTGTACGCGTCGCTCACCGCCTTGCCGAGCTCGCCCGCCCAGGGCGAGCCGCCGTCGATCCCGCTCATCTTCCCGATCGGCGCGAACAGCTTCTCGCCATCGAGATCCACCGACGCGCGTAAAATCCCTTCCGCCTCGCCGCGGCGGATCGCCAGGTAGCGGTGCGACGGCATCCCCGCGACGGGCCCTTCGAAGGTCGCGTACGTGTCGAACTTCGTCGCCTTGCCCTCGTGCTCCTCGTTTTTCTTCACGCGGATCACGCCGTCTTGCATGTACGCCTCGCGCACGGTCTTGCGCACGTCGGCGTTCTCCGCGATCCGCTCGGCGCAGATGTCGCGCGCGCCTGCGAGCGCCGCCGCGACGTCGGGCACCTCCTTGGCCGCGTCGACGAAGGCCTTGGCCTCCTCCTCGGGGCTGCCTTCCTTCGCTTGCGACCAGATCCGGTCCGCGAGCGGCTCGAGCCCGCGCTCCTTGGCGATGATCGCGCGCGTCCGGCGCTTCGGCTTGAAGGGCAGGTAGAGATCCTCGAGCTCGGCCTTCGTCGCGCAGCCGACGATCTTCTTCTTCAGCTCGTCGGTGAGCTTGCCTTGCTTGCCGATCTCGTCGAGCACCTGCCGGCGCCGCTCGTCGAGCTCCACGAGGTACGTGCGACGCTCCTCGATGGCGCGGATCTGCACCTCGTCGAGCCCGCCCGTCGCCTCCTTGCGGTACCGCGCGATGAACGGCACCGTCGCCCCCTCGGCGAGCAGTTTTACCACTGCCGAGACCCCGGACCTCGGGAGCGTGAGCTCCTCCGAGAGCGTCGGGACAGGGTCGAAAGCGGGCAGCGTGATCGTGGGCGAGGCCACCGTGGTGGAGTCGGTCGTCGCAGTCATGGGAGGGGTGGCTTTAGGCACGGGCTGGACGGTTGTCCAGGGGGAAAACCGCGTCAGACGCGGCGCCGGAGCTTGCCCGTGGCCTCGCGCACGCGTGACTTCCGTCTCGCGGAGAATCTGGCGGGCGACGTCGGCGCAAGCAATGGAGTGAATGGTGGGGCAATGAAGGCATCGATTGCCCGGAACTCCCTTGACGAGGCGGCGGCGGTCTTCGTCGGTGTACATGGCGGGAAAGGAGAGTTGACGAGGGGAAGGGGGGCTCGGGACGTCGAAGCGACGATTCCACGAGGAAGATCCCTCCCCGGCTCATCCGAGCCAAGGGGCCAGCGGCAAGCTTCGTCGACGCGGACGGCTGCGCGCGGATTCTCGAAACGGACGGCGCCCGCTCGGGGAGCGAAGGACGCTCAGGGCGCGAGCGCGACCAGGAACGTCTCGTAGTACCCCGTGCCGGGCGTCGGCCCGAGCCCGAAGTCCACGGCGCCGAGCGCCGTCCCCGCGATGTACACGCGCCCCTGCCCGTCCACCGCGGCCGCTTGCCCCCATTGCAGCTCCGTGCCGCCGAAGCGCCGCAGGAACACCGGATTCCGATCGGCGTCGAGCTCTGCCACGAATGCGTCGCCCCGGTACTCGTCCTCGCTCGCCATGAGGTACGCCATCCCGAACGATATGCGCCTGTACATGTTTCCCGTGAGGATCACGCTACCGTCGCTCGCCATCGCGAGCCCGAGCCCGGAGTCGGTGCCCAATCCCCCGTAAATCGCGCTCCGTCGGTGATTCGCATTCGCGTCGAGCTCCAGCAAAAACGTATTCGTGTCGTCGACATTCGTGGAGTCTTCGAACGAATCCGAGACGATCCCCCCACCGAAATCGACGTCCCCGTCGACATGCCCCGTGAGCACGAGCCCGCCATCGTCCGTGAACGCCACGGCGTTCGTGCTGTCGACGCTCTCGTCGCCGCCCACCGCCCGGCCCCAGAGGGGTTTCCCGTCGAAATCATAGGTCATGACGAATCCGTCACGATGCCCGGACGCGACGAGCTCGACGTCGAAGCCCATGTCCTTCATAAACTCTCCCACCACGGCAATGACGCCATCACGCGCCGCAACGTCGTGCGAGGTCACGTATCCTTGATTGCTATCGAGCATCCGTGACCATAGGGGCGTGCCCTCCGGGTCGAGACGCACGATGAAATCGGCATTCGACGAGATCGTAGGCAGCTCGCCCGACGTCGAGCCCACGAGGACCGCGCCGCCGTCCGGCATCGCCGCGATCGCGATCGGCCGCTGGTCGTCAGCGCCGCCGAACGCCCGCGCCCAGACCACCTTCCCCGCGGGATCGAGCTTTGCCACGAAGGTATCGTCCGCCCCGTCATGGGGGAGCGAAATGCCGTCGAGTTCGACGGGCCAGGCGAACTGGCCCGCGACGAGCGCCGAGCCGTCCGGCAAGGCCGCGACGTCGATCGCCCCCTCCGAGAACTCCGCGCCGAACGAGCGGCTGTACACGTGATTGCCCTCGCCGTCGTACCGCGCGACGTACGCTTGATAGCTGTTCGACGGACTCGGCAGCGTGCCCCCGCCGAGGTCGATGTCCCCGTAATGCTGGCCCGCCACGATCACGCCGCCCGAAGCGACCCCGGCGAGCCCCACCGGCGCGACGTAGCTGTCGCGCCCGAATCGGCGCACCCAAAGCGTCGTGCCGGGCTCGTCGGGCGAGTCATTCTCCGGGACCTCGCCGCCACAACCCACGAAAAACGCCGAAAGCCCCACGACCCCGAGCAAGCGAAGGATGGACACACGTCACCTCACGTCACGAAAAGGAAAAGCCTTGTCGCGACGCTAGCAGATCCGGTATGCCCGGGTCACGCCCCGGGACGGGACGCAAATGGTCGAAGCACGGCTGCGGCGTCCACCGACACCCGCCCCGCGCCGAGCACCCCGTCGAGCGCCGGATCCACCGCGAGCGCCGCCTCCACGCGGAGCAGCGCCGGCAAATACACGACCTCGCGCCCGAGACCGCCCCCGCGATACACGCGCGCCGTGATCCGAAGCGCGTCCGGAACGCTCGCCCCGTGCGAGAGCAGGAGCCGCGCCGCCTCCACGAAATCGGCCCCCGCTTCGAGCTTCCGCGCCGCGACGTGCCGGCACGCGAGCTCGCGCCGCCGCCCGCCCACGAGCGCCCCCGCGCGCCGCTCGAGCCAGAGCGCGCGCCCCTCCTGATCATCCGCGCCGCATTGTGTCCCGATCACGAAGATGCCGAGCGACATCCCTGCCGCCCGGCACCGCGGCAAGACGTGCCCGTCGATCTCGTGGAGCACGGTCCGCTCCACGTCGGCCCGCGTCATGGGCCGCCCCGCCGCGACCTGCACGACGCCCTCGCCCGTCGCCGCGAGCGACGACAGATCCCGCACCACGACCACCCGAAACGGCAAGCGCCGCGCCCCGATCTCCGCGCGCATCCGCACGAGGAGCGATCCCTCCGCCGCCTCGTCGTCGCTTCGAATCAGCGCGTCGTCCTCGGACGCGGGCGGCGGCGGCTCCGAGAGCCATCTCCGCGCGAGGTCGTCCGCCGCGTCATCGTAATGGTCGCGCCGGCCAAACCTTTTTCTCGCCGCGGCCCAGAGCCCCTTCGTCCCGGTCGCCGAGCAGACGAGCGCCTCCGCCGCGATCTCCCGGGCCCTTCCTGCGTACACCGCGCCGAGCGGCCCTTCGTTCTCCAGGAACGCCGCGAGCTCCAGGAGCGCGCGCACGAGGCCGTCGTGATCGGGCGGCGGCTCGTACGAGAACCGCGGCGACTCGTGCTCGCCCCGCGCCCACGCGCCGCCGAGCCGTTCGAGCTCCGCCCGCAGGTTCGTCGGCGTCGTGCACATGATCATGCGCACGCGCGAGGCCGCCTGCACGAGCGCGTTTCCCGCGTCCGTGATCCATTGCAACGAGTGAGGGTCAGACGCGCGCGGCACGGTCCCTACAGCAGGTTCGCCGCGAGCTCCGCGAGCTCGCTGCGCTCGCCCTTCGCCAGTACCACGTGCCCGGCGATCTGCTCCTGCTTGAACCTGTCCGCCACCACGCTGAGCCCGTTCGACGCGTGATCCACGTAGGGGTTGTCGATCTGGTGCGGATCGCCCGTGAGGATGAGCTTCGTCCCCTCGCCCGCGCGCGTGATGATCGTCTTCACCTCGTGCGGCGTGAGGTTCTGCGCCTCGTCCACGATGAGGTACTGGTGCGGCAAGCTGCGGCCGCGGATGTACGTGAGCGGCTCGACCTGCACGATTCCGCTCTCCAAGAGCTGCACGAATCCGCGCCCGTCCGCGCCGCTCTTGCCGCGCGTAGCTCCGCTCGAGAACAGGAACTCGAGGTTGTCGAAGATCGGCTGCATCCACGGGTTCAGCTTCTCGTCGACGTCGCCCGGCAGGAACCCGAGATCCCGGCCGAGCGGCATCACCGGCCGGCTCACGAGCAGCCGCGAGTACACGCCGTCCTCCACCGTCCGCTTGAGCCCCGCCGCCAGCGCGAGCAACGTCTTGCCCGTGCCCGCCTTGCCGATCAACGTCACCAGCCGGATCGTGTCGTCGAGCAAGAGGTCGAGCGCATAGGCCTGCTCCTTGTTGCGCGGCCTGACGCCCATCACCCCGTCGCGCGGCGTACGCAGCGACACGACCTGCCCCTTCGAAGCGTCGTACCGCCCGAGCGCCGTGTGCGTCGCGCTCGCCTCGTCACGCAGGAGCACGCCCACGTTCGGGTAGAGCGCCGAGGGGTGGGGTGCCGCGACGAACCCGTTCTGGAAAAACTGGTCCACGTCGGTCCCCGGCACCTCGACCTCGAGCACCGACAGCTCGTTCTCCGGATCGGGCGCGTTCTGGCTCTCGTACGTCTCCGACGTCACGCCGAGCGCGTCCGCCCGGATGCGCAGGTTCGTGTCCATCGTGACGAAGATGGTCGGCTTGCTCTTGTCCTTGTCGCGGACGTCGATCGCGACCTGCAAGATCGCGAGGTCCTGCGACTTCGAATCGAGCCCCACGAGCGCATTCGGCCGCCGCTCGGGGATCGCGATCCGGAGCGAGCCCCCTCGTTCGAGCGGCACGCCCACGGAGAGCGCGCCCGCGGAGCTGCGCAGGCCGTCGAGCAGCCGCGCGATCGTGCGCGCGTTGCGCCCCCGTTCACTCCCTTCCCGCTTGAACTGGTCGATTTCCTCGATCGCGTAGATCGGGATGATCAGGTCGTTGTCCTCGAACTTGAAGATCGCGTGCGGGTCGTGGAGGAGGACGTTGGCGTCGAGGACGTAGTTTTTCCTCATGGTTGAGCTTCTTCGGCCCGTTGCAACTGGGGCTTGGGGCGTAGCTCGGCTTGTCCGAGCGCTGCCCCAATCGTTGTCAGGAATGACGGCCAAGCGGCGTAGCCCCCGACGGGGAACTGCGCAAGGCTATACCAGTCGCACGTAGCGTCCGTGCCGAATGAGCGGCTCGCCGTCCAGGTCGACGTCCGTGTCGGCCGCCGCGAACGCGAGCTGGCCGTGCGACGTCCAGAGCGCCCCGGTCCGCGACGCGAAGTTCTCGCCGAGCGACAGGTGCAAGCCCGGCATGTTCTCGTCGTGGATGAGCTCGCCGAGCGGCGCCGCGATGCCGATGTTCGCGCCCAGCGAGAGCAGGCCCACCCGATCGTGGCCCATCGCTTCATTGATGAACTTCTCGACGTACGCCTTCACCGTGGCGTCCCGACATTCCACGCGTTGCACCCGCCCGCTCTCGAACGTGAGCCGGATCGGCCGGCTCGAGAGCGACCCGAGCCGCGAGCCGTAGCCGCCGCCCATCGACGCGTCGACCACGTACGTGCCCGTCACCTGCGCAGGCGAGGTCACGAGCGCGCCGTACGGCACGTTCAGCCACTGGCCCGACCGGATCATGCTCCCATTCGCGAACCAGCGCAGGTTCGGCGCCATCTCCACTTCGAGCGACGTGCCCGCCTGCGAGCGCACCTGGAGCTTCGAATGCGGCCTCATCGCGTTCCTGAGCGCCGCGATCAGATCGAAGACCCGCGTCGAGCTCGCCAGCATGCTGTTCACGAACGCGCGCCGGCTCGTCCCCACGATGTGCACGTGCCGCGCGCGGTTCGCCGTGGCCACGGTGACGAACGTGTGCCGCGCGTCGTACTCCCCCTCCTCGTACGTCGCGGCAAACAGCGTCACGTCCGCGCCCGGCACCGCCGCGAGGACGTCCTGCGGGCAGCGGACCCACGGCCGCGGCGCGAGCGCCTCCACGTCGATCCGATCCACGCGCGCCCGCCGCTCCTGCGCGACCTGCTCGAACGCGCGCGCCACGCCGTCGTTCTGCCGGTCGTGCACGATGAGCAGCCGCTCGTTCGTCTCCAGCGCGACGAGCTCGTCGAGCACGCGCGCCGCCGGCGTCACGAGCCCCGGATCGACCGTATGCCGCGCCGAGAGGAGCGTCTGCGCCCGCGGCGGCGCCGGCGGCCGCGACGTCGAGTGCGCGAGCGACGAGGGCGGCGGCGAGGTCGGCGGCGGCGGGATCGTGGAGGTGGTCCGCGGCGCTTGTGACCCTTGTGACGCCGAGCGCGGCGTGCGGCGCGGCTGCGTCGACGGGGCCCAGGAGCGGGGCGTGGTCGAGGGCGGCGGCGGCGTCGCGCCGCGGGAAAACCCCGTGGGCGGCGGCGGCACGGGGGTATGGGGGCGTAGCTCGGCTTGTCCGAGCGCAGCCCCCATCGTTGACTGCGGCGTCGAGCGCCCGAGCCCCGAGGACGGCATGGGCGGCGGCGGCACGGAGGCCGGGTTCGTCGGGCGCGCGGCCGGCGGCGGGGGCGTCGGCGTGGGGCCGCGCTGCGGGGGCGGCGTGAAGAACGGCCTGCTGTTCGTCGAAGGCGCGGGTTTGTCGTCCGGGTTCGTCACCGGAGGCGAAGACTCGCGCGTGGCCCTTGATTCCCCGTTCGCAGGCAGTTCGGAAAATGCTCGCCGCGACGACCCGCGCCCCGGCGAAGGAGGTGTCGGTCCCGTTGCGCCGGGCGGACCCTTCATGGTCGTCACGCTTGAAAGCTAACCAATTTTTCGCGACGTGTCAGGCACCGTGTCGGTCCGCTGACGCTTTCAATCCCATGGCACAAAACCGCCGCTGCGAGGGATCCCGCGTAGCTCGGTTCGCGTCGGAGCGCTGGGATCAGAGGTCGATCCGGTAGTCTTTGATCTTGTAGAGCAGGGCGCGGTGGCTGATCTCGAGCACCTCGGCGGCGCGCGTGCGGTTGCCTTTCGTCTTCTGCAGCGCGCGGCGGATGAGGATCTCCTCGATGACGCGCGAGGTCTTCTTGATCGAGAGCTCCCCGCTCGTCAGGTGGAGCTGGATCGGATCACGCGCCTCGCGGATGCGCTCGGGCAGGTCGTCGGCCTCGATGCTGTCTTTCTCGGCGAGGACCATGGCGCGCTCGATGGTGTTTTCGAGCTCGCGCACGTTGCCCGGCCAGCCGTACTCGAGGAGCAGGCGGCGCGCTTCGGGCGAGAGCGCGCGGATGTTCGTCCCGAAGCGCGCGTTGTTGCGGTTCATGAAGTGCTCGACGAGCAGCGGCACGTCCTCGCGCCGCTCCCGGAGCGGCGGGATGCCGATCGGCAGGACGTTGATCCGATAAAACAGGTCCTCCCGGAACCGACCCGCTTGCGTCTCGGCGGAGAGGTCGCGGTGCGTCGCGGCGATGATCCGCACGTCGATCTTGATGTCCTTCGAGTCGCCGAGCCTCCGGATCGTCTCCTCCTGCAGCACCCGGAGCAGCTTCACCTGGAGCGAGAGCGGCAGCTCGCCGATCTCGTCGAGCAGGAGCGTGCCGTGGTTCGCCTGCTCGAAGAGGCCCACGCGGTCGGTGGTCGCGTCCGTGAAGGCGCCGCGCCGGTAACCGAAGAGCTCACTCTCGAGCAGGTTCTCGGGGATCGCCCCGCAGTTCACCGCGACGAACGGCCCGCCGCGCCGCGAGCTCCGCCGGTGGAGGGCCCGCGCCACGAGCTCCTTGCCCACGCCGCTCTCGCCGGTCACGAGCACCGTGGTCTTGTAGTCGGCGATCTTGGTGATCGTCTTGAAGATCGCCTGCATGCTCTCGCTCTTCGCGAGGATCTCTTCGAAGGTGCTCTCGCGCAGGATCTCCTGCTTGAGCGCGCGGTTTTCCCGGCGGAGCGTTTCCCGCTCCTCGGCCTTGCGCAGCGTGAGCAAGAGCTCCTCGGCCTTGAACGGCTTCTGGATGTAGTCGTACGCGCCTGCCTTCATCGCCTCGATGGCGAGGTCGACGTTGCCGTACGCGCTCATCACGATGACCGTCGCCGGATCCCCCTTCGCCTTGAGGGTCGCGAGCAGATCGAGCCCTCCGAGCCGGGGCATCCGCACGTCCGTGAGGATGAAATCCGGGCCGAAGGATTCGAGGAGCGCGAGCGCCTGCTCGACCCCCGAAGCCACCTCCACCTCGTAGCCGTCGCGCTTCAGGAAGGAGCGAACGACGACCCGTAAGTTCTCTTCATCGTCGACGAGAAGGACTCGACGCATGGATCCTCGCAAACTTTTCTACACGGATCGAGGCTACCCTGCAACGGTTGCACTGGGGGCACGATTGACAGGGGCTTCCATGAGCCGTATCCCCGGGTCCGCACGTAGGTAGGCGGGGGCCGAGGATCCTTTCATGAGCGTGATCGATCGACTGGGAAAGAAGCTCTCGTCCTCCAGCGCCGTGATGCGCCTCATCAGCAACGACCGCGTGATGCAGGTGGCGACGGGCCTCATGGACGCGCGGGGTCGGCTCGAAGCGGCCGCCGAGCGCGCCTCCGAAGCCTGGAGCATTCTCCTCAACGGCCACGCGCTGCCCACGATCGACCCGGCCCTCGAAGGCGGCGACGATGTCGTGGGCGCGGCCGGCAAGAGCCCACGGCCCGCGACGAAGCCCGCCGAGGCGGAGGCGAAAGGCGCCCCGACGAACGGCGCGGCCGCGCACGCCCCGACGAACGGAGCCGCGACGAACGGCGCGGCCGCGCACGCCCCGACGAACGGAGCCGCGACGAACGGCGAAGCGGCGACGACCGAGGCGCCCAAGCCCGCGGGCCCCGGGAGCGCGGCGGAGGAAAAACTCGCCCAGCAGATGGCGTCGCGCACGTCGCTCTCGCGCATCGGCGGCCGGGACGTCTTCGAGAAGTGTTACAAGTTCATGACCGCGGACAACGCCCGCGCCATGGGCGTCTACCCGTTCTTCCGCCCGCTCGACTTCAACAACGGGCCAGAAGCGCAGCTCGAAGGCCGCAAGGTCATCATGCTCGGCTCGAACAACTACCTCGGGCTGACGACGCACCCGAAGGTCCGCGAGGCCGCGAGGAACGCAATCGAGAAGTACGGCACGAGCATGACCGGCTCACGCCTGGTGAACGGCTCGATGCGCCTGCACAACGAGCTCGAGGAGAAGCTCGCGGCCTACCACGGCAAGGAGGCCGGGCTCGTGTTCACCACGGGCTACCAGGTCAACATCGCCACGATCAGCGCGCTGCTCGCCAACAAGAAGAGCGTCGCCGTCATCGACAAGGACGACCACGCCTCGATCTACGACGGCGTCCGCCTCGGCCAGGCCGCCGGCGCGCGCATGGTCCGCTACCGGCACAACGATCCCGAGGCTCTCGACCAGGCCCTCTCCGAGCTCGACGCGAGCGAAGGCGCGCTCGTCATCACGGACGGCGTCTTCAGCGCGCAGGGCGAAATCGCGAACCTGCCCGGCATCACCTCCGTGGTGAAGAAGCACAAGGCGCGGCTCTTCGTCGACGACGCGCACGCGCTCGGCGTGATCGGCCCCGGCGGCCGCGGCACCGCCGCCCATTTCGGCGTCGCGGATCAGGTCGACCTCATCGGCGGTACGTTCTCGAAATCGCTCGCGTCGATCGGCGGCTGGCTCGTCGGCGAACGCAAGGTGCTCGATTACATTCAGCACTTCGCCTCGAGCTTCCTCTTCGCCGCGAGCGCCGCGCCGCCGTGCGTGGCCGCGGCGATGGCCGCGCTCGAGGTCATGCAGGAGGAGCCCGAGCGGCAGGAAAAGCTGCGCGAGAACTTCACGTACATGCGGAACGAGCTGCGCCGCCTCGGCTTCGAGCTCGGGAAGACCGAGACCGCCGTGATCCCGATTTACATCCGCGACGACCTGCGCACCGTGATGATGTGGAAGACGCTGCTCGACGAGCACTCGATCTACGTGAACCCATTCATCACGCCCGGCGTCCCCCCGAAGCAGCAGGTTCTCCGTACGAGCTACATGGCGACGCACGAGCGTCACCACCTCGATCGCGCGCTCGAAGCATTCGAGAAGGTCGGGAAGAAGTTCGGCGTCATTTGATGAGGGTTTTGTGGAGGGGGAGCCCTCGTTGGGGCTCCCCCTACGTCCCTCACTCCGCTGCGCTACGTTCGGGACTACCCCGGCGTATGGCTGCTGTCTCGGGTCGAGCGTGAACGCGCGCGTACCATGACGCGTAGCCCGGCGTTCACAGCCACGCGTGAAGCCGCACCCCAAGCAACGTAAGACGGTGGCACGGTGCGTGTTACGCACCCCCGTGGTACGAATACGCAGGCGCTCCGCGCGCTCGTCGCGGCGCGTCCGTCGCTGGAGGGTTTTCATGTTCTTGCGTCCATCCTTCGCCAAGCTTCTCGGCCCGAGCGCCTTGTTCCTCGTCCTCGCCGTGAGCGGCAGCGGCTACGGCGGTTGCTCCGACGCCGACGCCCAGATCGAATGCGACGCGAACGGGGAAAACTGCATGATTTGCGACGGTTACGGCTGTCACCCCGCCAATCCCAACGTGGGCCAGGGCGGCGGCGGCGGCCAGGGCGGTCAGGGCGGCGGCAATCCCACGTGCGACCCGAACGTGACCACCTGCGCCTGCGTCGACAATGGCGACTGCCCCTCCGGCCAGGTCTGCCTGGACGGCATCTGCCTCGTCGGCTGCAACCACAGCTACGAATGCGGCCCCGGCAAGGTCTGCGCGAACGGCCAGTGCGAGGTCGGCTGCGACGAGAACAGCCCGTGCCAATCCGGCTACGTCTGCGACAAGGGCATCTGCATCGCCGACCCCGCGACCGCGTGCCCGCAGAAGCCCTGCGTGAGCAACGAGGTCTGCATCGACGGCATCTGCGAGCCGGCCTGCACCAAGCACAGCGACTGTCCGGCCGGCGAGATCTGCGACAGCACGGCCGGCGGCTGCATCCCCGATCCCTCGCCCATCCCCGGCTGCGGTCCGGGCAAGGAGCCCTGCCCCGGCGCGGCCCAGTGCGGCGCGGACGGCTACTGCCATTACCCCTGCGGCGACCTCACCGCCTGCAAGCTCATCGACAACCGCTTCGTCGCCTGCGATAAGGGGATCTGCAAGACGAACGAAGAGGTCAACCCCGAGTGCGACCTCGATACCCCCTGCCCGCCCGGCAAGGATTGCATCTCGAACGAATGCCTGTGATCGTCGGCTGATACGAAACCGCCACAAAAGACCGCGGGGAGCGCGCCGGCTTTCGCCGACCGCTCCCCGCGTTCATTTCACCGCTCCACGTCGATTCAGCGACGCTTCCTGCGGATCACGAGGGCCCCGAGGGCCGCGAGCGCGACGAGCGCCGCGTCGCCGCTCCCGCCTCCGCGACCGGCCGCGCAAATCAGGCCGTGGCCCGTGAGGAGGATGCCGTCGTCCGACGGCGGCTGCTCGACGGGAACGTCGTCGGCCTTGTTGTTCGGATCCTTCTCGCCCTCGTCGACGACGCCGTCCTTGTCCGTGTCCTCGTCGCCGTCGCTCACGCCGCCGCCGTCGGTGTCCGCCTTCAGCGGATCCGTGGTCGTCGTGCCCATGTCGCCGTCGGGCGTGCAATGGCCGGCATCGGCGTTCGTCCCCGCCGCCCCGCAATCCTTGCCGAGCTCGGTGCCGTCCTTGAGGCCGTCATCATCGCTGTCCGGGTCGAGGGCATTGACGAGCCCATCGCCGTCGGTATCCACGCCGGGGCTCGGCTCCTCGCCGTCGGGCACGCCGTCGTCGTCGCTGTCGCCGTCGTTCGGATCGGTCCCGATCACCGTCTCTTCGTCGTCGGTCAGCCCGTCGTCGTCGTCGTCGGGATCGCCGTCGTCGTCGCCGCCGTGACCCCTCGTCGGATCGGTTTCGCCCGGGTCGACCACGCCGTCCTTGTCCGTGTCCTCGTCGCCGTCGGCGAGCCCGCCGCCATCCGTATCGGGGTTCAGGGGCGCGGTCGTCGTCGCGCCGCTGTCGCCGTCGGCCACGCAGTTGCCGGCCGCCGGGTCGGTCGCGTCGCCCGAGCAACCCTTGCCCATTTCCGTGCCGTCTTTCAGCCCGTCGCCGTCGCTGTCCGGATCGAGCACGTTCTTGATGCCGTCGCCGTCCGTGTCGTTCGCCGGGTTCGGCTCTTCTCCATCGAGCACGCCGTCGTCGTCGCTGTCGGCGTCGTTCGGATCGCTGCCGAGGGTCCCCTCGACGGCGTCGCTCAGCCCGTCGCCGTCGGTATCCGTGTTCGTCGAATCGTCCGCGTCGTTGCCGGCCTTCGGGTTCGTCTCGTCCGGATCGACCACGCCGTCGAGGTTCTTGTCCTCGGAGCCGTCGCTCACGCCGCCGTCGTCCGTATCGGCGTCGAGCGGCGACGTCGTCGTCGCGCCCATGTCGCCGTCGGGCACGCAGTTGCCCGCGGCCGGGTCCGTCGCCGGGTTCGAGCAATCCTTGCCGAGCTCCGTGCCGTCGGCGAGCCCGTCGTTGTCGCTGTCCGGATCGAGCGGGTTCGTGAGCCCGTCGCCATCCGAATCGAGCGTCGGATTCGGCTCTTCTCCGTCGGGCAAGCCGTCGTCGTCGCTGTCGGCGTCGTTCGGATCGGTCCCGATTCCCGTCTCGAAATCGTCGCTCAGCCCGTCGCCGTCGGTATCCGTGTTCGTCGGATCGTCCGCGCCGTTGCCGTCGTTCGGGTTCGTCTCGTTCGCGTCGACGACGCCGTCGCGGTCCTTGTCTTCCGCGCCGTCGGACACGCCGCCGGCGTCCGTGTCGGGGTCGAGCGGGTTCGTCTTCGTCGCGCCCATGTCGCCGTCGGCGATGCAATGGCCCGCCGCGGGATCGATCCCGGGCCCACTACAACCATTGCCGACCTCGGTCCCGTCGAGGAGACCGTCGTCGTCGCTGTCCGGATCGAGCGCGTTGATGAGCCCGTCGCCGTCCGTGTCCACGTTCGCGCTCGGCTCCTCTCCGTCCGGGATGCCGTCGTCGTCGGTGTCGGCGTCGTTCGGATCGGTGCCGAGCGTGCCCTCCGCGAAATCGGGGATGCCGTCGCCGTCGGTGTCGGGGCAGCCGTTGTCGACCACGCCGTCGCAATCGTTGTCGAGGCCGTCGCAGACCTCGGTCCCGGGTTCGTCCGCGAACGCGTTGCAGACCGCCTGGCCCTCCGCGTTGCACACGAGCACGCCCGTCACGAGGCACTCGCCCACGCCCGCGGAGCACGCCTCGCCGGCGCCCATGCAATCTTGCGGAATGCAGCCTTCCGCGCCGCAGCTCACTGGATCGCTGAGCAGATCGGGCAGGTTCGCCGGGCCGGTGAAGTCCTGCGAGAGGGACGTGCCGTTCGAGGCCGTACCACAGGCGATGCGCAGCGGCTGATCGAGGCTCACGCCCGCGGCGATGAGCGCGTTCCGCTCGACGGCCCAGTCGATGAAGAAGTCCGGCGTCGGCGTGGCGAGCGGGAAATTCGAGCCCGCCGGGGCCTCGCGCGCGTATCCGTAGCCCATCGAGCCCATCGTGAGCGGGTCGAGGTACGTATTGAGCAGCGTCTCCGGCGCGTCGCCGGGATCGTTCGGCATCTGCTGGATCGCATTGGCCCAGAGTCGCACCTCGTCCGGATTCGAGATGCCGTTGACGAGCGTGCTGTACTCGTAATTGGCCGGATCGTTGTTCGTATCGATCACGCACCCCCAGCCGAAGGGCGCGAAGCTCGTCGCGTTCTGCAGGACCGTCTCGTCGATCCGCAACCGGAAGTAATAATGGGTCGCGTCGCTGTACACGTAGGCGAGCGGGAACAGCTCATTGCCGACGATGTCGCGCGAGCCCGCGGTATCGCCTTCGGGATCACCGAGCGGCGTCGCCATACCCGTCGCTGGATCCGTGCGCGTCAGCGCGACCCACGAAGCGTCGGGCGGAAACGTCTGCGCGCGCGCCGTGACGGGCACGGCGAGCCCCAGGAAGCCCACGACGAGAGCGACGCCGCTCACGATCGTTTTGTGCCCCAATATACTTCGTCGTTTCATGTTCTCCCTCGGACTGGGGTTCATGGCTATCGTCACGGACACATATCACACAAAACGTACTGGACGAGATCCTGAATGTGTTGGCATCTTGCGCCTGCACTGCCCGCTTACCAGCCTCGAAATGAGGACAGGACCCCGCAATTGAGGGCGAGAGTCCTCACCCACGACCCCACGACGCGCGCATCAGCGTAAAGTTATCGTGGGACTTTTTCTCCGTCCCGGGCATGATGCGACTCCCCCGCGGAGGTGAAGGTGCTACACAAACGCTTCGGTACCGACAAGACTGGCCTCGAAACACGCTTTGACGCCCAACGGATCGCTTTCGCGCCGATCGTATTTCAGGCCACGCGCCTCCTGCGATCGACAGGTTTGCTCGAGGCCGTCGAGGACTGTGGCGCCGAGGGGATGACGGCCGCCGAGGCGGCCGCGAAGACGGGGCTTTCCATCTACGCCGCGACGGTCCTGCTCGAATGCGGGCTCTCGGCGGATCTCGTGGCGTACGACAACGGTCGATTCGTCATCACCACGCTCGGCGCCTTCATCCGCCGCGACGAGATGACGGCCGTGAACATGGAGTTCGTCCACGAGGTCTGTTACCTCGGCATGCACAAGCTGGAAGACGCGCTCCGGCTCGGCGAGCCCGCGGGGCTCCGGGTCTTCGGCGAATGGAAGACGGTCTACGAGGCGCTCGCTCACCTGCCCGAGGACGCGAAGCGCGCGTGGCTGCGCTTCGACCATTTCTATTCGGACGCCGCGTTCCCCGCGGCGAGCCGGATCGTGCTCGAGCGCGAGCCGCGGAACCTGCTCGACATCGGCTGCAATACCGGCAAATGGACCTCGCTTTGCCTCTCCCGATCACCCGAGCTCCGCGCCTCCCTCGTCGATCTCCCCGGCCAGCTCGAAATGGCAATGCAGAACCTGCGCGAAAAAGGACTCGACGGCCGCGCCGTGCCCTGCCCCGTGGACGTGCTCGATCCACACGCCGAGCTGCCCTCGGGCTTCGACGCGGTCTGGATGAGCCAGTTCCTCGTGTGTTTCTCGGAGGACGAGGTGCGGACGATCCTGCGCCGCGCCGGCCGCGCGGTACGGCCCGGCGGCCGGCTCTGGATCCTCGATACATTCTGGGATCGGCAGCGCTTCGACGCGGCGGCGTATTGCCTGATCAACACGTCGCCGTATTTCACGGCGATCGCGAACGGCAACAGCCGCATGTACCGCACCGAGGACATCCTCGCGCTCGCCCGCGAGGAAGGGCTCGTCCTCCAGGCGACGCACGAGCGGCTGGGAATCTACCACTCGCTTCTCGAGCTCGCGCCCGGCTGATCGCCGAGAAGCAGCGCGGCGCCTGGACGCGCGCGCGTCCCACCCCACGTTCACCTGTGGGGAAAGGGGGGACGTCTCATGTCCATCGGACGAAAGGCCATCGCAGAGGCCGTCGGTACGTGCTGGCTCGTGCTCGGCGGCGTCGGCAGCGCCGTCATCGCGGGAGAGAAGATCGGAAACCACGGCGTCGCGTTCGCGTTCGGCCTCACGGTGCTCACCATGGCCTACACGTTCGGCCACATCTCGGGCGCGCACCTCAACCCGGCCGTCACCGTCGGCCTCGCAGCGGCCGGGCGCTTTCCACGCGTGGATGTGCTGCCGTACGTCATGGCCCAGCTCGTCGGCGGCTTCGTCGGCGCGGGCCTCTTGCTGATCATCGCGCGAGGCATGCCCGGCGGTTACGACCCCACCGTGAGTGGCCTCGGCGCGAACGGCTACGGCGCGCACTCGCCGGACGGCTACTCCGCGGCGGCCGCGTTTTTCGTCGAGGTCGTGATGACCTTCTTCTTCGTCGTGGTGATCCTCGGCGCCACCTCGAAGCGCGCGATGAACACGTTCGGCGGGCTCGCGATCGGCTTCTGCCTGACGCTGGTTCACCTCGTCGCCCTCCCGATCACCAACACCTCGGTCAATCCCGCGCGCTCCACGGGGCCTGCGCTCTTCGTGGGTGGCTGGGCGCTCGCGCAGCTCTGGATGTTCTGGGTCGCGCCGCTGCTCGGCGCCGCGCTCGCGGGCCTCACGGCGCGCGCGCTCGAGCCGGATCAGGTGCTGCGCAAGGCACGCCCCGGTCCGCCAGGGCCGGCGGAGGAGGTGCCCACGCGGGCGTAGATGGTGTGTAGGGACGTGGGTTGATTACGCGCGCCGCTTGCGGCGCAGGACGAGCGCGCCGAGCGCCGCGATCGCGAGGGCCACGCCGCCCGGCGCGCCTTCGGTTTGCCCCGTGGCGCAGGCGCAACCGCCGCCGGCCAGGCGAATCGCTTCCTCCGGGGACACGCAGAGCCCCGGCGCGGTGTTCGTCGAGGTGCACTCCTCGCCCGTCGGGCAACCGTTGCCGCCTTCGCCGCGGCAGCCCTCCGTGCACGAGCCTTCCACGCAGATCTGACCGCTGTTCGGGCCGCCGCAATCCTCGTCCGTCTCGCAGGGCCCCTCGACGTCGTCGGCCGGATCGAGCGGGTTCGTCTCGCCCGCGTCCACCACGCCGTCCTTGTCCTTGTCCTCGAGCCCGTCGCGCACGCCGCCGTCGTCCGTGTCGGCGTCGAGCGGATCGGTCTTCGTCCCGCCCTTGTCGCCGTCGGGGATGCAATTGCCGGCCATCGGGTTCGTCCCTGGCCCCGAGCAATCGAAGCCGAGCTCGGTCCCGTCGAAGAGCCCGTCGTCGTCGCTGTCCGGATCGAGCCCATTGATGAGCCCGTCGCCGTCCGTGTCGACCCCGACGCTCGGCTCCGCGCCGTCCGGCGCGCCGTCGTCGTCGCTGTCGGCGTCGAACGGATCCGTGCCGATCTGCGCCTCCTCGGCGTCCGTCAGCCCGTCGCCGTCCGAGTCGAGCTTCGTCGCGTCGTCGCTCCCGTCGTTCGGATCGATCTCGCCCGGATCGACCACGCCGTTGCCGTTCGTGTCCTCGTCGCCGTCGGACACGCCGCCGTCGTCCGTGTCCGGATCGAGCGGCGAGGTCGTCGTCGCGCCCATGTCCGCGTCCGCGACGCAGTTGCCCGCGGCCGGGTCCGTGGCCGGCGAGCTGCAGTTCTGACCCATCTCGGTGCCGTCGAAGAGCCCGTCGTCGTCGCTGTCCGGATCGAGCGCGTTGATCGTGCCGTCGCCGTCGGTGTCATCGGTCGGGTTCGGCTCCTGCCCGTCGATCACGCCGTCGTCGTCGGTGTCGGCGTCGTTCGGATCGGTCCCGATCGTCTCCTCGACCTCGTCGCTCAGCCCATCGCCGTCCGTGTCCGTCACGGTCAGGTCGTCGACGCCGTTCCCGGCCGTCGGGTTCGTCTCGCCCGGGTCGATCTTGCCGTCGAGGTTCCAGTCCTCCGACCCGTCGCTCACCGACCCGTCGTCGGTATCCCAGTCGAGCGGATCGGTCGTCGTGAGCCCGCCGTCCGCGTCGCCCACGCAATGGCCCGCCGTGATGTCCGTCGCCGGATCCGTGCAATCGAGGCCGAGCTCGGTCCCATCGAAGAGCCCGTCGTTGTCGCTGTCCGGATCGAGCGCGTTGATGAGCCCGTCGCCGTCCGTGTCCACGCCGAAGCTCGGCTCGTCGCCGTCGCGCACGCCGTCGTCGTCCGTGTCCGCGTCGTTCGGATCGGTCCCGATCACCTCCTCGTCGTCGTCGAAGATCCCGTCGCCGTCCGTGTCCGGCGGATCGTCGGCGCCGTGGCCCGCGGTCGGGTCCGTCTCGCCGGGGTCGATGACGCCGTCCTTGTCCTTGTCTTCGGCCCCGTCGCTCGCGCCGCCGTCGTCCGTGTCCCAGTCGAGCGGATCGGTCTTCGTCGCGCCGTTATCGCCGTCGGGGATGCAGTGACCCGCGGACGGATCCGTGTCCGGATCCGTGCAGCCCTTGCCCATCTCGAGCCCGTCCGGCAGCCCGTCGTTGTCGCTGTCGGGGTCGAGCGCGTTGATGAACCCGTCGCCGTCCGTGTCCTCGCCGAGGTCCGGCTCCTCCGCGTCGGAGACACCGTCGTCGTCCGAGTCCCAGTCGAACGGATCGGTCCCGAGCATCGTCTCCAGCTTGTCGAGCAGCCCGTCGCCGTCGCTGTCGAGCGGATCGTCTTCGCCGTTGCCCTTCGTCGGGTTCGTCTCGCCCGGATCGATCGCACCGTCCTTGTTCTTGTCCTCGGCCCCGTCGGACACGCCGCCGTCGTCCGAGTCCGGATCGACCATCGACGTGTGCGTCGCGCCCATGTCGGCGTCGGCTCGGCAGGCGTTCGCCGCGGGGTTCGTCGACGGATGCGAGCAATCGTTGCCGACCTCCGTCCCGTCGAAGAGCCCGTCGCCGTCGCTGTCCGAATCGCGGACGTTGATCTTGCCGTCGCCGTCGGTGTCGTCGGACGGGTTCGCCTCGTCGCCATCGAGCACGCCGTCGTCGTCCGTGTCCGCGTCGTTCGGGTTCGAGCCGAGGAAGAACTCGAGCTGGTTCGTCAGCCCGTCGCCGTCGTTATCCAGGTTCGACAGCTGCTGATCGTCGGGCGCGTTGCCCTCGGTCGGATCCGTCTCGTTGATGTCGATCCGACCGTTGAGATTGCGATCCTCGGCCCCGTCCCTCACGCCGCCGCCGTCGGTGTCCCGATCGACCGGCGATGTCTGGAGAGCGCCGCCGTCCGCGTCGGGCCGGCAGTTCTGCGCGGCCGGGTCCGTCGCGGGGTGCGTGCAGTTCTTCCCGGTCTCCGTGCCGTCGAAGAGCGCGTCGTCGTCGCTGTCCGGATCGAGCGTGTTCACGAGCCCGTCGCCGTCGGTGTCGTCGGACGGGTTCGCCTCATCGCCGTCGAGCAGGCCGTCATCGTCGCTGTCGGCGTCGTTCGGATCCGTGCCGATCGTCTCCTCCAGCCCGTCGCTCAGCCCGTCGCCGTCCGCGTCCTTCGTCTGCGCGTCGTCCGCGCCGCTGCCCGCCGTGGGGTCGGTCTCGCCCGCGTCGACCACGCCGTCGAGATCCGCGTCCTCCGACCCGTCGATCACGCCGCCGCCGTCCGAATCCGGATCGAGCGGGTTCGTCTTCGTGAGGCCCGCGTCCCCGTCGGGCCTGCAATGACCGGCCGCCACGTCCGTGCCGGGCCCGCTGCAATCTCTGCCGGTCTCCGTGCCGTCGTAGAGCCCGTCGTCGTCGCTGTCGGCGTCGAGCCCGTTGACGAGCCCGTCGCCGTCCGTATCGATCGCGACGTCCGTCTCCTCGCCGTCGGCCACGCCGTCGTCGTCGCTGTCGGCGTCCGCGGGGTCGGTCCCGATCTGCTCCTCGATCGCGTCGATGAGCCCGTCGCCGTCGGTGTCCGGGCAGCCGTTGTCGAGCGCGCCGTCGCAATCCTGGTCGACGGCGTCGCCGCAGACCTCGGTGCTCGGCATCCCCGCGACGGCGTTGCAGGCCGTACCGCCCTCGGGGGTACACACCATCGAGCCCACGACCGCGCACGCGCCGACGCCCTCGACGCACGCCGCGCCGAGGCCGAGATCCTCGTCCTCGAGGCCATCACAATCGTCGTCCGCGAAGTTGCACGCCTCGGGGAGCTCGCCCGGAAGAACCGCCGGCACGCACGCCACGCTGCCCGACGAACAGGCCGTGATCCCCACGCTGCAGGCGCCGGCGAGGCCGGTCACGCAGGCCTCTCCGCCGCCCGGATCGCCGTCGTCGGCGAAGCCATTGCAATCGTCGTCGAGCCCGTTGCACGTCTCGGTTTGCGGCGTGCCCGGCGTCGCGCTGCAGGTCGCGCCGCCTTGCCCGTCGCAGACGATCTCGCCCGAAGCCGCGCAGACGCCGAGCCCCTCGGTGCAGTTCGTGCCGAGGGAAAACCCTTCGTCCGTCTGACCGTCGCAATCGTCGTCGAGCGTGTTGCACGCCTCCGCGTTCGCTCCGGGCGTCACGTTCGGCGTGCACTGGATCACGCCGGAGAGACAGTTCTCCGTGCCCGCGCTGCACACGCCGGCGAGACCCGTCACGCACGCGCCGCCGCCCCCGGGGTTTCCATCGTCGACCACGCCGTCGCAGTTGTCGTCGACCGCGTTGCACGTCTCCTGCGAGGGTTCGCCCGGGAACGCGTCGCACACGGACTGGCCCGCCGCGTTGCAGAAGCGCGTGCCCGACTGCGCGCACGCGCCCGTCCCGGCGGAGCAGGGCTGCCCGTAATCGGCGCAAGTCTGCGGAATGCAGCCCGATCCGCCGCAGAGATACGGATCACTCAAGACGAGCGCGAGGTCCAGGGTGCTCGTGAAATCGGTCGACAGCGTCGAGGTGCTGACGCCGGTGCCGCACGCAAAACGGAGCGGCGTCGCGTCCCCGACCCCCGCGGCCTGGAGGAGGGATTTTTCGACCGCCCAGTCGACGAAGAAATCGGCGTCCGGCGCGGCGATCGGGAACACCGAGCCCGCCGCGACCTGCCGCGCGTATCCGAAGCCCGGCTGCCCGAGCTGCAGCGGGCCGAGGTAGGCCTTCACCATCACCTCGGGCGTATCGGCCGGCGAGCCCGCGGTTTGCTGGGTCGTGTTCACCCAGAAGCGCACGGCGTCCGGCGCCGAGATGCCGTCGACGAGCGCGCTGAACTCGAAATCCGACGCGTCGGCGTCCGCGTCGATCACGCACCCGAAGCTCGAGCCGTTGTCGAAGTTCGTCGCCGTGACGAGGGCCGTCGCGTTGACGCGCAGGCGGAAGTAGAAGTGCGTCCAGTCCGCGTGCACGTACGCCACGGGATTCGCCGCGTTCCCCACGATGTCGCGCGCGCCCGTCGCGTCACCGGAGACATCGCCGATCGGCAGGTGTGTGCCCGAGCCGGCGTCGAAGCGCGTGAGCGGCGCCCACGTCGCGACGGCGGGGAAGGTTTGCGCGGTCGCGGCCGCGGAGAGCGTGGTCGCAGCGAGCCCGAACAGCAGCGCGATGCTGCGCCCTCGGCGCCTGCGAGAGTCGAACAATCCCATGAGGTCCTCGTATGGTTCTCCGACATAACCGCGGTGACAAACACGACGCAAGGGCGATGCCGCGCACCCTTCCCGCTTTTCTCCGTCACGCCACGCGGAGACGCGGCTCCGCTTCCTGCCCTCACGGCGTGCGGCGTGCTTGACCGCATCTCCGTGCGCAGGTAAGCGAGCTTCATCCTCTTCATGCTACCGCGTCGCCTTCCCCGCCTCCACGCGGCACTCGCCGCCTCCGTGCTCTCCGCGCTCGTCTCGCTCGCCCCGGCCGAGGCCTCGGCCGACAGCAAGATCGCGGTCGTCGACGTCCAGCAGGCCGTCATGCAGACCGAGGACGGCATCCGCGCGCAGGGCACGTTGAAAAAGCTCTTCGACAAGCGCCAGAAGGAGCTCGACGCGAAGCAAGAGGAGCTCCAGCGCGCGCGCGAGGACATCGAGCGCCAGGCCCGCGTGCTCTCGCGCGAGGCCCTCGCCCGCCGCATGGAGGACTGGCAGCGCCGCATGGTCGAGCTCCAGACGAGCTTCGTCGACTACAACAAGGAGCTCCAGAAGAAGCAGGGCGACCTGACGGGCCCGATCCTTCGCAAGATGATGGGCATCATCACCCGCCTCGCGAAGAAGAGCGGCTACGAGCTCATCCTCGACCGCTCCGCGACGCCTTACGCGCGGCCGGATCTCGACCTCACCGAGCAGGTCGTGCAGATGTACAACTCCGGCGGCGACGGCGGCGGCGACGCCCCGGCCGAGGGCGGCGGCGACAAGCCGTCGGGAGGCGGCGACGAAAAGAAGTAGCGGCGGCGCCGTGCTCCCCGCGCCCGTGCCTCTCCGCGAGCTCGCGGCGAAGCACGGCGGCATGCTCGATCCGGGTCTCGAGGACGCCGTCGTGTCCCGCGTCGCCCCGGTCGATGTGGAGACCTCCGAAGGCGCGACGACGCTCGCGCCGCTGCTCTCGCGCCGCTACCTCGAAGCCGCGCGCGCGAGCGCGACCTTCTTGCTCGTCGACGGTCCGCTCGCCTCGCTCGTGCCCGCGGGCAAACGCTGGATCCACCCGCGCGCCGCGTACGCGCTCGCCTGCGTGCTCGAACAGGTTCCTCGGCCCGAGCCCGTGGATGCCCGCGCGCTCGCGCGGATCGATCCTCTCGCGATCGTCGATCCCACCGCGATCATCGGCCCCTTCGCCGTCGTGTATGCCGGCGCCGAGATCGGCCCGCACTGCCGCATCGAGCCGCACGTCGTCGTCTACGGCGGCGTCTCGCTCGGCGCGCGTGTCACGGTCGGCGCCTCGTCGGTCCTCGGGCGCCCCGGGTTTGGCTGGGCCGCATCTCCCACCGGCGGCGTCGTGCGGATGCCGCAGCTCGGCGGCGTCGTCGTCGAGGACGACGTCGAGATCGGCCCGCTCTGCACCGTCGACGCGGGCACGCTCGCGCCGACCGTGATCGGCCGCGGCGCCAAGCTCGACGCGCACGTGCACGTCGGCCACAACGCCTCGATCGGCGAGGGCACGCTCGTCGCGGCGCAAGCGGGCTTCGCGGGCTCGTCGCGCATCGGCGCGGGCGTGCTCGTGGGCGGGCAGGTCGGCGTCGCGGATCATTGCGAGGTCGGCGCGGGGGCGCGTCTCGCGGCGAAGGCGGGCGTCATCGGCGACGTGCCCGCGGGCGCGGTCTTCGGCGGGTATCCAGCGGTCGAAAAGGCGCGGTGGCTGCGGGCGACGGCGCGTATTCTCGAAGAGCCGGGGCGCAAGCGGAAGGGACGGTCAGGGTGACCGAAGGGGCCAACGTAAAACTCCCGATCGAGGTGCGCGAGATCCTCACGATCTTGCCGCACCGGTATCCGATGGTGATGGTCGATCGCGTGACGGAGCTCGTCCCGGGCGAGCGCATCGCGGGGCACAAGTGCGTCGCGTACAACGAGCCCTGGTTCCAGGGCCATTTCCCCTCGCACCCGATCATGCCCGGCGTCCTCATCGTCGAATCGATGGTGCAGATCGGCGGCCTGCTCGCGCACGCGTCCGACCCTGCGCGGGCCGAGCAGCCCAAGGTCGTGCTTTTCCTGGGCATCGACAAGGCGCGCTTCCGCCGGCCCGTCGTGCCGGGTGACCGGCTCGACCTCTCCGCCACCGCCCTCCAGCGACGGGGCCCGGTGTGGAAGCTCCGGGGCGAGGCGCGCGTCGACGGCAACCTCTGCGCCGAGGCGGAGATGCTCGCGCAGGTCGCGGACGCCTCGCGGTGACGGCGCTTTCGCGGGCCTCGCGCGTCGAGCGTGGGGACTGGCAAACGCCCCTCGATCTCGCGCGGCAAGTCTCTCGCCTCGCCGCGCGGCTCGGCGCGCGCCCGGCCTCGATCCTCGAGCCCACGTGCGGCCGCGGCGCCTTCCTCACGGCCGCCGCCGAGGTTTTTCCGGACACCCCCGCTCGCGGGTTCGACATCGACCCCGGGCACGTGGAGACGGCGCGCCGCGCGCTCGCGGGCCGCCCGGTCGAGATTGCCCTCGGCGATTGCTTCGAGGTCGCGTGGGAGGACGTGCTCGCGGCGATGCCGGATCCGGTCCTCGTGCTCGGCAATCCGCCCTGGGTCACGAGCGCGGACCTCGGCGCGCTCGGCTCGCGGAATTTGCCGAAGAAATCGAATTTCAAGCGATTCCGGGGCCTCGACGCCCAGACCGGCAAGAGCAATTTCGACGTCTCGGAGTGGATCCTCCTGCGCCTGCTCAGGGCGCTCCGGGCCCGTGATTTCCGCATGGTCGTGCTCTGCAAAAGCAGCGTGGCGCGGCGGGTGATGGAGCACGTGATCGGCGAGGGCCTCTCGCTCTCGGGCGCGACGTACCGGATCGACGCGCGTGGCGCCTTCGACGTGTCGACGGCGGCCGTGGTGATGACGCTCGCGACGGATCCGCCCGGATCTTCGCCTGCGCGCGGCTGGGCCGTCTTCGATTCGCTCGACGCCGAAGCCCCCCGGCGGACGATGGGCGTGCACGGCGGCCGGCTCTACAGCGACATCGATCGATTCGAGCGCACGCAGAGCCTCGAAGGCCAATGCACGCCGGCGTGGCGCTCGGGGCTCAAGCACGACTGCGCGCCGGTGATGGAGCTCGAGGCGAGGGACGGCGCGCTCGTGAATGGCCTCGGCGAGCGGGTCGACATCGAGGATTCGGTGGTCTTCCCGCTGCTCAAGGGCTCGGACGTGGCGAATGGCCGGCGCCCGGGGAGGCGCTTCGTGCTCGTGCCACAACGCTCGCTCGGCGAGGAGACGCGGACCTTGCAAGCCGATGCGCCGCGCGCGTGGGCCTACCTCGTCCGGCACGAGGGCAAGCTCGACGTCCGCAAGAGCTCCATTTACCGCGACAAACCTCCGTTCTCGGTCTTCGGCATCGGCCCGTACACGTTCGCGCCCTACAAAGTGGCGATTTGCGGGCTGTACAAGAAATTTTCCTTCTCGCTGGTGGAGCCGCACGAGGGGCGCCCGGTGGTGCTCGACGACACGTGTTACTTCCTCCCGTTCGAGGCGCGCGAGGAGGCCGAGGCGGCGCTCCGGGCCTTGCAGAGCGAGGAAGCGCGGGCCTTCTTCGAGGCGCGCGTCTTCTGGGAGGACAAGAGGCCGATCGGGAAAGCCCTCTTGCAGTCGATATCGTTGAAGGCGCTCGAGCGCCCCCTCTGACGACGCGCGTCGACGAGCCTGCGGCGGCCCTCGCGCAATCGTGACGCGGGGCACGCACGCACACGCCTGCTTTCCGGGGCTCGAACAATGGTACCATGGGAGGTTGGCTGCGGAGTGCTTTGCGTCCCAACCACGATCTTACGGGGATGAACCATGAAGCGATCCCGATCTTACGGAATGGAATCAATGACGACGACCCTCGGCGCGCGGCACGGAGGGCTCGCGCTCACCGCGCTCGTCACGGCGCTCGTTTCCCTCGGCTGCTCCGGAGGCGGTGATGGCACGGGCGGCGCGGGGGGCACCGGCGGCACCGGCGGTGAAGGCGGCGCCGCGTCGTCGTCGTCGTCGAGCGGAGGAGGCACGTGCGCCCCCGGGCAAGCCGCGTGTAGCGGGGCGTGCGTCGACCTCGACACGGACCCGACGAACTGCGGCGCCTGCGGCAGCGCGTGCGCGGTGGGCGAGGTCTGCTCGCAGGGCGCCTGCGCCCTCAACTGCGCCGGCGGCACCACGAAGTGCGGCGATCTGTGCGTCGATACCAACCTCGACCCCGCGAACTGCGGCGCCTGCGGCAGCACGTGTGCGCCCGGCGAGGTCTGCTCGCAGGGCGCCTGCTCGCTCACCTGCGCCGGCGGCACCACGAAGTGCGGCGATCTGTGCGTCGATACCAACCTCGACCCCGCGAACTGCGGCGCCTGCGGAAGCACGTGTGCGTCCGGCGAGGTCTGCTCGCAAGGCGCCTGCTCGCTCACCTGCGCCGGCGGCACCACGCAATGCGGCAGCGCCTGCGTCAACCTCTCGAACGACCCGGCGAACTGCGGCGCATGCGACAACACCTGCCCGGCGGGTCAGGTCTGCACGAGCGGCGCCTGCGCGCTCACCTGCGTCGGCGGCGCCACGAAATGCGGCGATGCCTGCGTCGACACCTCGAACGACCCGGCGAACTGCGGCGCATGCAACACCGTCTGCGCGATCGGCGAGGTCTGCTCGCAGGGCGCCTGCGCGCTCGCCTGCGCCGGCGGCACCACGAAATGCGGCGATGCCTGCGTCGACACCTCGAACGACCCGGCGAACTGCGGCGCATGCAACACCGTCTGCGCGATCGGCGAGGTCTGCTCGCAGGGCGCCTGCGCCCTCACCTGCGCCGGCGGCACCACGAAATGCGGCGGCGCCTGTGTCGACCCGATGAACGACCCGTCGAACTGCGGCGCCTGCGGCAATGCCTGCGCGGCCGGCGAGGTCTGCTCGAACGGCGCCTGCGGATTCGCCTGCGCCGGCGGCACCACGCAATGCGGCAGCGCCTGCGTGAACACGATGAACGACCCCGCCCACTGCGGCGCGTGTGACAATGCCTGCGCGGCCGGCGAGGTCTGCTCGAACGGCGCCTGCGGCGTGAGCTGCGGCGGCGGCACCACGCAATGCGGCAGCACGTGCGTCGACACCTCGAGCAACAAGGCGAACTGCGGCGCCTGCGGCAACGCATGCTCGTCGAGCCAGGTCTGCGCGGCCGGCGCCTGCGCTTGCCTCCCCGGACAGAGCACGTGCGGCGCGAGCTGCGTGAACCTGTCCGACAACAGCCTCGCCTGCGGCGACTGCAACACCGCGTGCGGCTCGAACCAGGTCTGCGCGGCCAGCGTCTGCACGAACCTCGTGCTCGGCAATGGCAGGGTGGGCGGCACGTACACGGGCACGTTCCCGCCGACGGTCGCCGTCCTGTATGCGGGCACGACGAACGACCTCCAGACCAAGCTCCAGGCCACGGGCGCGTTCGCGTCCGTCGGCTTCGTCAACATCAACAGCACGACCCCGACGCTGGCGCAGATGAAGGCCTACGACGCGGTCGCGGTCATGACGTACCTCTCGGTCACGGCCACGATCGGCGACAACCTGGCCGACTATTACGAGCAGGGCGGCGGCGTCGTGCTCTTCGATTACGAGGCGCAGGAAACGGGCACGTTCGGCCTGAAGGGTCGCTTCGCCACGCAATACACGCTCTCGACGCCCATCGCGGCGGCCTCGTTCCTCACGACGAAGGTCACGCTCGGCACGATTCTCGAGCCGGGCAGCCCGCTGCTCACGGGCGTCACGACGTTCGGCTACCAGGTCTCGTCCCCGCTCCACATGCCGGCGTCGGCCTTCAACAAGAACAACCCGATCGTCGTCGCGCAGTACTCGGACGGCACGCCCGCCCTGGTCCGAAGCGTGGTATCGAGCGGCCCCGCGACCGGGCGCAATCTGATCGAGATCAACGGCTTCGGCCATTCGTCCGCGGGCAACTCCACCTACGGCTGGGATTCGACGACCGACGGCGCGAAGCTCGTGCGCAATGCGCTGCTCGCGTCGATGCCGCTGCCGGCCTTCACGACGGCGCAGCAGGTGAGCTTCGCGAGCCAGGCGGTCTACACGCAGAGCGCGCCGCAGACGTTGACGTACACGAACCCGTCGAATAGCTCGCAGACGATCACGGCGCTCTCGCTGAGCGGGGCGCACATCGGCGAGTTCACGGTGACGCCGTCTTCGCCCTTGCCGGTCACGGTCCCGGCGGGCGGCACGTTCACGGCGGACGTCCATTTCAAGCCCGCGGGCACGGGGCTCCGGGCCGCGACGCTTTCGGCGACGGTATCGGGGCTCTCGGGCAAGGCCACGACCCTGCTTCAGGGAACGGGCATGTGACCCGAGGGAGGGTGCTCCTCCGCGCCTCGCCGAGGTTTCACCCCAAACCCGAACAAGGACCCGTCCTGGAAGCTTGATGCGTCGACCGCGGTGCGGTCGACGTATCAAGCTCGGAGCGAGACGTGCCGCGCGCCACGCCCGGATCCGCTCCCCGTCACCAATAGGTCACGCCGGGGGAGTGGTCAGGGTGTGTCGATGGCGGGCGGCAGCGCCTCGAGCCCAGCGCTCTTGGCGCCGCATTGCCCGGTCGGTTCGGGACAGCCGCAGAGATTGTCGTGGCTCCCCTCGAAGGACCAATCGTAGCCGGCTTCGTTCTCTCCATTCAGGTCGAATTTGTGGCAGACGAGCTGGCTGGACACGACCTGGATCGTGCTGCCGAAATTAGCGATGCCCGCACGCGTATTGTTCTCCACTCGGGTTTCCGCGATGGCGACGGAGGGCGGAAGGGCACCCCATGTCGAGACGAACGCCGGATCGGAAGCCGCCGTGATCCCGTCACCGCCCTGTTCGTACTGGTTCGGCGTCGTGCCGCGTACGAGCGTCGATTCAATGGTTGCGTCCGAGTTCACCACGAAGATGCCGGATTCATGGTTGTCCTCGATGAGACAAGCATACACCTCGGCGTTTGCCCGCTCCCCAGTCGCCTCGTCCAGTTGCACCTGAATACCTCGTCCCAAGTCACCATCTTCCCGAAGCTGGGAATCCCGCACCACACTCGCCTCGATCCGGACATCCGCCCCCAACATGCCGATGCCGAGCCTCTTGTTTTTTTCGATGAGCGCTGCGCGTACGATGACGTTGGCATGCTCTCCCGTGGGGGCGTTCTCGACCATGATACCGGCGGTGGACTGGTTCTCCCGCACCACTGTCGCCTCGATGAGCACATCCGACGAGCCGACGTAAATGCCTACATCGGAGTTCTGCTCGATCGTACATGCGTATACGGTGGCGTTCGAGCGCTGGCCCGCATTGCCCGCTCCTGCCGTGAACGGTACACTCTGTATGTTGATGCCCCGACCCGGTCCTTCCGTCCCGTCCGACATCGTTTTGCGAACCAGCGTAGCCTCGATCAGCGCCTCCGCGCCTACGACGGAGATACCTATGCTGTGGTTGTCATGAATACTGGATTGCCGTACCGTCAGGGTTGCGGGCGCCCCTGTCTCCCAAGATACGACCTCGATACCTCGCCCGGACTCTACGGCTCCGTCAGGCATGGTTTCCCGAACGGCGGTCCCATCGATCTCCATGTCCGAGTCCTTGACCAACACGCCAAAACCGTGGCTTTTTTCCACGATCGAATGGGTCAGCGTCACATTGGCTCTCTGGGCCGGCCCCAGAAGCGTCTCGGCCACGAGGCCAATTCCATTGACCCCGTTTGCTCCGGGCTGAGTCGCCCGGATCACCGTTGCCTCGACGGTAACATCGGACGCACCCACGTACATACCGATTTCGTGATTATTTTCGATGAGACAATCCGACACCGCGACCTTCGCGCGAGGAATGTCATGAGAAGAGGTCGCCACGATCATCCCCCAGCCGAGTTTCCCGTCTCCGTCCAGCTGGGTTCCTTGAACCACCGTAGCCTCGACGGAAGCGTCCGAATCGAGCACGTGCAAGCCGTGGATGTGGTTTTTCTCGAGCCGTGATCCGCGAACGATGACATTCGAGCGAGCTCCCGTGTCGGGCTGGGACACCAATTTGATTCCTGCGCTATACGTACCCACGTCGATGGGCTTCGTCTCGCGGACCACCGTCGTCTCGATCAACCCATCCGAACCCATCAGAAGAATGCCCCCTTCACGATTGTCATCGATGAGCGACGCGCGCACCGTCACGTCCGATCGTACATCGGGTCCAGATCCCTGGGCCCAGATACCGCCTCCTGATTGCCCGCTACCATCGAGGGGGGTCCCCCGCACGACCGTCGATTCAATCACCGCGTCCGATGCCGCCACGAAGATGCCGAACTGATGGTTCTTCTCCAGGAACGACCCGCGAACGGTCGCATGGGAGCGCCCTACTGTCGTGCGGCCTATTTCGATACCCCGCCCCGATTGCCCATTCCCGTCGGGCAGCGTCCCGGTGACCACCGTCGCCTCGACGAGCACGTCGGAAGCTAGGACGAAGATCCCCGTCTCGTGATTTCGTTCGACGCTCGAATCGCGCACCGTGAGGTGGGACCGCGTCGTATCGTCCGGCTGAGCAAGGATGCCTCTTCCAGCCGCCCCACCAGCATCGCTCTTCGTCTCGCGCACCACCGATCGCTCGATCGTGACCGTGGCTCCCAATGCAACCACGCCGGCCGAAGTCGCGCGCTCGACGAGCGAATTCGTCAACGCAATCACCGCTGAGCTCGCGACCGAGTTGACTGCTGCGATCCCGAGATCTCCTGTATCGTGGACGCGAACCCTGTCCAGCACGACGTCGACCGACCCGATGGCGATACCGTACTTCGGACCGGTGATCGAAATCCCTCGCACTTCGCTCGCACTCGCGGCGGCCCCTCGAACCAAAATGGCCGTGAGTCCATTGCTCGTCCCCGCGATCTCCACCATCGACGGGCACCTCCCCCACAACTTCACCGGTTTCCCTTCAATGGTCAGATTTTCCGCATACGTACCTGCCGCAATCGCGACGATCGCGCCAGTCGCCGCCGCGTTCAGCCCAGCCTTGATCGTCTTCCACGGCTTCGCCTGCGACCCGTCGCTGTCGTTCAGCGGATACGCCGCATTCACGAACTCGGTCGTTGCATCGACAGGAATGTTCCCCCAATCGCCCGTGCCGCACGGCGCGACCTCGCGACAAACCATGTCTCCCGGCACGGCCATCATCCCATCGGGACAAGGATCCATCGGCAGAATCGGCGCACAGCCTTGATGGCCATCCGGCGAAAACCCCGTCGCGCAGAGCTCCTGCGGAATCCCCGCAGCCTGGCACCCACCCCCTGCCTTCTCCATCTCCCCCGGCGGGCAGGCCATGTCCGGCGGCAGGCCCGCCGGCGCGCATCCACCCCCCGCCATTTCCCATTCCCCCGGCGGGCACACCATGTCTGGCGGCAGGCCCGCGGGTTGACACTGACCATCCTCGAGCAACAGCTCTCCCGCAGGGCAGGTCTTGGGCGACGCCGCGGGCGCCGCCTCCGGTTCGCTCGAGCATCCCTCGGACGCGAGGAGCACGAGCAGCAGCGCGAGCACCAAACACCTCGAGAGAGGGCGCATCATCGACAGCATGGCTTTCTCCACGGACACGGGAGGAACTGGCGACGAGCGATGGTAACATGGAGTCCGCTCGGGGGGCGCGGAGCTCGTCAGGAAGGTGACGGAGGCGTTCGCGACGCGCAGCCGCGATGTCGAGCGCAGTCGTGGCTCGCTGGCGGGGGGCGAGGCCTCGGGCCTGAGGCTTTGGTACAGGCCTCTCGTGTTGCGGCGGAAGACGACGAATTGGGAGCTTGCGACATCCGCGCGGGATCGTCTTGGGGACGCCAAGCTACTGGCACGCGTGCCGGCGGGGTTTCATGGGGCGTGGGTGCCTGGGTGAGCGGGCGAGGGGCGCGAGCGGCATCTCCCGCCTTCAAGGGCGCACGTGTAGGGCGGTGCTTCGATGCGCGGCGGCACGCTCCAGGGCGGGCAGCTCATGCCGGGCGGCAGGATCCGCGCCGCCTCGCAGGGCTCACCGACGGTGCACACGTTTTTCACCGTCGCCAGCTCGCCGCGCGGGACCTGCTCGCCGTCGGCGACGAACCACCCGTCCTGCGCGTTCCCGGTCACGAGGGCGCAGCCGGCCCACGCATCGCAGAGCATTGCGGGTAGGCATGGCTGCTCGACCGGTACGCGCATGGGCTGTCCGTCGGGGCCCGTCGCCGTCGCCTCGCAGAGGCCGTCGCGGCAGACTGCGCGCGTGGGCCCCTCCGGGCACGCGAGCGGCGGGCACGTCGAAGGCGGGTGGGCCGCGCAGTACCGCTGCAGATCCGCGTGCCAGCGGCGCGTGCCAGGCGTCGTCCCGCAAGCCAGGCAGCACGCGTGCGCGCCCGCCACGTCCAGCCGCGCCACGGCGCAGTCGTCGTCGCGCTTGCAGGCGCGTTCGACCTTGGGCGGCGCTCCCGCGGCGACCCCCGCGGAAGGGGTAGGAGGCGCGGAATCGGCCTGCGCGGCCTGTCGAGCGGTCGACGCGGAATCGGTGGTGTGCGCGTCGGCGCGCCGATCGGGCGCGTGGCAGGACCCTAGCAGCAAGCCTGTGCTGACGATCAGGGCGCGGAAGCGGAGCATTGCGTTCCTTCTCGTCATATACCCGTACACCGCGGCGAAACAAGACCCGCTCTCATGACGCGCTCGTCGCCGCTCGCCCCTGTTCTTCCGACAGCGTCTCCTTCGCCCTCTGGCCCTCAGATCGGCGGACATGCGCGTCCGCGGACCTCGCCGAGCGCCGAAGCGAGCTTCTCCCGCGTCTGGACCCCGACCATCCGCAAGACCTCCGCGCCCTGCGCGTCGATCCCGACGAATGTCGGTAATGCCCGGACTTCGTAACGCTCCGCGAGCGCCTCGCCCTCGGGCTCGTCGATGCTCACGTGCACGAGCGATCCGTCTGCCTCGGCGAGGCACCGCCGCTCGACTTGGTCCACGATGGGCGCCATCCGCGCGCAAGCAGCGCAAGAAGCGCTCGTGAATTCAAGGAGCCTCGGCTGTCCGCCGGTAGAGAGGCCACCGCCGCCACGCCGCCCAGAGCCGCTCGGCATGGCGCATGTCGTCGCGGAGCCCGTTGCGCAAGGGACAGCCGAAGCCGCACCTCGATTTGCATCCGACCGATCCAGGAAAACTCCAAGTGCGACCGTCAACGTGACGAGCGATGCGATTGCAGTCGCCGCGACTCGACCCCGGTTCGATGACCTCGGAAACATCTCCTCACCTTTCCTTCAGGAAACAAGCCGCGTTCACGGAGCTTCGAGCGCCGCGGCGAGCGTCTTTTCGCTCGTCTCGGCGACAGCCAGCATGGGTTGCCGCGCGGTCTTCGCGCAAATCCGATTGCGGAGCGGCGCACGCGCGCAGCGAACCTCGCCTCGCGAGAGCGATTCGGCCGCCAACGCGGCGCTCGATCCCGGCCTCGGCACGAATACGGTGACCGGTTTGTCGTCCTGCATGTACATGAGCGCTGCCGTCCGATCGCCCTCGAGCTGGCAAAGGCGCGCCCCGAGCAGTTTCGCCCCGGGCATGGAGGGCACCTCCACCGCATACCCGAGCCTCTGCTCCAGCCACCGAGCGATGACCGCGGGATCGGACGAATCGAGCTCGCACGGTTTTTCTCTGGCGAATCCTCGCAGGTGGTGGCTCACGAGCTCGTCCGCCATCGCCTGCGCGATGCCGCCACGCGAAAGCAAGAGCGCCGCCCCCATACCAAACGACGCCGCCGCGAGCAACGCGACGAGCGCGAGCCGACGCCGAGGACGCGCGGGCTCATCGAGCGATTTCGTTTGGTGCACGGCGCGCGCGGGCACGTCGGCTCTGGCCGAGCGTCGCAACGATTGCCGCGTCTGCGCGAGGAAATCAGCCGTCCCGCGGCAAACGGCACACGATGCCAGGTGCGCCTCGATTCGCCCCGCTTCCACGGGGTTCACCTCCCCGTCGTGCCATGCCGAGACATTGTCGAATTCGTCACATCTTGCCATGATGCACCGCACTCTCTGGATTCGCCTCGGATAGCCCCTCGAATAGCGCTGCCCGCGCCCGCGCGAGGCGCGAACGCACCGTGCCCACGGGAGAGCCTTGCACCGACGCGATTTCCTCGTACGAAAGCTCCTCCACCTCGCGCAAGAGCAGCGCTTCCTTCCATTCGGGCGGCATCGCATCGAGGGCGTGCGTCACCCGGTCGTCGAACGAGCGGCGCAGGATCTCCTCCTCGAGATCCTCGCTCGGCTCCGGCGCCTCTCTGCCCTTGCCTCCCTGGATCACCTCGAAGCGCCGCGCCGCCCCGCGAACACCATTCAAGAGCACCGTGCGTTGCACCTGAAAAAGCCAGGCCCGCATTCGCTCCTCGTCCCGCAGATCACCTCGCTTCTCCATCGCCCGCACCACGGTCGATTGCACGAGATCCTCGGCGTCCGTCTCCGAGCGGGTCATCTTCCTTGCCATCCGGAAGAGCGCAGGCAGTTCGGCGACGAGACGTTCGACGAAGGACCGACCCGCCACGCTCTCACTCCCTCGTGACCAGCCGCGGTGCGATTTCGAGCCCAGCATCCCACGCGGCGCCGCTCACATCCGAAACCCGCACGCGGTAACGCCCCGGCGATGGCACCTCCGGCGGGATCGACAAAACGACGTCCGCGACGCTCCCGAGCGGTAGAACGAGCCCATGGGGTCCGGGGCGAACCTTCACGAGATAATGGTTCGTGATCGCGCTCGCCGGCAGCGAAGCCAAGGCCCGCGCGTCCCAGCCATGCACCGGTTTCCCGGCTTCGTCGAGGATCGCGATATCCACGATGAACGCGCCATACGTGTCCGGCCCTCCGTCGCGGGCGAGCTTCAGCCGTAGCGCGCCCGCTCCATCCAGCTCCGCGGCCGAAATCGTCACGTGCGGCCGCACCGAGTGATTGTGCAGCTTGCCCCAGACTCCGCCGAAGAAAATCTGGTTGGTCGCGAGCGTGAGCGCGAGCGTCGCTCCTGCGAGGGCAATCCCGCCGCGGCGGACGATCCCCGGGCGAAGCGGCAGCGACCCCGAGGCGAGGAGCGCAAAGGCGCGGCTCTCACGAAGCCGTGGAAAACGCGAGGTGAGGGCGGCATCGAGCCCAAAACGTCCGGCGCCCCCGAAAATGACGGAAATTCCACCCGCTATCCCCAGCACACCGATTTGCCACTCGTCGAGGCACGTCGACCCGATCCACCCCGCGCCGAGCAGGATGCCCCCCGACAACATCACGACGCCCGCGGCCGCGGCGCGCGTGAGGAGCCCGAGCATCAGCCCCAGCCCCGCCGCCCCTTCGAGCACGGTGAAGACCACGAGGAAGGGGTGTAGCACCTCGGGGTGCCGCACCAGCCAATCGAGGAGCCCACGCACGCCGATCGCGTGCGGCAGGAAGTGGTTGAACTTCTCCCCGACGTACCCCGCCGCATCGGGCACCATCTTTTCCGGTTCGAGCACGAAGCGCCGCCAAAGCGCGGAGAAGAAGAGCCACCCGGTCACGAGGCGGAGCGAGAGGAGCGCGAGGGTCGAGTCCTGCGTGGACGAGCCCGAGGAAGGAGCTTCTTGCATGCCGCGGAGGAGGACACGACGAGCGACCAACAAAGTTCCCGGGCGGTCCTGTGCTCGACCAGAATGTTGTCGTCAGGCAATCTCGCGGTCGCTTCGACCCCTGCCGGAGCGGGCGACCTGCCGACGTAGAACGCGCCAGTGCACCCACGAAACCGCCACGACGAACGCGGTTCCAAGGAACACGAGCGGGTCGCCGGTCTGCATGAATTCGCGCGCGTTCCAGCCGATCACCGCAACCCCCAGCGCGATGAACCAGCGGGGATCCGCGAGCCCGGAGACGGTGCAAGCGACGAGCAGAAGGGCCGCGACCGCGGCCGCGCTCCGGTCGACCGTGCCGGGCACGAGGTGCCAGGTCGTCGTCGCGAACCAAGCCGCGAGGCGAAAGGTCGCCGTCGCGAACGACGCCAGCGCAAGCCCGACGAGCGCCGGCCGCACCGCGAGCGCGCGCTCGGTCTTCCTCGCGGCGACCGTGAACGCAGCGACGAGGAAGGGGATGGCGCCCGGAACCGCCATGCCGAGAGCCCACCGGATGCCGATGGGTCCCGGGTAGCGGAGCGTCCCGAGGAGGCCGATGGCGCCGAGGGTGATGGCTCCCGCCCAGATGAGCACGCGCCGCTGCTGCAGCATCGCGACCGCGAGGAGCACGTACGCCGCGAACTCGAGCGCGAGCGGGCCGGCGTAGAGCGCGAGCTCCTCGGACGGCACACCGGCGGCGCTGTTGCCTGGAAGCCAGCGCAGGAACCACCCGAAGCGAAGCAGGAGGGTGCCGACGCGAACGCTGGCGAGGAGGGTCGCTCCGAGCACGATGCCCTGTGCGAGCACGACACGGAACGGTTGGTTTGCGGGCGTCGTCGCGTGGGCACGAATCGCCGACAGGACGAGATCCAACACGTCTCGCGGGTGGGGCCAGGACTGCTCGGCCCTGCAAGTCTCGAGCGTGGTACGGACGAGATCTTCCTCCCACCGCGCTCGAAACGACGTAGGAAAGAGGGAGATGAGCGCGCGGACGCGACGTTCGAGGGGGCTCATCGGTGCGCGAGCCTTCGCTTGGCGAGCCCCACGAGGGCCTCCCGCCGTTCGGTTTCTTCGACGAGGATGCTCCGCCCGCGCCGCGTCAGGCGGTAATAACGTCGCGGCCGCCCCTCCTCGATTTCCTCGCGATCGAGCTCGACGTGACCGGCTTCTTCCAGTCGCTCGAGTGCTCCGTACAAAGTCCCGGGGCCGAGCCGGATCGTTCCGCGGCTCAACTCACTGGCCTCGAGAAGGATGCCGTAGCCATGGCGAGGCCGATCCGAAAGCGCGAGGAGGATCAGGTACGTGGGGTCCTGCATCGGTACCCGACCAACATATCGCCTCAGGATATATCGGTCAACGATATATCGAGCCCTGGCGGTCCGAGATCTCGGCGTCGCGCGTCTACGTGGACGGAGGATGCTCGCTCTCCGCTATCTTGGCCTCGAGTCGCGCCAGGGCTTGCTCCAGGTTCGTGCGCTGCGAGCGACTCTCGATTCCATACTCGTAGAAGCCGTCGTCTCCGCCCAGTTGCTCCGGGTAGCGCGAGCGGAGCCACGCACGCAATCGTTCGCTCACCGAGGGGTGCATGAGGTCGAGCCGCACGCACATGCCCGGTGAGATCCAGCTCCCTCTGTACACGCCGTCATGGGGTGGTGCATTCGGGATGAGCGGGGGCTTGGGCGCCGCCTGTTCGTAACGGTGCGGGACCCAGCCGACCTCCCAGATCGGGCGCGCCGGAACCGCATCGATCGCGTCAGCGAACGGCAGCAACGCGGGCGAGAGCCTGGAGGGGGAAATGGACATCGGGTGCGAATACCACGCCCTTACGCGCACGTCGACGCCGGTCGGCGGCAACTTTTTCGTCGCCCCGCTCGTCGGTGGCGCGGTGATGGGCGGATCGTTTTGATTCGTCACGCAGGCAAGGACACGAGCCCGGTGCGCCTCACCGGGGCTTTGCCATCTCGTCGGCGAAGGGGCAGGTCTTGATGCCCTGAGCTTCGACTTCCTTGCGAAATACCTCGGGCCGACTCCCCGGGGCGAGGACGCCCATTTGCTTCGCCAGGTCCTTCGCCTGATCAGTCTGAAGCTGCGCCGAGATCCACTCGGCCAGGATCCGCGGCCTGTCCTCCGCGGAGGCCGTCGCGGCCCCCGGAGCGCGCGAGGGCGCATTGCACCAGGCCTCGAGGTCCGATTTATAGGACGGCTTGTAGCGCCGGCTGGCGTCGCTTGCCTTGTCTCATGGATTGAGGCTGGAGGCAATGGCAAAGAGCGGATTGGTTCGTCGCGGGAGTCGCGGGAGAACCCACGCCCTCGCTGAAATTCCTTCACCCCCAACCCCTCGCCCGTCCCGGGAGAGGCGAGGGAGGGTTCTCCTATGATGCGCGGCGGTAGACGAGGCGGCTCAGTGTGGCGATGACGTGGTTCATGCGATCGAGCGTGCTGGGATTGACGTTTTCGATGAGCCGCATGGCTTGGGCGACCTGAACGCACGCCAGCACCTCACGGGCGGATCCGAGGGCAGTGGAGTAGCGCTGCCGTTTGTGCCCCTGGAGGCTGCCCATGCCTTCGGCAATGTTAACCTTTCACCAAACGGCGACACGGCCCGTGGTGCTGGAAGGAACGGTGAAGTTGCCCACGCGACCAACGCCCGCGGGTGCAGCGGAGGCGTGGGCGGAGGCTGAAAACGCGAAGGGGCACGTGTGTGCCTGCGGGTGCGGGGGTCGGGTCGTGGTGAAACCGTGGCACCACTGCGTCGGGATCCCGCGGTTCATCCGGTGGCATCAGCCGGATGTGTCTACAGCCTGGGCGGAGGCTGAGAACGCGAAGGGGCGGCGCGTGTGCGCTTGCGGGTGCGCCAAGCCGATCCGGGTGCTCCCGCGGCATCATCGGCCTGGCGTAGGGATACCGCGGTATCTGCGGGGGCACTACGACCGGCGTCGTCGCTGAAAGGGTTGACCCAGCGTCAACGGTCCACCCCGACCCCTTCAGTACAGGGGTGGGTGAGGGACTGTTCTACCTGGCCCTGATATCGGGAACCGTCTGCTTCGGCTGGCAAATCCTCGTTGCGCTTCGCAGGGCGCACGGCGTGCGAATGGGGCGCGAGCGGCGGGGGATGGGCGGCTAACGCCCAGGGCCGGGGCGTACGGTCGAAGAAATGGCCGTAGGCCGCTTGACCCTCTAGCCGACTCATCTCGACCGCTTGGCAGTCCGCCGCGGGGTGTGCGACTCAGGCACCGTCCGTGCTACGCGAATTGGCCCGCGCGTCCCCCGCTGTCCGACGAGCTCCAGAGACCGATAAGGCGTCACCACTTTGACTCTGGACGTTTGTCCACCACGGTTGCAGAAACCGGTCGTGGCGCTCGCCTCGCTCGCGGGGCTGCGGGCGAGTGGTGACCCACCGCCGCTCACGCGGAGCTCGGGCGGGGCCCCTCCGCGCCGCGCGTCGGCCTGCCTCCTCGCTCCCCGTGCGCCCGCCGGTGCCGGCGCGCGTACCCGTGCGGGATCACTCATCGCGAGGCACGTGTTGACGATGAGCCGACCGATCAACGCCGCCACACGCTCGTCGCGCTCCGTCACCGTCATCGGGAAGAGAGAAATCTCCGTGAGATCGTGCTCGGGCAGCGAGGGCGGCAAGAGCTGGGCGGTGTGGGTCGTGCGACGGCGAACCGCCAGGGATCGCTTTCGCAGGGCCCCGATGCGCGAACAGCAACGCAGTCTTTCGCTGAAGCTGCGCGGTCACTACGGGTATTACGGCATTGCCGGCAACTCGGAGGCAATCGGGCGCTTCTACCCGGCAAGGCGCAGCTCGACCTCATCCACCTCGAAGACGAGGTGAAGATCGAGATCGACGGCTTCGGACGCGGCTCGACGGAAGCTCGAGGAAAAACGCGGCCCGCTCACGGATTCGCGCCTCCGGGCCGAGCATTCGGCCTGGAAGATGGTGCTCGACGCTCATGCCGTCGCAAAGGCCCTCGCGCGCGTCGAGCCCGATGTGGGGCACGCGTTCGCCTTCATGGGAGACGCGTTGACGAAACGAGGAAAGAAGGCCAAACCCGAGGCCGCTGATCAGCCGCCCCCGGCAGGGGAAGACACCGGCGCCGAGGCGGATTCGCATGAACCGAGCGGCGCCGTCGCCCGTCAGGCGGTTATCGGACTTCCGCGCCGCCGATCAGGCGAATACGCGTTGCCGGAATGTGCGCTTTCGCCCCCGGGCGAGCCCGATGCCCACGCCAATCGCGACGATCGGTAGCGCGACCGCCAGCCATTTCGGCGCGCTCGCGATCCGGTTTTCGATCACGTCGACGCGATCGGCCATGAGCAGCATCATCCACCGCCGCGCCTTGTGTTGCGGGACGGTGTACGCGAGGCGGCGGATCGCGCCGCTCAGGCCCTTGGGGGGCTGCGCGGTGCCGAAGGCCGGCGTGAGCGCATCGATCTCCATTCGCTTGAGCACCGGCACCGTCGGCACTTGCCTCTCGGGCGTGGTCCAATGCGCGCCCCCGACCGGGCGGGGCGCCGTCTCCATCGGCACGCCGGGCCGATCCTCGGGGCGATCGACGCCGCGATCCGGGACGCCGAGCGCGGTCGTGGAGCTGAATGGGGTCTGGGTGGTCTGCATCGTTGCCATGGCTCGTGTCTCCCTCGGGTGGCGTTACGCCGCGCGCGGCGGGACGATGACGCACTTGATGCACTCGTCCTGCTTCTTGGTGAAAATCTCGTAACCATAGGGGATCTCTTCAATCGACAGGCGATGCGAGATGATACCCTTCGCGTCGATACGCCCGGCGCGGATGTGCTCGAGCAGGTGCGGCATGTACCGCTTGACGTTGCATTGGTTCATCCGGAGCGTGAGCCCCTTGTTCATCGCGGTGCCGATCGGGATCATGTTCCACGGCGGGCCATACACGCCGATGAGAGAAATTTTTCCCCCCTTGCGGGCAGTGTTGATACACCACTCGATCGCCGTCGGCGCGCCGCCCTCGAGCTTGAGGATCTTCCCCAGCACGGTGTGCATGTGCGAGCCGGAGGCGTCGCAGCCGACCGCGTCGATACATACGTCCGCGCCGCGCCCGTCGGTCATTTTCTTGATGTGCAGGACGATATCGTCCACCTGCCGGTAGTTGATGGTCTCGACCTGCGCGTAGCGGCGCGCGAACGCCAGGCGGTAGTCGACGTGATCGACCATGATCACGCGCCCCGCGCCCATGAGCCAAGCGCATCGCGCGGTCAGGATGCCGACCGGGCCGGCGCCATAGACGACCACCGTGTCGCCGTCGACGATCTCGCCCATCTCCGCGCCCTGGTAGGCGGTCGGGAGGATGTCGCTCAGGAAGAGGACGTCCTCGTCGTCCATGTCGTCGGGGATCTTCATCGGCCCGACGTCCGCGAACGGGACGCGCACGTATTCGGCCTGGCCGCCGTCGTAGCCGCCGGTCGTGTGCGAGTAGCCGTAGACGCCGCAAGCCAGGTCTGCGTTCGGGTTCGTGTTCTCGCAGTTGGCGGTGAGGCCGCGCTTGCAGAAGTAGCAGGTGCCGCAGGAGATGTTGAACGGGACGACCACGCGGTCGCCGCGCTTCAGCGTCTGGACCGAGGGCCCGAGCTCTTCGACCACGCCGGTGAACTCGTGACCGAAGGTGTGCCCCACGCGGGTATCGGGGATGAGCCCTTCATACAGGTGGATGTCGGATCCGCAGATCGCGGCCCGCGTGACGCGAAGGATCACGTCGTTCGGGTGCTCGATCCGCGGCTCGGGCTTGTTTTCGACCCGAACCCTCTTGGGGCCCTGGTACGTCATGGCTTGCATCGATATCGCCTCCGGGGCGCCGGTTTAGCAAGGCGCAGGCCGCGCCCACCCCGCCCAGCGCAAAGCGGGCGGGCCCAGGCGCGGCGGCCGTTCGAGGCGATGGCGACGATCGCGACTGAACACGTTCGATATCAGCAGAATGCGCAGCGCTTGCCGGGCCCATCACCCGTGGCCGTCATTCGGCCCGCCTTGCCGCCCCGGGACATCGGTATGCCTACCAGCCTGGATCGGGAGCCTCTTGGGCGGCCTGCCTTGGGCCCGATCACCACGACTCGTCAAGCCCCTTAGCAGCTTATCCGAAGGCGCCCGACTATGCCTCGCCATAACGAGGGGCGTAACGTGGAAGGGGGAAGACGATGCTCATACGAGGCGCGAGCCGCCGCTTGCTCGGGGCTCTGTGACCGCTGTTTTTCTTGTCCGCATGCCAGGCGGGGAGGGTCGTCGAGAGCGCCGGATCCCCTGGCCCCAGCAGCGACATGCCGCGCGCGACACGTGACCCGATCCGCCGTACCCGGGAGCCCCGCGAAAAACGACGCGCACACAGTGAATGGGCTGTTTGCGCCTGCTTTACGATCGAAGCGCCCGGGCAGCGCCCCCTCCGTGTCCTGTCCGCGCGCCTTCACTCGGCCGGGAATGCGTTTCTCGATGCACACGGCGCTGCGTTCGTCACGGGGACCAGCAGCGGCATCGGCGCAGGAGTCGTCCTGGCTGCCCTGGCGGCGGGCGATCGCGTCGTCGCCACGGCGCGCAACCTGGAGGAGCTGCGGTCCGCGATTGGCCGGCCGGCGAACGACAGGCTCGCCTTCTTGCCGCTCGACGTCCGAGCGAAGCGCAGGCGCAGCGGTCCATCGCCGCCGCGGTCGATTGGTTCGGCCGCATCGACGTGCAGGGGACCGCACATTCCACCGCTGTGGGGTGTCGTCGCCGCGGGACGGTCCCCATGTTGCGATTAAACGCGGTCAGCACCTGATCACATTGCGATTGAACGAGGTCAGCGCATGGTCACTCTTGCTCCTCCCCCGCCGGCCTCCGGCATCCGCTCGCCCGGCCTGCCACCCGGCACGCGTGCACCCGATCTCGGCCTGCCAGCCACCCCCGACGGGCGTCGCATCACGCTCGCGGACGTCAACGGCTCGCCGGTCGTCCTCATCTTCTACCCGGGGGACTTCACCCCCGTCTGCACCAACGAACTGGGGCTCTTCAACGAGCTGATGCCCGTGTTGGGCCAGTTCGGCGCGAAGGTGTTCGGCATCTCGTGCGACTCCCTCTGGAGCCACATCGCCTTCGCCAAGGAGCTCCACATCCAGATTCCGCTCCTCTCCGACTTCCATCCGAAGGGAGAGGTCTCGCGCCGCTACAACGTCCACCGGGAGGACGTCGGCATCTGCGAGCGGGCGCTCTACGTCATCGACGGCAAGGGCGTCATCTACTGGAGCTACGTCTCGCCCATCGAGCTCAACCCCGGCGCGGACGGCGTCATCGACGCGCTCGAGCGGCTGACCGGCAAGCAGATGGAGTTCCTCACCTTCCAGCCACAGCAGCAGCCACCTCAGCCGGAGGCACGGACATGAGCAGACTTCGTAGAGACGTGGACGCCAATGACTGGGCGAAGGGGCCGGCCGATGCCCCCGTCACCCTCCTGGAGTACGGCGACTTCGAGTGTCCCTTCTGTGGGCGCGCCGCCTGGGAGCTGAAGCGGCTCGAGAGCGCTGTCGGAGAACGGGTTCGCTTCGTCTTCCGCCACTTCCCCCTCACCCAGCTCCACCCGCACGCGCTGCTGGCCGCGGAGGCCGCCGAGGCCGCTGGCGCGCAGGGAAAGTTCTGGGAGATGCACGACATGCTCTTCCAGAACCAGCAGAACCTGGAGGCTCCCGCGCTGCTGACGTACGCGGCCGACCTGGGGCTCGACATGGGCCGCTTCACGCGCGACCTCCAGGAGCACCGCTCTCTGCCGAAAGTCCAGCGCGACTTCATCGAGGGCGTGCGCAGTGGCGTGAACGGCACCCCGACCTTCTTCATCAACGGGGAGCGCCACAACGGCGCCTACACGGCCGAGGCGCTGCTCGCCGCCATCGAGCAGCGGGCGGGGCCCCACATCGAGCCGATGACGGGGCTTCCCTGGGAAGGCGACCGCGTGCCGCGCATGGGCCGGCCCCAGTCGCGCATGTAGGGGGCGCAGGGGCCCCGTGACGGCATCGCGACGAGAGTCCTCGGGGGCGAGCGCGAGCGTCAAGCGCGCGGACCAGCGGTACATGCAACCTCCACGCTTATCTCTCCCGCCGGCCGGCGCCGGAGGAGGAGGCCGACGCGGCGCTCGTCGAGGGATCCGTGCGCCTCGTCCATGGTGGCGAGCTGGAGGACGACACTTCCGCGCCGCCGCTTCGTCGGGCTCTTCGTGAAGAGACGCCCCTTCGGGGGGTGGTTGCTGTCACTCACGCGTTTCGCCGTGAAGGACCACGTGAAGCAGCGCTTGGGCTGGTCGACCAGCGTGCGCGTGACATATGGCCTGGAGCGGGGTCGCGGCGCCAGCGTCCCGCGCGAGGCGCTCGAGGGGGCCGTGCGCGGCCTTCCGGGCGTGCTGACGGCGGAGCTCGACGAACGGACGCTGGTGCTCGGCGTGGAATACCTGCCGGGCACGGCTCGGCCCACGCAAATCCACGCCGCAATCGAACGAGCGGGGTACGAAATCACGACCAAGCCGGATCTGCGGCGGAGCAAGCGTGATCTGGTCACGGGGGCGGAGCGGCTCGACGCCATCACCGAAGCGGGCGCGCGGCCGCCGCTCACCGACGCCGTGACGCTCCACCGGCTGATGACCGAGGTGTCGGCATTCATGGACACCTTTCCAGACCCGATGCGGAGAGCAGTCCGGATGTGGATGGAAGACGAGCCATTCGACGCGATCGCGATGTAGCTCGGGCTGGAGAACGGGGAGAGGGCACGCGCGCTGGTGCGGGCAGGGCTCGCGCGGCTGCGGGAACGATTCAGGGGACAGGGCGTCCCATAGACGGTGCCAGCGGCGGCTTCACCGCCGAGCATCGGGCGCCTGTCGGCGCGGCCCCGCCTGTTACTACAGCGCGCGAGGTCAGGTGACGGACGCGCTCCTGAAGAGCTGCGGCGTGGCTCCGGAGGGATGCCGGTGCGTTTGGCGAAAGGTCAACGATGCAGCCATTCGTCACGTCGACGCAGACGAAAACACGAGCCGTCTCATGGCGTTAGCGTCCTTTAGGCGAAAGCTTCCCACCGCTTCTGCGACATTGAGCGCCACGCTCTGCATGGCCCGCCGCATCTGACGAGCCAGGTCCCGCTCTTTCCGTTCGATTCGCTCTGCGATGAACCCTGCGTCTCCTGCCATGGCCAAAACGACATCGTAAATCCTGAGCATTGATGAACCCTCCGCCCGACGACCCTTTCGCCGGGACCCCCGTCCCACACCGTCGCGCGCAGGCCTCTTCAAGGCTGCGCAGCACCGCGCGGAGCCGCGCGGAGCGCGAAGCGCGAGCACGGCGAGCACGGCTTGGCCTTGAAGAGGCCGAGCACGACGGTACGCTCGCCGTCCCCGAGCGAGATCCCTGCAAACCCGTCCCACTCGCGTTTGCGTTTGCGTTTGCGTTTGCGTTTGCGCCTCCGCCTCCGCCTCCGCCTCCGCTCCCGATCCGGAATCTATTTGCTACCTACTAACTAGGCAGCAAACTTAATGATTCTGAACACTTGCGACACACTGAGAGCGACCCGCTGCCCGGCCAAATATGCTGATCGCGCGTTCAGTTGTGGCGCAGTCCGATCGAGAGGTCTCGACCATGGAAGCCAGGACCGGCATCATCCCGAGCATGGGCGGCAAGAGCAGCAAGGGCGGCAAGAGCAGCAAGGCGCGCGGAACGGCGCAGGATCGCGCGCACGTCAGCCCCCCGCGCGAGGTCTCCATCCTCGAAGCGGCGCCCGATGCGCCCGCGGTCGTGAACGCAGGGCCCACGATCGCGGATCCTTCCTCGGTTCGGCGTGTCCTCACGGTCAACGGTCCTCACGCCGGGACGTCGCGAGTCCTCGCCTATCGGCGCGTCTCGACCATGGAGCAAATGCGATCGGGCACGTCGCTCGACGCGCAGGACGAGGAGATCCGGCGTTACTGTCAGTACGCCCGCCTCCCGGATCCGATTGACTTTGAAGAAACGGAATCGGGCGGCGTCGAGTCACAAGAGAAACGGGAGAACATCGCAGCCCTGCTAAAGGCCGTCCGCCCGGGGGATCTCGTGGTCGTGGCGAAGCTCGATCGGTTCTCTCGCGATATCGTTTTTACGATCTCCGCCGTGCGAGACATCATCAAGCGGGGGGCGCGCTTCCTGTCTCTCGCTGAACGGTTCGACGCCTCTACCCCCGAGGGGGAAACGCAAATGGCCCTGTGGGCGTCGATCGCACAGATGGAGCGGGCCCGCATCCGTGAGCGCACGGAAGGCAACCGGAAGCGGCTGCGCGCCCTTGGTAAATTCGTAGAGGGCCAGCCCCCTTTCGGCTACGTGCGGGCCAAGGGCGCGGACGCCCACGATAAGCCGCGCCGATTGGACATCGATCCGATCAAGGCGCCCATCGTCCGCGAAATGTTCGACATGTGCCTTGCAGGCAAGAGCGCGCGAGACATCGCGCTCCATTGCCAGACGACCTATACAGGACTCGCGACGTTCCGGACCGTCTGGATCCTGCAATTGCTCAAAAACCGAATGTACGCAGGCCAGATCGCGACCACGCCCGTCCGGCCCGACAAAAACCGGCAGTTGACGCAAAAGCCTGCCGAATGGGTCGACGCGCACGAACCGATCGTTTCCCTGCAAATGTGGCACGCGGCCCAGCACGCGCTAGCGGGACGGCGCTCCTACGGGCGCAAGCCTCGCACGGACACGATCACCTCGGAATGGTTGATCCGAGGGCTCGCCCGTTGCTCCATTTGCGGATCGATGATCACGGCCAAGCCTGCAAGCGAGAAGAATAAGCACGCGGGATATTACGTGTGCCGGAAGCGCTACGCGCCGGAATTGAAAAACGCCACGCGCGAGCGGTGCATGGGTGCGCCCTGGAATCGGCAGGATGAGATCGATCCGAAGATCGAAAGGCTCGCGGCGCGTCACTTCAAGGCGCTTGACGGACATCTGTCGAAAGCGCCCCCGCCGTCCCCCCACGCGCCGAATTTCAGGACGCAGCGGGCCAAGCTCGTAACGGCGCGGAGCAATCTCGTTTCTATGGTCTCCTCGGGCCAGTGGGGGATGGACGTGATCCGGGCGGAAGCGGCGCGGATCGAGCGCGAGCTTGCCGCGATCGATGCGGAGGAACGGGCGCTATCCGCGGAAGCTTCGGCCGATACGGTCGAAAATCGAAAGGGTGCGCTTTCGTGGTTGCGCTCGATCGTGGCGCAATGGGGGACCATGGCCGTCCCTGCTCGGCGTACGGCGCTTGCTGCGATGCTCGACGGGATCAAGATTGGTCCGGAGGGGATCGCCATCGAATGGAGCGACGCCGCGACGATGGCCGTCCGGTACGCGGAAGGACGCCTGCCCGATCCCGCGATGCTCGACCATGCGAGCGACGATCCGCGCCGCCCTGCTCGCCCGATGCTCCCGGGCGACGTCGAGCACGTCCGCGCGCTCCCGCCCGGCGACGCCTAGCAGACGTCCTAGCGGGCGCTCGGCGCGTGAGGGAAGGGTCGGGCCCGTCCCGCACGCCGGAACGCGTGATGCCCCCTTCCCGCGCCGTCTAGCTCGGTCGGCGTGTCGCGCTCGACCCGCAGCCCTCGCGCCGCTCGCCGGAGCGCCCCACGCGGCGCGGTCGTGTGACGAGTCCCATCCCGCTCGGCGCAGCCCTCATCCCCTGTCGTGCTCGACGGCGCGGTCTCCGCGACGCTTGGCGCGGCGCTCGGGGGTGCAGGGCGCGTTCGTAGTCGACGGACGGGCGCCGGGCTGTCATGTAGTAAAGCGACATGATGAGCGAACCCACTCTAACCCGCGAAGCTGCGGCACTCCTGGCGCAGCTTCGCAACGGCGACAACGTCGCAGAACCGATCGCGAACATCGGGGCCTTTGCGTTCAGCGCACATGCCAGGGCGTTTTTAAGCAACGCAATCGCATTGTGTAGAAACGACGGAACGAGCGATTTTCGAGTCTACGGCGCATTATATTCGTTGCGTCACGGAGTCGAACTCATGCTCAAATGCATCGTCCGCAACGATACGATAGACCAAATTCTGCGGACACTAATGAAGCCTGGGCTGTCATTTGAGGACGTGTGCAGTCGGCTATCGCTGCCGAAGGTGCCAAAGAAAGATCGTCTGTTGATGCACTCCTTGTGCGCCATGCGAAACTGGCTGGAGGATCGTGTCGGTCATCCGGCGTGCCACCAAGTGAATATCAACGCGGCGCATGCCACTCGTGCCATCGAATACCTTAGATGCAATCCAGATACACCGCGAGAACACTTTGCCGTTGTTTGGACATCAGCCGTCCAGGGACACGATCTGCTCGAACTCTGGAATTCGGCTGTCCCAATTATCGATAGTTTTGCCGCTGACGCGCGATACAACGCACAGGTAACGGGCTACGACCCACCACTCACGACCGCGGAATTGCAGCCACTTATCGAATTACTCGCTGCGTTGGACGATGGCGGCAACGGTTTTCGTTATCCGAGCTCGAACGCCGGTGCGTGGTATACCTCGGTGCCGTCGCTCAGCCTCGAAGCTCTGCGGGCGCTCATCGAAAGAATCGAGTCAACGTGCATCACCTTCGATGCTGTGAGGTCGGAATGCTACTCGATGGCAACTGTTGGCCGTCCCAGCCCTCAGTATTCCGGTTATTAAACGCGCCCTAATGCCTACGCCTGCGGTAGTTCGGCGTGGTCGTATCCTGCGGCGTAGCCCTCGCGATGCTCGGCGCCGTCGCGCTCGACGGCGCAGCCCTGGGGCGCTCTCGACGCTCGGCGCCGTCGTGCTTGACCGCGCGACGCTCGGGATGCTCAACGCGACGAGCCGGGCGCTCTCTTGCTGCGCCCGCGTGCTCTCGACACGAGCTAGGCGGCGCACTATCTTCGACACACGCACACAAGGGGCGACCCGCAACCGGAGCTTATACAGTGTCAATCGCCGGCCTAAGCACAACAAGATTCGCAGACCACATCGCCCATATTTACGATCTGGCATGTTGCCACGCAAATCATGCTCTCGGGGACATCTCGCTAACCCCGGACAACATTCACGAATTGAGCGAAGCACGAGCGTTGGCTTTTTTTGGTTCGTGCCACGAGGGCTACGAACGTGCTCAGACATTGATTTTAGGTTATCTACTTGACATGGAAGGCCACAAGCGCGAACTAGAATCAGAGCTAAAGAACGCGAGAACGGCTAAGAGGACCGCGATCGCGAATGAGTTGGCAAAAAAGACGGGACTCGCAGCAAAGAAGATAAACATATTAAAGAAGCTCGCCGATTCAATTGCATGGCAGATGATAGGGCAGCAGTATCACGTAGCTAGACGCCTACACACGGGTGCAGCAGCGGGCCCGGTAAGCGCAACGCATCACCAATCAACTTTTCACGCAGCGCAAGCATACCGCGCCCAAAGCCCATATCGATTTGCTTTGCTAACGGACATTACCACACTTGTAAACATCGGCGATTTGTTGATGGTCGACCGAGCGGACAGGTCAATCACGATCGCAGAGGTCAAGAGCGGAAAGAAAAATGAAGAGGTGACCGAATTCCTGAACTTCGCAATCAAGTCGAAGTTTGCTTGCCCGGCATCGTTCTTCTATTTCAAGCAAGCCCATGGCGAAAAAGGCGTGGAGCAGGCCGAGAGAGTGTTCAAGCAATATGTAAAGCTAAGTAATGCAGGCAAGGCCATCAGGAGCGGTGTTCTTCACGATCTTGATCTAAACGCATCGCTCCGAACGCCAGATTGTCCGCCTTATTTGCCTGACTACGACGCGGCCGTAGACGATTGCATTGCAGCAGCAGTTCGCGATGGGGTAAGCATTGGACGCTGCGACGACTGTCTGTATATAGGCGCCTTTGCCTTTGACGCTGCGCCTCAACAGGTCGGAGACTATTTTCGCCTTATCGATGTCGGCATCGATGAGGGCAAGACCGCAGACTGCATAAAGCTCACGGACGGTTTTAGCATGCCGCTCGCGCCTCCGATATTCGTTCGTCATTTGCCCAGGGAGCAAATCATGCTCGTTACGTTCGGCTTAGTAAACGTGCTCCTATACTTGCGCTTGGACAAGTTCGCACAACTGGCCGAGGAGCAGGGCCTCAGAATATCGTGGCTGTCGAAATCGGAAACTCAAAAGTTGAAGCCGCGTCCCAATGGAATGGCAGTGTTCAACGGGCGCGCACTTCGATTCGACGGAACCGACAAATCGATAGTTTTTCACGAATCGCTGCTAACGCGAATGCTATTTCAGGGCATTACGCCGATTGGCATCTTGAGCCTCATAAAGGACGCCCTCTCATCTCCTGCTTCTGAGTAGAACCTGGGTGCGGTCTCGCGCTCGACGCTCGGCTCGGTCGTGCTCTATGGCGCAGCCGTCGGGCGCTCTCGACGCGACGCACGGCGCAGCCCTCCCACGGCAGGCTCGCAAGGCGTGGCGTCGCGGCTCGCATGCGAGCCGCCCCCTTGGCGGCGCCGCCGCTCTCGGTCTCACGCGGGCGCAGTCTCACGCGTGAGAGCGCGCCTTGCGTGAGCGTGTGAGGGGACCGCGGGAGGCGGCGCGCGGTCCCCTCGCGTGGACCGCTTACGCTAAGCGTCCCGCTTGCCGCGCAGTGTGTCCCGCTCCGCGAGTGTGCCGCGGCACAGTCGACCGTTCAGCACACCCAGCACACCGCAGCGCGCCGCGACTTATCGTAAGTCTCGCTCGGCGCGGTTGTGCTCGACGGCGCAGCCCCCCGCGTGCCGCTCGGCGCGGCGCAAGCCCCCCGCGGGCGCTTCTGGCTTGTAGCCGTGAGGCTTGCGCCACAAGCCACTTGTGACCGCAAGCCCACAAGCCCCTCGTGAGCCACGCGGAACGCTTCCCATTGACGGGCGCCCCCTCGCGCCGCTCGGCGCAGCCCTCGGGGCGCTCGGCGCGGTCGTGCTCGACGGCGCAGCCCTCGTCCCTCCGCCGTGGCGCAAACGCCTCGTTTTGTAGTCGAAATAATTGTCGGACTTCTCGCGGCGCTTCATTTCAAGGGGTTTGCTGCCGTTCGTTCGTCCGGAATTAATTCGCACCGTACGCTAATTCAATTCCCCGGATCCTTTTGAAGGGCCTAGTTTCGGGCACTTAGGTCACGAATTAGCGCACGAAAACCGGAACTAATTACAAGCCCCTTGACGGCGCAGCCCTCGGGGCGCTCGGCGTGGTCGTGCTCGACGGCGCAGCCCTCGGGGCGCTTGTCAAGGGGTAGGTGCGAGGGGGCGCATGTTCCTTGTCACGCATGTCTCGGGGGGGCTTGTCTCACGAGACACACGACCCCGAGACATGCGTGACAACACAACGGCGCAGCCCTCGGGCGCTCTCTCGACGCTCGGCGCGGTCGTGCTCGGCGGGCTAGTTCGTGCCATGGCACGAATCGACCCTGGCACGACGGTGCAGCCCTCGGGACGCACAAGCCCGAACGGAGACGATCGAACGGCGCACGCATGACGGCGCAGACCTCGCGCCCTGCGGGGCCTGCTAGGTGCTCGGCGCGGTCGTGCGCGACAGCGCAGCCCTCGGGGCGTGCTCGACGCTCGGCGCGGTCATGCCCGACAGTGGCGCAGCCCTCGCCACGCTCGGCGCGGTCGTGCTCGACGGCGCAGCCCTCGGGGCGTGCTCGACGCTCGGCGCGCGTGCTCGACGCGGCGCAGCCCTCGGGGCGTGCTCGACGCTCCGCGCGCGCTCTCGACGCGGCGCAGCCCTCGGGCGTGCTCGACGCTCGGCGCGCGTGCTCGGCGCGGCGCAGCCCTCGCAAGGCTCGACGCGGCAAACGGCGCAGCCCTTGCGACGCTCGGCGCGCGTGCTCGACGCGGCGCAGCCCTCGGGGCGTGCTCGACGCTCCGCGCGTGCGTCTCGCCCTCCATTGACGAAAAAATCGCGCGCGCGCAGCTCCTCGAGCGCGATTTTGCGTTTTCGGCGTACGCGATCGGCTCCATTTCGCACGGATCACACGTGCTCGGCGCGGTCGTGCTCGACGGCGCAGCCCTCGGGGTGCTCTCGACGCTCGGCGCGGTCGTGCTCGACGGCGCAGCCCTCACGACGAACGGCGCAGCCCTCGGGGCGCTCTCGACGCTCGGCGCGGTCGTGCTCGACGGCGCACGCTTGGCACGCTCCAGGACGGCGGCGAATGCCGAATCGCCCTCGACCTTGCGAGGAAGGGCCGCTGCACGTTCGGCCTTTAGCGTCGCAATCGCCGATCGAAGCGCACCCTTTGCGATCTGCTTCATGGCCTCGCGCCTGCTTCGGTCCTTCATTAGGAGCCCTGCCACGATCGCGCCCCCCGCTAGGACCAGGCTCGGATCGATGCGCGCGCCCCGTTGCTTCGATTTCGGATCAAGCGCCATGGAGACAGCCTACCGGCCCATTTCCAGGGGGCGCAAGGCGCAAGGGGGGCGCGGTGCGATGAAATGTACTCCGCGCGGAGTACATCCCCCGGCGCAGCCCTCGGGGCGTCTCGGGTGAGGTGTACTCTCCGGAGAGTACACCCCCCGGCGCAGCCCTCGCGGGGGGGCGCGTCATAGCGCCCGGAAGGCGCGAAAAAGGTACTCCACGCGCGAGCGGTACTCTACGTAGAGTACCTGAAACGCAAATCGCGTTACTCTGCAATGATTCCGCGAGGTTCCGATCACCTCAGCGAGAGTCAAGGGATCCCCCCTCAAATCGTACTCTACGGACCCCGCACGGGGGGCCGTTCCGTGAGTTATTACACCCCCTCCGGAGCGGGTTATTACAGTAAGAGCGCCCATCACTGACGCGGCGCGGCGCCGCGGTCGTGCACGACGGCGCAGCCCTCCGCGCTCGGCGCGGTCATGCGCGAACGGGTCCGGGCGCGCGTGTCAATGGCAATGCTGGAGTCAAGAGGCGGACGGGGGGCGCTTCCGTGTGATGTGTGATCCGCGGTCCGTGTGATCGGATCACACAACCACGTGATCACACATCACACGAGGGGCGACGCTCGGCGCGGCGGATCTCGCCTTGCGCGCTCGGCGCGGTTGTGCTCGACGGCGCAGCCCTCTTGACACTCGGCGCAGCCCTCGGGGCGCTCTCGACGCTCGGCGCGACGCACGGCGCAGCCCTCGACGCTCGGCGCGTGCTCGGCGCGATCCGTGCCGGACGGCGCAGCCCTCCGCGCCGCGGGTCGCTGGTCGTTTGGTTCCGTTCTGTCCCGTGCCGTGGTAGCCTGGTTTCCCTTGCATGGAGGTTTCGCCATGGGTCGACGCTCTTTCCAGACAATCGGCGCCGCAGGCATTCTCGCCGCAATGCTTTCGGCAACCATTCCGGCATGCGTGATCCGAATTGGTCCCGGGGGAGGGGACGATAGCGGCAGCCTTTCGGGCGGGGATTCGTCGGGCGATAATACGGGCGACAATGGCGAGCAGACCGGCGGATCGCAATTCACGCCCGAGGAGCAAGCCGCGATCGATAACCTGGAGAATGCCGATCCCGACGAAGCTGCCCGCACATTGCTTGTTTCGGAATATGCCGGCTATGCCGTCGCCGGGTTCGTCGAGAGCAGCGGCGTTGATCCCGCTGATCAAGCAACGATCGACCAGCTAATCGATCAATACGCCCCGATCGCCTGGCAGCAAGCACAGGAATGGGTCGATACCCTCGATCCGTCGACCATACCGCTCGCGGGTTTCTACCCTAAGTATGCATGCGTGGAAGAATACGGCTGCGATTATATGCAAAAGTGCGACTTCGACAACGGAACGAGCGCCGCCTGCATAATCGTGGGCTGTGGAAAGGGCGCATGCCCGATCTGTCCCAAGCTCTGGGACCTGTCGAATCTTGTGGTCAAGAATTGGTGCCTGTTCACTTGCCAAACGGGCACGGGCGCAATCGTCGGAAGCAAGATCGTTCTGAATATCGCCCTATTCGGCAAACGCGGCCGATGCATGCTCCTGGAGAATCCGATCCCATGAAACAACCACGGACACGCAATCGCGGGCAGGCAATCGCTATCAGTGTCGCTATCATGGCGACGGGGTGCGCGGGCGAGAACGCAATAATGGACAAGGACAAGCCGAACAACGCAATGCCGAGCGATGTGCCTAAAGAGGCCCAGGACGCCCTATGCGCTATGGTTGGGTTCGCGGAGGTAACCATAGCGCTAGCGGCACCGCGCGTAATGGCAAAGGCGACGAGAACCCCATCACGGGAGGAATTACTGCGGGCCCTCGACAGCTATATCGCGATCATCGTCGACGCCAAGCGCCGACCGGAAAACGATGATAACCGTCCCTATATTGCGGCCGAGCCTCACGTGCTTAGGTTACGCGAATTGATCGCGACGTGGGAACCCTCGAAAGAGGTTCCGGATGACATTAAAGCGGCGGCGCGCGCTGCCCTCGTGGCATCGAATGCAACGGAACCGCCCGAGGGCTGGGATAACTACGAGGGCGAGGCGGACGCCGATTAAGCCCATAATCTCCCACCATTAAATTAGCCGCTCCGCGGGACGCACGGCGCGGCCCTCGGGGCGCACGGCGCACGACGCAGCCCTCGGGGGCGCACGGCGCACGGCGCAGCCCTCGCGGCGCTCTCGACGCGTCGGGGCGTGCTCGGCGCGGTCGTGCTCGACGGCGCAGCCCTCGGGGTGCTCTCGACGCGTCGGGGCGTGCTCGGCGCGGTCGTGCTCGATGGCGCAGCCCTCGGGGTGCTCTCGACGCGTCGGGGCGTGCTCGGCGCGGTCGTGCTCGATGGCGCAGCCCTCGGAGTGCTCTCGACGCTCGGCGCAGCCCTCGGGGCGCTCTCGACGCGTCGGGGCGTGCTCGACGCGGTCGTGCTCGATGGCGCAGCCCTCGGGGGCGCTCTCGACGCTCGGCGCAGCCCTCGGGGTGCACGGCGCGACGCTCGGCGCTCGGCGCAGCCCTCGGGCGCTTGGGTTCGTCCGACACAAAGATCCACCCTTCCCGCCGTTTGTCCGATCGTGTATGGTCGCGCGCCGTGACTCGCCCGTCCGCATTCGCTCTCGTCGCCGCCCTCTTGTCGTTCGTCGCGCCCGTCGCAGCGGCGGATCCGCCCGCACCTACGCCCGAGGATCCGCAAGCGCCCCCCGCCCCGGGCGCTACGGGCGCGCCGCCCATTAAATTGCCCCACCGTGGCGAGATCAACGACCTGAACGTGCCAAAGAAGCCGAACCCCCAGGACGAGGCCCGTTTTAAGGCGCTTGTGGCCGAGGGGGACCGGGCGAGGCTCGCCTTTCGAGTATCGGACGCTGTAATCGCATATTCTGAGGCGCTTAGGATTCGCGAGGATCCTCTTGTGTCGGGCCGCCTGGGGATGTCTATTGCAATGGCAAACGCGCCCGAGCTTGATTTCGCGGCCGTTCACGAGCTCTACGAAGCCGTGAGCAATGCAGCCGGCGTCAATGACGCCGAGCGCACTCTATTTTGGGAAACATATAAGCGCCTCCGTCGCCGCGTATGCAGAGTAGACGTGAGCACAAATAGCATCCATGCCTTAATCTACAAGGGCGACAATCGGAGAGCGACACGAGGTAGCTTATTCTGGACATTCGTGAATCAGGGCATTCACAAATGGCGCGGCACGTTAGAGGGTCACGCCGACATGGAGAAGGCCATCGAATGCCTTAATCCGCCGGAAGACCTATTTGTGCGATTCGACTTTGTTGCATTGCCGCCTCCACCGCCCCAAGAGACGACAAAAACGGTAATCATTCGCGAGTCTGCGCCCCCTGCTCCCACGAGAGCGGCGCCGATCGCGCCGGAGCCTCCAAAATCTCGCGGGCGCTTCGCGTTCGGTGCCGGTCCTGTAATGGTTTTCGGTGCTGCCCCCTCCCCGTCACTCGGGGCCTCCATTACGGGGCAGTATCGATGGAACGGGTATTCTGCGATAGCCATAACGAGGGGCGCGTGGTCCCTTGCCGATGTAGATAATCGACCGATCGATGTATTCTCCGCGTCCGGGCTTGTTGGGCCGTGTGTCCAATGGCGATGGATCGACGGCTGCGCTCTCGCGGGGGTAACCTTTTTAGAGCGTCGAGTAGAGCCCAACCCGCTCTATCGCGCCGATTCCGTTAGCAAATTGATCCCGGTGTTCGGTCTAGGCATAGGAGCGACATACGCCATTAGTGATAGTCTATCAGCGCGAGTTTTTGCCGATGCAAGCGCATTGACCCGTGACATGGCAATCGATATCGCCTCCGACAGTGGGGTCAGATCCCCGATTTGGCAGACTCAACGGCTTATGTTCTCCGTCGCCGCATCCCTCGTATTCGGACGCTAGAAAGGCAGCAGTCATGTTTACAGGTAGACTCAAGACAGAGTTTCTAGTTGCAATCGTTGCGAGTGGACTAGGCATCGGTGCAACGCTCGGCGCGAACGGCTGCACGACTGAACCATGGCATGCGACCGTCTACTGCTTGCCCGACGCGAGCCCTGATGCTGACGTCAATGGCGATTGCTTCCCGGATAGCGGCAATTCAGTAGAACCAATGTCATGCAAGGCCGCTGGCGGTGAATGCGTGCCCATGGGCACGTCTGACTTTCGCGAAAAGGCCGTGCTGCTATGGATGGGGGCCGAGGAAGAGGCGCCCGATTGTCCGCCGAAGGCCGACGGCGTTTTTTATACCGGCTACGGCGATCTGTCGGTATCGTTTCAATGTGCGCCTTGCACGTGCGGACCTGCGGCGTGTGCCCTTCCTAGCGCCATCGCCGTTGATTCCGCGAGCTTCTGCCAAGGGGGCAATGTCACTAGCTACCAGGCGCCTATGGAATGGGATGGCGCCTGTACTTCGCCGGCTATGCTGCCTTCCGGCACGTTCGCTTCAATCAAGCTCGCCGGGCCTACGGTTTCGCCTTGCGAGCCCATTGGAGACCCCATCCCGGAGCCGCCGTCATTCGCGCCAAAGCCTGTCTCATTTGTCAACGGGATCTATTGGGGCAAGTACGCGAAAGCGTGCCAAGGGACCGTTAATGGCATATGCGAGAGCACGAGCGAAACTTGCTTGCCCAGCGCCGAGCCCCCGCCCCCGGGGTTTCGTCAGTGCGTGCAATATACGTTGCCGGTTGACGAGGAGAATTTGCCGAAGTGCCCCGACACATTCCCGCATCAATTCGTGTTCTATGCCGGGAGCAAGGGGAAAGTTGAATGCTCTGCTTGCGAATGCGGTGAGCCTGTTGGCGCAAAATGCGAGGCAGCGATTTCAGCCTACCAAGATCCGGCATGCGGCAGCCTCCCAAAACCACTTTTCGAGAACGTGCCAGCAGACCAGGGGCTTTGCATTGACTTTGCGGGGTCGCCGTATGCCTTGGGTGCTATCGAGGCGCAATGGATCAACAATGATCCCGGGACATGCGAAGCTAGCGGCGGGGAGTTGATCGGGGAGGTCAAAGCGGTTGATCCGCGCGTGTTCTGTTGTCAGGAGCCGCCCCTCTCCCCGCCGCCGCAAGATCAATGAAATTCGATCCGTCGGTTCAATGGGCACCCCGAGGGCTGCGCCGTCGAGCACGACCGCGCCGAGCGCCCCAAGGGCTGCGCCGTGCGCCTCGCGTCGCGCCGAGCATCGAGAGCGCCCCAAGGGCTGCGCCGTGCGCCTCGCGTCGCGCCGAGCATCGAGAGCGCCCCAAGGGCTGCGCCGTGCGCCTCGCGTCGCGCCGAGCATCGAGAGCGCCCCGAGGGCTACGCCGTCGAGCACGACCGCGCCGAGCGCCCCGAGGGCTGCGCCGTCGAGCACGACCGCGCCGAGCGCCCCGAGGGCTGCGCCGTCGAGCACGACCGCGCCGAGCGCCCCGAGGGCTGCGCCACGTCATGGGAGGAACCATGCAGATCGCCTGTAAGATCGCGGCTTTAGTCCTGCTCCTGGCCTCAAAAACGGTACACAAACAGATTTCGCTTGCCGCCTCCGCCTCCGCTCCCGTTCCCGCTGCTGGATACCAACGCCTGCTGCGCCCTCGCGTGAGATGGAGGCGAGGAAGCAGCTTGCCATGAGGTAGGCTGCCGCCGTGCTCACCTGCTCGGAGGACTTCGATGCGTGACGACCCGGCTCCGATCCCCGAAGTCCTCGAGACGGCGAGCGCTCCTGACGAGCGCGAGCACCTCGGCCGCCGCGTGCGGGGCATGGCGTGGTTCGCCGGCGCGGTGCTCCTCGGGCTCATGGCCCGCGGCGTGCACCTGCAAGTCGTGCACGGCGCAGAGCACGCGCGCCGCCTCGAAGCTGCCAGCTTGAAGCGAGTGCGCCTCGCGCCGAGCCGCGGGGTGATCCGCGACGCGCGCGGCCGCGTCGTCGCCGAGGACCGCGTCGCCGTCGACGCCTACGTCGTTCCCGACGTGGTGCTCGGCCGAGGCGACGCGGTGCCCCGCCTCGCGGTCGCGCTCGGGCTCGACGACGCCGAGCGCGACCGCCTTCGCCACACGCTCGAGACCGTGCCTCCGACCAGACGCGCGCAGTGGATCCTCGTGCGTCGCGACGTTGCTCCCGAGCGGGTGCCGGCGATCCGCGGCGAACGCGCGCTCCGGATCAAGCTCGTGGAACGCGCGGGACGACACTACCCGTTCGGCTCTCTCGGCGCACACGCCGTCGGGTACATGAACGAGGTATCGCCGACCGACATCGCGAAAGATCCAGGCAAATTGCCGGGGGATCGCGTCGGCCGCACCGGCGTCGAGCGCGCGCAGGATCGAGCGCTGCGCGGCACGCCTGGCCACGCCTTCGTGGCCGCGTCGCGGCGGATCGTCGACCCGGTGGCGCCCACGGGCGAGGCGCCGCGAGCCGGGCACGACGTGACGCTGACGCTCGACATGGAGCTCGAACGCGCGCTCGACGAGTCGTTCACTCGCCACGAGCAGCGCAAAGGCGCCGCGGTGCTGATCGACGTGCACACCGGCCGCGTGCTCGCGATCACGTCACGCCCCGCGTTTGATCCCAACCTGCTCGATCGCGGCGTGGCCGTCCCCGCGGCGGGCTCCGAGCTCGACCGCGCGCTTCAGGAGAGCGAGCCGCCGGGCTCGACCATCAAGCCCTTCACGGCGCTGGCGGCGCTCGCCTCGGATCGCGCCGCTGCCGAGCATCCGGTCGAGTGCAAGGGCTTTTACCCCCTCGGGCTCCGCTTGTTCCGCTGCACGCACACCCACGGTCGGGTCGATCTGGATCACGCCCTCGCCGAGAACTGTTCCGTGTGGTTCTACGATCAAGCCGCGCGCCTCGGGCTCGACGCCATCGTCGGCAAGGCCAAGCAATTCGGCCTCGGCGCGCCCACCGGCATTGAGATGGGCCGAGAGCTCGCCGGGCTCGTCCCGAGCCGCGCCTGGTTCGAGCGCGCCGATCCGGGCCCCTTTCGCGCGGGCCACAGCCTCAACGCCGCGATCGGGCTGGGCGTCGTGCGGGTGACGCCGATCCAGCTCGCGGTGGCCTACGCGGCGCTCGCGAACGGCGGCACCGTGCGCACGCCGCAGATCGTCGTGAGCGACGTGCCAGCGCCCGCGCGGCAGGTGGACGTGGAAGCCGCGGATCTCGCGCGGGTCCGCGCCGCGCTGCGCGCCCGTGCGAGCGAGCTTCCCGGGTTGCAAGCCAGCGTGGCCGGCACTCTGGGCGCGTCCGACTCGCGCGAGTTCTTCCTGATGCCCACGGCCTACATCGAAGCGGAGGACGCTCCACCGGACGACGAGCCGCCCGCGCGCCCCATCCGCATGCCGGAGACGAACGGCTGGTTCGCGGGCTTCGCGCCTGCGGACGCCCCCGAGGTGGCCATCGTCGTCCTCGTCCAGGGCCGGTCCTTCGCGGATCACCGCGTCGCGACCGCCATCGCGGACGACACGCTGCGCGCCTACTTCGCCGGCAAGGAAAGAGGCTCCCGATGATCCGCGCCGTGCGAAACCGTCCCCTCCTCGTCGTTGTCGGCGCCGCCGTCGCGCTCGCCGCCATCGGGCTCGCGACGGTGCGCTCGGCGGGGCTCGCCCTCCCCGAGCAAAGCGCGCTCTGGCCCCGGCAGCTCGCGTGGCTCCTCGTCGGTTCGGCCGCGGCGCTCGTCGTCGCGCGCGCGGATCTCCGCCGGCTCAAGGACCGCGGATCGCTGCTGATTCATGGCGCGCTGATCCTCGCCACCATCGCGACCTTCGCCGGGTCGGGGGTCAACTCCGTGCATCGCTGGTTGCACCTCGGGGGCGTCAACGTCCAGCCCTCCGAGCCCCTCAAGCTCGGCCTCGTGCTCGCGCTCGCGAGCTGTTTTTCCCGTCCTGTCGAGGGCCCGCGACACGTCCGCGATCTCGCGCTCCCCGCGGGGCTCCTCGCCTGCACGCTGATCCCCGTGCTGCTCCAGCCGGATCTCGGGACCGCGGTGGGGCTCGCGCTCGTCGCCGCGTCGGCTCTCGCGCTCGAGCGCTTCTCGCGCGGCGCTTGGGCCTCGCTCGCGATCGGCGCGATCGGCAGCCTCGCGACCGTGTGGTTCACGCAGCACGACTACCAGCGCGCGCGCCTCACCGCGTTCCTTCACGGCGGGGATCCGCTGACCACCGGCTACCAGAGCGACCACGCGTTGCGGCTCGTCGGGGCCGGGCGCCTCCTCGGCGGAAGCCCCTTCGCGGGGAGCGAGCCTTACCCGCTGCCCGAGGCCCACGGCGACTTCGCCTTCGCGGTCTGGGCGCACGAGCACGGCTTCGCCGGCACGGCGCTGGTGCTCGCGCTCTACCTCGCGCTGGTGCTCGCCGCGCTGCGGATCGCCGCGGGCGCGCGCGACCGCTTCGAGGCCCGCGTCGCTGTGGGCGTCGCGGCGATCGTGTTCTGGCAGGCGGTGATCAACGCCGGCATGGTGATGGGCCTGCTCCCCGTGGTGGGCGTCACGCTGCCGCTGATCTCGTACGGCGGCTCGAGCGCGTTCACGTGCCTCGTGGGCGTCGGGCTGCTCGCGAGCGTGGCCCGGCGGCCCACCGCGGCATGACCACGGCGTACCGAGCCTCGCCCATACGGGGCGGAGGCGGGGGGCGCTTACTGCGCGTCGCGGGTGAACGGTGCCGGGAGCGCGGGCGCGCTGAGCTTCACGCCGTGGCCGTTGCCCTTGCGCGGCGTCGCCGTGAGCGTGCGGCATTGCGCTTCGTTGGTCACGTACTCCCACAGCGTCCCGCCGTGCGCGATCAGCGCGTCTGCGCGCGTGAGCGTCCGCGCGAGCGCCGCGTCCGGAACGTCGGTCACCCGCGCGCGCATGCGCTCCGCCTCGGCCATCTCCTGCTCGCACGCGGGGAGTCCTCGTCGCTGCTCTCATCGAGCCGATCGATCTCCTGGTGTGTGTTCTCGCGAAGCGAGAACGCGGGCGACGCGTGCGTGAGCGTGGGCGACCCCAGCGTCCAGTGCTCGCCCATCTCGTGCAGCTGAAACGAAAACGAACCCAGCGTGAATGTGATCTCGTTCGCCTTGCGATCGATCGTCGCGGGCACGCACGCGACCTCGCCCGAGTACGCGCGCTCTTGGCCCACGCCCGACGCGATGTTGATCCCGCGGGTGAGCCGTCGCACCCAGTACGTTCCGCTGGGAGGCGCGGGCTGCGCGGGCAGTGGGGCAAGGGGCTCGGCGGTGACGTTGAGCACGGGCGTTACGGTGGGCAGCACGACCACGGGCGGAGCGGTGTGCGTGACGACGGGCCGCGCGCAGGCAGAAACCGTGACCGCTGTGCAGCACCAAAGGGCGAGAGAACGCAGCAAGGGGCCCATCGCGCGGCGAACGACACTGCGCATGGCGCGTCGGTTCCCGCTTCCGCAACCGCTCCCCGGCATCACAGAAAGGTCCTGCGCGGACCCCGGATCTGATCCCCGGGAGCACCTTCCGATCCTCTACCGCTCTCGAACCCGCTCTCCGGCAGCACCTTCCAGTCCTGTGCCGCTCTCGACCCGGCTCCCCGGCAGCACCTTCCGGTCCTCTACCGCTCTCCAACCCGCTCCCTGGGAGCACCTTCCGGTCCTGTGCCGCTCTCCAACCCGCTCCCTGGGAGCACCTTCCGGTCCTGTGCCGAGCTCGAACCCGCTCCCCGGGAGCACCTTCCGGTCCTGTGCCGAGCTCGAACCCGCTCCCGAGCATCATCCTGCCGTTGTGTGCGCCCTTCGTATCCTGTTACCGTAACCGCCATGCGTTTTCTCCATGAACTCACGATCGGTGAGATGATCACGATCACCGAGCATTGGACGGGCGACGGGAAACCGTGGTTCGTGGCCATCCCGGAGCTCGTGCCCTTCCTGCCTCGCGTCCAGGAGGACCACGACGGCCTCGTCGGCGCGCGCGGGGGCAGCTCTGCGGAGACTCCCCTGCGCACCCTCTCCGACCAGGCCGTCACGCTGGACACGCGCCACGACCACCTCCAGCGCGCGCTGCACCTCGGAATGAGGAGCGCGCGGGAGGCGCTGCTCGGCCAGGAGCCGCCGAACGTCGCCCTCGCCGACGCAATCGACGTCGCCCTGGAGAAGCTCCAGCCCGAGGGGCTCGAGATCGTCAAGGCCTCCTACGAGAGCGAGGCCGGCAATGCCGCGCAAATGGTGAAGCTCGCCGAGGCGGAGCTCGCCGCGGTGCTCGCCCAGGTGCCCATTCTCGACGGCATCTCGGCGCTCGATCTCGTCAAGCAAATCGGCGCGGTCGGCACGACGCTCGGAGCGGTGGAGCAAAAGAAGTCGGTGACCGCGGCAGCAGCGGCGAAGGAAGAGATCGCGCCTTCCGAGGTGCGGCGACGCATGCGCGCATGGGTGGACACCGTCGAGCTCGTGCTCGGCGCGCTCACGCGGACGAAGGTGAACGAGGCGCACGTCGAGCAGCTCCGGAAGCCGGTGGTCGATGCCGCCGAAAAGGCACGCGCCAGGCGCCTGGCGAAGCGCAATGCAGCAGGGAAAAAAGGCGAAGGCGCCTCGAGCGAACCAGGCAACTCCTCTCCGCGCGGCGGCTGAGTATTGGTTTTTTGTTGGGGCCGCCGCGCCGGGGCGCCGCCCCGGACCCCGCGGGGGCTGTCCGCCCCTCGACCCGGACCAGCGCAAGCGCTGGACGCGGGGTGGAAGAACTGCGCGATGCGCAGTTCTTCCAACGGGCCGGTGAGAGATCGCGCGTCGTTTCTTCCATCGCCGCCTGCAATTCTGCGACCCACGAAGAGTCGGAATCCGTTCCACGAGCGCGCCCGGGTGCCGTGCGAATCCTGCGTTCCCGTGCATGGAATGATGCTTGTCTGTGATGGGGGCGTCCTCGATCGAAGGAGTCGCCATGGCAGGACAATCGCAGAAGAAGCCGAATATCCTCGTCATCTGGGGGGACGACATCGGCATTACCAACCTCAGCTGTTACAGCGATGGCTTGATGGGCTACCGTACGCCCAACATCGACCGGCTCGCGAAGGAGGGGATGCGATTCACCGATTCCTACGGCGAGCAGAGCTGTACGGCGGGGCGCGCCTCCTTCATCACCGGACAGTGCGGCTTCCGGACGGGCCTCACCAAGGTCGGGGTCCCGGGCGCCACCGTGGGTCTCCAGGCGGAGGACCCGACCATCGCGGAGCTGCTCGAGAACCACGGCTATGCGACCGGCCAGTTCGGCAAGAACCATCTCGGCGACCGCAACGAGCACCTGCCCACGGTCCATGGATTCGACGAATTCTTCGGCAACCTCTATCACCTCAACGCGGAAGAGGAGCCGGAGCTGCCCAACTACCCGGACCCGAAGCGGTTCCCGCACTTCCACGAGCGGTTCGGTCCACGCGGCGTCCTGCGCTGTCACGCCACGGACACCGACGATCCGACCGTCGATCCGCGCTTCGGGCGGGTCGGCAAGCAGAAGATCGAAGACACCGGCCCGCTGACCAGGAAGCGTATGGAGACCTGCGACGACGAGTTCGCCGCCGCCGCCAAGGATTTCATCAAGCGCCAGCACGCCGCCGGAAAACCCTGGTTCTGCTGGTTCAACACGACCCACATGCACGTCCGGACGCACCCCAAGCCCGAGAGTGTCGGACAGGCAGGCGCGTGGCAATCGCCCTATCACGACACGATGATCGATCACGACAAACTCATCGGCGAGGTGCTCGACCTGCTCGACGAGCTCGGCATCGCGGAAGACACCATCGTCATGTACAGCACGGACAACGGGCCACACATGAATACCTGGCCCGACGCCGGCATGACCCCATTCCGAAATGAAAAGAACTCCAACTGGGAGGGTGGGTACCGTGTGCCCTGCATCGTGCGCTGGCCCGGCAAGATCCCCGCGGGCGTGGTCTCCAACGAGATCGTCTCGCACAACGACTGGCTGCCGACGTTCCTGGAAGCGGCAGGCGACCCGGAGATCAAGGAGAAGCTGAGGAAGGGCCATCCAGCGGCCGGCAAGACCTTCAAGGTGCACCTCGACGGCGACAGCCTGCTGCCATACCTGACCGGGAAGGCGCAGAAAGGCCCGCGCCCGGGTTTCATTTACTTCAACGACGACGGCGACCTCGTCGCGCTGCGCTACGACAACTGGAAAGTGGTCTTCATGGAGCAACGCGCCCAGGGGACGTTGCGCGTCTGGTCCGAGCCGTTCGTGGCGCTGCGGGTCCCCAAGCTCTTCAACCTGCGCACCGACCCGTTCGAGCGCGCCGACATCACGTCGAACACGTATTACGACTGGCTCATCGACAACATTTTCCTCATCCTGTCCGCGACAGCCGTGCTGACCCCCTTCCTGGAGTCGTTCAAGGAGTTCCCGCCGCGCCAGAAGGCCGCCACCTTCACCATCGACCAGGCCCTCGAGAAGATGCTGGCCGTCGTCAGCGGCGACGGATGGTGAGGTCGAGAAACAGGGCCGCTTCCGCTCCCCCTCACCGCACCCCCAGCGCAAACGAAAACGCCGCCGAGGTGCGGAACATCCACGCATACCGCCGATAAGGCCGCAGCACCCAATCGTCCGGGCTCTGGAAGAGCTCTCCCGCGAACGTCTCGTAGAGCCCCGGCGAACCCAAAAGGACACGGCGAAACCGGGGATCCGGCTCGCCGAGGAGGCGCGCGAACGCGTCGGCCCAGGCGAGCGCGCCCATCACGTCCGCCGCGTGCGCCGCGCCGTCGTGATCGGTGTGCGTCGAGCCGTCGGGGCGAATCAGATAATCGGGCGTGACGCGCCGCGAGCCGTCCAGCTGCGCCCGCACCTTCGAGGCCGCGGCGAGCATGTTTCCCATGCGCACGATGAACCGCGCGATGCGCGGATCGTCCCAGGACGAATGAACGCGCACCATGGCGTCGACGAGCAGCGCGGACATCCACGGCGAAGCGACGAGCTCCTCGCCGGCCTCGTCCGGATCGTGTTGTGTGCCGAAATGGTAAAGCCCGCCGTCCACGACTTTCCCGGCCCGCGCGAAGAGGCCTCCGGGGCGGCTCTGATCCTGATGCCAGAGCAAATCCTCCACGATACGAACGACCCGCGCGCGGTCCTCCTCCCGCCCCCGGAGCTCGAACGCGATCGTCGCGGCGAGAAGCTTGAATGCCACGTGCCTCTCCGTCCACGCCTCGCGCAAGCGCTCGCCCGTGCTCTTACGGACGGGCGAATACGCGGGCGACCAGCGCGAGGGCACGTCCGCGAAGGCCGAGACCACGGCGTCCAGTTTGTCGAGGATATGCGGGTCCCCCGTGAGCCAATGCGTGAGGGCGAGGCACTCGACGTACGAGTATTTCGGGTCCCAGGCGGGCTCCTTCGCCGCGTCCTTCGGGTCGGGCCTCGGCTTGCGCCACGAGAAAAAGGCCGCCTGATGGCGCGCCTCGGCCGAGGGATCGCCCCGATGTTGCCGCGCGAGCACGAGGAGCCGCTCGTAAAAGACCGACGCGCGCACGGCCTCGCGCAGGACGCGCGCCGACCCACCCCGGAGGTAGAGGACGAACATCGCGGACGCGCGATCGTAGAGCCACGCCTCGCCGTTGTTGTCGAGGTTCGTCCGGTAGGGATTGTCGCCGACCGGCTCGTTCAGGATCCCGAAGAAATAATTTTTCTGGGCGAAGTCATACGCGAGCGGCCACGGCAGGCGCCGGCCGTGGAGGAGCGCCGGGGGATCCATTTCCTCGCCGACGCGATCGTCGAGCGGCACGAACGGCGTGCGCAACGCTCCTTGCGAGAGGAACGCCTTGGGCAAGACGACGTAGACCTCCGGCTCGGTCACGAGGTCCTCGGGCGCGAAGCTGCCTTCCATCACGGAATGAAATCCCCGCCGCGGCTCGACGAGCGCGGGGACGTCGCGCGTGCGCTCCGAGGTGCCCCATTCGACGACGACGGATTCGGGCGCCGGGGGGCTCGTCTGGAAGGTATGGGTGAGCTGGATCCGCGCGACGCGGACCCAGCGCCCGGAGCGATCGGGATCGGTGATGTGCCGATAAGGGGTGAGCTCGTCGACGTGCGCGGGAATCTCGACGCCGTTCCGGAGGATACGCACGGTCGAGAGGTCCGAGCGCGTCAGCGATTCCGGCGGCAATGGGAGGCCGAACGTGACGAGGTGCGGCCCACCCGCGCGGACGCCGGGCGCGGGCACGAGCGTCGCAGAGACACGACCGACGGGAGCGCCGGGCGCATGAAACGTACGGGCGTTCAGGTGAGGCGCGCACGCGAGCGAAGAAAGGCCGAGGATCAACGCGGCGAGGGGTTTTGCGCGCCGGAAGGAAGGCAGCCGAGACGGAAAGCGCTCGCGCATGATCCCCTTTTGATGCCGAAGGAGCACTTGACATCACGACGAATGGGATGTCTTTAGGCGTCTGCTGGCCCGGAGGACGACGATGACCGAGCGTTACCCCATTCCGCCCGCCTCGACGATGACGCTGCCCGATGGCCGCCGCCTCGCCTGGTACGAATACGGCGAGCCCGCCGGGCGCCCTTGTGTCTACATGCCGGGGAGCCCGCTGTCGGGCGTGACCGGGCTCCTCTACGACGAGGTGGCGCGCGCGCAAGGCATCCGTCTGATCTGCCCCGACCGTCCGGGCCTCGGGAAGAGCGATTTCAAGCCCGACCGCGTCCTCGTCGACTGGGCCTCCGACGTCGGGGCCCTCGTGAATCACCTCGGCGTGGATCGATTCGCGATCGTCGGCGAGTCCGGCGGCGGGCCGCACGCCCTCTCCGTGGCGCACGGCCTGCGCAATCGCATCACGCTCGCCGTCCTCGTCGCCTCGCCCGGTCCGATGGCCGAGCCCTGGTACCAAAGAGCGCGCCTCGTCCGAGGCTTGAATCGCCCATTGTTCTGGCTCGCGGTCCAGTCGCCGCGCCTCTTGCGGGCGATGATGGGTCGAATGATGGCGCCTTACCTCGGGGAGCGCGGGTTCGACAAATGGCTCGCGAGCACGCGGCGGATGGTCAAGCCGACCTCTCCGGACGCGGAGCTGCTCACGAACCGACGGCTCCAGGTGGCGGGGTTCGAGGGGGCGACGGAGGCGGCGCGGCCGGGGCCACGCGGCGGCGCGGACGACTTCCGCGTGCTCGCGAGCCCCTGGGGGTTCGTCGTGGAAGACGTGATCACGCCGGTCGCGTTGTGGCATGGCACGCGTGATGGCAACGTCCCCGTCGAAGTCGGTCACGCGCTCGCCGCGCGGCTGCCGAGCTGCGTCACCCATTTCGTCGAAGGCGCGGGGCACTCGCTCGGGGGGCGCTGCGCGGAGGAGATCCTCGCCGAGGTCGCGTCCTCCTTCCGATCGACGACTTGACGCGGCTCGCGGCCGGGCGGAGGATGGCGTACCTCCCCCTTTTCAGGATGGGTACGATACCGATGCGCCGCCCCCTCACGATGGCTCTTGCCCTTGGCTTCAGCGCGGCTTCGTGGACGACCACGGCCTTCGCCGACGTCATCCACGACATGCCGATCTCCTGCCCGAGAGGCACCGAGAAGCACCAGAGCCACAACGGTCCTTATTGTGTCCCGCCGATGCGCGCGGATTGCCCGGCCGGGTACGTGCCGAAGGTCCGTCACTCGACGTCCTATTGCGAGGCGCCTCCCCCCGCGCCCTGCCCCAAGGGCCTGCACTGGGATTCGGACGGGCCGGACAAGGCCTCGTGCGGGCTGAACTATAGCTGCGACAAGGTGGGCGATGCGTGCGACAACGGCCAATGCGAGCGGCTCTCGTTCTGCATCGAGCACCGGCCAACGCACCGCCACATCATCCAGGTCGCCCACGGCACGTGTCGAACCCAGGCCGATTGCGCCGGGACGCCGGGCACCACGTGCGAAAAACGATTGACCTGCACCAACTCGGCGTCGCGGAAAAACGAGGCCGCGCGCATCGAAGCCGCCAAGAACGTGCCCGCGAGCGCCGTCCCCGCGCCGTACGTGGCGAGCCCGATGGGCGGCGATCCGCCCCGATATCGTATCCTCAAGGACGGCCAGAGCCTCCCGGCTCTGCCCGACGTCCCCGAGCCGCCCGACGATACGCCGAATACGCCCCCTGCCCCCGAAACGCCCGAGGACGCCGGTACGGCCCCCACGCCCGCCGACCCGGGCCCCGGCGATACGAAGCCGGTCGACGTGCCACAGGCCTCGCCCCAGCCGCCGAAGAGCGGCGGATGCGCGGGCTGCGAGGTGGGCGGGTCGGATGACGACATGGTCGGCTGGGCCGCGCTCATGTGCCTGCTCGGCGTGGGAATCGCCCTGCGGCGAAAAGGTGGAGGCTGACGAGCGTTCCGCGACCCAGATCACATGAACGCAGCGCGTAAACCTGGCACCAAGACACTTGCGACGTCCGCTAACACATCGTAACATCCGTTTTGACGGACGTCGCGACAGAGGTCGCTTTCCTTCCTTGCCTCGTGTTGGGACGTCGAGGAGCGCTTGCATGAAGAATTCGCGAACAAGCTCGGTTTTCGCCCTGGGTTTCGGCTCGATGCTCGCCGTGGTCGCGCTTTTGGGCACGACCGGTTGCGGCGACGACGAGAAGAGTGGTGACACGACGTCCAGCAGCTCGAGCTCGGGCTCGGGCGGCGCAGGTGGTGCCGGCGGCGGCACGGGCGGCGCAGGTGGCCAGGGCGGCGCCGGCGGCGCAGGTGGTGCCGGTGGCCAGGGCGGCCAGGGCGGCGCCGGCGGCGCGGGTGGTGCCGGTGG
>NZ_JASBQE010000090.1 GCF_029960785.1 Polyangium sp. 15x6
TCCACGATCCGCCGCCAGCGACGCTCGGCCTTGGTCGTCCTCGTAGCCATGACAAGCCTCCCTTCAACGAGGCATACATGCATGGCCGAGGGGGGAGGCGGAAGGATGGGGGTGGCGGGACGGATACTGACGCGCAGGGTGAGCTCGATGTCCTCGGCCGAGGGATTGGGATTGCCGCTCGGGTGGTTATGGATGAGGACGAACCCCGAAGCGGCGAGCTCGAGGCCAGCGCGCAGGATGTCGGATGTGCGAACGGCGAGTGCGTGGAGGCCGCCTCGGGCGAGCATCCGTGCCCCGCGGAAGTGGCTCTGCCCGCTGAGCGCAAGGAGGTGCATCTCCTCGTGGATGAGGTGCCCGAGCCGGGGTTGGGCCCAGGCGACGACGTCAAGGCAGGAGGCGATCGAGGTGACGTCTGCGGCTTCGACGAACCGGCGGTGGCCGAGCTCCAGGGCGGCGAGGATACGGGTGGCTTCGTCGGGGGTGAGGGCGAAGCGCTCGGTGAGGGCGAGGGGCGAGAGGCGGGTGAGAGAGGCGAGGTTGCCGAGGGATTCGAGGAGATGGGCTGCGACGCCGGGGCGTCCGAGCACGTGGTCGATCAAGGCTTCGTCGGTGAAACTACCAATATCGATGGGAACCGCGAAGAGGTGGTCGGGGTTGTCTGCCACAGCGGGAGGGCTCCTTTTGTCTCTGCTATGGCTCTTATCCCTGCTCGGCTCGACAAATTTCACAGAGGGTTCAGCCCCGTCGCTATGATGTTTGGGAGCTCCGACGAATGCCGTTGAGGCTACATGCGTAGCCCTGTGACACACGGAACTCACCGTCCGAGCTCTCGCGCAGAGAATATAGGCGCTATTCGTGCGATCACTCCGTGCCACGCTTTGGGGTACAGGTCTGGGAGATCAGTGCCTACGCGGCACGGGTCCCTGCACTCAGGCGCCTGGGGTGGAATCCCGCCCCTTGCCCGCCTCTTGACGGACTGCAACTTTACAGGTGAGGGTGATGCGGGGCAGCGCAGCCTACGGGTCGCCGGCGACCCCCCGGATTGAAGCGAACGGGATGCCGAACAGACCCTTCTGTGCGGCAAGCGCCAGTGGTAGATCCAACCAGGAGCGAACGGCCGTCCATGGCCGACACGCGCCCGCCCCAGGAGACCCCACAATGCAATAGTGAGCGTTCCTCATGGGCGAGACAAAGCCGCCGCGCGAGACTGGCGATCCCTCCAGTACGCTCCAAATAGCTCATTGCGCTGCCCGGTTAAGTCACCACGAAGACAGCTACTTCAGGAACTCGCCAATCTCGTCAGGCACCATTGCGGCCGAGAAACGATCGGTGGGGATGTCTTCCAGCATGCCATGTATGGTCGAGCGCACCTTGGGCTGCACCGCAGTCGGAAGTGCACGGCGCACTCGGTCGAGTATGAAGTCGGCCCGATCCTTCCCCCGCTGCCAGATCTCCGGGTGCGCCCGCACCGCTGCACGAGCGGCCTTCTGCGCGTCCTTGCTCTGGCGATGCTCGGTTCGGCGAAGTACATCTGCCAGCTCGTCCTCGGCGTGTTCCAGCAAATCTGGGTCCCGGTTTGCAGCCGAGACCGCCTCGCTAACGAGTTGCCCTACATCGCTCACGCCCGTGCTCTCTCCTTCGAGGAGCGCCGAAAAACAGGCCGCCAAGGGCTCTATGTCGAGGAAAAGCGATTCGATGCTGTGTCGTGTCCAGACCTTTCGTTTCTGCGACACCTGTCCACTCGAAATCTCTTCAACCACTGGCTTTCGCTCGTAGTCTCTGTCTAGTACAGACACCACAGCAATCCGGTCCTCGGCGTCAAGTGACAAGAGCAGATCCGAGGAGAAGAGGCTGCTGAGCAAGGAGCTCGCAGGTGCGTTTTGGGCTCCATTTAACGCTACTGGGGTCCACTCCTCGAAGCGCCGTAGTCCATGGGGCTGGTCACGAAAGTATCCTCTTGCGCAGTTGCGGAGTATCAGGTAGTCCACTGCGCCTTCGTGCAATAGTATTCTTCTATGCTTAAGCCAGTTAATCGATGCAAACGGCATGAGATTATGAGTACGGCCGAAGACCTGGACCGCTTCAGCCTCCGTTTGCAGGCGGCGGGGATGTGAGAATGCGTCCGAGAGCGCATACAGAGCCCCCTGAAGGCGGCGTCCCAGTTGATGAGCGACTTCGATCGAGTGCGTCGCCGAAATCACCTGCGTGTGCCCTGCGGTCGTCAGTTTTGCGAGTCGCTTAGCGACGGCTTCCTGGACACGAGGGGTAAGATGCAATTCGGGCTCATCGAGCAGCAGGAGCGTGCCACCGTCTTTTGACCTTTCGTGGCTCCGTTCGATCTCAACCAAGATCGTCGTCAAGTTTAGCAACCCTTCATTGCTCGCCGCCAGCTCAAGCTCGGTGCCCCGGCGGCGAAACATAGCTTCAAGAATTGCATTGGCCGGCGCGTTATTGATGGGCGTACGCCGGACAAGCTCCGTGTCCTGTGCCTCGCGCAGCGCACCATTCAGACGCGCGATTGATCGCTCCGAGAGGCGGGCAAGGCCGTTTCGTACAATCTCCTCATGTCGACCTGCGGCCCGGAGCGCGTCCAGTTCTGCGTTGAGGAGGAGGCGCTCGCTGGCCAGCACGCGGTGGATGCGTGAGATGAAGACCGCGGGATTCGCCGCCAGAGGAGGGCCCATGGTGCTCTCTACCTCGACAGTGAGATCCGGCTCGTTGCCACGGACCGCAAACTCCATCCGACCACGGCGGAGCCCTCTCGCCCCGCTGAATGACGCCACGATCTCGAAGCCGTCTGCCTTGTAGCGGCCCTGATGGTGGAGGAGATTGCGCCAGCCGAGGCCCGCAGGCCAGTTGGGATCGACCACACGCTGCCGACGACGTCGCACGCACGTACCGTCTGCGCGAACAAACACTTCTGCATCTCCGCTCGCAAGCACATCTGCCGTCGCGAGCGTGAGCAATTGCATCGCTTGGAGCAGAGTGGTCTTGCCGGTTGCGTTGCGGCCTACGAGCACGGTTATCGGCGCCAGCTCCAGGTCGAGTGATCGGAACCCACGAAAGTTCGACAGCGACAGACGATTGATCATGTGCGCCTCGCGAGGCATCCTCTGCTACTCGCTGGATCCACGTAGTCAAGCCACGGAGTTCACATACTCGGTGGAGCGCATTCTAGAGATGTTCGGGTCGAAACTCGTTCTTGAGCGTTTAGCTCACCGAGCTCCGGCAAATGGGGCAGCTCGCTTCATGCTCCGCACGCTTGCGTCTGGGCCGTAGAAGCTGCACTTCGCGCCGTCCGCCCTGGGTCCACCTCGCCACCTTGCTCCGTGAACGCTCCGCGCGCTTGCAGCAGCGACCCTGCCGGCAACATTACCGGCGCACTCTTCGCGTCATCGACCTCGGCGAGCTCCACGTTCAGCGCCTTCAGCGTCGACTTTGCCTTGCGCAGCAGCAAACCGAGCGCGTCGCCGCCCTTGCGCACCTCGTCGGCGAGCTTCTCCGCGTCGCTCCGGATCGACTCGCTGAGCTTGCGCATCTTGTCGAGCCGTTCGAGCTCCTTCTGGATGCGATGCTCGATGTCGGCGAGCGCCTCGATATCGCCCGCATCGTCGGAGCGCCGCTGACGGCTCGCGAGGGCGAGGCCGAGGAGAACGGCGGCGTGGAGATACGGGTCGGTCGCCTCGTCTTCCTCGTCCCACACCACGAGGATGTCGTTGCCGTAGCGCGCGAAGCTGGGGAACGCCGCGGGGGCGTGGCTGCGCGCCATGACTAAGATCCCGCTGTTCGCGTTGCGGTTACCACGCGCGAGCTCGAGCTCCTGCAGGGCCTTGGTCACGGTGTACGCGCCCTCGCGTTTCGCCTCGATCACCAGGGCGCCACCCGCGTAGATGCTCTCTTGCGTGAAGCGGACGACCTGGTCGCCCACCTTGCAGCTCGGCTTTGCGCCTACGGTGTTCGCCGTCGTGTCCACCGTCACCGGCGCCCCCTGGACCGCACCCTGAACGAAGCGCAGCACGGCGTCCTGGTATTCGAATCCTCCGCGCGTCGACTTGGCGGCGCCGCGCTTGCGCTCCTCGAGACGGACGAGAGATTCGCGGATCTCCTGCTCGAGCTTCGCCTGGCGCTCCTGCATGGCGACCATCACCTCGCGCTGCTCCTCTCCGTGCTGCCGAAGCAACGTGGAAAGCGCGTTCTTCAGGACGGCCATCGGCGAGTTGGGCATCTCGGGGTTCATGGCTGAGACGAAGGCGGTGCGGGCAGAAGCCGTCTCACGCACGAGGCGACTGAGAAGGGAGTTCTCGTCGTTGGCGTCGAGAGCCTTGGTCGCGAGCGCGAGTTGCTTGCTGCGGTCGTTGTCCGCGTCCTCCAGCTGCTGGCGCAGGGCGCGGAGGAAACGCGCGACGGCGCCGTCCTCGGCGACGGGATCGAGGGCGCGGGTGACCTCGGCCTGGTTCTCCGCGAGCGCGTCGCGCAGCTTCGACTCGAGCAGGAAGAGGACGCCTTCGCTGTCGGTGGGGCTTAACCGGCGGAGCATCGGGCTGTTCTCGCCGAGCTCGCGGGCGAGCGTCTGCGCGAGGGCCCCATGTTCGGGCGCCAAGAAGCGCTCCATCGTCCTTGCGAGGTCGCCTTCGTCCCGCAGGAAGCCTTCGAGGCGCGTGATGACCTGGCCGTCGCGGGGGTCGAAGTAGCGCGCGAGCACCTGCACGAGGGTCGTCTGCTGCCGCTCGATATAGGCAGCGAGCTGTTTGTCGAGATCTTCCTTCAGCGTCTTGCCGACATCCACGAGGCGCGACTCCTCGGCTTGCCGGTGCGCGTTCAACAGCGCGCGCAGCCCGACGGTCCACGCGTCGGTGACGAGGCCTGTTCGCTGGGCGTCGTTGAGGGGCGCAAAGGCGGCGAGGACGTCGGCGCGGTTGTCGAGGATGCGGGCCTCGATGGCGTTGGTCTGGGTGTTGACGTGTACGGTGAGAGGGGCTTGCGTGTTGTTCATGGACGGCCCCTTCTTCAAGGCCCGTGCCATGCGCTCGCGCTCGCGCGTCAGGCAGAACGCGCGGCTGTTTCGCGAGAAGAACGCACCAGGACAAGAAGAAGCTCTCTGTCGCCAGAAGGTTTGTTACCCTGCAGGCGGCGATGCCTCGCGTTCTCTTGGCCTGGATTGGGAAAACCGACATCAAGGCTGCGACGGGGGACGCCTCGGCTGGCGATAGTCCCATCGCACAGGCTGTCGCCGCGCGCGCCTTCGATCACGTCGTCCTGCTGAACAACTACCGCACGGAAGAGGCTGCGCTCTTCGAACGGTGGCTCGAGAAGAAGGCGAAGGTGAACGTCGTGGTCCGGCAGGAGACGCTATCTTCTCCGACGAACCACGCGGACATCTACCGCGCCGTGACAGGGGCGGTTCCATGGGTGCTCGCGGAGTACGGCAAGAAGGCGAAGCTGACCTTCCACCTGAGCCCCGGCACACCGGCGATGGCGTCCATCTGGATCATCGTCGCGAAGACGCGCTTCGAGGCCGAGCTCATCGAGTCATCGAAGGAGGCGGGCGTCCGCACCGTCGACGTGCCCTTCGAGCTCGCCGCGGAGTTCGTCCCCGATGCAATCCGGCGCGCCGATGAGGATCTCGAGCGACTGAGCGGCGGGCTTCGCCCCGAGGAGCCCAAGTTCGGAGACATCCTGCATCGCAGCGATAAGATGAAGAGCCTGGTGCGTCGTGCTCGACAAGCGGCACCGTACTCGGCGTCGATCCTCATCGAAGGCGAGTCCGGGACGGGCAAGGAGTTGCTCGCGGCGGCGATCCACATGGAGAGCCCGCGCAAGGGCCAACCCTTCGTCCCCGTGAACTGTGGCGCGATTCCGAAGGACCTCGTCGAGTCGAGCTTGTTCGGGCACGTGAAGGGTTCGTTCACCGGCGCCTTCGCGGACTACGCTGGCGTCTTCGAGCAGGCCAACAACGGAACGCTCTTCCTCGATGAGGTGGGAGAGCTGCCGCTCGATGCGCAGGTGAAGCTGCTCCGCGCGCTCCAGGAGAAGGAGGTCCGGCCCATCGGCGGCAAGAAGGAGGTCAAGGTCGACGTCCGCGTGATCGCGGCGACGAACCGCAACCTTCTGGAAGAGGTCCGCACCCGTCGCTTCCGGGAGGACTTGTACTTCCGGCTCGCCGTGCTCGTTCTGAAGGTACCTCCGCTACGCGATCGTGAAGGAGACGTCGGGCTCCTCCTCCAGAAGCTCCTCGACAGGCTCAACGTGGACATGGCAGCCCAGTCCGGCGGGGTGCAGAAGAAACTTTCTGTCGGGGCAAAGAACCTTCTCCAGCGGCACCCCTGGCCCGGCAACGTCCGCGAGCTCGAGGCCACACTGCTGCGCGCCTACATCTGGTCGAAAGGGCCGGTCATCGAGGAGGCTGAAGCGCGTGAGGCGCTCGTCGGGGTCCCTGGGGGACAGACCCAGGACGTGCTGGAGCGCCCCCTCGGGGATGGCTTCAGTTTGACGGACCTCCTCGGCGACGTCGCTCGTCACTACCTGGCGCGCGCGATGGCTGAAGCGAAGGGGAACAAGACGAAGGCAGCTTCCCTCGTCGGGCTCGCCAACTACCAGACGCTGAAGAACTGGCTCGAGAAGTACGAGGTCGCTGGTTGATGGAACGGGCTCTGCACTTGGCGCGGGCATGCTGCGCGAGGAGACCATCATGAAATCGCAGAACTTCGAGTTCTTGCGACGGAAGCATCCCGCGCTCGCCGACCTCGGCGGGTTCGCGGAGGTGTATGCGCGGACCGACCCGGGCAGCTCGCTGATCAAGCTGAGGCTCTTCGTCGAGCGCGTCGTGGGCCTCATCTACGCTGGGTATGGGCTTCCGCGCCCCTACAGCGACAACTTGAACGACTTGCTGAACGAGACGGTCTTCCGTTCGGCCGTCCCCGAGGTGGTCCTCAACAAGCTCCACGCCATCCGTAAGTCGGGCAATCGCGCCGCGCATCGAGAGGCTCCGAGCACGCAGGTCGCTCTCCTGAACCTGCGGGATGGCTTCGACATCGGGCAGTGGGTGCACGTACAGCTCGACGGAGGGAGCCCAGGGCAATGCCCGGCGTACCGCGAGCCGCCTCCGCCGGCGCAACCTGGCGCCGCGCTCGAGAAGGCGACGAAGGAGGCCGAGGCCAAGCTCGCCGCTCAGGAAGCGCAGCTCAAGAAGGTGCTCGCCGACCTCGAAGCCGAACGCAAGAAGCGTGAGGCGGCCGAGCAGTCGTTCTCCGTCACGCAGGAGCAGCTCGAGCAGCTTCGGGCCGAGGGGCAGAAGGCTGCCAACATCCTCCACTTCAACGAGCTCGCGACGCGCCGTCGGCTGATCGACGAACAGCTCCTCGAGGCAGGCTGGGACGTCGGGAAAAACGGCAAGGACACGGAGCAGGTACGGCAGGAGGTGCAGGTCTTCACCATGCCCACGCCTTCGGGCGAAGGGTACGCCGACTACGTGCTTTATGGCGATGACGGCAAGCCCCTCGCGGTCGTCGAGGCGAAGAAGACCTCCAAGGATGCACGGGCCGGCGCCGAGCAGGCGCGCATCTATGCGACGTGCCTCGAGAAGGAGACGGGCCAGCGTCCCGCCGCCTTTTATACGAACGGGAGCGATATCTACCTGTGGGACGACGCCCAGGGATACACGCCCCGCAAGGTCTACGGCTTCTACTCGAAGGACAGCCTCGAGTACCTGATCCACCAGCGAAAAAACAAAATGCCGCTCGCCGCGGCGGCGCCGAACCTCGCCATCGCCGAGCGCATGTACCAGCTCGAGGCGGTGAAGCGCGTCAGCGAGCGCTTCGACAAGAAGTTCCGCCGCGCGCTTCTCGTACAGGCCACGGGCACGGGCAAGACACGCGTGGCGATCTCCCTCTGCGAGCTCCTCATGCGCGCTGGCTGGGCAAAGCGCATCTTGTTTCTCTGCGACCGTCGCGAGCTCCGCAAGCAGGCCGACAAGGTCTTCAAGGAGTTTCTGCCCGGCGAGCCGCGCGTCGTCGTCGACAGCACGACCTCGTCGGAGCGGGACAAACGCATCTACCTCGCCACGTACCCGGCGATGATGAAGTGCTTCGAGAGCTTCGACGTTGGCTTCTTCGACCTGGTCATCGCCGACGAGTCGCACCGCAGCATCTACAAGAAGTTCCGCGAGTTGTTTCTGTACTTCGACGCCCTGCAGGTCGGCCTGACGGCGACGCCGGTGCAGTTCATCGACCGCGACACGTTCAAGCTGTTCGGGTGCGAAGATAACGATCCAACGTCGAACTTCAGCTTCGGGGAGGCCGTCAACTCGACGCCGTCCTACCTCGTGCCGTTCCGCGTGCGCGAGTTCCAATCGAAGTTCCGCAAGGACGGATTCAAGTATTCGCAGATGTCGGCCGACCAGCGGGCGGAGCTGGAGGAGCAGGAGGAAGACGCGTCGACCGTCGAGCACGAGGCGGACGAGCTCGATAAGGATGTCTTCAACAAGCCCACGAGCCGGATCATCCTCCGCAGCCTCATGGAAGAGGGGATCCGCGATGCGACCGGGAGCCGCATCGGCAAGACCATCGTCTTCGCGCGAAACCACCTCCACGCGGTGCACCTCGCCGAGCTGTTCGACGAGCTCTACCCGCAGTACGGGGGCACGTTCTGCCGGGTCATCGACAACCAGGAAGCACGCGCCGACCAGCTCATCGACGACTTCAAAAACAAGGACAGCGACCCGGTCATCGCGATCTCGGTCGACATGCTGGACACGGGCATCGACGTGCCCGAGGTCGTGAACCTCGTCTTCGCCAAGCCGGTCAAATCGTACGTGAAGTTCTGGCAAATGATCGGCCGCGGCACGCGCCTCTGCGAGAACCTCTTCGGGCCGGGGAAGGACAAGACCGAGTTCCTGATCTTCGACCACGGGCGCAACTTCTGGTTCTTCGAGGAGAAGTACAAAGAGAAGCAGCCCTCGCCGCAGAAATCGCTGTTGCAGAAGGTCTTCGAGGCGCGCATCGCGGTCGCGGAGGCGGCGCTCGAAAAGATGAACGAGCCGGTATTCCAGGCGACGGTCGACCTTCTCGTGCAGGACATCCGGGATGTGATTGCCTCGAAGAGCATTGCCGTGCGCGACAGGCGCATGGAGCTCGAGCGGCTGTCCGACCGGGAGACACTCGCCCAGTTCGCGGCGGCGACCAAGGCGGACCTGCTCTCGATCGCGGCGCCGCTCATGCAGTGGCGCAACATTCGCGGCGAGGAGGACGCTTACCGCTTCGACCTGCTCGTGACCCGGCTCGAAGAGGCGGTGCTCAAGAGCGCCCCCGCCGTGGCTGATCTGAAGGCGGCCGTGGAAGTCGAGGTGGCCCGCCTGATGAAGAACCAGAACCCGGTGAAGGCGAAGGCGGCGGCCATCCTGGCGGTCGAGAGCAAGGAGTTCTGGACGGCCGTCACCGTGCCAAAGCTCGAAGACATCCGTGGGGAGCTGCGCGGGATCATGAAGTATCAGGCGCAGGTGACGACGGGTCGCCTCACGCCGCGCGTCTTCGACGTCAGCGACTCCGACATCGAAGGCGTCGACCATACCCCCAAGCTCGAGGGGCTCGAGCTCATCGAGTACCGGCACCGCGTCGAGAAGGTCATCCGTGAGCACTTCGCGAACGACCCGACGCTGCAGCGCATCCGCCTGGGCAAGGCCGTCCCCGAGGAAGAGCTCGAAGCGCTGGCCACGCTGGTGCTCCGCGTCGACGACAAGGCCAACCTGAAGCACCTCGTCCAGCCCGAACTGAAGCGGTCGCTGCTCGACGTGCTGCGCGGCCTGGTGGGGCTCGATCCTGGTGCGGTCGACGAGGCCTTCACCGTCTTCGTGCACAAGCACCCTCACCTCTCCGCGCAGCAGCTCCGGTTCATGCAGCTGCTGAAGAACCATATCGCGCAGAACGGGGGCATCGAGCTCGAGCGGCTCTACGAGCCACCGTTCACCACCATCCACGCCGAAGGCATCGACGGCGTGTTCACCGAAGCGGGCCAGGTCGACGAGATCCTGGCCATTCTCGAGACCTTCCAGCCGCGAAAGGCGTCGCCGTCGAGCCGGCCGCCCCCCGCAAAGCAAGCATCATGATCACCGGCAAGCTGAAGACCGATATCGACAGGCTGTGGGAAGAGTTCTGGACCGGCGGCATCACGAACCCGCTGACGGTCATCGAGCAGATTTCGTTCCTCATGTTCGCGCGTCTGCTCGATGTCACCGAGACGCGAAACGAGAAGCGGGCGGAGCGGACGAAGAAGGCGTTCAAGGGGACGTTCGACGGCCCGGACGATCCACGGCGCTGGAAGAACTTCAAGCACCTAAAGGCCGAGCAGATGCTGGCGGTCGTGAACCAGAAGGTTTTCCCGCACTTCCGGAAGCTGAACGGGGGGACGACGTTCGCCGAGTACATGGCCGACGCGCAGCTCATGATCCAGAAGCCGAGCCTTTTGGTGTCGGCGGTGAACATGATCGACGCGCTGCCGATCACGGACGGCGATTCGAAAGGGGACCTTTACGAGTACCTGCTGAGCAAGCTCACGACGGCGGGGATCAATGGTCAGTTTCGGACGCCGCGGCACATCATCCGGTTCATGGTCGAGATGCTCGACCCGAAGCCGACGGAGACGGTCGGGGATCCGGCGTGCGGGACGGCGGGCTTTCTCGTGGGTGTGATGTCGTACCTACTGGAGAAGTACACGTCGCCGAAGGGGATTGTGATCGGCGAGCACGGCGAGAAGGTTTATACGGGGGACAAGCTCGAGCAGTATCGTGAGCATATCCAGAATGATATGTTCCACGGGTTCGACTTCGACAGCACGATGCTGCGGATCGCGTCGATGAACCTGATGCTCCACGGGGTCGAGAACCCGGACATCCATTATCAGGATACGCTGTCGAATTCGTTCCCGGAGAAGTTCGGGAAGCAGGCGACGGGGTATTTCGACGTGATTCTCGCGAATCCGCCGTTCAAGGGGAGCCTGGACGCCGAGGATGTGCATCCGACGCTGACGCAGAAGGTGAAGACGAAGAAGACGGAGTTGCTGTTCGTCGGGCTGATTTTGCGGATGTTGAAGAGGGGCGGGCGGAGCGCGACGATTGTGCCGGATGGCGTGCTGTTCGGGTCGTCGAAGGCGCATGTGGCGCTGCGGCAAATGCTGGTCGAGGACAACCAGCTCGAGGCGGTTGTCTCGTTGCCGTCGGGCGTCTTCCGGCCCTACGCTGGCGTCTCCACGGCCATCCTGGTCTTCACCAAGGGTGGCAAGACCGAGCACGTTTTCTTCTACGACGTCGAGGCCGACGGCTATTCGCTCGACGACAAACGCGACCGGGTGAAGGAGAACGACCTCCCCGACGCGCTCGTACGGTGGCACAAGAAGAGCCCAGCGGACACCGATCGAACCGTAAAGCACTTCATGGTGCCGGTCGCCGAGATCCGGGACAAGAACTTCGACCTCTCGATCAACCGCTACAAGGAGGCGGTGCATGAGGAGGTGAATTACGACTCGCCGAAGGTGATTCTGAAGAAGCTGCGGGCGCTGGAGGCAGAGATCGCTACCGACCTGAATGCGCTGGAGGAGATGCTTTGAGCTGGCGTCGAGTACCTCTCGGAAGCGTTGCCGACATCCAGCTCGGCAAAATGCTGTCGCCGAAGGCACGTACCGGCGTGTCGAGCTACCCCTATCTGCGCAACGTGAACGTCCAGTGGGGGCGACTAGACTTTTCCGATCTTATCGAGATGGACTTCGACGAAGAGGACCGAGCCAAATTCTCGCTAAAGCAAGGTGACCTCTTAGTGTGCGAAGGTGGAGAACCAGGCAGGTGCGCCGTCGTCGAGCGAGACCAACCCGGCGTTTTTTTCCAGAAGGCGTTGATGCGGGTTCGACCTCGAGACAGTCGCCTCGATACCCGATTCTTACAGCGATTCATGGCGTTCGCTGCGGAACGCGGCACGTTTGCAAGACATGGGAATCAGGCGACTATTGCTCACTTCCCCGCCGTGAAGTTGAGTGCTTTTGAAGTTCCGCTTCCCCCCCTTCCCGAGCAGCGCCGCATCGCCGACATCCTCGACAAGGCCGACGCGGTTCGACGCAAGCGGCAGGAGGCCATCGCCCTCACCGAGGAGCTGCTGCGGTCGGCGTTCCTGAAGATGGTGGGGCCGCACGCTTCGGATTACAGCACATGGCGAGAAGTCACCTTGGAGACCCTGGCGCACCCCGGTCCAAACACGATGAGGACGGGTCCCTTCGGAAGCGACCTCCGGCACTCGGAGTTTGTTGATACCGGGGTCGCGGTGCTCGGCATCGACAACGCTGTCCAGAACCGGTTCGTCTGGGGCGAGAGACGATACATCACGCAAGAGAAGTACGAGGGACTCAAGCGGTACACGGTTCGACCGCACGATGTCATCATAACCATCATGGGGACTACCGGCAGGTCCGCCGTTGTCCCCGAGGACATCCCACTCGCCATCACGACGAAGCACCTTGCAACTCTGACGCTAAACCGCGCATTGGCAGAGCCGGAGTTCGTGGCGCAGGCAATTCATCGCCATCCCGCCGTCCTCGCGCAAGTTCACAAGGCGAACCGAGGAGCCATCATGAGCGGTCTCAACCTTGGTCTCATCAAGTCGTTGGTCGTCCGGCTGCCGCCGATTGAATACCAGCAACGCTTCGCCGCCCTCACAACCCGTGTTCGCGAGCTTGGACGACGGCTTGAGAGCGCGCAGGGCGAGGCAGATGGCTTGTTCGCGGCACTCGTGCAGCGGGCGTTCCGCGGTGAGCTTACGGCGAAATCAACTATCTCGATGGTGCAACCGCAGACGCAGGTGCTCGACGCTTCGTCGACACGGAAGCAGGCATGATTACCCGCATCGAACTCGAGAACTTCAAGGGCATCTGCGATCGTGCTTCGCTGAATTTAAGGCCCATTACGCTACTGTTTGGGGCCAATAGTTCAGGCAAGAGTACTATCATCCAAGCATTGCATTACGCGCTTGAGATATTCCGCCACCGTAACTTTGATGCTGACCGGACGACGCTCGGCGGACGCTCCGTCGACCTCGGCGGGTTCCAGAGCATGGTACACGCCCACGACCTCGACAAGCGCATTACGATGCTGTTTGCGATCGACGTGAGCGACTCGACGCTGCCAGATCATACGGTGGGAAACACGGATCTGACGCCCGAGTCGCCGGGTTTTGCCGGTGCCCCGGACATGGATGATCAGATCATGACGGTTTGGGCTCGAATTGAAGTTGGGTGGAGTCTCGCCCTGCGAGCACCGCAGGTCTTCGTGTATGAGGTGGGCGTCAACGATCGCGAGACGCCAGTGATTCGTATCGACGCCAGCGCAGGAAAGGGGCAACCCGCAACGCTAAGTCTCCACGTTGATGACGCGCTATTCACACGGCCCAACAGCGAGCCTGACGAGGCGACGCCACTCCTCCAGCACCTCGCCGACGCTGACGTGGGCGTGAGCCCGGATCGGCGCGCTTCTTTTCCCATCTATGATCAGCCCTCGGCCATCCCGAATTGGGGACGGCCCCTCCGAATCTGGGCGACGAGCGACATGGAGCCCATTCCAGATGCACTTATCGAGCTGCGTCGGCTCCTGAGCAAGTTAGCTGTCGGGATTGGCGAGCAGCTCCTCGCCCAGCTCGAGCGTATGCTGTACGTAGGTCCCCTCCGCGTCGTCCCGCCGCGAAGCTATCAGCCGCCGCTCACGGAAGACCTTTCTCGTTGGGCCGACGGATTGGGCGCATGGGACGCACTCTATCGGCGCGGGCCTCATTTGCCTTCCCGCGTCAGCGAATGGATGACACGCCTCGGAGCCGGTTATCGCATTGAACTCCGGAAAGTCTTCGAACTGCCGGAAGCGATCCGAGATGTGGATCATGAGCTAACATATATCGTCAATACTGCGCTACACGATGACGAAGGGAATGTGCGGTTGTCGCGGGCCCAATTCGATTGTTTTCGACGTGTAGCGGAGGTTGTCCGAGAGGCGCGGGAACGCACTGATCTAGTGCTGATCGACGAGCGCAATGGCGTTGCCGTTCGACCCTACGACGTTGGCGTAGGCATCTCTCAAGTGCTCCCGATCATCGTGGCCGCCCTTTACCGTGGGGAGCGCGGGGCCGGTGCGTTCGTCACCATTGAGCAGCCGGAGCTGCATATTCATCCGAGATTGCAGGTGGCCCTGGCCGATCTCTTCATCGAGCAGAGCACGAGGGGGACGAGCAGCGATCATTGGTTTTTGCTGGAGACGCACAGCGAGCACCTGATGCTTCGACTCATGCGCCGTATCCGGGGATCCTCGGAAGCAGACGCCGGGAGCACTGAAGACGGCGAGGAGCGTCTTCGGCTGCCGCCGCACCACGTGGGGGTCATTTATGTCCAGCGGGACGATGACGGTGCCGTGCGGTTCGTACCCCTCGAGCTCGATAGCAGTGGCGAGTTTCGCGACGTTTGGCCCGAAGGGTTTTTCGACGAGCGACTTCGAGAGCTGTACTGATGATCTACGAATACGCATTGGAACCCGAGTTGGTCGCTTCGTGGGTCGACCGAGCGGCTTATCGGTTCTTCGATGGCAAATTCGGGCTCGGCTGCCGCCGTATCGCGTCAGCCTTCCCCTCGAATGAAGCATGGAGAAGACGCGTTGTCGAAGTGTTAGAAGCAACGTTCGTTGGACGTTCCGAGCCGGAGAAACAAGCTGCGAGGAAGCGGCTGGACGCGCTCCTGTCGCACTTCCGCCCCATATCGGAGCGGAGAGGCGCGCTCGCCACGACGTGGCGGCAAGATATCCTCGCCGAGCACCGCGAATACCCGTTCGCGGCCTTACTCGGCCACGCCACGCCGCGGCCCACCGCTCCCATCGTGATCGCCGAGGACCTCGACGAACAGCATCCGGCTTGGATCCTTCCGACGCCTCCCACGCCGCGGCGGGCGGCTGAATTTGCCAAGGCGCTACGACCGATGCTCCGATTTGCTCGAGATATCAGGTTCGTGGATCCCTATTTCGACCCGGAGAAAGACAACTTCAGTGAGCCTCTGGCTGCAATGATAGAGGCGGCGCAACAACGGCGCGACCCCAGGGGCGTTCGATTCCAAGTACATACTGCGATCAATGAGGCTCGTCGTAAAGGCTTGCCGAAGGAAGCGAGCTGCCGCTCGGAGGACATTGCACGGGAAATATGCAACACGTGCAGTGCGCGGTTCACCGCGAACCTTCGGCCGGGTGTGGAATTGGCCGTCTGCGTATGGGAAGAGAGCGCCGGCGACAAACTGCACAATCGCTACGTCCTCTCGGATATCGGCTCGGTGGGTTTACCGGCGGGACTCGAGCAGGCCCGCAAGAGGCAGCTTGCCCATACCGACGACATCTTCGTGCTCTCGCGCGAGCAACACGCTCGGCGCTGGACGCAATACCGCATTGATAGCACCGAATTCAAACGCGCGCGAGCACCGTTGATCATCGTAGGCAAATGACATGCTGACCGACGAACAAGTCATCACCCTCTGGAACAACTTCGACGTTCCTGCCTGGGCCAAGTGGCAGAAGGACTACCTCGACTTCGTCGCCTGGGCACGGGAGGCCCCCGAAGCGGAGCTGCGCATCGAGAGTGCCCAGAAGCGGCTATGGAACGCGCGGGTGATCACGCCCGCGGGCTACGGCGACGCGGTCAACGTCGGGGCGCTCCTCGCCGACCAGGAAGTGGTGGATGCCATCGTCGGACTGCGCACACGCGCGTGGCCCACGGACACCTCCGCGCGTGCTGCGGCGATTCAGGGCGAGTTCGAACGAATCCTCGCCATGGCCGTCGCACGTGGCCTCAAGCCTAGGCCCGCCGCCAAGCTGCATCGACTCATCGGCGTGCTGTTGCCTGGAGAGCTCACCTGCGTGCTCAACTACGATGCGAACCGCCACGCCGCGGAACTGCTCCTCGGCAACGCGAGCGAGCCTGGGCCCTCGGGGCAGGTGAAGATGCGCGCCCGTCTGCGGGCGGTGCTCGGGGAGGAGAAGGACCTCGCCGAGCACGTTCGCCGCTCGACCTTTTGCTGGTGGTTGCACGAGAATCACCCGCGCCTCGTCGCCGGGCAACTGCCGCCCTGGAAGGACAAAGACCCGAGCGGCAGCAAGGCCGGTGAAGGCGACAATCTCGTTCGTCCGCCCGAAGACAAGCTGCCGCCGCTCGTGCTCTGGCCCTTCGCCAAGCAGTTCATGGGTAACTTCGGCATCCGCAACTTCGGCGCCGCCTACCGCGCCGTGGTGCAAGCGGCGCTCCCCGGGCTGTCTCAAGATGACCTCGTAGGCGTGCTCCAGGCGAGCGGCGATTTCGAGAACATCGCGGCGCAGTCACTACGGCTGCTCATCATCCGGGTGAAAGGACTCGGGTTCGTCGAGGAGCGAGGCGGCCTGCTCTATCCAACGAAGGACGGTGAAGAACTGCTGGGCAGCGGGCAGTTCGACATTCTCATCGAGCGCTTCTTCGAGCGGATCTTCGGCTTTGCCCAGCTCCTTCGCTTCGTGGCCGAGCATCCAGGCGCGAACGATGAAGCGATGGTTGGCGCTCTGCGGGCCCTTTATCCCAACTGGACCACCGCGCGCGTCCCCACCGACCTTCGGAACTGGAGCAGCTACCTCGGCTTGCTGAAACGCGACGGGAGCGGCGCTCTCAGCCTCACGGAGTACGGCGCGGCATGGGTCGCCCGGCTTCCGAAGGAGCTGCCGACGCCGCCCGTGGAGGAGAGCGTCGAGACCACCACGACCACGACCGTCGCCGCGTCGCCGACCGTTCCCTATCCGGAATTCGACGCCATTCTCGCCCGCTTCAAGGCCGATTCGGAAATCGCCAATTTCGTCTTCGACGACCGCCAACTCGCCACGCTCCACGCCGCCTGGCGCAGCAACCCACGCAAGCGCTTCGTGCTCCTCTCCGGGCTCTCCGGCACCGGAAAGACGGCCGTCACGCTCTGCTACTCGCGCGCCGTCTGCGAGCTGATGGGCCTTTCCGTCTCCGACCACCGGGAGATCGTGCCCGTCTCCCCGGACTGGCGAGATCCCTCCGGTCTGCTCGGCTACTTCAATGCCCTGCACGCCGATCCCACGTTCCAGGCCGAGCCCGCCCTTCGCCTCGTCCTCCGCGCAGCGGCGGATCCCGGGCGCCCCTATTATCTCATCCTCGACGAGATGAACCTGGCCCGCGTCGAGCGCTACTTCGCGCCGTTCCTCTCGGCCATGGAGACGGGCAAGGATCTCGTGCTCCATGCCAACGGTGTCGCCGTCAACGACGTTCCTCCTCGGGTCCCGTGGCCGGCGAACCTCCACATCGCGGGCACCGTCAACATGGACGAGACGACCTACCCGTTCAGCGACAAGGTGCTCGACCGAGCCTTCACGCTCGAGTTCTGGGATGTCGACCTGAAGAGCTTCTTCGACCGCGCCGCGGCCAAGGCGCCGGAGAAGCGGCTCCCGGAGGTGGAGGAGACGCTGCTCGAGCTGCACGATGCAATGCGTGGGATTCGCCGGCACTTCGGCTACCGAACGGCCGGAGAGGTTCTGGCGTTCATGCAAGCCTGCTCAACGCTGGGCGGCGCGACGTCGACCACATTCCTCGACCAGGCCGTGTTCTCGAAGGTGCTACCCCGCCTGCGTGGCGAGGACACGGCGGCCGTCAAAGGCGCGCTCGAGACCCTGATGGGGATCTGCAAGCGCCGCGGCCTTGGCGCGAGTGAGGCGAAGCTCGGGAGCATGATGGAGCAGCTCAGGCGAACGGGCGTGACCCGGTTCTGGGCATGAGCCTCCAGGTCCGCGGCGCGGATGGCTCGGACGAGCACATCATCGACGGGGTCTTGCGCCTCGAAGAGGCAAGAACCTACCACATCGACGCGTTGCCCGGCGCGAGCGCGCCGCGGGCGTGGCTCGGGCCGCGGGAGTTACCCTGGAGCGAGGAACGCGGGACGTTCACGCTCGAAGTGGGCCATTGGGTCGGCTCGGCGGCGCTACGGGTAGCTCACGGCACGCAAGAGACGGTGGTGCCTGTCGAGGTGGCGCCGCGTCAAGAGAAGCTCTCCGACGGCGCATGGCTTTCGCTGCTCGCGGATCTGGAGGCGTGGTCGCCGGGCCTGGCGATCGGCCTCGAGGGCGGCGGCGTCGGCGCCGTACAGACCGAGGGCACCACGGCCACGATCCTGGCCGCGGCCCTGTTGCCGCTCGTGCCGGCGCTCATCCGAGCCATTCGGGCCATTGCCGCCGCTCCGCGGGAGCTCGCGACGTCCACGCGCGAGGACATCCCGCTACGCGCCGTGCGACGCGCCGATCGGGAGACGCTTCAGTGGCTCGCAAGGCACCCGGCGGTCGCGCGCGCGGTAGATCCATGGCTGGCCGCTCGCACGGGCTTGCAGGACCCCTACGTCCCGCAGGACACGACGCATGAGACCGTCGATCACCCAGTCAACCGCTATATCGCCTGGATCATCGGAAGAATCGCCCGCGTGCTCGGCGAGCTGACCGACGCGCTCGGCCGCGCTGCTCGAAATCCGCGTCTGCAACCGGACACCGCACAATGGTGTCGCGCGCGAGGCCGCGCGGCTGCGAGCGCCACCGACGAGCTATTGGCCACGTTGCGCCGAACGTTCCTCGGGTCGTTGACGCCCATGCCCGCCACCGAGGCCGCGCTTCTCGCGGTGCAGGACGATCCTGTCTACGCCCGCGCCCACGCGCTGGCGCGTCCTTTCCTATCGCCTCGGTTTCGCCTGTGCGAGTCGCGGGACGGCGGCGAGGCTCCGGTGCGTCCGAGCTTCGAGCTCTACGAGCTGTGGACGCTGCTTGCCGTCCAGCGGGCGCTCGCCGAGACGCTCGACGGATGGACGTGGACCTGGCACCCGGTCCCGGGGAATGAGCTTCTCGCTGGTTTTGGGCCGGGAGCGGCGTTCACCGCGAGGCGGGCGGACGGAGCACGCCTCGACCTGCGATACAACGTGACCTTCTCCGGGTACCTCGCACGGGGGAACTCGGACAAATACAGCATTTCTGGCGAGAGACGCCCCGATATTGTGATCTCGTTCGAGCCCCAGGCCGGCCAGCGCTCGTGGATCTGCCTGGATGCCAAGTACCGCGTTCGTCGGGACGCGATCGCGGACGCCTTCGCCTCGCTCCACATCTATCGCGATTCACTGCGGTGGGAGGCGTTTGGCGGGCGATGTCGCAGCGGCCTGCTCTTGGCCCCTGCGGTCGATCCCGAATGCCAGCCCTGGTTCATGAGCGAGTTCCGCGAGCGGTTCGGTATCGGCGCATGGCGACTGACGCCGGGGGAGCCGTCGGACCTTACGCTGGGAAAGCTCATCCTCGCCAGGGTAGGTGACCCGGCATGACGTGAATGCCGGCGGTACGAGGGGCCTCGTGTACACGCGCCGTCGCCCACGCACACCGGCCACGCCCCGTTGCCCATCCGTTGCCCACGCGCTCGCCCCAAGCCGTCCTCCCCCGTCCCGTCCTGTCGCATTCCCCACCTCGGCCAAGCCCCCTGCCCAAGGCACCCAAGTACGCGTCCAGGCCGTGTTTTCAGCCTGCAACCAGGGTTCTTCGCCGTTTCACCCGAGGAGCGCATTCAGGGTCGGGCGGGCGTTTTCAAAACCGCTGCCTTCGACCACTCGGCCACTCCTCCCGAACGGACGCCGAAAATCTTCGGCTTTTTCTTCCTGGTTTGTCAATCCCCTGCTGCTTGTGCTCCTGCTCGCCCTTCGCCTTTCCTCGTCCCGGGTCGGCTCCGGGGACCGGCGCTCGGGACAGGACTACCACGGGGCGGCGCTCGTCGCACCTCCTCGGCGCGGGCCGGGCGTGCGATGCTCGGTCGCCGAGGTGCCATGAACACGCCCGCCTTCGTCGTCGATGCCTGGATCCAGCATCCTACCGGCCCGTTTCTGCGGGATCCGCTCTTCGCCACCCTCCGCCGGTGGATGGGCGTCGAGGCGGACGCGCTCCCCGACGTCATTCCCGATGCCTTCACCCTCGGCGCGCTCGAGGCCGCTTCCGTCTCGGTCGCGCTCGTCTCCGCGTGGTGGGGGCCCGCGGGGCCGATGCTCGATAACGATAGCGTGGCCGCGTTCGTCGGTCGGTATCCCGATCGCCTCGTGGGCGTTGCCTCCGTCGACCTCGCGAGGCCCATGGACGCCGTGCGCGAGCTCCGGCGCGCCGTGCGCTCCCTCGGCATGCGCGCGCTCCGCATCCTGCCGTGGCTCTGGGGGCTGCCGCCGAATGACAGGCGGTATTATCCGCTTTATGCCGAGTGCATCGAGCTCGACGTGCCGTTTTGCCTGCAGGTCGGGCATGCAGGGCCGCTCCGGCCGAGCGAGCCCGGACGGCCCATTCCTTATCTCGACGAGGTCGCCTGCGACTTTCCCGAGCTCCGGATCGTCGGCGGGCACATCGGGTATCCCTGGACGACCGAGATGGTCGCGCTCGCCACGAAATACCCGAACGTCTACATCGACACCTCGGCCTACAAGGTGAGCCGTTATCCCCCGGAGCTCGTCTCGTTCATGCGCGGACACGGGCGCGAAAAGGTGCTGTTCGGGAGCAACTGGCCCATGCTCTCACCCGTGAATTGCCTCGACAAACTCGATTCGCTCGGGCTCGATGAGGAGGCTCGCGCCGCGTTCCTCGGGGAAAACGCGCGACGGGTGTTCAAGCTACGCTAGCGCAGCCATTCCCGGGTGAAATATCGGTCCCAGCTATCGGCCAGGATCGCGACCACCGGGCCCTGGAGGTCGCCGCTCGCCGCCACGCGGAGCGCCGCGACCACGGCGGCGCCCGAGGAGGCGCCCACGAAGAGGCCCTCCTCGCGGATCAATCGACGCGTCATGAGGAATGCGTCTTCATCGCTGACGGTGATCGCCTCGTCGATGACCGTGCGGTCGAGCAACTCCGGCGGCCGGCTCGCGCCGATGCCCTCGATGCGGTAAGGCGCGTCGGGGCCGATTTCGCCGGTCTCCACCCAATGCGCCAGGACCGAGCCGCGCGGGTCGGCGAGGACGATTCGTACGCCCGGGGCGAGGCGCTTCAAATACCGGCCGACGCCCGTGATCGTGCCGCCCGTGCCCGCGCCGGCCACGAATGCGCCGATCTTGCGGCCCATCGAGACCAGGATCTCCGGGCCCGTGGTCTCCTCGTGCGCCCGGATGTTCGCGGGGTTCCGGAACTGGTCGGTCAAGAACCAGCCCTCCGTCTTCGCGAGGCGCTCGGCCACATTGCGGAAATTGTCGGGGCTGTCCGGCGGATCGTTCGGCGTGATGTGGAGACGCGCGCCGAGCGAGGAGAGCGCAGCGCGTTTGTCGACGCTCATTTTCTCGGGCATCACGCAGACGAGCTCGTAGCCGCGGAGCGCGGCCATGAGCGCGAGGCCCATGCCCGTATTGCCGGCCGTGGCCTCGACGAGCGTCGCGCCGGGCCTGAGCTGGCCGCGCTTTTCGGCGTCCTCCACGATGGCCCGCGCGATGCGATCCTTGATGCTGCCGCCGGGATTCAGGTGCTCGCATTTGACGTACACCGGCACGGGAAGGCCCTTGCCGATACGCTTGAGCGGCACGATGGGGGTATGGCCAATCTCGTCGAGGATCGTCCGCGTCTTCGTCGTCATCGTCCCGCGCGGGCCCTGCCCGCCTCGCCATCCGGTGGTGCGGCCTGCCAAACCTCCCCCAGCCAAGTGACCGCTTCGGCGCATTGACCCCGCGCACGCGGTCGTCCCCCATCCCTCTCGTAAGGTCCCGCGACGAACGCAATATCTCGACCCCGCACCCCCCAGGCGACAGGGCCGAGCGTATCCCGCTCCCGGCAACCCTTCCCATACTTGCGCTCGAAGAGCTCCGCGACCTCGGCCGCGTCCGCCGCCGTATCCATGCGGAGCCGGAACGCCACGACGAAGAGCCGCTTTGCGCCTTCCTCGCGCGCCGCCACCATGAATCGATCCCCGCCCCACCCCGCCGCGCCGTCCCGCGCCTGCGCGCGGCTGCCGACGTCCTCCAGCAGAATCCGGAGCCCCTGCTCGCCCACCACGTCGTCGACGAGCACCCGATAGCCTTGCTGTGCGAGCGCCCCGAGCACGGGCGGCGCCACGACCTCGGCCGGCTCGCGCGCGAGGAGTTTGTCGACGTGTAACAATTGCTCCGTCGTCTCGGGCATCGCCCGCCAGACCTCGTCGACCGCGGGCCAGTCGCCGCGGCGGCGCAATGCCTGGATGAACGCGAAGCCGTCGGTGTAGGGCGTGATCAGCGAGGAGGTGATGGCGCGCGGGGTCTTCTGGCCGACGTCGGACATCGCGGTCGACGCGACGAACGCGAATCGCACCTGCTCTTCGGTCATCTGGAAAGCCGAGCCGAGCGTGACGTCGAGCATCGCGCTCGTGGCGTCGCCCTCGATGACCGCATGCACGGCCGAGAGGCGATCGCCCGCGCCCGGCGCGTATTCGACCATCGGCGCGAGGGGGAACGTCTGATCGGCGAGGGCGTGGGCGAGCTCGTGCGCGAGCGTCTCCTCGGCCTCCGCTTCGCCGAGGTCGTCGGCGAGGTACATGGCGCCGTCGTCCGGATCGTAAAAACCCGCGATGCGCCCGCCGAGCAGGGCGAAGGCGCCGGCGACGAAGTCGTACTCGGCAGGCACGACGTCGAGCGCGGCGAGGAACTCGCCCTGCGCGACGAGCGCGTCCTTCGGCGTGTCCTGTTCGACCGTCTCGCGGATGCGGCGGAGCATCGTGTCGCGATCGAGGACCTTGCCCGGCACGGTCCGCTTGATCGGCAGGCCGCGCGCGCGCGCGACGCGCTGGAGCATCCTCTGCACCGCCGCCGTGCTCTCGGCGTCGGGCGGGGACTCGTCGTCCAGGTTGATCTCCCTGGGCTCTGCCGGGGTCGGATGGCTGGATCGCTCCGGCGCGGGAGCGCGCGAGGGCGGCGACGAAGGGCCACAGCCGGAGACGAGCGCGAGGGCGACGGCCCCGAGCCAGGCTCGCATCACGGCTGAGCCTCCGCGCCCGCGGCCGCGTCCTCGCGCAGCGCGCGGATGGCCTTGGCGTAACGAGCGACGCGCTCGTCGAAGGAGAAGTCCGCGACGCCCGATGCCGCGTTGAAGACGGCCGAGCCGGCCACGAGCACACGCGCGCCGGCGCGAACGACCTCGCGCGCGGTGCCGACCGCGACGCCTCCGTCGATCTCGAGGTCCACGGCGAGGCCCTGCGCGTCGATCGCGCGCCGGAGCGCGTCGAGCTTGGGCAACGCGCTCGGGATGAAGCGCTGGCCGCCGAAGCCGGGGTTCACGCTCATCACGAGCACGAAGTCGCAGTCGGGCAGCACGTAGCGGATCGTCTCCTCCGACGTGTGCGGGTTCAAGACGATGCCGGCCTTCTTCCCGAGGGCGCGGATTTGCTGGAGGGTGCGATGCAGGTGCGGCGAGGCCTCCACGTGCACGCTGATGAGGTCGGCGCCGGCCTTCGCGAAATCCGCGACGTAGCGCTCGGGCTCGACGATCATGAGGTGCACGTCGATCGGAAGCTTCGTCGCGGCGCGGACCGCTTGCACGACGAGCGGGCCGATCGTGATGTTCGGCACGAAGCGCCCGTCCATGACATCGACGTGGATCCAGTCGGCGCCCGCGGCCTCGACGGCGCGGACCTCCTCGGCGAGGCGACCGAAATCTGCGGAAAGTATCGAGGGGGCGATGCGGATCGCGTCGCGACTCACGGGGCTACGGCTAGCATGTTTTTGCATTGCGGTCCTCAGCCCAAGAGCGGCTACCCTGGGGAAGCCCGAGCCGGGCTCACGCAGGAGGCGCCGTGGAGCTGACGACGAGACCTCTCAAGAAGTCCGACTACGACGAGATCGTACGCGTCATCGACCGCTGGTGGGGCGGCCCCACGAGCGCGCTCGCGCATCCGATCTTCTTCTACGAGCTCGGAAAGCTCGCGCGGGTCGTGGAGCACGAAGAGCAGCTCGTGGGCTTCCTGTTCGGGTTCATCGCGCCCGAAGGGCCGGTCGGCTACGTGCACATCGTCGGCATCCATCCCGACTACCGACGCCGCGGCGTCGCGCGCCTGCTCTACACCGCGTTCGAAGCCGATTGTCACGGGGCCGGCTGTCGCCTGATGAAGGCGATCACCACGCTCGGCAACGAGGGCTCGGTGCGCTTCCACGACGCCCTCGGCTGGTCGAGAGCCGAAGTCGAGGACTACGCGGGCCCGGGGCGTCAACGGATCGTGTTCACGAAGGAGCTCTCCGCTCGTTGATGCCTTCGCCCCTTGGGCGTAACGTTTCTCTCGCTTCTTCCTCCTGCTCCCGTTCGCGCGAGGTGACGATGAGAACAAGCTTGGCCGTGGCGATAGGGCTCGTTTCACTCGTGGGATCGGTGCTCGGCGCCTGCGCGAAAGGCAGCTCGGGCACGGGCGTGGGCGGAGGCGGCGGCGAGGGCGGCGAGTGGGAGGGGCCTGGGCCCGCGTCGAACAGCTCGTCGTCCGCGAGCGGCATGGGCGGCGCGGGAGGCATGGGCGGCGGCGCGGTGAGCTCGTCGGGGAGCGGCGCGGGTTCGTCGTCGTCGTCCTCGAGCGGATCCGGCGGCAGCAGCGCTTGCAACGAGACGCCCTGCAAGCTCGTGTCGCCGCAGTGCGGGTGTGCGGCCGGTGAGATGTGCGATATCGACGGCACGGGCGAGCGCGCGTGTGTGCCCGCGGGGAGCGCGCCGATCGGCGCGCTCTGCGGCATCGACAACGACTGCGCGGCCGGCGGCATCTGCCTCGCGACGACGCCGACGATCAGCACGTGCGGCGAGTTCTGCTCGACCGACGCGCAGTGCACCGCCCCGGGCGGCCTGTGCGTGATCAAGCTCAACGACGGCAGCGGCGGCCAGGTCCCGGGCGTCACGCTCTGCTCGGAGAACTGCAACGCCACGACGAACGTCGGCTGCGCGGCGGGCACGGCCTGCACGTTCGGGCGCGAGGCGGCGGGACAGATGCGGCTCTACACGACGTGCCGCGAGGCCGGCAGCGGCACACAAAACTCCGCGTGCACGGACGACACCGATTGCGCGGCGACGTACGGGTGCTTCAACACGGGCACGGACGAGTGCTTGAAGTACTGCAACGTGAACGCACCGAGCTGTCCCTCGGGCACGACGTGCACGCCGATCACGATCGGCAATGACGCAGTGGAAGTAATCATCGGCAACGTGACGTACGGCGCATGTCTCTGAAACTCGGCTTCCAGGGTACCGAGCGGCTGCGGGAGATCGGCCTGTTCGGCGGGCTCGGCGACGAGGTCTTGCAAGACCTGTCGGGCTCGCTCGATCTGATCGAGCTCCCGCCCGGCTCGGTGGTGTTCCGCGAGGGCGACAGCGGTCGCGAGATGTTCGTCTTGCTGGACGGCGAGATGGAGGTCTTGAAGCAGTCGAAGCGCAAGCACGAGGCGCGCGTGGCCGTGCTCGGTCCGGGCGACTGGTTCGGCGAGATGTCGATCCTCGACGTGCTGCCGCGCTCGGCGACGGTGCGCGCCGTGGCGCCCTCGAGGCTGCTGCGGATCACCGCGCACGACCTCGACTCGCTCTACCGGCGCGACCTGCGCGCCTACTCGCTGCTCGTGCTGAACATCGCGCGCGAGATGTCCCGACGCCTCCGCGTCTGCGACAACCTGCTCGCCGAGCTCGTCGCGAACGTGATCGACGAGTACACCCGGCCAAACCGGACCTAGCGACCCGCGCCTCGACGCCCCTCACCCCCGCGGGGGTGAGGGCGCCTGTCCGCTTCGTCTACTTGCCGCGCGCGCCGCCTGCGCCGACACCGCCGCCGGTGCCACCAGCTCCACCGGCGCCGCCTGCGCCACCGGCACCACCTGCGCCGCCCTCTCCGCCGGCGCCGCCCTCTCCGCCGGCACCGCCTGCGCCGCCTGCGCCGCCACTGCCGCTGGAGCTACTCGCGCTGCCCGCTCCACCGGAGCCGCCTTCGCCACCCGACCCGCTGGGACCGCCGTCCCCCCCGTAACCGCCGCCCGAGCCACCCACGCCGCCCGAGGCGCCGCCGCCCCCACCGTTGCCCGCCCCGTCGGACGCGCCCGCGCCGGCGCTGCCTGTCTCGGTGGCTCCAGGCGGATCCGGTTGCGGGTTGAAGGAACACGCCGTGATGGCAAGGTTCGTGATTACGAAGAGGACGAAGAGCTTTCGCATGGCTGAGGGCGTTGTGCCGCAACCATCATGCCATGACGTCCAACGTCGTTTCCATGAGGAAAGAGGCGCACGAGCGGCACAACTTGGCACGTCTCCGGACGCCCGGATCGCGCTCACCGTTGGCACAGGTGCAGCCCTCGCGAGGCGCGCGCGGCGCGGTATCGTGAGGCCCGTGAACGAGGAAGAGAGCACGATCCCCGCGCGCCTCGCCGCCGTGCGCGCGCGCATCGATGAAGCTGCGATCCGAGCCGGGCGGAGCCCGGGATCAGTGCGGCTCGTCGCGGTGTCGAAGACCAAGCCGCTCGAGGCGATCCGCGCCGCGTACGACGCGGGCCAGCGCGACTTCGGCGAGAACTACGTGCAAGAGATGGCCCAGAAGGCCGCAGCGCTCGCGGACCTGCCGGAGCTCAGGCTGCACTTCATCGGCGCGCTCCAGCGCAACAAGGCGAAGCAAGCCGCGAGCGCGGCCGCCGTCATCCACACGGTGGACCGCGAAGAGCTCGCGACGGAGCTCGACAAGCGCGCCGGCGCGCTCGGGCGCAAGCTCGACGTGCTGCTCGAGGTGAACGTGGGCGGCGAAGCGTCGAAGGCCGGATGCGCGCCCGAGGCCGTTCCTCTTCTGCTCGAGGCGGCGAGGCGCGCCGAGCATCTGCGCGTCGTCGGGCTCATGGCGATCCCGCCCTACCTCGACGATCCCGAGGCCGTCCGCCCGTACTTCGCGCGCCTGCGCGCGCTGCGCGACACACTCGAAGCGCCCGCGCTCTTGCCCGAGCTCTCGATGGGCATGTCCCACGACTTCCACGTGGCGATCGAGGAAGGCGCGACGATCGTCCGCGTCGGTACGGCCATCTTCGGCGCCCGATAGCCTTCCCGAAGGAGGCGGCCTAGAGTCTGGGCATCCCCATGCGTGGTCCTCTTCGATCCATCGCTGCCACGCCGAGCGTGCTCGCTTGCGCGTGGGCGATCGGCCTCTTCGGTTGCGCGCCGGCCATGCCCGTGTCGATGGGCCATCCGCTGCTCGGCTCGACGTCGCCGCCGTTTCACGAGACCGCGATCGACGAGCGCTCGGTCGACGTGCCGGGCACGCTCCGCACACACGTGACCGTGATCGATTTCTGGGCGTCGTGGTGCGGCTCGTGTCAGCAGACGATGCCCGCGCTCGAGAGGCTCTATCAGGATCGACGCGCCGAGGGGCTCGTGGTCGTGGGCGTGAGCGTGGACGACAGCGCCGATGAAGCCGCGCGCGGGGCCGAGGCGTTCGGCGTGTCGTTCCCGATCGTGCACGATGGCGGTCACGGGCTTCAGTACGCGTTCGGGGTGTCGGAGGTGCCGACGACGTTCGTGGTCGATCGGTCGGGGACGGTGCGTTTCGTGGGGCGTGATCCGTCGAGCATCCAGCGCGCGGTGATCGCGCTCCTGGACCGGTGAAATGACGGCTCGGCGAAGTCCTCGCGGTGGCGACAAGGACGCGGGCCCGACGCTGTTCGAGGCCGCGCTGAAGCGTGACCCGAAGCTCGCGGAGCTCGTGCCGCTCGCCGAGCGGATGCGACCACGCGCGCTCTCGGACCTCGTCGGGCAAGGACACATCGTCGGCGAGGGGAAGCTGCTCGCGCACGCGATCGCGGCGGATCGGGTGCCGTCGATGATCCTGTGGGGGCCGCCGGGATCGGGCAAGACGACGCTCGCGCGGATCGTGGCGGAGTCGACGCGGGCGCGGTTCGTCCCGTTCAACGCGGTGCTCGGCGGCGTGCCGGAGCTCAGGCAAGTGATGGCCGCGGCGAAAGAGGCGCGCGCGTACGAGGGGAAGCGGACGATCCTGTTCGTCGACGAGATCCACCGGTTCAACCGCGCGCAGCAGGACGCGTTCTTGCCGCACGTGGAGGACGGGACGATCACGCTGATCGGCGCGACCACGGAAAACCCTTCGTTCGCCGTGAACGCGCCGCTCCTGTCGCGGTGCCGCGTCTTCCGTCTGAACCTGCTCGACGAGAAGGGGATCACGGAGCTACTCCGGCGCGCGCTCGAATCGCAGGAGGGGCTCGCGGGGTCGGTGGACGCGGACGAGGAGGCGATCGAGGCGATCGCGAAGCTCGCGAGCGGCGATGCGCGCAGAGCGCTGACGACGCTGGAGATCGCCGCCGACGAGGCGAAGCGCCGCGGGGAAGGGGAGCCTCGCGCGCGCGTGACGCGCGAGGACGTGGTGCAGACGAGCGGGCAGAAGACGCTGCTCTACGACAAGGCGGGGGACGAGCACTACAACGTCATCAGCGCGTTCATCAAATCGATGCGCGGATCGGATCCCGACGCGGCGATCTACTGGCTCATGCGCATGCTGGAAGCGGGCGACGATCCGCTGTTTCTCTTGCGGCGCATGATGATCTTCGCGAGCGAGGACGTGGGCAACGCGGACCCTCGCGCGCTCGACGTGGCCGTCGCGGCAGACGCGGCGTTTCAGCGGGTGGGGATGCCCGAGGGGATCTACTTCCTCTCGCAGGCGACGATCTACCTCGCGTGCGCGCCCAAATCGAACGCGTGCAACATGGCGTGGAAGGCGGCGCAAGAAGTCGTGCGCGAGCGGGGCAGCCTGCCCGTGCCGATGAAGCTACGCAACGCGGTGACGGGCCTCATGAAGCGCGAGGGGTACGGGACGGGATATCGCTACGCGCACGACGAGAAGGGCGGCGTCGCGTGGGGCGAGACGTACCTGCCGGACGAGATCGCAGGGACGCACTTCTACGAACCGACGGAGCGCGGCTACGAGAAGGTGATCGCCGAGCGCGTGCGATGGGTACGCGCGCAGCAAGAGCGTCGCGACGAAGAAGGGTCGGGGGTGAGCGAGTCGTCCGAGCCGAAGGATCAGTCGTCGAGCGCCGACAAAGCCGACTGAAGCTCCGAAAGCGCGTGCGAATCGCCCTTGCCGCGCGCCCGCGTGACGCCCTCTTCGAGCCATTCGCGCCCCGCGTCCACGCGCCCCGCCTTCACGAGCATCTGCCCGCACATGAGGTACTGCGGCACGTAGTTCGGATCCATGTCGCGCAGCTCGGTGAACGTGCGGAGCGCGTCGTCGATCCGATCGGCCCCCGCGTACTCCATCGCGAGCGCGTACCACGCGAAGGGATCCTTCGATCCCTTCTGGATCATGCTCTCCAGGACCGCGAGGCGCTTGCTCACGACGACGACTCCACGAGGCCGATGAACGGCAAGTTGCGGTAACGCTCGGCCCAGTCGAGCCCGTAGCCCACGACGAACTTGTCTTCGATCGTGAAGCCCAGGTAGTCGACCGGCACCTGGATGCGCGTGCGCGCGGGCTTGTGCAGGAGCGCGCAGACCTTCACGCTCGCGGGCTTGCGCGTGCGGAGCAGGTCGAGCAGGTGCGCGATCGTGAGGCCCGTGTCGACGATGTCCTCGACGATGAGGACGTGGTCGCCCTCGACGGGCTGTGTGAGGTCGTGGGTGATTTGCACGACGCCCGAGGACTTGGTGCCCTCGCCGTAGCTGCGCACGCCGAGGAACTCGACGCGCATCGGCAGATCGATGTGGCGCGCGAGGTCCGAGGTGAAGACGAAGCTGCCCTTGAGGACGCAGACGAGGACGAGGTTGCGCCCCGCGTAGTCGCGCGTGATCTCGGCGCCGAGCTCGCGCACACGCTGCGCGATGCGGTCGGAGTCGATCATCGTGGTGACGTTGGTGGCCATCGGGAGCGCGAGGTAGCACCGGAGGGGCGGGGCGACTAGGTGGACGGCGTGGGGGCGCGCTCCCGGTGGATTCCGTGGCGCGCTATGCTGTTCGCATGGCGCTTCACGTCGAACCGTCGGCCCGTCCGGACAAGCCCGAGCCTCATGCCTGGAGCGCGCCCGCGCCGGCCGAGGATCAGCGGGTGATCCTGAATGGGATGAGCTGGAAAGACTACGAGATCCTGCTCGCCGTCCGCGGAGACGAGTCGGGCGTCCGCATGGCCTACTCGAACGGAGCGATCGAGCTGATGAGTCCTTCCATCAACCATGAGGGTGTCAAGAAGACGATGGCTCGTCTGGTCGAGGCCTACGCGGACGAGCGGGGGCTCGACCTCAACGGCTACGGCTCCTGGACGCTGAAGAACGCGCTCGTGGAAAAGGGCATCGAGCCGGACGAATGTTACGCGCTCGGCGTGCCGAGCGGCGACGTGCCACAGCTCGCCATCGAGGTCGTGTGGACGAGCGGCGGCCTGAACAAGCTCGAAATCTACCGGAGCCTCGGCGTGGGCGAGGTCTGGGTCTGGGAGCGAGGCGCGGGGATCTCGGTGCACCTGCTCCGCGCAGGTCGATACGAGAAGGCGTCGAGGAGCGCCCTTTTGCCCGAGCTCGACTTGCCGCTGCTCCAGAGCTTCCTCGAATCGCCGAACCAGAGCCAAGCGGTGCGGGCGTTCCGGGAGGCGTTGCGCGGGTCGATGGGCGGGTGACCATGGGCTCCGGCCGGGTGACCATGGGTCCCGGCGAGGTGACCATGGGTCTTGGCCGGGTGACGGTGGGTCGCGGCGTAGCCGGCACGCATGGGCTCGGCTGTCAAGCATCACCCACAGCAGCCTACAGAGCAGGGTTTCCACCCTTTACACCCCACCACCCTCCCTCGTACCCTGCCCCACCACCCTCATCCCGTCCCCGGAGAATCCCCCATGTCCGAACACACCCTCGCAAGCATCGCCAGCGCGCTCGGGGCGCCCGATCCCGCGCTGCTCGATGCATTGCTCGACGGCACGACCGAGGCCCAGCTCGTCGCCAAGGGGAAACACGTCGCCTCGTCGCGCGTCCTCACCGATGTGCGGCGGCTTTATGCGCTCGCGTATTCGTTCTGGGAATCGGCCACGGTTACGCAGAAGGAGGCGCTCCGGGGGTTTTCGCCGGCATTGCTCTCGGTCGCCGTGCATCAGGCGATCGCGCTCGATGCCATGCTCGTCGAGCACGAGGAGCGGGGAGATTCGCGGGAGGCTTCACGCGCGACGCGCGACGCGGCGCTCAGGGAGGCCTTCGAGAAGGCGCTGACGCTGCGGGATCAGGCGCACTCCATTCTGCTCAAGGTCGCAGGCAATCACGCCGCGGCCGAGGAAGAGGTGAATCAGGCCGTGGGGACCGCGGAGGATCCGGCGGCGCTCGCGCGAGGGCTCGGCGCGCTCGTCGCCCTCGCGAAGAAGTATCTCGACGAGCTGTCCGGGCCGGTGAAGACGCGCGCTCAGCTCATGCGGCTCGATTTCGAGTACGTCGCGAAGCTCGAGAATGCCGCCAATACGCTCGCGATCACGGCCCGGGCCGCCTCGGCGCGGCCCGCGGGGGAGAAGATCACCCAGGGGTCGCTCGATCGCGCGGACGGGGTGAATCTCCTCTTGCTCACGCACATCATCAGCGCCTTCGAGAATGCCCACGAGCAGGACCCGACCATTCCGCGCCTCGTGCCGATCTCGACCCGCCGGATGTTCGAGCGGAAAGTGAAGAAAAAGAGCTCCAACGAGGGCTCGGCCGGCGCAATTTCGTGATGGCCACCGGAAAAGAGCCGCTCCCCGAGCACCTGACGAGCCGCATGACCCTGACCGTCCGCTTCTGCGAGACGGACCTCATGGGCATCGTGCATCACGCGAACTACCTGACCTACTTCGAAGCCGGCCGCGTCGACTGGCTCCACCGGCGCGGCATCTCCTACGAAAAGTGGGTCGAAATGGGCATCCACCTCCCCGTCGTCGAGGCGAAGCTCCGCTACCGGAAAGCCGCGCGCTTCGACGAGACGCTCGTCGTGGAGACGACGTGCGCCGAGGTGACGCGTGTGACCGTGCGCTTCGCCTATCGCATCCTGCGCGGCGCGGACGTGCTCTGCGAAGGCGAGACGCTGCTCGCATGCGTGGGCAACGAGCTCACGCCGAAGCGTTTGCCGGCGGAGATCGCTGCCGTGTTTCGGAGCCCTGAGACGGTTTAGTTCGCGCTTCCGCCGGCATCCGGCGCGCCCGCGTCGGGGACCTCGCCGAAGGTGAAGCGCGCCGGGAGGTCGAGCGTGCTCGCCGGGCCGATGCGGTCGCCGAGGAACGTGCGCCACTGGATCACGTATTTGCCGCGCAACGTGCCGATCACGTAGCGCTGGTCGTTCGGCGGGACCGCGACGACGGGCACGCCGTCGACGAGCACGTAGGCGAGCATGTCGGACGCGTTCACCGCGACGAACCCTTCGCCCGGCGCGAGCGGATCCGTGGGCGGCGGGAGCGAAAGCGCCGATGATCGGAACGCCGTGACCTCCTCGCGCGTGAGGAACACGCCGCCAGGCGACGCCGGAAGGCCGCTCGGCTGGTACGCCGAGCCGGGCGGAGGCACGAGCGTATCGTTCGTCGGGATGTCGGTGCGACGCGTGATCGTGGTGATCTCGAAGTCGATGCCGCCGCCGTCCTGCCACGTGTACGCGGCCGCGAGCGGGACCTCGCCGCCCTGACAAACCGGCGTGCGCGGATCGACGCCGACGACCTCCACGAGCGCGCGGCAGAGCAGCGCCCCGCCCTCGCCGATCTCCGCGGACTTGCCGAGCTCGAGCCGCACCGAGCCGAGGCTCGAGGTGATCTCCACTTTGCGCGTCGGGAGCTGCAGCCGTTTGCCTTCGCCGACCGAACGCACGACGCCGGGCGAGAGCGGCGTGACGTCGACGCGCCGCTCGCCGAGCACGGTGCGGAGCGCGCCGGGCGGGACGACGCGGTAGTCGGTCGCGTCGGGCCAGAGGACGATGTGACCGTACCGATCGGTACGCGCGCGGATCTCCGAGCGCTGCGGCAGCGGCATCGCGCGCGAGGCGAACTCGATGCGCATCCGGCCCGTGTCCGTGAGGTCGATCTTCCACTTCGGCGCGGTGAGCGCCGCGGCGGCCTTGATGCCGTCCTGCGAGATCTCGGGGCCGCGGGGCGCGGGCGGGACGTTGCGCGGGCGGAAGACGGCTTCGAGCGTGGCGCCTGCGAGGTCCTTCGTGGCCGGCGCCTCCGCGGGGATCGCCTCGTCGCCGCGAAGAACCCCCGGCGGCGGCGCGCCCGCGTCCGGGATGATCAGGCGGCCCGAGGGATCGGCCATGAGACCGATCGGCCCGCCTTCGGGGAGGCCGGCGTCGTGCGGCGCCTCTTCCGCCTCGGTGGCGAGGGGCGCGGGCAGGATGCTCGCGTTGGGGCTGGCGGCGTCGGTCGTCGACGTCGTGGAAGAGGGCGTGCCGGGCGGCGCCTCGCATGCGGCGAGGGCCGGGAGGAGCAGGGCGAGCGCGACAGGGGGTTTCATGGTTCGAGCTCGAAGGAGTGGATCACGTGGGCGCGTGGATCGAGCGGCGGCGGATCGGGGGCGTACTGGGTGTCCACGAAGACCGTCGTGCACGCGGGGTGAATCTCCACGAACAGGTTACAGTTCGCCGGCTCGTTGTCGAAGACGGCGACGACCTCGCCGAGCCGCGAGAGCGCCGGCGCGACCTCGCGCTTGAAGACGCTGTCGGGCGTCTCGAAGGCGGGCTTCGTGACGAGCTCGGTGCCGACGACGCCGATCGGAAAGCCGAGATCACGGAGGCTCGCGAAGGATCCGAGCGCCATGTTCGGCAGATCGCGGCCCGTCAGGTACACGATGGTCGCGCCGCCGTCGTAACAAGCGCGCACGTAGTCCCGGGCGCCGGCGATCTCGGTGTCGTGGCGGATGTGCGGATCGTAGAAGAAGCGCTCGCGCCAGAACCGGAAGCCTTCTTCGTGGAGCGTCGGCTCGCTCACGCCGAGGCGTCGCAGCGTGTCGACGAGACCGTAGACCACGTCGTGGATGCCGGCGGCGGCGAGGGCGGCGGCCTCGGTCGGGTGCCGCGTCCGCCAGACCTCGGCGAGCTCGTGCAGGATGGCGACGACCCGCGGCCGGTTGTCCATGATCGTGCCATCGAGGTCGAAGACGACGACGCCTGCCCCCCGGGAGCGATCGCGTAACCGCTCCAGGACCTCGCGGAGCAGCCGCTTACGTTCTACCTCGCCTAGCCTTCGATGCGTGAAATGTGCTCCCACCGGACGCTAGCCTTGGCGCAGGTCGAGGCCCCTTGTCCAGCCGAAGGTGACGGCCCGTGAGGGTGGGCTACGTAGGGGACACACCTTCACGTCGGCACATTGTCGCCTGATCTCCTACATTTGTTGGCCCCAGGATCCAGGCTCCCTTAACGTTTTGCCCAGCCGGCGGACGTGGCACGCGAGTGGAGATCGCGGCCTCGGTTCGTCGGTTGGAGGCCCATGCGTTTTTCCAAGAAGACGGCCCTCGCGCTGACGGCCGTCGCCCTGTTCGCGTCGGGTTGCGGCAAGACGCCGAAGGACCGGCTCCAGGGGCGATGGCTCGGAGAATCGATCGAAAACGTGCCGGAGCCGCACCTCGCCAAGGCCATGGGCTGGGTGAAAGGCACGGCGTTCGAGTTCACCGGGAGCAAGGTGACGGTCACGATCCCAGCCGAATCGCCGCGCACCGGCTCGTTCCGGGTGACCGAGGCGAACGGCGACCGCGTGCTCCTGAGCTTCCTGCGCGACGAAGGCGGCCGCGACGAGGCGGAGTTGCAGTTCGTCGGCGAGGGTCAGCTCCGGTGGAAGATCGGGGACGGTCGGGAGATCGTGCTCGTGAAGTCCGTGCAGAACTGAAGCGGGCCTCTCGGCCGTTCGGGATCCCAGCGAAATGTGGATCCTCGTCGTGTGGGCATTGACGCTCGGGGCAGCGCTCGCTGGAAGCGCTTACACGACGCTCGAGCGTCGCTCGATCCGCGATACCGCCGGAGCGTTGTGGATCACGGCCGTGGGTCCGGTCCTCGGGGCCGGGCTCATGGGCAAGTACCTGGTCCTGTCGATCGTTCGTGACCCCGAGAGGTACAAGCCCTCGGCGGACTACGACATCTTCATCGTCATGGCCGCGCTGCTCGGCGTTCTCCTGGGTCCCATGGGCTTCGTGGAAGGCCTGCGGCATGCACATCCGCTCCACGTGCCGGCGCACGTGAACGTGACGCGAGGGCTCTTCTTCGCGGCCTGGACCATCTCCGCCTGCCAGACGGCGTTCATCGCGTTTTACGCGTAGCTACCGCCGCACCCGCTCCCGCCGCACCCGGAGCCTCCGCGCCTTCTCCCCTGCCCCATCCGGCGCCAGCGTCAGCACCACATCCTCCGCGAGCGGCCCCGAAATGCGCCTCCGCGCATCCTCGATCGTCCGCACCTCGTGATCGTTCACCTTGAGTAGCCGATCCCCCGGCTCCACACCCGCGACCTCCGCCTCCCCGTTCGGCGGCACCATCACCACCACGATCACCTTCGCGCCCCGCTCCGTCCGCTCGCCGAGCGTCAGCGCGATGCTGCCCGCGCCCTTCGCCTCGCCCTTCGCGCTCCCCTCGCCCGGCAGCGTGATGTCCACGCGTGACGTGCTCCTCCCCGCGCGCACCTTCACCGTCGTCGACGCGCGCCCGAGGTCCGACGAATACGCCTCGATCGTCGCATCGCCCTCGGGCACGCCGACGAGCTTGAAGTGCCCCTCGCGATCCGTCGTCGCAACGCCCCGCGGTAGCGGCCCGAGCGGCAAGTACGTGGGCACGAGCCCCGCCGCCACGCGCGCGCCCGCGACGGGTTCGTCGTTCGGATCGATCACCGTGCCCTCGACCTCGCCGGCCTCGGCGAGATCCACCGCGCCGACATCCACCTCGCGGCTCGGCGCCGCGGCGACCGTGGCGATCTTCTCGTTCTGCGCCCAGTCCGGATGCGACGCGACGATCCGCACGCGGCCCGGCGCGAGATCCTTCACCTCGAACGCGCCCTCGGCATCGCTGCGCGCGCGCCGCACGCCCGCGTCCGTGTAGACCACGACCTCGGCGCCTTCGATGCGCTCGCGCCCATCCCTGCCCGTGACCTCGCCGCGTGCCGTGATGCCCTCGGCGAGCTCGTACGTCAGTTTCGCCGGCGCGATCTCCACCTCCTCGACGATCGGCGCCTTGCTCGGCCGCATGAGCACGAACCGCAGCGGCAAACCCGCGGCGTCGGGGATTTCCACGTTGCCGTCGTCGTCCGTGAAGAACGTCCGGCGCAGCGGGACGGCGGGGTCGAGCGACACGGCGCGCACCTCGACACGATCGAGCGCGTAGCCGCGATCGTCGGTCACGTGCACGACGACCGCGTCGCGCTGGCGCGGCAGGACGATCTCGACCTCCTTGCGCTCGCGATCCGGGATCTCGACGATGAGCCGCGCCGCGACGTCGCCCGGCGTCTCGGGGCGCGCGACGCTGATCAACACCTCGTCCGGGACGGCGGCAACCGCAAAACTGCCGCTGTCGTCGGTGTAGGTGACGCGCTCGAACGTACCGACCGCCGCCGCGATCTCGACACGCGCGCCGCCGACGGGTCGGTGATCCGCATCGACGACGCGGCCTTCGAGCGAGCCACCCTGACGCAGCACGACCTTCACGCGCGCCTCGCCGCCCGAGGTGATCGTGACCGTCTCGCTCTCGGCCTCGACGTAGTCGGGATGCCGCACGATCGCATGCACGCGGCCGGGCGGGATCGGCTCGGCGCGGAACTCACCGTCGGCGCGCGTGACCCACGGATCACCGCCGACGCCGAGCGAGGTGGAAGCAAAGGAGCCCGCGCGCGGCAAGTCGGGGATCGGGCCCGGCATCACGCCGAGCTCACCGATGGGCAAGAGCGGCAGCGGGCCGGGCAGCGCGAGATCGAAGTGATCGTCGCGGAACTCGGCCATCGCGCTCGTCTCGTCGATCGGCATCCCCTCGATGTCCACGCCGACGACCTCGATCGTCGCGCCGCCGACGGGAAAACCTCGATCGTCGACGACCTCGCCGACGAGCGCGCCGCCGCGCAAGAGCGAGACACGCACCTCGGTCGTGTCGTCCTCGACGGGCACGGCGCTGCGCGGCACGAAGCCCGGGGCGCGCGCGCTGACGGTCGCGTAGCCGAGCGCGATCGGGCCGAGCACGACCACACCTTTCGCGTCCGTACGACCGTGGATCGGGAACGGGCTCAGGCCCTCCTCGGCGAGCACGACGCTCGCTTCCTTCACGGGCGGCGCGTCCTCGGACTCGCCGTCGGTCACCTTCACCGTGATGCGTCGACCTGCGCCGAGCACGAGCTTCACGGGCTTCGTCACGGCGCGCTCGAGCTCGACTCCGAGCTCCGTCGCGCTCACCCGTTCGCCGAGCTCGGCCTTGAGATCGTACCCGCCGCGCCGCAGGCCCACGATCCGCGCGACGCCGTTCGCATCGGCGACCGTGCTGCGCGCCGGCCAGAGCCCCGCGCCCGCGCAGAGCACGCGCGCGTAGGGCGCCGGTTTGCCATCGGCCTCCACGACCGACACCTCGAGCGCGCCGAGCCGTTCGAGCTTGATCCGCACGGGAACCGGACCCGGCAAGACGCCCGTCCGCACGACGTCGTCGTACCCGCGCGCCGCCACGCGCACGGAAAATGGACCCTGCCCGAGCCGATCGATCCGCGCGCGCCCATCCGCGCCGGTCATGCTCACGAACGGCAGCGGATCCCCGCCCGTGACGGTGATCTTCGCGCTGGGGTACGGCTTCTCGGCCTCGTCGACGACGACGACGTCGATCGCCGCGGCCGGCTGGAGCACGAGCCTCACGACGCGCTCGCCGGGCCCGAGCACGACCCGCACCGACCCTCGCGCGCGCCCCTCCGCGTACGCGAGAAACCACGCTTCCCCGCGCGGCATGCTCTCCAGCGACGCGACGCCGTCCTGCCCTGCGCGCGCCTCGCCTGCGAAGTACGTGGTCCCGCCCTGGATCGAGAACAGCCGCACGAACGCGCCGGGCAGCGGCTTGTCGTGCTCGTCGACGATGGCCACGCGCACGTCGGCGTCGCGCGTGGAGAGCATCGCCGGCAGCGCGGGCGCCTGCATCACGAGGTCGAAGGGCGAGAGCCGCGTGTCGAAGAGCCCCCCCACGTAGACGAAGCACACGAGGGCGGCGAGGATCGCGACGAGGCGTGAGGGCCAGGAGGGGTGCGGGACGCGGGCGCTCACGTCCCCTGTTGCTAGCGCGGTCCCAGCGAGGCGACCAGCCAGGAGCATGTACGACACCCACCCGACGATCGGTAGAATCGACCCATGAGCACCTTACCCAACCCGAACACTTTGGTTCGACTCTTGATCCTCCAAGCCGCGCTCGGCCTCACCGCGCTCGCTTGCAGCGCGGAGAGCGGTCAGGGCGGATCGACCAGCAGTTCGGGCAGCTCGACGGGGGGTGGCTCGGCCGGCGGCATGGGTGGAATGGGCGGCGTCGGCGGCCAGGATCAAGGCGGCGCGGGGGGACAAGGCGGCATCGATTTCACGACCGGGAGCGGCGGCGGCGTCCCCTTGGTCGACGTCGACGTGGTCATCACGGCCGACAATGCGTACAGCTTCGGGTACGGGAACGTCGACGGAATCACGCATTTCACGCAGGGCACGCGCGCGCAGACGGCGGGCCAGATCTTCAATTGCGGCGAAGGACCCGAGGCCTACGTCGTGCCCGCGGCCGACGCGCCTCCGTCCGCGTACCTGTACATCGTGACCTGGGACGACCTCTCGGTGACGCAAGGCGTGCTCGGGCAGTTCCGCCGCGGCGACGGCGCGCCTTTGTATACCGGCGACGCCAAGTTCGAGGTCTGCGCGACCGGCATCAACATGCAGGCGAGCCAGACCGGCCCGACCCAGAACGAAATCAACGAGCAGATCGCCCTTTGCAACAGCGGCAATGGGGACGAGTCCACGACGAGCGCGGGCTGGGTGAACGTCGCGGGGGCCGTGACGCCCGGCGCGGTCGGCTCGCTCGCGGTGGGGGAAGCCAATGATCCGGCGCCGGGCGGCACCTTTCCTCCCACCTGCCCCACGACCGTCGCGCCCCCCGAGGCGGCGAGCATCGACCCGGAGGCGCGCTGGATGTGGTATCAGCCGGGCGGCATCGCCAATCCATTTCAATCGACCGGCTCGAACACGTTCCGCGCGTATCTGATCTTCCGCCTCGCGGCCGAGGACATCCCGGATCCCAAGTGAGCGGTCGCAGGGGTCGTGTTCGCCTCGCAACCGGTTCGAGCAGGTCGATCGACCCCCTCCACCCCGTCCGCAACCGGTTCGAGCAGGTCGATCGACCCCCTCCACCCCGTCTGCAACCGGTTCGAGCAGGTCGATCGACCCCCTCCACCCCGTCTGCAACCGGTTCGAGCAGGTCGATCGACCCCCTCCACCACGTCTGCAACCGGTTCGAGCAGGTCGATCGACCTCCTCCACCACGTCTGCAACCGGTTCGAGCAGGTCGATCGACCTTCCGAGGGTGGTTCGAACCGCTCCGGAGAGCCGTCCGACCCCCTACCGCCCGTTCACTTCCTCGACGACCGCCAGGATCTCCTCGTCCGAGAGGATGTGGCTCGACCCCTTGGCCTTCTTCAGGATCGCCTCCACGAGCTCCTTCGAAGGCTCGATCCTTCGATGCCGCAGCCAGAAATTCACGTTCGAGGCGCCCGACATGTACCCCACGCAGATCTCCTGCTTGCGCCCGAACATGCCGGCCGGCACGCCCGAGTAGATCCGATCCGCGAGCCACGCGTCGCCCTTGCCTTGCGCCTTGATGATCGCCGCGGCGTGCACGCCCGTCGCCGTGCGGAACGCGTCGCGGCCGACGAGCGGGTAGTTGATCGGGATCTGCCAGCCCACCGCCTCCGCCGCCGTGTTGCAGTAGTCCAGCATGTGCGTGAGGTCCTGGTGCTCCAGGAGGCCGAGGAGCTTCAGGTTCAGGAGGATCAGCTCCATCGCAGCGTTCCCCACGCGCTCGCCGATGCCGAGCGCCGTCCCGTGCACCCGATCCGCCCCGAACTCCAGCGCCCAGAGCGCGTTCTCCAGCGCGAGCCCGCGATCGTTGTGACCGTGCCAGTCGATGCGGACCTTTCCGTCCGCGCCATGGCCCGCGATGATCGCCTTCGTGAACGAGATCAGGTTGCGCACGCCGTCCGGCGTCGCGTGACCCACGGTGTCGCAGAGACAGAGCCGCGACGCGCCGTGATCGATCGCCATCTTGAACAAGGTCGCCAGCATGTCCGGCCGCGAGCGCGTCGTGTCTTCCGTCACGTACGCGACGGGCAGGCCCGCCTTCACCGCGACGTCGATCGCCTCGGCGCTGCGCTTGACGATCGTGTCGAGGTCCCAGTCCTCCGCGAGCTGGCGGATCGGGCTCGACCCGATGAAGCAGTAGACTTCCACGGGGATGCCCGCGCGCTGGGAGATCTCGATCATCGGGGTGATGTCGGAGACCACGGTGCGACCCGCGCACGCCACGCCGAGCGGCAGGCGGTTGTCCGTGATCTCGCGGCACATGCGCAGGACGTCGTCGAAGGCGCGCTTGGAGCTGCCGGGCAGGCCGATGTCCGCGACGTGGATGCCGATCTTGGACATCAGGTGAATCAGCCGGAGCTTGTGCTCGATGTTCGGATCCGCGACCGAGGGGTTCTGCAGACCGTCGCGAAGCGTCTCGTCGAAGAACGTGACGTCCCGGGGGATCAAGCGTCCTTTGCGCCCGATCTCGTTCCAGTCGTAGATGAGGTCGTCGGATCGGAAGTCGGGCGTGGCGCTCATGTGGAAGAGTATAATCGCGTTCGCTCCCATCGGACGAGGGGACGCGTATTTGCCGCCTCGCGTCGTCGTGACCGCGCCCGGCGAGCGGCGACGAGGCGTCCTCGGGAAATAGGGCGCGTAGACGTGGCCCCGGCTCCGTGGCCGGCCTAAGCTCTGCCCCCGGCCATGTCGATCTGGCAATCGCTCCCCGAGTTCGGAACCGGCGTTCTTTACGCGATCCTGATCGCCGCGGCGTACACGTTCGCCGTCGCGCTCGCCTCGAGCACGGGCAGGCCACGCCTGCTCCAGGCGGCTCGACTCGGCGCGTACGGCACCGTGGCGCTCGTCGGGCTCTCGGTCCTGGTCCTCGCGTTCGCCTTCGTGAGCCACGATTTCCGCATCAGCTACGTCGCTCGGTACAGCGACCGCTCGATGACCACGCCGTACCTCGTCGCGGCGCTCTGGGGCGGCCAGGATGGCTCGCTCCTCTGGTGGCTCTTCCTCACGTCCGGCTTCTCCGCGGGCTGTGTGGCGTGGCTCAAGCGCAGATACCTCGAGCTCCAGCCCTTCGTGATCGCGACGCTGATGACCATCATCGGCTTCTTCGCGATCCTCATGATCTTCGCGGCGAACCCCTTCCAGACGAGCGCGGGCGGCGCGCCGATGGATGGCAGCGGGCTGAACTACCAGCTCCGCAACTTCTACATGATCATCCACCCGCCGAGCCTGTACATCGGGTTCACGAGCTCGGCGATCCCGTTCGCCTTCGCGATCGCGGCGCTCGCCACGGGAAGGCTCGACAACGAGTGGATCGTGGCCACGCGCAAGTGGATGCTCTTCGCCTGGCTCTTCCTGTCGATCGGCAACGCGCTCGGCATGCTCTGGGCCTACGAGGAGCTCGGCTGGGGCGGCTACTGGGCCTGGGATCCCGTGGAGAACGCGGCGTTCCTGCCGTGGCTCACGGCGAGCGCCTACGTGCACTCGACGATGATCCAGGAGCGGCGCGGCATGCTGAAGGTCTGGAACGTCTTCCTCATCTGCGCGACGTTCTTCCTCACGATCTTCGGCACGTTCCTCACGCGCTCCGGCCTCATCTCGTCGGTCCACTCCTTCGCCCAGTCCGGCATCGGCATCTTCTTCGTCTGGTACATGGGCGTGATCGCCGCGGTGAGCATCTCGCTCATCGCCTACCGCCTGCCGCGGCTGCGCAGCGACGGCGTCTTCGAGTCGGTGCTCTCGCGCGAGACCGCGTTCGTTCTGAACAACTGGGGCCTCTTGAGCCTCACGGTCTTCATCGCGGTCGCGACGACGTGGCCGCGCATCAGCGAGTGGCTGCTGCAGCAGGAGTCGACGCTCGGGCCGACGTTCTACAACACCTGGATCCCGCCGCTCGCGCTCGTGATCTTCTTCCTCATGGGCGCGGCACCGCTCCTCGGCTGGCGCAAGACGAGCCCGGAGCTCTTCCTGAAGAGCTTCCGCTGGCCCGTCGCGGTGATGCTCGTCGTCGGCGCGCTCCACCTGCTCGTCGGCAAGCGCGTGAACTACCCGGCGTTCTACGACGCCGCGCCGATCTACGAGGGCACGCTCGGCCGCGCGCTCGCCTGGATCTCGGGCAAGCTGCCGTTCGTCACGGTGATGCTCGTCGCGTTCAACATCACCGTGGTCGTGCAGGAGTTCTACCGCGGGGTCGCGGCGCGGCAGCGCAGCAAGAGCGACGAGGGCCTGTTCACCTCGCTCTTCAACCTCGTGGCGAAGTCGCGCCGCCGCTACGGCGGCTACGTCGTGCACGTGGGCATCGCGCTCATGTTCCTCGGCTTCACCGGCCGCGCGTGGGGCGTCGACAAGGAGCTCAGCATGTCGCCGGGCGAGACGGCCCAGGTCGACTACTACTCCATGACGTACGTCGGCCCGCGCATGGAGGTCGACAACGAGAAGCGCATGATCTTCACGGACCTCGACGTGGTCCGTCAGGGCAAGGCCATCGGCCGCGTCACGCCGGCGAAGTTCATCTACAAGACGGGCGCCGATCAGCCCTCGACCGAGGTCGCCAAGCACATGACCATCCGCGACGATCTCTACGTGATCGTAGGAATGGTCAACCCGACGACGAAGGTCGCCTCGTTCCAGTTCCACGTGAACCCGCTCGTGAACTTCATCTGGATCGGCGTGGGCATCCTGATCCTCGGGGCGATCGTGTCGATGTGGCCCGAGGTCGCGCTGGAGGAGGCGGGCGCGTTCGGCTACATCCGCGCCGCGGCCTCGGTCGCGACCTCGGTCATCTTCGCCCTGCTCCTCGCGGGCGGCCCCTCCCTCGCGTACGGCGGACCGGCCGCGCCGCGCGCCCCGCCCGCGCCGGCGATCGAAGCGCCCTCCCCTGCGCCAGCTCCCGGCGCTGCTCTCGCTCCCGCCAAGTAACTCCGAATGACCACCCGACGAACACCGCTCCACCTCGCGCTGCTCACCGCGGCCGGCCTCGCGGCCGCGTGGCTGACGTTCGATCCGCACCTCGCGCACGGCCAGCACACGGGCGGCACGGGGACCGTGTCGATCCAGAACGAGACCGAGCGCCAGCTCTTCTGGAGCCTCATCTGCACCTGCGGCTGCCCGCGCGAGACACTCGGCACCTGCCCGTGCGACATCGCGCATCAGCGCCGCTCGGCGCTCCGCGAGCTGCTCGCCGAGGGCAAGACGGTCGAGCAAGCGCAGGACGTCTACGTGTCGCAGTACGGGCCGAAGTCGCTCGCCGTGCCGCGCAACCAGGGCGCGAGCCGCGCGCTCTGGGTCGTGCCCATCACGGCGATCGTGGCCGGCGCCGGGCTCGTGTTCGTCATGTTGCGTCGCTGGCAGCGCCGCGGCCTCGCCGCCGCGGCGGCCGCGCCCGCGGGGAAGAAGACCCAGGCCAAGAACGAGGCGCGTGACGCCTACGACGACAGGCTCGATCAGGAGCTGAAGGACCTCGACGACGAATGAGCTCCGAGAAGAGCACGGACAAGCGCGCCGTGGACAAACGCGCTGCGGACAAGCGCGACGAGGAGCTCGAGCGCAAGATCGCGGATTCCGTGAAGTACGGCGTTCCGATCGTGACGGCCTTTCTCGCGCTCCTCGGCGGCCTCTTCGTCGACGTGTCCACGGCCATCCTGGTCCTCGCGGCCGGCGTCCTCGTGACGGTGATCGCGAGTTTCTGGGCGAGTCTGCGCACGCTGCTCGGCGAGACGCCGCTCTCCGGCGCTGACGCCTACGCGATCGGCGCCCCGCCCCGCGCCGAGGAGGAGCAGAAGCGCGCCGTCATCCGCGCGCTGAAGGATCTCGAGTTCGAACGCAGCGTCGGCAAGATCAGCGAGGAGGACTATCGCGCCCTCGTCGCGAAGTACCGCGCCGAAGCGAAGCGCCTGCTCCAGGCCCTCGACCAGAGCGCGGCGCCCGGCCGCGAGCGGGCCGAGGCGCTCGTGCAGCGACGCCTGAAGCAGCTCGGCCTGGTCGACGCCGAGGAAGAGACGAACGAGGCGGACGAGGACGGCGCGACGGACGAGGCTGCGGAGGCTGTGGAGGCCCCGGCGCCGAAGGACGCGCCGGAGCCTGTGGCGGCGAAGGAAGAGGCCGACGAGGCCCCGCGCAAGCCCAAGAAAAAGAAGAAGGCGAAGAAGCCCGCACAGGCGAGCGACGAGGCCGCCGCGCAGCGCGCGTGTGACGCGTGCGGCACGGAGAACGACGAGGACGCTTTGTTCTGCAAGAAATGCGGCGCGCGCATGGCCGCGCCCGAGCCCGCGGAAGAGCCCCGCGAGGCGAAGAAGGCCGACGAGGAGGCGGAGGCGTCGTGAGCACGATCCGACGAACCCGTCTCGGGATCCTCGGCGCGGCCCTGACCATCGCCGCCGCGATCTCGCTGCCGCACGTGGCGACCGCCGCGGGCGAGGACAAACCCGCGGAGCCGAAGAAGGCCGAGGCGGCCCCGAAGAAGCCGGACGCGAAGGCCGAGAAGGAAAAGCCCAGCGCAGACAAACCCGACGCAGGGCCCGGCGACGCGGGCGCGGGGGATGCCGGCAAGACGGCCGGTCCCCTGCCCGAGGGACATCCCGACGTCGGCGAGCTTCCGCCGGGGCATCCGAGCGTCGAGGACGGCGCGGGGATGGATCCGCACGGGCCCGGCGAATCGCCGCACGGGGCGAACCCGCATGGCGGCGACATGCGCCGCAACAACAGCGGGTTTTTCGAGGCGCCGCCCGACACCGCGGTCGAGGATCAAACGCTGCCGCCGGGCACGATGGTCTTCACGATCCGCGACGCCGACGATCGCCCGATCCCGAACGCGACCGCGATCATTGGCATCCTCAAGAGCAGCGTGGCGCAGGGCGACAAGCGCGAGCGCCGCGAGGTCACGACCGACGCGCAAGGCACGGCGCGGCTCGAGGGCTTGGCCGTCGGCGCGGGCACGAGTTACCGCGTGACCACGCAGCGTGGCCTCGGTACGTACGCGACGGAGCCGTTCGCGCTCTCGGACAAGGCCGGCAAGCGCGTCGTGTTGCATTCCTACGAAGCGACCAACGACGTGAACAACGCGCTCGTCGGCGCGCAGTCGTTCGTGTTCGTGTCGCTGCGTGAAGGCGTGCTGCAGGTCGAGCAGCTCTTCAACGTGTTCAACATCGGCAAGGTCGCGTGGGTGCCGGGCAAGGGCGACGCGCAGGTCGGTTTGCCCGAGGGGTATCAAGCGTTCCGCATCCCCGACGGCATGACCGACGTGCGGTTCGTCGACGAGCCGAACAAAGGACCGTGGCTCTCGGGCACGATCGCGCCCGGCCGGCACGAGGCCTCGTTCAGCTACCAGGTGAAGCTCGAAGGCAAGGACCGACAAACCTTCCACGTCGCGCTCCCGCCGCGCGTGGGCGAGGTGCGGATCTTCTCCGAGGCGAACAAGACCATGGGCCTCCAGGTCGCCGGTTTCCCCGAGGCGCAACGCCAGACCGGGCGCGACGGCCGCAAGGTGATGGTGACGATGCGCCAGGCGATGCAAGGCGAGCGCGGCATCGGCGGGCTCGACATCACCATCACGGGCCTGCCCGTGCCCGGAAACACGCGCTGGTTCGCGCTGTTCTTCGCGCTCTCGGCAGCCGCGCTCGCGGCGGCCTACACGATCCGCCAGCGCACGGAGGGCTCGGTGCCCGAAGAGGCGAAGGACGATCTCATCGAAGCCCGCGAGGCGCTGCTCGGCGAGTTCGTCGCGCTGGAGAAGGCGCACAAGAAGGGCGACATCGGTCCGAAGACGTACGGTCGGCTCAAGGCCGCGCTGCTCGACGCGCTCGCGCGGATCGAAGCGCGCCTCGACGAGGTGAAGGCCGCGCGCGCCGAGCAGCGCAGGCGTGACCGCGGCGAGACGCGACGACCCCGAGGGGAGGCCCGCGGCGAGGGTGGCTCGGCCTGAAGCGAGCAGGGCGAGGCCGGTCGTCCGGACGATCGGCCTCGTCGCCCTTTCGATCGGGCTCGCCGTCGCCGTGGTGCTCGTGGCGCGGGAGCGCGCGGCCCCGCCGGCACGGTGCGCGGCCGGCATGATCGCGCTCGGGGCGCGCTGTTGCGGGGAAGGGCAAACCCTCGCGGGTGATCGTTGCGCGGGCAAACCCACGCGATGCGCGGCGGGGCTCGTCGTGACGGAGGCCGGGTGCGTGGCCACGCCGCGCGCCGTGGGCATCACGGCGGGCCTCTTGCGGATCGGTCCGAGTGACTGGGAAGCGCAAGGTCAGGTCACGCCGCGCGTCGTGCCGATGGAGGCCTTCGCGCTCGACGCCTACGAGGTCACGGAGGCTCGGTATTCCGCCTGCGTGGCCGCGTCCGCCTGTGCGCCGGTGCCGCTCACGGACGAGCCCGGTCGCGCGCTCTCCGGCGTGGGTTTGTCCGAGGCGCGCGCGTTCTGCGCGTGGGCGGGCGGCGCGCTCCCCACGCCGGAAGAGCTCGCCTTCGCGGCCGCGGGTCCGAAGGGTCGACGTTACGCTTGGGGAGACACGGGCGCGGTTTGTCGGCGGGCGGCGTGGGGGCTCGTGCGTGGTCCTTGCGGCGAGGGCGCGACGGGGCCGGAGATCGCCGGCTCGCATCCGGACGGCGCTTCGCCCGAGGGCGCGCACGATCTCGCCGGCAACGTGGCCGAGTGGGCGGCGCCGAGAACGGGCGAGGTCGAGGGCGCGGCGCTCGCCGAGGTGCGGGGCGGGTCGTTCGGAAACGGCGCGGCGAGCGCGCTTCGGAGCTGGAATCGGCTGGAGATCGCGGCAAGCACGCGCTCGACCGAGGTGGGCTTCCGGTGTGTGTATCCGTTCGCGGCGGCGGCCGAGGGCTCTGCCCTTCCGCGCTGAATCGTGGCTTTTTCGCCATCGAGCCCCTCGTCAAGGGCGCGTGATGGGATAGAGTGCATGCCCCCAAATGACCGCCGCGATTCTCTCGATCGGTACCGAGCTCACCCGAGGCGAAATCGTCAACACGAACGCGGCGTGGCTCTCCGCGGAGCTGACGGCCGCGGGCTTCACCGTGGATGTGATCGACGCGATCCCCGACGACGTGGACCAGATCGTCACGGCGCTGCGCACGCTCGCGCAGTCGCATCGGCTGGTCGTCGTGACGGGCGGGCTCGGGCCGACCACGGACGACCTCACGGCAGCAGCGGCGGCGAAGGCCGCAAGCGTGTCGCTCGCGCGCGACGAGAGCGCGCTGCTCGCGATCCGGCGGCGCGTGGAGTCGCGCGGCAAGACGATGAACGCGGGCCACGAGAAACAAGCGGACCTGCCCGCGGGCGCGGACGTGCTGTCGAACAGCGTGGGCTCGGCGCCGGGTTTTTCGATCCTGCTCGGGGACACGCCGCTCTTCTTCCTGCCGGGTGTGCCGCGCGAGATGAAGCGCATGTTCACGGATCAGGTGTTGCCGCGGATCCGGCCGTCGGCGCCGAACAACACGTCCCAGGTGCGGCTCCGGACGTACGGGCTCGGCGAGAGCCTCGTCGGGCAAGCGCTCGCGGGGATCGAGGGGACGCACGCGGGCGTGACGCTCGGCTATCGGGTGCATTTCCCCGAGGTCGACGTGAAGGTGCACGCGCGAGGCGCGAATCGAGAGGTGGCGCGGGATCTCGCGATCCGGGCGTCGACCGAGGTGAAGGCGCGGCTCGGCGACGTGGTGTACGGCGAGGGCGACGAGGCGTTCGCCGAGATGGTGGGCCGCGCGGTGCGCAGCCGCGGCTATCGGTTGGCGCTCGCGGAGTCGTGCACGGGCGGGCTCATCGCGCACATGCTGACGCGATACCCGGCGAGCGATTACCTCGTGGGCGGCGCGGTGGTGTACGCGAACAGCGCGAAGACGCGGCTGCTCGGGGTCTCGGAGGACACGCTGCGCTGGCACGGCGCGGTGTCGGCCGAGGTGGCGGCGGAGATGGCCGAGGGCGTGCGCCGCACATGCGAGACGGACGTGGGTCTGTCGGTGACGGGTATCGCGGGCCCAACGGGCGGCACGCCGGAGAAGCCCGTGGGGCTCGTGTACTGGGCCGTCGCGCATCCGGGCGGCACGGTCGTGCGGAGCAAGGTTTTTCAGGGCGAACGCGAGGAGGTGCAGATCGCCGCAGCGTATGCCGTGCTCGATCTGCTCCGCCGGATTGCGCTCGGTTTGCCCGAGCGGGCGCAGTAGCGGCGCTCAGCGCGCGTCCGGGCGTTTGCCCTTTCGTGGGCAGGGCGGCTCTTCCGGTTCGGGCGGAGGCTCGTCCACGTCGCTCGGCGAGATACATGAGTGCGCCCCGACGAACGCCGGCAGGGGCTCGATCTGCACGGGCATGAGCCCCTTCGCGCGCGCCTTTTGATCCTCGTCGTCGCCGAGGACCATCACGAACGCGAGGAGGAGCAGCGTGCCCCTGCCGAGCCACGAGAGCGTCGTCATCTGCCCGGAGACCCATCGCTCCCTGCCGAGCCGCCGACCGACGAGCCACCCGCGTAAAGCGTGAACGTGGAACCTCATGGCTTGGGAGGACACCTTCCCGCCGCCGGAGGTTCCGCAGTGCCGCACCACACACGACGCTTGACGCGCGGCTGGAAATGGAATGTTGCACCGCGCCATGCGCCCTCGTTCCCGTTCGTTCGCCCTCGCCACCGCGACCGTCTTCCTCGCCGCGTGCGCGTCCGCGCCGCCGCCCGCGCCGCCCCCGGCCCCGCCGCCGCCCGCGCCCGAGGCCAAGCCCGCCACGCCGCCCCCCGCG